>NZ_JABXKQ010000183.1 GCF_017114945.1 Nostoc sp. JL34
ATTGCTATATCAGGCAAGTCCTATTGTCAATAGGCTTTGAGACGCGCTAACCCTGGAAAATAGGGCAATGTAAAAATAAGTATTCCAGGTTTTAAGGGCGGCCACTTTATCCTTTAATTCCGGCCATCTTTTCCTTTAAGTGACACTAAAATCCTCGCTTATGCTTCCAGACCCTGACAAATTTTGGGTCTGGTTACAAGTCACACTGAGCGATCGCAGAAATTTTCGGTCTACTGAAAGTCAAATCTAACTGAAATAGGTATTCATTACAGAGCGATCGCAAAACTTTTTGGTCTACTGACTATCTTAACTGTCCATTTAAGTGACTTAAATTGCTATTGCATTTTATTGATAAATCTGAGATTATCTGCTGCTTTCTTGACTTCTCAAGGATAGCGGCTATTAAAGTCTCGACCACTTCAATACTTTGGGATCTTTATCATATCCATAGCTAACGCCGTCCCTAGTAGTTATAGACTCTCCTTTACTTGCTTTGCTTCTAATGGTGCTAAGAGAATAGTACGTTAGTTCATTCATTTCTTTATGAGTAAGCTTTTCGCTTGTGCTTATTTCTAGCTTATTTTGAGCTTTATCTTGAGATGAATCATCTATTTTGATTTGAGCATCTGTTGGGGGTTTAGTAAAACTTACTTTTTGATTTCGATAGTCCTGAATAGTCACAAGTTGCCAACTAGAATCTTGTGACAATTCCAAAACCCATTGGTGATAATCAAACAAGCTTTCCCGATGTCCAACACTGATAAATGTTGTTTTCGTTGATTGTAACTGTTGATATAAACTTGCTTCATTTTTCAAATCTAAAGCACTGGTTGCTTCATCTAATATAGTAAAGCTAGGATGAGTCACTAACAGTCGTGCAAAAGCCAAGCGTTGTTGTTCTCCTATCGATAATATATTTTCCCAAGGAACTTCAGTATCAAAGCCATCGACTCGACTAAGTAAGTTTTGCAGATTGACTTGTTGTAATACTGCTTTGAGTTCTACATCAGTCATCTGACGATTAGTATTAGGATAAAGTAACTGTTCGCGCAAAGTTCCCAAAATTATGTAAGGACGTTGGGGTAGAAACAAGACTTCTTCTAAAGGAGGTCGCACTAGACGCCCAGTCCCAGCATTCCACAAACCAGCGATCGCTCTCAATAGAGAACTTTTACCTCGACCACTTGGCCCAACAATCAATAAACCTTCACCTGGTTGAATTGACAAAGACAAATCTTCAAAGATTACCTGTTCATAGTTAGGCGTTTGTAAGGTGACATTCTCAAAAGCGAGATGATTTTCTTCTATTGTTTTAATACTACTGACATTCTCTGGTTCTCTAGTTAATTCTTCTAAAGCATTTGAAAATTCAGATAACCGTTCAACATAGCTAGAAAATCTCCCAGAATTCCCAAATTCATTAATTAAATCACCCAAAGCATTAGCAAAAAAATAGCAACAGACAGATGCTTGGATAATTTCTCCAAATTCCATTTCACCTCTAATTTGTAAAGGGCCAAATACTATATATGGAAATATTTGAATTACAGATTGATAACCTCTGTTAAAAATCTCACTATTCTTCTCCCAATCAATTTTGCATTTAGCATTTTTTATCAAATTACTAAATCTGCGGGCAATAATATTTGATTCCTGCTTCTCTCCTCGAAAGAAAGCTACCGATTCAGCATGAGTGCGTAAATGAGTCAGACAATAGGTGTATTCAGCTTTCGCTTCGAGTTCTTCTCGATTAATTTTATTTAATTCTTGGGTCAAGTAAACAGCAATCAAGTTTCCTATAACCGTATAACTAACTAAAATCAGTGCAACAGACTGAGAGATTGACCAAAGAACTAATAAAAAAGCTGACATCTCTAGTATTTTTTCTAGGAGAGTAGCTGAAAAACTTAAAGCATTGCTTGCAATTGGTTCGATTTCTTGAGATAAACGTTGATCTGGATTATCAATACTAGATTTAAAGTTGATTTTGTAATAAGCTCGACTATTTAAATATTTTGATAAAATCTTATTATTCAGCCATTGATACCAATCTAGAGCAATTTTTTTTCTCACTAGTCTGGAGAACCCTGCTAAGAGAGTTCCCAATACCAGAACTGAACCATAAAGCAGTAAAGCATCATAAAACTTAGAGATTTCCTTCTCTTTAATGATGATATCGGCCAAATAGCGATTAATAAAGCTATTAAAAACATTTGCACCAACAAGCGCAATTATTAATAATATCAGGAGAATAAGCATTCCCCATGAGCGAATCACCTCTGAAAATGCTCTGTCTCCTGGCTCATGTGGATACCAGTAAGGTTGGGCGACGGCTTTTACGTCTTTCCAAAATTGAAGAAAACCTAAAAAAGCATTTGTTGAAGGTTGAGCTTGAACAACTTGGGTTGGCATATTCTGAAACTAAACTAAGACTTTAGCTAATAATTAAGCTAGTTATATGGAAGTAGTGTTAAGGCTCAATTCCTTACTAAATAAGCATTATAGCCATAAATGAAGTAGCAAATTGACCTAGTGTAATTGTTGGGCTTTTTGGATAATTATAGGCTTATTATCACAAATTCACAAATTGGTAAATATGCTTGTGAAGGTATTATTTAGCCCAATATTTCTACTAACTGACGCATTCATTAATCTGCTGCAAGCTTCTTAGTGTCGAGAGTTGACAACAGTTAATAAGTTTTCAGCAAATAATTTTTGCGCCATGTTTCATATTCTATAACGCAGTATAAACTAATTTACATTTTATTTTTTGTTTTTACCCCAATTTACCGAGTTGATATCTCTTAACTGTCTTAACTGTCTTAACTGTCCGCTTAACTGTCTTAATTGGGATTGTATTTTTTTGACGAAGGTGAGATAATTCATAAATTCAATTAAAAAGTACAGCTTTAAATAAACAAACTCCGCTTATTTAAAAGTAAACTTTTCTTGAAAACTAGTAAAATCTATCATTGGGAAAGCAAAATTTTGATAGTAACAAGTATCAAAAATTCTAGTTACTATTAACTTACTCTTAGTTAAGACTGTAAGAATTTGAGGTAGCTTTAGAGGAAAATATTAGTTTATTAAATTAGTATCGATTAGAGTAAACTCATGAATTTAATAGAGCTTCTAAAAAATCTTTCAACAAAGAATGTTGAACTTTGGGTTGATGGAGACAAACTGCGCTATCGATCGCCTGAAAAATCACTCTCCCCTGAGTTGTTGGAGGAAATTAAGCAATCGGAACCAGAAATTATCCGCATTTTATCCCAGAGTACAGATCGCTCTGTAACTTATCCCCTCTCTCACGGTCAAAAGGCACTCTGGTTTTTATATCAATTAGCACCCAGCAGTATTGCTTACAACGTCACATATACAGCAAAATTAGTTACAAATTTAGATATTCCAGCCTTAAAGAAGGCAGCACAAGCTCTAGTTGAAAGGCATCCACTTTTGAGGACTACCTTTGCAACCATTGACGGCGAACCTGTGCAAACAGTTCACGAAAATCAGCAAGTTGACTTTAGCATCCAAGAAGCTTTCGATCTTGGACAAGATGATGTAAACAACTGGCTCTCAGAAAAGAGCGATCGCCCTTTCAACTTAGAGCAAGGCCCAATATTGCGCTTTGATTTATTAATTAACCATATTGAAACTGATAAATTAGCAACCAAAGAACATATTCTCTTAATCGCGCTACATCAGATAGTGGGAGATTTCTGTTCTTTAGAAATCACGATCGGTGAACTCCGAGCTTTGTATAAAGCGATGTCTACGACGGGCTACGCCTACGCCATAGGTGAAGCAACCCAACTATCAACACAAAATTATCAATATCAAGATTACATCAACTGGTCAGAGCAAATGCTCGCTAGTTCAGATGGAGAAAGTTTGTGGACTTACTGGCAGCAACAACTATCTGGTGAGTTGCCATTGCTAAATTTGCCAACAGATCGACCAAGACCTGAAAGCCAAACCTATAATGGTGCTTCCCGCTTGTTTACTGTTGACGAAGAATTGCGGCAAAAGCTCACAAAATTGGCGAAGAGAGAAGGTGCGTCTCTTTATATAGTTTTATTGACAGCACTACAAATACTATTATTACGTTATACCAACCAAGAAGATATTTTAATTGGCTCTCGAATGGTGAATCGGAGCCGTTCAGAGTTTGAAAATATTGTGGGTTATTTTACTAATCCTGTGGTCTTGCGAGGAGACCTTTCAGGAAAACCGACTTTTAAAGAGTTGCTAGAGCGATCGCACTCTTGTGTATTAGATGCCCAAGACCATCAAGATTATCCCTTTCCCCTACTGGTAGAGCAATTGCAACCTGTCCGTAACCCCAGTTTTTCGCCACTCTATCAGGTAGCCTTAATTTGGAATCGCTCTCACCAGAATATAGATATCGATGGTTTGATTTTGGAATCATTGATTCCAGAGTCTAAAGGAGCCGCTTTTGATATAACCTTAACTATTCTTGAAGAGACTAACTCACTCAAAGGTACGTGGAATTATAACACCGACTTATTTGATGACAGTGCGATCGCGCGGATGATGGGGCATTTTGTAACAATGCTTTCAGCAATTGTGGCAAATCCCCAGCAACGAATTGACCAATTACCAATGCTCACACAATCTGAAGAACGGCAGTTATTAATTGAGTGGAATGATACTCAAGTAGACTACGCCTTCGATAAATGTATTCATCAGTTGTTTGAGGAGCAAGTAGAGCGTACACCCGATGCTGTGGCGGTGGTGTTTGAGAACCAACAATTGACGTACCGCGAATTAAACAGCCGTGCTAACCAGTTGGCGTATTACTTGCAGTCTTTGGGTGTGAAACCCGACGTGCTGGTGGGGATTTGTGTAGAGCGCTCCTTAGAGATGGTAGTGGGACTATTGGGCATTCTCAAGGCGGGTGGGGCTTACGTACCACTTGACCCAGAATATCCCCAAGACCGTCTCAGCTTCATGCTCGAAGACGCTCAAGTTCCAGTATTAATAAGTCAACAGCGATTCCTGGATCGACTACCTGAGTATCAGGCAAAACTGATTTGTTTAGATGAAGTCTGGTCAGAAATTCTGCAAAACAAACAGAACAACCTGATTGAGGTAGTAAAGAGTACTGATCTAGCGAATGTGATTTACACATCCGGCTCCACAGGCAAACCCAAAGGCGTAATGGTTGAGCATAGTGGATTGTGCAATCTCGCTCAAGCTCAGATTCAGGTTTTCGGCTTGTCTGGTGATAGTCGAGTTCTCCAGTTTGCCTCCTTCAGTTTTGATGCTTGCATATCAGAAATCTTGATGGCTTTGGGATCTGGGGCAAGACTTTATTTAGGAACAAAAGACTCGATAATGCCGGGTATGCCTTTAATTGAGCGATTAAAGGATGATGGTATTACCCATGTCACCTTACCACCATCAGCCTTAGCAGTCTTACCAGTAGAAGAACTGCCAACATTGCAAGCGATCGTTGTCGCCGGAGAAGCCTGTCCTCTGGAACTGATGCGACAATGGTCAAAAGGCAGAAACTTCTTTAACGCTTACGGGCCGACAGAAGCGAGTGTTTGTGCAACAGTGGCAAAATGCACTCCAGAGGACGAAAAAATTACCATTGGTCGTCCAATTGCCAATGCAGAAATCTACATTTTAGATTCGCAATTACAACCAGTACCAATTGGTGTACCAGGAGAACTGCACATTGGTGGTGCGGGAGTGGCGCGAGGTTATCTCAACCGAAACGAGTTAACACAACAGAAATTCATCCCCAACCCCTTTAAAAGAGGCAAGGAGCAGGGGGCAGGGAGCAGGGGAAAAATAGAAGACCAATCCTCTAATTCCGAGCGTCTGTATAAAACTGGGGACTTAGCTCGTTATCTGCAAGATGGCAACATCGAATACTTGGGACGTATTGACCATCAGGTGAAAATCCGTGGTTTCCGCATTGAGTTGGGAGAAATCGAAGCAGTACTAAGCCAACATCCTCATGTGCAAGCATCATGTGTCATAGCCCGTGAAGATAACAGGGGTGACAAACGTCTAGTAGCCTACATCGTACTGCAACCAGAGCAGACAGCCACAGTTCAAGAACTGCGTAGCTTCCTCAAAGAAAAGCTACCAGAATACATGGTACCAAGTGCGATCGCCATCTTAGAATCTTTACCCCTAACCCCCAACGGCAAAATAGATCGTCGCGCTTTACCAGAGCCAAGTAGTGAATTATCAGAGAAATATGTAGCACCGCGCACCCCTATCGAAGAAATCCTGGCAGTAATTTGGCAACAAGTTCTGAAATTAGAGCTTGTAGGCAGACATGATAACTTCTTTGAACTAGGAGGACATTCTCTACTAGCAACGCAATTCATCTCCCGTGTGCGTAGCAGATTGAAAGTAGAAATATCATTGCGTGAGTTATTTGCTGCACCAACAATTGCCGAGTTAGCACCATCAATTCAGCAGTTACAGCAGCAAAATATAGAACTGTCAGCACCACCCATCTTAAGGCGGGTAGAGAATATAGAAATACCACTGTCTTATGCTCAACAACGTTTATGGTTTTTAAACCAGTTAGAGTCGAACAGTGCCTTATACAACATCTCCATTGGTTTGCGTCTAGTAGGAACTCTTAATGTTGCCGCCTTAGAACAAAGTTTACAAAAATTTATCGATCGCCATGAAGTCTTACGCACCAATTTTGTTACTGTTGATGGAAAGCCAACACAAATAATTCAAACTCAAACAAATTGGACAGTTGCAGTTGTTGACTTGCAGCATTTACCCTTAACAGAACAACAAACTGCTGCACAGAAATTACTGGAACAAAAAGCAATTGAGCCTTTTGACTTAGCAAATGATGCCTTAATTAGAGCGACATTAGTAATGCTGTCTTCAAAAGAACAGTGCTTATTAGTGTGTATGCACCACGTTGTCTGTGATGGCTGGTCAATAGGTGTGTTTGTCCAGGAGTTAGAGGCACTGTACAATGCTTATTCAATCGGTCAAGCGTCACCCTTGTTACCACTACCAATTCAGTACGCAGATTTTGCAATTTGGCAAAGACAATGGTTGCAAGGAGACGTACTACAAAACCATTTGAGTTACTGGGAAAAACAGTTGGCAAATGCACCCACATTCTTGCCACTACCCACAGATAGACCCAGACCTGCTGTGCAGACTTTCAATGGCTCATATCATGTATTTACTCTGTCTGTTGAGTTAACTCAACGGTTGTTGCAGCTAAGTCAGCAGCAAGGTTGTACCCTGTTTATGACTTTGTTGGGGGCATATAACACATTACTTTACCGCTATACGGGACAATCAGATATTTTGGTGGGGACACCAATTGCTAACCGCGATCGCGCTGAGATAGAAGGGTTAATGGGCTTTTTTGTCAATACTTTAGTGATGCGGACTGATTTAGCAGGGAACCCCAGTTTTAACGAATTACTCCTGCGCCTCAGAGAAATGGCATTATCCGCATACGCTCATCAAGATTTGCCCTTTGAGATGTTGGTGGAAGCATTGGAACCAGAACGGGATCTCAGCTATACACCATTGTTCCAAGCGATGTTCGTTCTCCTGAACGCTCCCATGTCTGAAATAGAGTTGACTGAGTTAAGTGTCAGTGGCTTGCCAATAGGAATCACCACGTCAAAGTTTGATTTAACTTTATCAATGGAAAACACTCCCAATGGACTCTTTGGGTGGTGGGAATACAACACTGACTTGTTTGATAGCAGCACTATCGAACGGATGACTGGTCATTTTCTGACTCTACTTGAAGCGATCGTGGCAAATCCCAGCGAGCAGATTTCCCAATTGCCAATGCTCACAGCATCTGAGCAGCAACAGTTATTAGTCGAGTGGAATGATACAAGCGTAGATTATCCCCAAGATAAATGTATCCATAAGTTGTTTGAGGAGCAAGTAGAGCGTACACCCAATGCCATCGCGGTGGTATTTGAAAATCAACAATTGACGTACCATGAATTGAATTGTCGTGCTAACCAGTTGGCGCATTACTTGCAGTCTTTGGGAGTGTCCGCCGACGTACTGGTGGGGATATGTGTAGAGCGTTCTTTAGAGATGCTGGTGGGATTACTTGGTATTCTCAAGGCGGGTGGGGCTTACGTACCACTTGACCCTGAGTATCCCCAAGACCGTCTGAGCTTTATCTTAGAAGATGCTCAAGTTTCCGTGCTGCTAACCCAACAGCATTTAGTTGAAAAATTACCTCAATGTCAGGCGCAGCTTGTAAGCTTGGATACTTGGCAGTTGATTTCTCAGTTACCTCAAGGAAATCCCATCACTAATGTCCAAGCTAGTAACTTAGCTTATGTGATTTATACTTCCGGTTCTACAGGCCAGCCCAAAGGTGTGCAAATTTCACATACGGCTGTGAGCAATTTTCTCTCTGCCATGCAGCAGCGCCCAGGAATAACAAAACAAGATACACTGCTTGCAATCACTACTATTTCCTTTGATATTGCTGCCTTAGAAATTTTTCTGCCTATAACTGTAGGTGCATGTCTAGTCATAGCCCGTCGTGACGTGACCCTTGATGGAAGAGAGTTATTTGATTTGCTAGTTAAGTCTAAGGCAACAATTATGCAAGCAACTCCAGCTACTTGGAGATTGCTTCTAGACTCCAACTACCAATTTAGCGATTTAAAAATACTTTGCGGGGGTGAAGCTTTACCTTGGGATCTAGTTAGTCAATTACTTACCAGGAGCGCTTCTTTGTGGAACCTTTATGGGCCAACAGAGGCTACTATTTGGTCATCAATATGTCAACTCGAATCAAGCTCTCGCTTGATTTCTATTGGTCGCCCAATTGACAATACCCAGATATACATACTAGACCAAAACTTACAACCAGTACCTATAGGTGTACCAGGAGAACTGCACATTGGTGGTGCAGGATTAGCAAGAGGCTACTTGAACCGACCAGAGTTAACACAAGAAAAATTTATTCCCAATCCCTTTGGTAGAAGCAGGGGAGCAGAGGAGCAGGGGAGCAGGGGGGCAGAAGTTCTTCCCAATACCCAGTCCCCAATCCCCAGTCCCCGACTTTATAAAACTGGGGACTTGGCTCGTTATTTACCAGATGGAAATATAGAATATCTGGGGCGTATCGATAACCAAGTAAAAATCCGGGGATTCCGCATTGAGTTGGGAGAAATAGAAGTAGCACTAAGCCAACATCCCCATGTTCAAGCATCATGTGTCATAACTCGTGAAGATACTCCTGGTGACAAGCGCTTAGTTGCCTACATCGTACCTCAACCACAAGTAACACTCACAATTAGCGAACTACGTAGCAACCTCAAGGAAAAGTTACCAGACTACATGGTTCCTTCGGCAATAGTCATCCTGGAGTCTTTACCCCTAACCCCCAATGGCAAAATAGACCGTCGCGCTTTACCAGCACCAGAGCCAAGTAGTGAATTATTAGAGAAATATGTCGCCCCACGCAACCCCATCGAAGAAATACTGTCACTGATTTGGCAACAAGTCCTAAAAGTAGACGTTGTAGGCAGACATGATAACTTCTTTCAGCTAGGGGGACACTCTCTATTAGCAACGCAACTTATTTCCCGTGTGCGTAGCAGCTTGAAAGTAGAACTACCATTGCGATCGCTATTTGCTGCACCAACGATCGCTGAACTATCGCATAACATTCAACAGTTGCAGCAACAAGACTTAGAACTTGCCGCACCACCCATTTTAAAGCGGGCAGAGAATGTAGAAACACCACTGTCTTATGCTCAACAGCGTTTATGGTTTTTAGACCAGTTCGAGCCGAACAGTGGTTCATACAACATCCCCTTCGGGTTGCGCTTAGTCGGAACTCTTAATGTTGTCGCCTTAGAACAAAGCTTAATTGAAATTATTCATCGCCACGAAGCATTACGCGCTAACTTCATCACAGTTGATGGACAAGCTACTCAAATCATTCACAATTGCAGGGAACAGGGAACAGAGAACAGGGAACAGGAAAATATACCTTGGACACTATCAGTTGTTGAGTTAAAGCATTTACCTTTAACAGAACAAAAAACTGCTGCACAGAAATTAGTCCAAGAACAAGCGTTTCTTCCTTTTGATTTAGCTGATGATGCATTAATCAGAGCAACATTAATAGTGCTTTCTCCTACAGAGCAGTGGTTATTAGTGTGTATGCACCACGTTGTCAGTGATGGCTGGTCGATAGGTGTGTTTATTGAGGAGTTACAAGCACTGTACAATGCTTATTCCCAAGGTGAACTTTCACCCTTATTACCACTGCCGATTCAGTATGCAGATTTCGCAATTTGGCAAAGACAATGGTTGCAAGGGGAGGTTCTACAAAACCAATTAAGTTACTGGAAACAACAATTGGCAAATGCACCTACGTTCTTGCCATTACCCACAGATAGACCTAGACCTGCTGTACAGACTTTCAATGGCGCATATCTTGAGTTTGCTTTGTCGAGTGAACTAACTCAACGGTTGGTGCAGTTAAGTCAAAAGCAAGGGGTGACTTTGTTTATGACTCTGTTGGCGGCATATAATACTCTGTTTTATCGCTACACGGGACAAACAGATATTTTGGTGGGGACACCAATTGCTAACCGCGATCGCACCGAGATAGAAGGGTTAATTGGCTTTTTTGTCAATACTTTGGTGATGCGGACTGATTTATCTGAAAATCCTAGTTTTAACGAATTACTCCCACGTATCCGGGAAATGGCATTATCCGCCTACGCTCATCAAGATTTGCCCTTTGAAATGTTGGTAGAAGCATTGCAGCCAGAACGGGATCTCAGCTATACACCACTATTTCAGGTGATGTTCGTTCTCAATAATGCGCCTACATCTGAAATAGAGTTGACTGAGTTAAGTGTCAGTGAATTGCCTATAGAAAGTGCGATCGCCAAGTTTGATTTAACTTTATCAATGGAAAACACTAGCACTGGGCTAGTGGGAGGGTGGGAATACAATACTGACTTGTTTGATAGCAACACAATTGAACGGATAACTGGTCATTTTGTGACATTGCTGGAAAGTATTGTCGCCAATCCTCAAGAGCGGATTTCTCAATTATCAATGCTCACAGCATCTGAGCAACAACAATTATTAGTTGAGTGGAATGATACAAGCGTAGATTATCCCCAATATAAATGTATTCATGAGTTGTTTGAAGAACAGGTGGAACGCACCCCCGATGCTGTAGCAGTAGTGTTTGAAAATGAACAATTGACTTACCATCAGTTGAATTGTCGTGCTAACCAGTTAGCGCATTACTTGCAGTCTTTGGGAGTGTCCGCAGATGTGCTGGTGGGGATATGTGTGGAGCGTTCTTTAGAGATGGTGGTGGGATTACTTGGTATTCTCAAGGCGGGTGGGGCTTACGTACCACTTGATCCAGGGTATCCCCAAGATCGTCTGAGTTTTATGCTCGCAGATGCTCAAGTTTCTGTGCTACTTACCCAACAGCATCTAGTTGAGAAATTACCTGAACATCAAGCGCGTGTAGTCCATTTAGATAAAGACTGGGTTGCGATCGCTAAGTCTAGCCAGGAGAATTTAATTGCCCAGGTGCAAGCTAGTAACATAGCTTATGTGATTTATACTTCTGGCTCTACTGGTCAACCGAAGGGGGTAATACTATCTCACAGTAACCTTTGCAACCACATGTTCTGGATGCAAGCAACATTCCCCCTGACTGAAAAAGACAAAGTACTGCAAAAAACTCCCTTTGGCTTTGATGCCTCAGTTTGGGAATTCTACGCTCCATTGTTAGCAGGTGGACAGTTGTTAATAGCTGAACCAGGAGGTCATACTGACAGTGCTTATCTCTTAAAGTTAATTGCCCAGCAGCAGGTAACTACTATTCAACTTGTTCCATCTTTACTGCAAATGCTTTTAGAACAGGGAGGAATCGAAACTTGTGACTCCCTCAAACACGTCTTCTGTGGCGGTGAAGTCTTACCCATTACTCTGCAAGAAGGCTTGTTAAGTAAGCTAGATGTAAATTTACATAATCTCTACGGCCCAACAGAGGCGTGTATTGATGCAACTTTCTGGAATTGTCAGCATGAGATTTATCCACAAGTTGTCCCTATTGGTCGTCCAATTTCCAATACCCAGATATACATACTCGACCAAAACTTACAACCAGTACCTGTGGGTGTACCAGGAGAACTGCATATTGGTGGTGCAGGATTAGCAAAAGGATACCTCAACCGTCCAGAGTTAACACAACAAAAATTTATCCCCAACCCCTTCCAAGGAAGCAGGGGAGCAGGGGAGCAGGGGAGCAGGGGGAGAGAACGGTTGTATAAAACAGGGGACTTAGCACGTTATCTCCCAGATGGAAATATCGAATACCTGGGTCGTATCGACAACCAAGTAAAAATCCGGGGTTTCCGCATCGAGTTGGGAGAAATCGAAGCAGCACTAAGCCAACATAGTGATGTGAAAACATCTATAGTGATCGTCCGCGAAGATATTCCCGGAAATAAGCGCCTAGTCGCCTATATAGTACCGCAGCCACAGATAACACCCACAGTTAGCCAATTGCGTAGCTTCCTCAAAGAAAGGCTACCAGAATATATGGTACCAAGTGCGATCGTCATCTTAGAATCTTTACCCCTAACCCCAAACGGCAAAATTGACCGTCGCGCCTTACCAGAACCAGAAGCACGCACAGGAATAGAAAGCAGCCTAGTAGCACCACGCACCCCCATTGAAGAAAAATTAGCTCAAATTTGGGAGCAAGTATTAAGAGTAGAGCAAATAGGCATACACGATAACTTTTTTGAGCTAGGAGGAGATTCCATCCTCAGTATTCAAATCATTAGCAGAGCAAAAGTTGCCGGAATAGAATTGACTATTAAACAACTATTTGCCAATCAAACTATCGCCCAATTAGCCACAGTCGCAGGTACAACAAAAGCACTTGCAATTGAACAAGGATTAGTCACAGGAACATTACCCCTAACACCAATTCAACACTGGTTTTTCGAGCAGAAATTACCAGAGAAACACCACTTTAATCAATCATTTCTCCTCACAGTACCATCAGACCTCGACCTAGAAATATTAGAGCAAGTATGGCAGCAACTACTAAAACATCACGATGCTCTAAGGCTAAGATTCACCCAAACAGATACAATATGGCAGCAGATTCATGCCGCCTCAACAGATGACATTACTATCCCCCGTTTTGACTTATCGACAGTTCCAGAAACTGAGATAGAAACTGTCATTGAAACCACAGCCAATGAATTACAGGCGAGTTTAAATCTTTCAGAAAATCTCGTGCAAGTAGCATTTTTCTGGCTGGGTATTGACAAAAAAGCCCGATTGATTATAGTAATTCACCACCTCGTAGTAGACGGTGTTTCTTGGCGGATATTATTAGAAGATTTGCAGACAGCTTACCAGCAACTCAGTCAAGGCAAAACCATTCAGCTACCTGCAAAAACTACATCCTTCAAAGATTGGTCACAACAACTGACAGAATATGCACAATCAGAAGTCTTGAAATCAGAACTAGATTATTGGTTGAGTGCATCTTACGATGCAGTTGACTCCATCCCGGTAGACTATGCACAAGGAATAAACACTACTGCATCGGCTAGGACAGTATCAGTATCATTAAACCAAGCCGAAACTCTTTCACTTTTACAAGATGTTCCGAAAGCTTATAAAACACAAATAAACGATATCTTGTTAACTGCCTTAGTACTGGTGTTGAGCGAATGGACTAACTCTGAGTCAGTGTTATTCAACTTAGAAGGTCATGGGCGGGAAGAGATCATTGATGGTGTAGATTTATCACGCACCGTTGGCTGGTTTACAACGATTTTTCCAGTGGTTGTGGAACTGGGAATCATAGATGATCTTGGTATTGCGTTAAAATCCGTCAAGGAACAATTACGTGTAATTCCTAATAAAGGGATTGGCTATGGTTTATTACGTTATCTGAATGTTGATGCAGAAATTAACGCCCAACTAGAGAAAATTCCCCAAGCAGAAATTAGCTTTAACTATTTGGGACAATTTGCTCAAGTTGTCAATACATCTTCTCTGATGCAAATAGCTAATGAACTTAGCGGAAACAGCCAGAGTTTACAAGGTCAGCGCCATTATTTGCTAGATATTAATGCCATCGTTATCAACGAACAACTGCAAATAGATTGGACATATAGCAGCAATATCCATCAGCACGAAACGATTGAGAATGTTGCTCAAGAATTTGTCGAAACTTTGCAAGAGTTAATTGCTCATTGTTTATCAACAGAAAATGCAGGTTATACGCCTACAGATTTCCCATTAATTCAACTTAACCAACTAGAAATAGATCAGATATTACAAAATTTATGAAATTAGAACTTAGCAAAACTAATCGCCAAAATATTGAAGATATTTATCCCTTATCTCCCATGCAAGAGGGGATGCTGTTTGAAAGTTTATATGCTCCAGACTCAGGCGTATATTTTGAGCAGATAACTTGCATTTTGACGGGAAACCTAGATGTAAAAACCTTTGAACAAGCTTGGCAGCAAGTGGTAGCTCGACATCCCGTCTTCCGCACGGCTTTTCTTTGGGAGTCTTTGAGCCAGCCAGTTCAAGTGGTGTATCGACAGGTCAATGTGACAGTCGAAACTTATGACTGGCGGGAGTTATCTGCACAAGAGCAGCAACAGCAATTAGAAACTTTTCTGGATTCGGAGCGACAACAGGGTTTCCAAGTGTCGCAAGCGCCATTGATGCGTCTACATCTAATCCAGTTGGATGGGGATACTTATCAGTTTGTTTGGTGTCATCATCATTTATTACTTGATGGCTGGTCGTCACCTTTGGTTTTCCAAGACCTGTTGGAGTTTTATCAAGCTATTTCTCAAGGTAAAAGTTTATCTAACATCGCAACTGTCAGCTACCGTAACTATATTGCTTGGTTACAGCAACAGAATCGAGATTTAGCTAAAGAATTTTGGCGACAAAAACTCCAAGGTTTTACTACACCAACTCCTTTGACTGTGGATAAACCATTGTCAATGCGGGAGAAGCATTCGAGCTACGGCGAACAACAAATTGACTTAACTGTGCCAGCGACAGCAGCAGTAATGTCTTTTGTCAGACAGCATCAATTGACGATGAGTAATTTGGTGCAGGCGACTTGGGGATTGTTGCTGTCTCGCTATAGCCAAGAAACAGATGTGGTTTTTGGTGCAACTGTTTCTGGTCGTCCGCCTGAACTTGTTGGTGTAGAGTCGATAGTGGGTTTGTTTATCAATACTCTGCCAGTGCGGGTGCAAATCTCCGAGCAGACTGAATTGCTCGGTTTGTTAAAGGATTTACAGGCGCAACAGATTGAATCTGAGCAGTTTTCCTATAGCTCATTGGTAGAGATTCAGGGGCTGAGTGATGTTCCCAGGGGTACATCTTTGTTTGAGAGTATTGTTGTTTTTGAGAATTATCCTATTGATACTGCTGTTCTACAAGGCAATAGCGATTTTTCCCTCTCGAATTTTAGGTGGATTGAACAAACAAATTATCCTCTGGCGGTTTTAGTTTCTCCTGGTGAGCAGTTGTCGCTGAGGGTGATGTACGATACCAGCCGGTTTGAAGATGGAACGATTAGCCGGATGCTGGGTCATTTTAGAACAATGCTTGAGGCGATCGCTACTAATCCTCAGCAACGAATTTCCCGGTTGCCAATACTAACAGAATCTGAGCAGCAATTATTAGTTGACTGGAATGATACCCAGATAAATTATCCCCAAGATAAATGTATCCATAAGTTGTTTGAGGCGCAGGTAGAACGTACACCCGATGCTGTGGCAGTGGTGTTTGAGAATCAACAACTGACATATCACGAGTTGAATTGTCGTGCTAATCAATTGGCGCATTACTTGCAGTCCTTGGGTGTAAAACCAGATGTATTAGTGGGGATATGTGTAGAACGCTCCCTAGAAATGCTAGTAGGAATACTGGGAATTCTCAAAGCAGGTGGCGCTTATGTACCACTTGACCCAGAATATCCCCAAGACCGTTTACGCTTCATGTTAGAAGATGCGGCTGTGTCAGTGCTGCTTACCCAACAAAAATTAGTTGAGAAATTACCTGAGCATCAGGCCCGTGTCGTGTACTTAGACACCGACTGGCAACTCCTAAACCAGTTGAGCCAGGAGAATCTTATCTCTGGTGTGCAAGAGAATAACTTGGGTTACGTGATTTACACCTCTGGTTCTACAGGGCAACCAAAGGGTGTAGCCATGAATCAGCTTGCTCTTTGCAATCTCCTACTGTGGCAACTGCAAAATTCGCCAATTTCTTCTAGTGGTGTAAAAACCCTGCAATTTGCTCCTGTCAGCTTTGATGTCTCCTTTCAAGAAATGTTCTCTACCTGGTGTTCTGGAGGCACATTGCTATTGATTGGCGAGCAATTGCGCCAAGAACCGTTGGCTTTATTAGGTTTACTCCAAGAACAAGCTGTTGAAAGATTATTTGTTCCTTTTGTTGCTTTACAGCAACTAGCGGAGGTAGCTGTTAGTAGTGAATTAGTTACTAGTAATCTGAAGGAAATCATTACTGCTGGGGAACAGTTACAGATTACTCCTGCCATTTCCAAGTGGCTGACTCAGTTAAGTGATTGTACTCTGCATAATCATTACGGGCCATCGGAGAGCCATGTAATCCTCACTTTTACTCTGACTAATTCAGTGGAGAATTGGCCGCCACTTCCTCCGATTGGCCGTCCCATAGCCAATACGCAAATCTACATCCTGGATAAGTATTTACAGCCTGTACCTGTGGGTGTAGCAGGGGAACTGCACATTGGTGGTGTTTCCTTAGCGCGAGGCTATTTGAATCGATCGGAGTTAACACAAGAAAAATTCATCCCTAACCCCTTCGATGGAAGCAGGGGAGCAGGGGAGCAGGGGAGCAGGGGAGCAGAGGAGCAGTCTTTCCCCTCTGCCCCCCATCCCCTCTGCCCCTCTGCCTCTTCTGAGCGCCTCTACAAAACTGGGGACTTAGCCCGTTATTTACCAGATGGCAACATCGAATACCTGGGGCGCATCGATAATCAGGTGAAAATCCGGGGATTCCGCATCGAATTGGGAGAAATCGAAGCAGTACTGAGCCAATATGAAGATGTGCAAGTATGTTGTGTCATCGCTCGCGAAGATACTCCTGGTGACAAGCGCCTAGTCTCCTACATCGTTCCCCAGCCAGAGCAGACACCCACAATAAGCGTTCTGCGGCAATTTCTCAAGTCCAGGCTACCAGAATACATGGTACCAAGTGTCTTCGTCATATTGGAGTCCCTACCGCTTACCCCCAACGGCAAAGTAAACCGTCGCGCCCTACCAGCACCAGAGCCAAGTAGTGAATTATTAGAGAAATATGTCGCCCCACGCACCCCAATTGAAGAAATACTGGCACTGATTTGGCAACAAGTCCTAAAAGTAGAGCTTGTAGGCAGACATGATAATTTCTTTGAGTTAGGAGGACACTCCCTACTAGCAACACAACTTATCTCCCGTGTGCGTAGCAGCTTGAAAGTAGAACTGCCATTGCGTTCGTTATTTGCAGCACCAATAATTGCCCAATTAGCACCATCGATTCAGCAACTACAGCAGCAAAACTTAGAACTTGCTGCACCACCCATATTACCCAGGACAGGGAATGCAGAATTACCACTGTCTTATGCTCAACAGCGTTTATGGTTTTTAGACCAGTTGGAGCCGAACAGTGCTTCATACAACATCCTCTTCGGGTTGTGTTTAGCCGGAACTCTTAATGTTGCCGCCTTAGAACAAAGCTTAATTGAAATTATTCATCGTCAAGAAGCATTACGCACTAACTTCATCACAGTTGATGGACAAGCTGCTCAAATCATTCAAACAGAAACGAATTGGACAGTTACAGTTGTTGATTTGCAGCATTTACCGTTAACAGAACAAAAAACTGCTGCACAGAAATTAGTGCAAGAGCAAGCAATTCAGCCTTTTGACTTAGAGTCACAAGCATTAATCAGAGCGACATTAGTAATGCTGTCTCCTACAGAACAGTGGTTATTAGTGTGTATGCACCACGTTGTCTCTGATGGCTGGTCAATAAGTGTATTTGTCCAGGAGTTACAAGCACTGTACAATGCTTATTCTCAAGGTCAACTGTCACCTTTGTTGCCACTGCCGATTCAGTACGCAGATTTTGCAATTTGGCAAAGACAATGGTTAGTCGGGGAAGTACTCAACAGCCAATTAAGTTACTGGAAACAACAATTGGCAAATGCACCCACGTTCTTGCCACTACCCACAGATAGACCCAGACCTGCTGTGCAGACTTTCAATGGTGCATATCTTGAGTTTACTCTGCCTGGTGAGTTAACTCAACGGTTGGTGCAACTGAGTCAACAGCAAGGTTGTACTCTGTTCATGACTTTGTTGGCGGCATATAATACCCTGCTTTATCGCTACACAGGACAAGAAGATATATTGGTGGGTTCGCCAATTGCTAACCGCGATCGCTCCGAAATAGAAGGGTTAATTGGCTTTTTTGTCAATACTTTAGTGATGCGAACAGAGATATCAGGCGATCGCAGTTTTAACGAATTACTCCCACGTATCCGGGAAATGGCATTATCCGCATACGCTCATCAAGATTTGCCCTTTGAAATGCTAGTGGAAGCATTGCAACCAGAACGGGATCTCAGCCATACACCACTGTTTCAAGTGATGTTCGTTCTCAATAATGCGCCCACATCTGAAGTAGAGTTGACTGGGTTAAGTGTTAGTTCCTTGTCCATAGAAAGTGCGATCGCCAAGTTTGATCTGACTTTAGGAATTGAAAACATTAGCACTGGACTAGTGGGGTGGTGGGAGTACAACACTGACTTATTTGATAGCAGCACCATTGAGCGCATGACTGGTCATTTTGTGACACTGCTGGAAAGTATTGTCGCCAATCCCCAAGAGAGGATTTCTCAATTACCAATGCTCACAGCATCTGAGCAACAGCAGTTATTAGTTGAGTGGAATGATACAAGCGTAGATTATCCCCAAGATAAATGTATTCATCAGTTGTTTGAAGAACAGGTTGAGCGTACACCCGATGCTGTGGCGGTGGTGTTTAAAAATCAACAATTGACGTATCACGAGTTAAATTGTCGTGCTAACCAGTTGGCGCATTATTTGCAGTCTTTGGGAGTGTCCGCAGATGTACTGGTGGGGATATGTGCCGAGCGTTCTTTGGAGATGGTGGTAGGACTGTTGGGTATTCTCAAGGCGGGTGGGGCTTACTTACCGCTTGACCCAGAGTATCCCCAAGACCGTTTGGGTTTTATGCTCGAAGACGCTCAAGTTTCAGTATTACTGAGTCAGCAGCAATTAGTTGAGAAATTACCTGAACATCAAGCGCGTGTTGTTTGCTTAGATACCGACTGGGAAATCATTCCCCAATCGAATCAGCAAAATCCAATCGCTGGTGTGCAAGCTAGTAACTTGGCTTATGTAATTTACACTTCGGGTTCCACTGGAAAGCCTAAAGGAGCGATAAATACGCATCTAGGGATTTGCAATCGCCTCCTGTGGATGCAGCAAGCATATCAATTAACAGAAATAGACTGCGTTTTACAGAAAACTCCTTTCAGCTTCGATGTCTCCGTTTGGGAGTTTTTCTGGCCATTATTGACTGGAGCGCGTTTAGTTGTAGCTAAACCAGGTGGACATAAAGATAGTGGTTACTTGGTCAATCTAATACTAGAACAGCAAGTTACTACACTGCATTTTGTTCCTTCGATGCTCCAGATTTTTCTAGAAGAACAAGGTTTAAAAGATTGCAGTAGCTTGAAGCAAGTTATTTGTAGTGGCGAAGCACTGCCTTTAGAACTTCAAGAACGCTTTTTTGCTTGTTTAGGGTGTCAATTGCATAATCTCTACGGGCCGACAGAAGCCGCAATTGATGTCACCTTCTGGGAATGTCAACGAGAGAGCAATTTGAAGACTGTGCCTATTGGTCGCCCAATTTCCAATACGCAAATCTACATACTCGACCAAAATTTACAACCAGTACCTGTGGGTGTACCAGGAGAGTTACACATAGGTGGTGCAGGATTAGCGAGAGGCTACCTCAACCGCCCAGAGTTAACACAAGAGAAATTTATCCCCAACCCCTTCAGTGGAAGCAGGGGAGCAGAGGAGCAGAGGAGCAGAGGAGTAAGGGAGCGGAGGAGAAAAATAGCTAAATCTCCAGTTGCCAGTCCCCGCCTCTATAAAACCGGAGATTTGGCTCGTTATCTACCAGATGGCAATATAGAATATCTGGGACGTATCGACAATCAAGTAAAAATCCGTGGATTTCGTATCGAATTGGGAGAAATCGAAGCAGCACTAAGCCAACATCAAGATGTGCAAACATCTGTAGTCATCGTCCGCGAAGATATTCCTGGTGATAAGCGCCTAGTCGCCTATATAGTACCGCAGCCGCAGGTAACGCCAACAATCAGCCAACTGCGTAGCTTCCTTAAGGAAGAGTTACCAGAATACATAGTACCAAGTGCCTTCGTCACCCTAGATTCTCTACCGCTTACCCCCAACGGCAAACTAGACCGTCGCGCCCTACCAGCACCAGAACCAAGTAGTGAATTATCAGATAAATATGTAACTCCACGTACACCCCTAGAAGAAATCCTGGCACAAATTTGGGTACAAGTGCTGAAAGTAGAGCTTGTAGGCAGACATGATAACTTCTTTGAACTAGGAGGACACTCCCTATTAGCAACGCAACTCATCTCCCGTATGCGTAGCAGCTTGAAAGTAGAACTGCCATTACGTTCGTTATTTGCTGCACCAACAATTGCGGAATTAGCACCATTGATTCAGCAATTACAACAACAAGACTTAGAACTTGCTGCACCACCCATTTTACCAAGGGCGAACAATGCAGAACTGTGCCTATCATTTGCTCAACAGCGTTTATGGTTTTTAGACCAGTTCGAGTCGAACAGTTCTTTCTACAACATCCCCATTGGTTTGCGCTTAGTTGGAACTGTTAATGTTGTCGCCTTAGTACAAAGTTTAGAAGCAATTATTCATCGCCACGAAGCATTACGCACTAATTTTGTTACTGTTGATGGGCAAGCAACTCAAATTATTCAAACTGCAACAAATTGGTCAGTTGCAGTTGTTGATTTGCAACATCTCTCAATAAGTGAGCAAGAAATTACTGCACAGAAATTAGTGCAACAACAAGCGCTTCTTCCTTTTGATTTAGCAAATGAAGCCCTATTCAGAGCGACATTAATAATGCTGTCTGATACAGAACAGTGGTTATTAGTGTGTATGCACCACATTGTCTCTGATGGCTGGTCAATAGGTGTGTTTGTCCAGGAGTTACAAGCACTGTACAATGCTTATGCTCAAGGTCAGGCATCCCCTTTAACACCACTGCCGATTCAGTATGCAGATTTCGCCTTATGGCAAAGACAATGGTTAGTCGGGGAAGTACTGAAGAGCCAATTGAGTTACTGGGAACAACAATTGGCAAATGCACCGACGTTCTTGCCATTACCCACAGACAGAACCAGACCTGCTGTGCAGACTTTCAATGGCGCATATCTTGAGTTTGCCCTGTCTGTTGAGCTAACTCAAAAGTTGGTAAAACTGAGTCAACAGCAAGGGGTAACTTTGTTTATGACCTTGTTGGCGGCATATAATACCCTGCTTTATCGCTACACAGGACAAACAGATATTTTGGTGGGGACACCAATTGCTAACCGCGATCGCACCGAGATAGAAGGGTTAATTGGCTTTTTTGTCAATACTTTGGTGATGCGGACTAACTTGGCAGAAAACCCCACTTTTAACGAATTACTCCCGCGTATCCGGGAAATGGCACTATCTGCCTACGCTCATCAAGATTTGCCCTTTGAAATGTTGGTGGAAGCATTGCAGCCAGAACGGGATCTGTGCCATACACCATTGTTCCAGGTGATGTTTGTCCTCCAGAATGCTCCCATGTCTGAGATAGAGTTAACTGGGTTAACCGTCAGTTCCTTACCAATAGAAAGTTCCACGGCAAAGTTTGATTTGACCTTAATAATGGAGAACACTGCCACTGGGCTAGTGGGATGGTGGGAATACAACACAGACTTGTTTGATTGCAGCACAATTGAACGGATGACAGGTCATTTTGTCACATTGCTTGAAGGTATTGTTTCTAACCCTAGTGAGCAAATTTCCCAATTGCCTCTTCTAACACAAATTGACCAACAGCAGTTATTAGTTGACTGGAACGATACTCAATCTAACTATCCCCAGGAATCTATCCCTCAGTTGTTTGAGAAGCAGGAGGAGCTTACACCCGATGCTGTGGCAGTGGTGTATGAGAATCAACATCTTACATACCGCGAATTGAACAGCCGTGCTAACCAGTTGGCGCATTATTTGCGGTCTTTGGGTGTGAAAGCTGATGTGCTGGTGGGGATATGTGTGGAGCGTTCCTTAGAAATGGTTGTGGGACTATTGGGGATTCTTAAGGCAGGTGGTGCTTATCTGCCACTTAACCCAGAATATCCTCAAGAGCGATTGACTTTCATGCTCGAAGATACTCAGTTATCAGTCATATTGACTCAAGAAAAACTAGTTAATAAACTAGGCGATTACCTCCGGCGCGGCTTGGCCGAACGCAAAGCCAGTGTAATTTGCTTAGACTCAAACTGGGATATCATCAATCAACAAACAAAACAGAACCCGACTACCAGCGTTAAAGCTAATAACTTAGCTTATGTAATGTACACCTCCGGTTCTACAGGTCAACCCAAAGGTGTGAGCATTATCCATCGAAGTGTAGTGCGACTAGTCAAAGAAACCAACTATGTCAGCATTTCTGCTGGTGATGTAATTGCCCAAGCCTCAAATCACGCCTTCGACGCTGCTACTTTTGAAATTTGGGGAGCCTTACTGAATGGAGCGCGGTTAGTAGGGGTGAGTAAAGATTTGGCACTTTCGCCCCAAGAGTTCGCAGCCTTTATGCGATCGCAACGTATCAGTGTGTTATTCTTGACAACCGCGTTGTTCAATCAAATTGCTCAAGAAGTCCCCTCTGCTTTCAATTCACTACGGCATCTTCTATTTGGCGGCGAGGCTGTCAATCCTAAATGGGTTAAAGAAGTACTCAAAAATGGTGCGCCGCAGCGACTACTTCATGTTTATGGGCCAACAGAAAATACAACATTTACTTCCTGGTACTTGGTGCAAGATGTACCAGAAGGCGCGACAACTATTCCCATAGGACAACCAATTTCCAACACACAAATCTATTTGTTAGATTCCCAACTACAACCAGTGGGTGTTGGTGTACCGGGAGAACTATATATTGGGGGAGATGGTCTAGCTAGGGAATATCTTAACCGCACCGAGTTAACACAAGAAAAATTCATCCCTAACCCCTTCGGTGGAAGCAGGGGAGCAGGGGAGCAGGGGAGCAGGGGAGCAGAGGAGCAGTCTTTCCCCTCTGCCCCCCATCCCCTCTGCCCCTCTGCCTCTTCTGAGCGCCTCTACAAAACCGGGGATAAAGCACGTTATTTAAGTAATGGCAATATTGAATACTTAGGACGCATCGACAACCAAGTAAAAATACGTGGTTTACGGATTGAGTTGGGCGAAATTGAAGCAGTCCTGAGCCAATATAGCGATGTGCAGGTATCTTATGTTATTGTCCGCGAAGATACCCCTGGAGATAAACGTTTAGTCGCCTACATCGTAACGCATCAGCACTCTCAACCTACGATGGGCGAAATACGTCAATTCCTCAAAACAAAGCTTCCAGATTACATGATACCAAGTGCAATAGTTATCTTGGAATCCTTCCCCTTGACTCCCAATGGCAAAGTAGACCGCCTCGCCCTGCCAAAACCAGACTTAGACACCACACTCCTAGAAAAATATATCGCCCCGCGTACACCCATTGAGGAAATGCTGACACTCCTATGGGCGCAAGTTCTGAAAGTAGAGCAAGTGGGTATTTATGATAATTTCTTTGAACTTGGTGGACACTCACTGCTAGCAACGCAACTGGTTTCACGCATCCGCACCAGCTTGAAAGTAGAACTACCATTACGTGAGTTGTTTGCTAGAGCGACAGTAGCCGAATTAGCACAATCAGTTGAGCAGTTACAGCAACAAGATATAGAACTGTCAGCACCACCCATCCTAAGACGAGCAGAGAATGCAGAACTACGTCTGTCATTTGCTCAACAGCGTTTGTGGTTTTTAGACCAGTTGGAGCCGAACAGTGCCATATACAACATACCTACAGCTTTGCGTCTATTAGGAAATCTCAATCAAGCAGCCTTAGAACAAAGCTTAATTGAAATTATTCATCGCCACGAAGCATTACGCACTAACTTCATCGCAGTTGATGGACAAGCTACTCAAATCATTCAAACAGCAACGAATTGCTCAGTCGCAGTTGTTGATTTGCAGCATTTACCGTGGAAAGAACAAGAAATCGCTGCACAGCAATTAGTTCAACAACAAGCAATTCAGCCTTTTGACTTAGCAAATGAAGCATTAATCAGAACGACATTAATGATACTGTCTGATACAGAACAGTGGTTATTAGTGTGTATGCACCACGTAGTCTCTGATGGCTGGTCAATAGGTGTGTTTGTCCAGGAGTTACAAGCACTATACAATGCTTATTCTGAAGGTCAACCGTCACCTTTAACACCACTGCCGATTCAGTATGCAGATTTTGCCTTATGGCAAAGACAATGGTTGCAAGGAGAAGTACTCAACAGCCAATTGAGTTACTGGGAACAACAATTGGCAAATGCACCCACGTTCTTGCCATTACCCACAGACAGAACCAGACCTGCTGTGCAGACTTTCAATGGCGCATATCTTGAGTTTGCCCTGTCTGTTGAGCTAACTCAAAAGTTGGTAAAACTGAGTCAACAGCAAGGGGTAACTTTGTTTATGACCTTGTTGGCGGCATATAATACCCTGCTTTATCGCTACACAGGACAAACAGATATTTTGGTGGGGACACCAATTGCTAACCGCGATCGCACCGAGATAGAAGGGTTAATTGGCTTTTTTGTCAACACCTTAGTCATGCGAACTGATTTATCTCTTAATCCTAGTTTTAACGAATTACTCCCACGTATCCGGGAAGTGGCATTATCCGCCTACGCTCATCAAGATTTGCCCTTTGAAATGCTCGTGGAAGCATTGCAGCCAGAAAGAGACATGAGTCATACACCACTATTTCAGGTGATGTTTGCTCTCCAGAACGCTCCGATGTCCGAAATAGAGTTGACTGGGTTAACTGTCAGTTCCTTGCCAATAGAAAGTTCCACGGCAAAGTTTGATTTAACTTTATCAATGGAAAACACTAGTACTGGACTAGTGGGAGGGTGGGAGTACAACACTGACTTGTTTGATAGCAGCACTATCGAACGGATGACGGGTCATTTTGCGTGTCTGCTAGAAGGTATTGTTGCTAATCCCAGCGATCGCATTTCTCAATTGCCAATGTTAACAGCATCTGAGCAACAGCAATTATTAGTTGAGTGGAATGATACTCAGGTAGACTATCCCCAAAATAAATGTATTCATCAGTTGTTTGAAGAACAGGTGGAACGTACACCCAATGCTGTGGCGGTGGTATTTGAGAATCAACAATTGACCTACCACAAGTTGAATTGTCGTGCTAACCAGTTGGCGCATTACTTGCGCTCATTGGGTGTCAAACCAGATGCGCTGGTGGGTATTTGTGCAGAACGTTCTTTAGATATAGTGGTAGGACTGTTGGGGATTTTCAAGGCTGGTGGAGCTTATGTAGCACTTGATCCAGACTATCCTCAAGAGCGCTTGCGCTTCATGTTAGAAGATGCTCAAGTTTCGGTACTGCTGACTCAACAACGACTTATTCACAGACTTCCTGAGCATCAAGCAAAACTTGTCTGCTTAGATAAAGCCTGGGAAGAAATTGCCCAAAACAATCAAGATAACCTCAGCAGTGGAGTCAAAGCTTCTCATCTAGCTTATGTGATTTACACTTCAGGATCTACAGGTAGACCTAAAGGTGTCATGGTTGAGCATAGGGGACTATGCAACTTAACTCACGCTCACATTCAAACTTTTGGCTTGCATTCTGATAGTCGCGTTCTCCAGTTTGCCTCCTTCAGTTTTGATGCTTCTATCTGGGAAGTTGTATTGGCTCTGGGGTCAGGTGCAACGCTGTACCTGGGAACAAAAGACTCTCTATTGCCAGGGAAGCCATTAATTGAGCAATTACGCAATAATTGCATTACCAGTATCACGCTACCACCATCGGCTTTAGCAGTTATGCCTATGGAGGAACTTCCGGCACTGCAAACAATAATTGTAGGTGGAGAAGCTTGTTCTGCTGAACTAATCAGACAATGGTCTGCTGGCAGAAACTTCTTTAACGCTTACGGGCCAACGGAAGCTACTGTCTGTGCCACGATCGCAAAATGCACTGAAGATGACGAGAAAATATCTATTGGTAAGGCGATCGCCAATACACAAGTTTACATTTTAGACGAAAATTCGCAACTAGTGCCTGTGGGTGTGCCAGGAGAATTGCACATCGGTGGTGCAGGATTAGCACGCGGTTATCTCAACCGACCAGAATTAACACAAGAAAAATTCATCCCTAACCCCTTTGCTGGAAGCAGGGGAGCAGGGGAGCAGGGGAGCAAGGGAGCAGAAATTCTTCCCAATTCCCAGTCCCCAGTCCCCAGTCCCCGACTTTACAAAACTAGTGACTTAGCCCGTTATTTACCAGATGGAAACATAGAATACCTGGGACGCATTGACAATCAAATAAAAATCCGAGGTTTCCGAATTGAGATAGGGGAAATTGAGGCAATACTGAGTCAGCATCTAGGAGTTAGGGAAAATGTGGTAGTGGCGAGAGAAGATATCCCAGGAGAGAAACGCTTAGTAGTTTATTTTGTGCCGCAGTTGGAGCAAACACCAACTACCGATGACTTACGCATTTTCTTGAAAGAAAAATTACCACAGTACATGGTGCCTTCTGCTTTTGTCAGGTTAGAGTTTTTACCTTTAACCCCCAATGGCAAGGTAGACCGCAAAGCCTTACCTATTCCTGATTCCCATAATACCCAGTTGGCAGTGAGCTTTGTGGCACCACGCACCCCTGTAGAGAAGGTCTTGGCAGATATTTGGGCTAATGTACTGCATTTGGAGCAGGTGGGTGTTTTAGATAATTTCTTTGAGTTAGGAGGTCATTCACTCTCCACAATTCGAGTGATGTCTCAGGTAAATGAGACTTTCCAGATTAACTTACCGTTGCGCCACTTATTTGCTGCCCCAACTATCGCTGAACTAGCTCAAACCATTGAATCCAATTGTCGAACTGATTCTACTGTCAGTACCGATGCAATTACTCCCTTAAACTTACAGGCTGAAGTCGTCCTTGATGAGACAATCAAGCCTCTTAACCTAGTTTATCAACCTGTAAGTGAACCAAAGGCTATTCTGCTCACGGGTGCAACAGGCTTTGTTGGTGCTTTCTTGCTGGCGGAATTATTACAACAAACTCAAGCAGATATTTATTGTTTGGTGCGTGCTGCTAACTTGAACGCAGGTAAACAACGCCTCCAAGAAACCCTGAAAGCTTATTTACTTTGGGAAGAATCTTTTAACTTGCGGATTATTCCAGTATTAGGAGATTTATTTCAACCGCTTCTGGGTCTTGGTGATGAGCAGTTTCACTTCATGGCGAGGAAAATTGACTTAATTTACCATAATGGCGCTTTGGTAAATCATGTTTATCCATACGCTTTGTTGAAAGCAGCAAATGTTCGTGGAACAGAGGAAGTCTTGAGATTAGCTAGTCAAATCAAAATCAAACCTGTGCATTTCATTTCTACTGTTAGCGTTTTCGCCTCAGATGAGTATTTCAAATTAGACGTTGTTCAAGAAAATGATCCTCTCCAACACAGTCAAGGACTTCCTGGTGGCTATGCCCAAAGTAAATGGGTGGCAGAAAAGATTGTCATGATGGCACGCGATCGCGGTTTGCCTTGCAGTATCTACAGGCTTGGTAGAATAACATGGCACAGTCAAACCGGCGCTTGGAATTCAAATGATATGTTTTACAGATTCATCAAAAGCTGCATTCAAATAAAAAGTGCGCCAGAGATGAACAGCACGGTAGAAATTACACCTGTAGACTATCTCACCAAAGCTTTAATCCACCTGTCGCAGCAGCCAGAATCTTTGGGCAAAGCCTTTCATCTAATTAATTCCGATTCTGCTCCTTGGAGTCAATTTATTAACTGCATCCGCTCTTTGGGCTACCCTCTGCAACAGCTTCCCTATGAGGATTGGCAAGCTGAACTACATCGCAATACCCAAATTTCTAGTGATAACGCTTTGTATTCAGCTATATCGCTGGCTGAAGAACCTACATCTTCAGAGTCCAATGCAACATCTCGCTTAAAATTTGATTGCCAAAATACCCTCAATGGACTTGCAGATACCGCCATTCGCTGGCCGGAAGTAGATGATAAATTACTCCAAGCTTTCTTTACCAACTTTAGCAATTCGACTTTGGACAAAAAAAGTAATTGAGGTTTTTTGCATAAATGTGGCTTTGAACATAAGCCTGGTAGAGTCGATAGCGGTATTGGGGTAAGGTTTGATATCATGTCCGCCTAATTAGTTATAATTCCCTCATCTGTGCAAAAACCAAGAAACCCTCTTTCCCCCTGCTCCCCTACCGTCTTAATGATAAGTCTTGAACCGGACACGATATGAGCGTCACTGCTCTCCCCTTCCTTAAGAACCGTGCATCTCCCTTTAAAATGATTATCATTATTATTAATGGAATAGGTTATTTTCTGGAAGTCCCTAAAGTTGATTTCGCGCTTTGAGTTGCAGATATCGCTCAACTAACTGATCGGCAATTTGATTTGCTGGTGAATCTAGTACCAATACGCCTTTTTGTTTCAGTTGGGCAAATGCCACTTGTCGTTGCATTAATAAATCTAGTGCCACTGCACGTCCATAAGCACCTGTAACATCATCTGTAAAGGTGTTTGCGAGACGATCAACTTGCGGATCTCGCAAAGTTACGCAAAATGGGAGATAGCGGGGTGCTAGTTTGGAGAGTGCGGCTAGGAGTTCTGTAGAGGCAGTGACATCAACTAAATCGGTAATCACTACTACAAGCGCCCTGCGAGTTTGTCGCTGCAAAACATTCGTCACCGCCCCCAAATAATCAGATTCAAATAACACTGGTTGAATGGGAGTTAGGCGATCAATTAGCTGATTCAAATGATGTTGACCGCGTTCTGGGGGAATCCACGTATGCATCTGGCGGTCAAATATACCAACACCAACGCGATCGCCTCGATGTAAACCTGCCAAAGCTAAGGATAAAGTTGCATTCAAACCCCAGTCAAATCGCTGCAAACTCTGTACTTTTGCCGTCATCAACCGTCCGCGATCGAGTAATATCAGTAATGTTTGTTCCTGTTCTGGTTCCAGAACTCTCACCAGTGGCGTTGCATTACCATAAGCGCCAACCCGACGGGCGGTAGCTTTCCAATCAATAAATCGCAAATCGTCACCAGTGCGATAGTTTCGCAGTTCGGCAAACTCTGTACCAATACCAGTTTTGCGAGATTGGCGGATCGATCCCGATGATTGCACTGTCAGACGAATTGTGAGCGATCGCAATCCCACTAAATCAGGATAAACTTTTACTGGCAGACTTTGAGAAATTTGCCAATCATCCCAAGCTAATCCCCAAAGCCCCAACTGTCGGACTTGAATATTTCCCCAGGGAAACTCTCCCCGCTGTGTTGGGTGGACGGTATACTTCAATTCTTCGGTGCTGTTACTAGGAACAATGGCGCTCAGTGCAGGTGCAGACACGCCAAACCCTGTTGGGTAATAGTCGCGGATTTCAATTTGGGCGTTGATATTTTGCGATGTTACTTTTAGTACCACAGGATTATCCCGCCCAATGGATAATCTTGACGGTAATTCGCGGGTAATTTGCACACGAGAACGCCGCACCTGTAAACCATCTACAACCATCAGTCCGAGAACGATGGCATCAAATAGCACAGTGATGGCGATGGTTGCTCTAATAGTAAGAAATAAGGATAGGATCGGGGCGATCGCTATACCTAAAACCAACAATAAATAAACTCGTCTGGAAGGAACCATTTTTTAGAGCGAGAAGTTAAGAGTTAGGTATAAGGTGAATTCAATGTAACCGAAATAAGAAGACTTGCTAACTTCTTATATTTTTTTATTGTAGAAAAATAACCAACTACTGTACTATTTTTTTGGGTGAAATAGCAAGTTATATTTTGGACGGGTGTAATGAGAATCTTGCTAATCGAAGATGAAGAGGTTTTAGCAAGTGTCTTGTTGAAGTCTCTGACTAAACAACACTATGTTGTTGATGTAGTACAAGACGGACAAATGGGTTGGGAATACACGCAAAGTACGGACTACGACCTGCTCCTAATAGATGTAGGACTACCGAAACTGGACGGGATTACATTGTGTCAGCGATTGCGTTCTGGTGGTTGTTTCACTCCCATTCTGCTGATGACGGCGAAAGATGGTAGTAGAGAGCGGATTCAGGGACTTGATGCAGGCGCAGACGATTATCTGATCAAACCTTTAGACTTGGAAGAACTCCAAGCACGGATACGGGCGCTAATCCGTCGAGGCGATCGCCCCTGTACCCCAATACTGGAAGTAGGCGCACTGCGACTAGACCCCAGTAGTTGCGAAGTAACATATAACAACAAACTGCTGGAATTAACAGCTAAAGAATACAGTTTGCTGGAGCTATTTCTACGGAATCCATCGCGTGTTTTTAGTCGGGGGGATATCATTGAGCATTTGTGGACTTTTGACGATCCACCCCAAGAGGAGACTGTAAAATCGCACATCAAATACTTACGACAAAAGTTAAAAGCAGCCGGAGCAGTAGACTGGATTGAAAACGTTTATGGTTTGGGATATCGGCTGAAACCGGGAAGAGGAGGGGGAGCAGGGAGCAGGGAGCAGGGGAGGCAGGGGGAGCAGGGGGGGAAAGAAAAATTTATCCCTAGTCCTGATGTTGAGGAGCAGTTTCAGCAAGTAATGAGTGGCTTGTGGAAACAATATGAAGGGTTAATGGTGCAGCGGTTGATGGTACTGCAAGAATTAGCGGCAGCCCTATCTAGTAAAACACTGACTAAGGAGTTACGCCAATCGGCAGAACGAGAGGCGCACAAACTAGCTGGTGTTTTGGGTATGTTTGAGCAAGACAATGGCACTCAGATAGCGCGGCAAATTGAACAGATTTTAGGGAAAGATGGCGATTTGTCAACAAGTGAAAAGCGGCAATTGCTGACGCTGATTGAAGATTTGGGTAAGTTAATTAACCAGATAGGGCAAAAGGTAGATTACCAAACTTCTGGTGCGATCGCACCAGAAATTAGTACCCGATTGATATTAATTGACCCTAATCTGCAACTAGGTTCTCAGTTGCAACAACTGGTTGAGTGTATGGGAATATGCTGGCAGCAAATCACCAACTTAGAGGATGCAAAAAACTTTCTACAAACCACATCACCAGATTTAGTAGTGCTAAATGTTGATGATGTTAAGTGGCGCAAAGAAAGTTTGGCACTACTTTCGGACTTAGCAACGCGTACCCCACCCGTACCCGTTCTGGTGCTGGCTACAACTGATGAGTTAGTAGAACGCGTAACTTTAGCTCAGTCCGGGGCGCGGGGTTTTCTAGTCAAGCCTGTAACAGCTGCTCAAGTTTGGGATGTTTCGTCTCAACTATTACAACGGACTCGTTCTTTGCGGTTAAATATACTGGCAGTAGATGACGATCCACTGATTCTAGCAGCACTGCGCCCCATGTTAGAGCCTTGGGGTATGCGGATGACAGGATTAGAAAATCCGCTACGTTTCTGGGAAGTACTGCAATCTACTACACCAGATTTGTTGATTTTGGATGTGGAAATGCCTCACATAAGTGGTATCGAACTTTGCCGAGCAGTTCGTACCGATCCCCAATGGCAAGAATTACCGATTGTGTTTCTGACTGCTCACCGAGACATGGAAACTGTGCAGCAAGTGTTTGCCGTGGGGGCAGATGATTATGTGGTTAAACCTGTTGTTGGGGCAGAATTGTTGGCACGTATTACCCATCGTTTAGAACGCAGCCGTTTACTTCAGTCGCTTTCTAGCAAAGATCCTTTAACCGGACTAGCAAATCAGTTTCAGTCTAACCGCGACTTGCAGCACTTGATTGCTCAAGCCGAGAAAAATCAGCAATCTGTTTGCTTGGCGATCTTAAGCGTGACTGATTTTCGTAAAATTAATATCAAATACGGTCATCAGGCTGGAAACCAGATATTGCAAAGATGGAGTCGTTTATTCCAATCGGCATTTTACAGTGGTGAAGTGCTAGGTTATTGGGGTAATGGAGAATTTGCCGTGGGAATTTCTGGGTTAACAAAAACAGAAATCAACCATCGCCTTAACGACATTTTAACTACCCTCCGCCAGCAAATATTCACATCCTTCGATGGCGATCGCTTTCAGGTAATATGTAATTTCGCTGTAGTTGAATACCCCAATGATGGACTAACGATACAATCTTTATACCAAGTTGCTGCTGGGCGTAATTCGTAATTACTATACTCCCAGATTTCTCACAAAGCCTGAAAAAAGAGGAGTCAATAACGTATCGGGATGAAGCATTAAATCGTGAATCGGTGTCAGTCACTAATAAACAGATATATACACAAATTTTTTGACACAATATCACAGTCAATCCCCCCTAATATTAGATGGGCGGCTCAAAGTCGTTTGAACTTTTTTTGGAGAAATATCAATGACTATATCAATGTACAAAGCTTCAATCCCCGTGTTTATTCGCACACTGAATAACCTTGCAAACATTCTTGAAAAAGGTGCTATTTATGCAGAAACCAAAAAATAGATCCTTCTGTGTTGATCAATAGTCGTCTATCCCCAGATATGTTTCCATTATCAAAACAAGTACAAATTGCCTCTGACATCACAAATAGAGGTGCTGCACGACTAGCAGGGATAGAAGCACCAAAGTTTGAGGACAATGAAACTACATTCTCTCAACTTATTGACCGCATTCATCAAACTATCTCTCATTTAAATACTTTGAAATCTGAGCAAATTGACGGTTCCGAAGAGAGAGAAATTACCCTACAAATGCGTGACAATACTCTATCTTTTCAAGGAATGCCATATCTGTTCTATTTTGTTTTACCAAACCTTTATTTCCATGTCACGACAGCGTATGACATTCTCAGACACTGTGGTGTAGAACTTGGCAAAGGAGACTTTCTTGGTCAGGCTTAATCGGAGCAATATCTAACACAATTTTTTCGAGAATTTCCGATCAAAACTTGCGTTAGATATTGCTTGGGTTAACGTGAGTTCAATAAACCTCTCCCTGCCTTGAACTAAAGTTCAAGTCTGTCCCTCTCCGACTCGGAGAGGGACAGTTTTGCGTAGTAAAATCAGGGAGAGGTCTTTTTTTACGTCTAATTTAGATGGACAGTATATCACTCATTGAACTCGCGTTAGTTTAGAAAAAAATAGACTTCTTGACTTTTTGGCATTGTGGGGAAAAGTTTTTTATTCTTCAACATTTCCCTTTTCTCTTTCTCAATAATTACACTGAGTTAAATCTCGCCGATTAATTAGTAAAATCTAATACTACATCAAATTCAATATTTGTTCGGGTATGAGTATGATTTCGTTTAGACCAATGATATTGATTATAGGCACAAGTATTGGTTTACTGTCTCTGTTGTCCACCTGGCGCGTCCAAGCACAAAATCAATCACAAAAAATTGAGCTAAAAGTTTATAGTGAAAACGAGCAAAAACAAAGCTGTCCAGACAAAGTGATTGTCACTGAAAAACCCCATCCTTATCAAGAAGGCAGTTTTTCAACAGATGGCTCTATTAACCTGAGTGCCTATGCCAGTAACATCTCTGTTCAAACCAGTAATAGCTTTAGCGTTACATGGGTTGGGACACTCAAGCCGAGATATGCTAAATGCTTTGCTTCTGCTGGAATGACTAAGATTGATGGACAAGACTACTCTGAACACCTTAATTATTTACGGATGCACTTTGTTAAAGGTAAGGTTTACTTCATCTTAGATTTGGCTGGTGGCTCCGATCCGAATAATTATCCTCTAGTCGTACTAAACAACAGTTTCAAAAATGGCAACCCTACCTGGACTTGGGGTGGAAGTGACTAGAGGTCATACTGGCAGCATCCAAGAAAACTATTATAATGGGCTATCAATCTGTGAGACTTAATGATAATAAGCGACGAAAGAATAGGACTTTAGGATAGCGGTTCCTGGAGCGATGTCTGACGACAAGCCGCTTTGCGTCCTCTCAAAAGATAACGAGAAAAGTCTGATATATATTTAAGTCATATTATTTTATACAATCCGAAAAATGCGAGCGAAAATACGAGATACAGAGATTTTCTTTGATGTGGAAGGTTCTGCATTAGTGGTGGATGGCGCGAACATCTACTCTAAACCTGTCGCCTTTCTAATTCATGGGGGGCCTGGTGCAGATCATACTTCCTTCAAACCAACCTTCTCGGCTTTAAGCCGAAAACTACAACTAGTCTATTTTGACCATCGCGGTCAAGGAAGGTCTGCCCGTGGCCCTAAAGAAACCTATACTCTAGACAATAATGTTGAAGATATGGAAGCGTTGCGCCAACACCTTGGTCTGGACAAAATTGTTGTGATTGGCGGTTCTTACGGTGGTATGGTGGCTCTAACTTATGCAGTTCGCTATCCTCAGAATGTCTCTCATCTGATTGTGATTGCCACGACAGCCCATAGTGGCTTTTTAGAACGGGCTAAGGAAATCCTCGCATCAAAGGGAACTGAGGAACAAAAAGCAAGCGCTCAACGACTTTGGGATGGAAACTTTGAAAATGAGGAACAGCTAAGACAGTATTTTCAAGTCTTAGGGCCAATGTATTCTCTAAGATATGATCCCACCACGTCAGGCATTGCTTCGCAGCGGAATATTCTCTCAGTTGATGCGATTAATGTTGCTTTTGGCGGTTTCCTCCGCAACTACAATATTCTTGACCAGTTACACAAAATTACCGCCCCCACTTTAGTTATTGCAGGTCGGTATGACTGGATTTGTGCCCCAGAATTTTCTGAAGAAATTGCTCAGGCAATTCCTAATGCCGATTTGAGAATTTTTGAGAATAGCAGTCATTTGATTCGCGCAGATGAGCCAGAAGCACTTTTGGATGCGATCGCAGGTTTCTTGGTTTACAAACGTTAGCTCAATTCATAATACCGTTTAGTAGTTTAATTTTAATCTTTGCTGGTTTTGTGGCAGGGCTTTTTTTAGTTTTGTTATTGAAGCAGGCAGGAGCAGCTTTCGGCGACTACATTTGCTATTTCAGCGATGTTTACTGCTGGCTACGCTTACGCATTTTTGTAAAATTTTGAAGATAATATGTAGTTTTGCTGTAGTTGAATATTCCAGTCAGGGACTAACGATACAATCACTATACAGATTTCTTAGTACCATCACTAGCACATGATTATTAATTTGTACAGCACTTAATTCATAATAATTACGAATTACTAATTACTTAGCGAAGCGGTAGCGAGTACTCAAGCGTCCGCAGGAGCGTCATTACGAGTTATTTAACAGGAGTCGCTGATGAGGATACAACAGCTAGAGCAGGTAAAGCAATTGCAAGCCACCATGAACAAGATGGAAGTAACACTGGGTGCGATCGCTGATGCTGTAGTTTGGGTAGGAGAAGACCGACTCATTCAATGGTGCAATTCTCGCTTTGAGTCTCTCGTCAACCAACCTCACAGCACTGTCTGCGGTACGAAGTTAACTGACTTACTACCTCTAACACAAGTAGGACAACCAGTTGCTTTGTCTTGCTATCCTGATGTGCAAATACTCAATGGAGAGTATGAAACAACAAATTATCAGTTGCAGCAAGATGAGCAAATAACACTACAAATCTCTGGTAGCTGTACCGGATTGACTGACGAGCAATGTGCCATACTCGTGATTCGGGATATCACACAGACTCAACGCACTCAAGAATCCTTGCAAGAGATTGAGGAGCGGTTGCAGACATTAATTAACGCAACACCAGATATTATCTGTTTAAAAGACGGCGAGGGAAAATGGTTGCTGTCAAACCAGGCTAACCTAGAATTTTTAGAGCTACAAGGCGTTGATTATCAAGGCAAAACAGACTCAGAACTAGCCGAATTTAGCAATTTTTATCACGATGCTTTGCTCAACTGCGACAAAACAGATGAACAAGCTTGGCAATTGGGATGTGTGCATCGGGTAGAAGAAGCTGTTCCTCGCCCTGATGGAACAGTGAGCAGTTTAGATATGATTAAAGCTCCCTTGTTTCACGAGGATGGTAGACGCAAAGCTCTGGTGGTTTTAGGGCGGGATCTTAGCGAACGGCAAGCCGCACTGCACGAACGCCAACAAGTCCAGATAGCTTTAGAAAATTCTTTGTCTGTGTTAAACGCTATCTTTGAATCGATTCAAGATGGTATATTAGTAGTCGATAGCTCAAGTAATATCACTAGTTACAATCAAAAGTTCTTAGAAATGTGGTCAATTCCACCAGAACTTTTGACGGAACCAGATCATCCTCAGCGACTAGCATATCTGGCAAACCAGCTAAAAGACCCTAATAGTTTTTTGGAACGAGTCCGAGAATTATATTCACAGCCGGAATTAGTTAGTTACGACTGGTTAGAATTGGCAGATGGCAGAGTATTTGAACGCTACTCCTGTCCTCAGCGCATCGGCGAACAGATTATTGGTAGAGTGTGGAGCTTCCGCGACATCACCCAACGCCAAAGGGCAGAAGCAGCACTGCGACAAAGTGAATTACAATACCGCAGTATTTTTGAAGCAATCAATGATGGACTATTTATTACTGAGATAGAGACTGAAAAAGTCGCCGAAGTTAATCCCGCGGCTTGTCAAATGCACGGTTACTCTTATGAAGAATTTATCACTTTACATCCATCTGTTTATATTCACCCAAACTCACATTCTGTTTTTCTAGAATTTATAAATAAAACCCGATTTGGTGAGCAATTTTATGGACAAGCAGTTGATATCTGCAAAGATGGCACTTTAATAGATGTAGAAGTCAAAGGAACGACTTGCATTTACAATGGCAAGCGACACATCTTAGCAATAGTGCGGGATATTACGGCTCGCAAACGCACCGAGGAAGCCTTACGCCAAAGCGAAGCACAATACCGCGATTTGGTGCAAACAGCTAATTGTATCATTCTGCGTTGGGATGGTAACGGTGACATTATATTTTTAAATGACTATGGTCAAAGGCTTTTTGGCTTCGATTTAGATGAGATCACAGGAAGCAATGTTATCGGCACAATTGTTCCAGAAACGGAAACTTCTGGACGCGATTTGCAGATATTAATGGTTGATATTTGTCAGCACCCAGAAAACTATCTATTTAACGAAAACGAGAACTTATGTAAAAATGGCGATCGCGTCTGGATAGTCTGGGCTAATAAACCCATTTTAGATGCCCAAGGAAACTTAATCGAAATTCTTTCAGTAGGCACTGATGCCACAGAACGCAAACGCGCCCAAGCAGCCCTCCAGGAAAGTGAGTTAAAATTCCGCAGCATCATCGAAAATGCCAACGATCTGATATTTGTCCTCTCGCCAGAAGGAATTTTTACTTATCACTCGCCGAATGTGACTGCACTTATGGGCTACAGCCTAGAGGAAATCGAAGGTCATTCTGTGGTGGAGTTTACCAAACCTGAAGACTTAGCAATTAGCGCCACTGCCTTACAAAGGGCGATAACTGGCGAAAAGCTGACTGATATTGAAGTGCGATTGCGACACAAAGATGGTAGCTGGCGATGGTTCAACTTTAACACTTCCACAATCAACACTTCCAGTGGTGAAATTGCGATCGCCGGTGTGGGACGCGACATCACAGAACGCAAGCAAGCAGAAGAAGCCTTGCGTCGTAGTGAAATGAAATACCGTAATATCTTTGAAAATTCCCAAGTGGGGATTTTTCGCACCTGCCAAAAAGATGGATTGATTATCGATGCTAATCAACGTGGTGCCGAGATATTAGGTTTTACCTCTGCTGCTGGCTTAATTGGCAAGTATTTCACAACTGATTTATATGTCAATCCAGAGGATCGCGTGCAGATGTTAGCAGAGTTAGAAAAAGATGGTGAAGTTCGCAATTTTGAAATAGCACTGCGACGCTTGGATGGATCTGTTGTTTGGGTACTGTTGTCACTTCGTCTCAACGCCGAAGAATCCTGTTTGGATTCTGTTTTTACAGATATTAGCGATCGCAAACAGCAAGAACAAGCTTTACGTTTAATTGTTGAGGGTACAGCAGCGAAAACAGGTAATGAATTTTTTAATTCCTGCGTTCGTTACCTTGCCGAAGTATTACAAGTTCAATATGCCTTAGTGACTGAGTTTGATGATGAGCCAAAAACGAGAGTCCGCACTTTGGCATTTTGGTCTTGCGGGGCTATTAACGAGAACTTGGAATATGATTTGCACGGTACTCCTTGTGAACATACCTTGCGAGGTAATATGTGTCACTACCCTCAAGGAGTGCAAGCCACTTTCCCGGAAGATGTAGATTTAGTGAGGATGAATGCCGAGAGTTTTTTTGGTGTTCCTCTAACCTGTTCATCCGGCGAAATCATCGGACATTTAGCAGTGATAGATGTCAAACCAATGAAGCCCGATCCGGGACGGGAACTGATTGTTAAAATTTTTGCTGGCCGTGCCGGTGCCGAATTAGAACGTCTACAAGCAGAAGCAGCCCTACAACAAAGTGAGTTAAAGTTTCGCACTATTGTCGAAAAGGTGAATGATGTGCTGTTTGTTATCAATGCCGATGGGGTTTTCAACTATATTTCTCCTAATATTTTGAATACTACCGGATTTGCTCCCAGCGAAATGGAGGGTAATTCCTTGGCATTTTTTACTCATCCTGATGACGTGCCAAAATGTCTAGAAGTCGCCCAAACTATTCTGGCAACAGGTGAGGGAATTTCGGGTACTGAATACCGCGCTAAACATCGCAGTCAGGGCTGGGTTTGGCTAACTTCTAATGCAGTCCGCACACAAGATGCCCAAGGTAATTTTCAGATTGTCGGCGTAGCTCGTGATATTAGCGATCGCAAACAAGCAGAGTCAGCTTTGCAACGTCGAACTCAAGCAGAAACTTTACTCAGCAGCATTTCTCGCCAATTTATTGACCAAGATTTAGCAACAGCAATTAATTTTACACTGCAAGCGATCGCTCAATTTATTGATGCTGAACACAGTTGCATCTTTGAATGCTCCCAAGATAAACGTGAATTCCACCTCATCCATGAATGGTGTGGCGAAGATGTTGCACCATTGATTGAAGTTGCCAAAGGTTCGCCTGTGGAAGTTTTCCCCTATTTCTACGAGCCGATTCTCCGTGGTAGGCATCGACAAATCTCTTGTGTGGAAGATTTACTGCCTCATCTACCTGAGCGAAAGCTTTTTGAAAGTATGTCGTTTCAATCTATACTAGCTGTGCCCATGCTTCATACTGGCAAAGTGGTTGGGTTTGTTGGTACAGCGATGATTCACTCCTTGAAAACCTGGAACCAAGAAGATATTAATCTATTAAAACTGGTAGGTGAAATAATTGCGATCGGTCGAGCTAGACATCAAGCAGAAGAAGCGCTGAGAATTGCCAAAGAAGCCGCTGAAACTGCCAACCGAGCCAAAAGTGCTTTTTTGGCAAACATGAGTCACGAACTCCGCACCCCTTTAAATGCGATTCTGGGTTTTTCCCAATTAATGGAGCGAGACACTGGCCTCAACTCAAACCAGCGTGAATCTTTAGCTACCATTAACCGCAGTGGAGAACACTTACTCAACCTAATTAATGATGTCCTAGAAATGTCCAAAATTGAAGCTGGACAAATCATTTTCAACCCTGAAGACTTTGACCTTTATCTGCTGTTGCAAACACTACAAGAAATGTTCAAAGTGCGGACACAGGCAAAGCAATTGTTTCTCAAATTTGAAATGGCTCCCAATCTCCCCCGTTATATCCAGACAGATGAAGGTAAACTCCGCCAAGTTCTGATAAACCTCTTGGGTAACGCCGTCAAGTTCACTCAGACTGGGGGAGTAACGTTGCGGGTGAGGTTAGGGGCTAGGGACTGGGGACTGGGGACTGGGAATAAGGAGATAAATGGACAAAGTGATAAGGTAACCAGAGGAATAACTAATCCCCAGTCCCCAATCCCTAATCCCCAGTCCCCAATCCCCAGTCCCCAATCCCTAATCTTTGAAATCCAAGACACTGGACGGGGAATAGCACCAGAAGAAATGGATAACCTATTTCAGCCTTTTGTGCAGACAACAAGTGGTATTCAAACCAAGGAGGGAACTGGACTAGGATTGACTATCAGCCGTCAATTTGTGCGGTTGCTGGGGGGTGATATTTACTTGACGAGTAGCCGTGGGCAAGGATCTACTTTTAGTTTTGACATCCAAGTGAATTTAGCCGCAGCTTTGAAAGCTGCACCAAAATTGAATAAGGGACGCGTACTCAAGCTGGCAGCAAACCAACCTGCTTACCGGATTCTCGTAGTGGATGACCGCAAAGAAAACCGCGATCTGATTGTGCAACTTCTTGGTAGCATTGGTTTTGAAATCGAGGCTGCAACTAATGGACAAGAAGCGATCGCTATTTGGCAAACTTGGCAACCCCACCTAATTTGGATGGATATGCGGATGCCTGTCATGAACGGCTACGATGCAACTAAAGAGATTAGAGCCAAGGAAAAAAATATAACTACAAATCTTCGCACCGTAATTATTGCCCTAACTGCCAGTGCTTTTGAAGAACAACAAGCAAGTATCTTAGCCGCAGGTTGCGACGACTTAGTTCGTAAGCCATTCCGAGAGCAAGTGATTTTTGAAAAAATCGCTGAATATTTGCAGGTGCGTTATATCTGTGCAGAAGAAAGCAGTGAAGATGCAACAGACAACAACCTAAACAATATTCAATCTTCCATCTTGGATCTTCGCTCTGCAATTACCGTTATGCCTGCCCAATGGATAATAGAACTTAATCAGGCAGCCATTGAAGTCGATGCTGAAAGGATTTTCCAATTAATTGAGCAAATTCCACAAACTCATTCTGCTTTGGTAGAAAAATTGGCAAACTTAGTCCGCAGCTTCTGCTTCGATGAAATTATCGATCTAACTGAGGAAAATGCACAATCATGAATAGCAAAACTAAATTCTTGACTTTTGTCACTTTAACGCTGGCAATTTCTTCTTTGACTATCAGCACAGTTGTAGCAAAGGCGAAACTAACGAATCAGTGAAAACTGTTTATCAATGGCATCGGTGCAGTACAAGTTGGCATGACTGTGTGCCAAGCTGCGATCAACGAGATCCCCGACTTCTCAATGAAATCGGGAATCTGCGACTGGCAATTCTCACAAATCCAATAGGATTGCTATAGATGTTCATCAAGTTGTTGCTAAAGCTGGTTCTGCCAAAAAATATTTCAGATTTTCTTGCTGGGTGGCAAATTTCAAATATTGAGATGCCATTTCTGGTGTTAGCAATTCAATCATTAATCTGTTTTCCACCCAGAACTCAATCACATCAAAGAAAGAATCGCGGTTACAGCGCACTACACGCCAACCTTCACGAATACCGATTTGTTCAATTTCTTTCTGACTAATGGGTACAGAGATAGCTGCATGAATATCTGTATACCTGGAAGTAATAGCAGTATGCACAAATACGCATTCTTCATCACCTTCACCAGGTTCTATTTGAGAACCCAAAGGATAAAGTTCAATGGCTGTACCGTATTCATCAAAAGGTATAACCATATAACTGCCTGGGTTAGGAGGAAAGGGAACAGCTTGCGCTTTTAAAATTTCTCCAAGAACTTGGGCAACATGGCTGGGATTTCTAACAGCAATTGAAATATGGTGAATCATGGAATAACCTCAGTTCGATATTTTATAGATTAGAAAACAATCGGGGAGAACTAGGGGAGGTAGGAGAGAGAAAAAATGCTAATCAGTAAACCAAGCGTATTAGGTTCTATGCAACTTAAATGCTTATAACCTTATTGAGGTCGCCCGTAATGAGATCGACCTTGACCATCAGCAGTCTCAAGTACTAGAACTTGCTGCCCATATTCATTCGTCTCAATCGACCACTGGTAAGTCTCAGGCTTTGCTGTATTGCGGCTGGAGTAGCTGCGCCCACTATTGCAGATTTGCCCTTTAGATATGCTGTCACTGGGTTGAAAAGTAAGGCGTTGAGCCTCAATTTTGACTTTGCCTTTTTCCTCTATGAACAGGTTAGACGCACAGTTGTAGGTGGTGATTTGAAGTAGCCGATTTCGCTTGTAGTCTCCGTTAGATGCGAGTTGGAATTGATCGCTAGAACCGTTCGGGGCTGCTGGCTGTCCTGTGTAGCTGTCTTGGTATTGGATGGACGAGATTCGACCATACCGCCACTCACCCTGGAGTTCAGCAGGCACCCCAGTGTCGTTTTTACCCGCCTGACTCGCGTTTGGGTAAAAAACAAGGCTAGCAGTTAGGCCCAAACTCAGGGCACTAGAAGCGAAAAGGCGTGCAGCTTTTGGCATGGAATAAAGTTGCTTGTGTGTCATTGAGTACATATGATTTCTGTAGAAAGAGATTTACAACGTGAAGTCTGCGTGTTTATATATAGCTGTTCCCAGTCGGGGCGCACAGTTGTCCGCTGCGTCAAAACGAAAACTTCATGCAATAAACTGCAATCCATATTTGTTAAAAACAGGCTGCACTTTTTCCAGATTTAGCGATGAAGTATCTGCTACTTGACCCATTTCTTCATAAAAGTTTTTCGCGCCTTTCGGTGAAATTAAAACCAGAAATTTAGCAGTAGCAGAACGAATTTTGAAGGCATGTGGCGCATTGTGAGGAATGTTAACGAAAAAGCCTGCTGATGCCAAAATTGTTTCTGTCCCAACTTGGATATCTAGTTCACCTTCTAGAATATAAAATGCCTCTTCCCAAGGGTGAGTGTGCAGTGGCGGCCCATTTTCTGTTGTATCTGTAATTTCATAAATTGTCCAAGCTTGATTTGTCTCTTCTCCGGTTACTTTTGTTGTGAACTGTGAACCAAGAACTGAGAATTTATTACCTTCTCCTGGTGCAATAATAGTTGGTTTACGCATGGTTGAACTTTGCATATAAGTTACTCCTTGTTATGTAATTTGGGAAGTGTGTTCTACAAACTTGATTTGATGTTTTTAAGATTAGAAATTAATCGGGGAGAACTAGGGGAGATAAATGGGTGATTGATATTTTTTTGTAACTGATTATTAAGACATTGAACTAAGGTTAAAATTTCTAGAAAGAATTAGTAGCCTATTCTGGCTAAAGTTGATATTGCTATGCCTAAAGAGTCACTCAACTTTCCCAAAGCAGACATCTTGGTGATTGATGACACGCCAGAAAATCTGAACCTCCTATCTGCCATGCTGACAGAACAGGGATATAAAGTTCGCAGTGTAACTAAAGGTTCTACGGGGTTACGAGGAGCAAATGCAGTTCCCCCCGACTTGATTTTGCTGGATGTGAATATGCCTGAAATGAATGGCTATGAAGTCTGTCAACACCTGAAAGCAAACGATCGCACCCGCGAAATTCCGGTAATTTTTATCAGCGCTTTGGGTGATGTGCTGGATAAGGTGAAAGCCTTTGCAGTTGGTGGCGTGGACTATATCACTAAGCCTTTTCAACTCGAAGAGGTTTTAGCACGAATTGAAAATCACTTGACGATTTGGAAGCTGCAACAACAACTGCAAGCTCAAAATGAGCGGTTGCAGCAGGAAATTCACGAGCGCACCAAAGCAGAAGAGAAGTTTGCTAAAGTTTTTCGTTCTAGTCCCAATCCGATCGCGATCGCTACAGTTTCGGAAGCTCGTTTTATAGATGTTAATCCCAGTTTCTTGAAGATGAGCGGCTATTGTCTAGAAGAAGTAATTGGTGATACTGCTGCTGAACTTAATTTGGGTAAAAACACAGTTGCGATCGCCCAAACAATTCAACTTTTGCCGGAAACTGGATCACTTTACAATCTAGAATTTGAATTTTCAACTAAGTCTGGAGAATTCAAAACCATACTGATATCTCTGGAATTGCTTGACTTAGCTGGAGTGCCGTGTGCTTTATTAATTGCCAATGACATCACCGAACGCAAACGCTTAGAAAACGAATTTATCTCTTTAGTCAGTCATGAATTGCGTACACCTTTAACTTCCACAATGGGAGCATTAGATTTATTGGGTTCAGGACAACTAGGAACTCTAAATCAACAGGGACAAAAAGTCCTGAGCATTGCCACCACTAATACTGAACGCCTAATTCGTTTGGTGAACGATATTCTCGATTTAGAGCGGATGAAATCGGGCAAAATCTTCACGCGCAAGGCCAAGTGTAACGCCGCAGACTTGCTAATTACGGCAACAGAAGCGATGCAAGCAATGGCAGATAAATTACAAGTCGGACTGATTATAAATCCTGTGTCAGTTGAACTTTGGGCAGATTCCGATCGCCTCCTGCAAACCCTGACTAATTTACTGAGCAACGCGATTAAGTTTTCTGAACCAGGTGATAGCGTGTGGATAAGTGCCATTCTCTCAGAATCCAAAGGCGTTGAGTCTGAAGAAAATCAGCCTTCATCATCCAACCACCTTCTGATTACTATCCAAGATGAAGGGCGAGGAATTCCTGAAGATAAATTACAAATAATTTTCGAGCGCTTTCAACAGGTGGATGCATCTGACTCCCGCAACAAAGGAGGAACAGGTTTAGGACTTGCTATTTGCCGAGACATTATACAGCAACATGATGGGAAAATCTGGGTTCAGAGTATTTTAGGCAAAGGTAGCACCTTTTATGTCCTGTTACCTTTACCAGCTTCTCAATAGTAGTTTTTAACTAGTTCATTCTCCCCCACTTCTCCCCGATTGCATTCTAGAATAGCTGAAGACGAATCAAGCTAATCAGCATCACATATCATGCGAGAGTGACACAATGAGCAGAAATATCTTGATTGTTGATGATGAAGAAGATGTGCAAGCGATCGCAAAATTGGGATTAGAAATGGGTGCTGGTTGGAACGTGTTGACTGCTTGTTCTGGTCGGGAAGCGTTGAATATAGCTGCCAACTCTAAACTTGATGTCATTTTACTAGATATGATGATGCCTGATATGGATGGGCGTGCCACCCTGCAACAACTGAAGGCTAACCCCGTCACTAAATCAATTCCAGTAATTTTACTAACTGCCAAAGTCCAAGAGTCAGATCAAGAGAGCTTTACTGGCTTAGATGTAGCTGCTGTCTTTGCCAAGCCTTTCCGTCCTTTGAAATTAGCAGCGCAAATTAGTGAAGCTTTGGGCTGGGGCTGATACCGAACACTCATATCGTGTCCGGTTCAAGACTTATCATTAAGATGGCAGGGGAGCAGGGGGCAGGGGGCAGGGGGAAAGAGGGTTTCCTGGTTTTTGCACAGATGCGGGAATTATAACTAATTAGGCGGACATGATATCACGCCGTAAAGCATAACTTATGCGCTTTTTGGTGTCATATTTGTAACATTACCAACCAACGTAGCACCATACCTGCTCGTTTTACCCAAATACTTCTATAGCTTTACAAATAATTTTTTTACCTTGGAACTGGTACTTGATTAATTACCGACGCAATTACCGCATCCATTTGTAAACCATCCAGCATCGCTTCTGGTTTCAAGATCAGGCGATGACGTAGCAACGGCGATGCAACTGCTTTAACATCATCTGGCGTTACAAAATCCCTTCCAGCTAACCACGCTAGGGCTTGAGATGTCTGCAACCAAGCACCGGCGGCGCGAGGCGATGCGCCCAAAGTTAAATCAGGATATTGACGCGATGTTCTCACCAACGCCAACAAATAATCAACGATCGCTTCTGATACTTTAACTTCTTTGACTGCTTGTCGGGCTTGCAAAATATCGGCTACTGTTGCAATTGGTTTCAAACGGCTAATATCCAAACGCCGTGCTGCAAAACCCGCCTGACGATTGAGCAACATTTGCTTTTCAGCAGCTTGATCGGGATAATCTACCACCAGCTTAAATAAAAATCTGTCTAACTGCGCCTCTGGTAAGGGATAAGTCCCTTCAAATTCCAAGGGATTTTGGGTTGCAATCACCCAAAATAAATCTGGTAAGAGCAAACTTTCACCATCCAGAGTTACCTGCATCTCTTCCATCGCTTCTAATAGCGCTGCTTGTGTTTTGGGAGGAGTACGGTTGATTTCGTCTGCTAGCAGCACTTCGGTAAATATTGGCCCTTTTTTCAAAGTAAAATTGCGACTATTCAAGTCAAAAATATTTGTCCCAGTAATATCTGAAGGTAAAACATCTGGTGTTAGTTGAATCCGGCGAAACTCCCCTTGGATTAACTGCGCCAACACTTTTACTAGCAGGGTTTTACCAGTTCCCGGTACTCCTTCCAAAATTACATGTCCACCCGCTAGCAGTGCTACTAAGAGTTGCTGTATTAGGTTAGATTGTCCGACAATTACTTGATTAAGACCTTGACCAAGGCGAATTAAGATAGGATGGGTTTCGCTCATATTTTTGTTTATAAATCATTTATGCAGAAGTACCCAGGCGCAGAAATGTTATGTACAGTTCCCAAAAATTAATTTTTAATTTTTAATTTCCCTAATGCTTCGCCATTTCCCCAACCAGCTTAACAGGTCTCGTTCACTGATGGGTTGTTTGCGAGATTGTAGCTTTAAAACTGCATCTAGTTCTGCTGCACTTGCGCCTGTTTTTTCTATCCAAAAATTGATCAAGGCTTCACGTTCTAAAAGTACTTGCCCTAATCCCAAGGCTTTTTGGAGTTGTAGTTGTTCTTGTTTACCCACCATCTCTACAACAAAGTCGCTGGTATCAGCTTTCTGCAAGACTCCGGCTAAAGCTTGGATGTATGCCGAGCTATTATCTACAACTGGTGTATCTAAAGCTACTGGCTTCCCAAAGCGGCGATTCTGCGCCCAAACTAGCACTAATAGCAGAATACCTACCTGCACCAATATTGGAAGTAAAGGAGTTTTAGCAAAAAAACTAGATAAATCTCCTTCATTTTCTTTCTTTCTGACATCGGCATCTTTATAGCCATGAATGTATTCATCGACAAAGACTGTGTTACTTTTTTCAGTTATTAAACTGGCTAGATACTGGAAATTACTTAAATTATCTTGGTAAGCGTTGGCAGCTAAATAAGGAGTGGTAGAAAAAATCACCTTTCCTTGTTTGTAATTTTCTTTCCAGACAACAGCACCAAAGCGATCGCCTAAATCAACTTGCTGGGAGTTAGCTTTTTTATATCGTCTACGTGTATCAATTTTAATATCACCTTGAGGAGATTTCTGCATAGTGCTAAACTCCGCTTCTGTAACCCGCGCCTTCGCACCCAAAATTACCAAAGTATTCCCTTTCTCTACCCATTCCCGCTCTTGACTATCCAGTATCGTCTCCCTTGGATAGCCCCCTACTTGTAGCAAGGTAACTGGGCTGTTTTCTGGCTGAATATCACTCAAAGGCTTTTGCCAGCGCTTGATAGAAGTTCCCTGCTGTTGCATAAAAGCATACCAAGCACCATAGCCATCAGGAGCGCGGTTATAAGTAGAACCAGTGTTAATTTTAGTATTATTGGGAGCCGCGAACAAACTAAGTAAAACGATCGCAGCGAGTGCGATCGCTCCCATCCAAGCAAGGCGATTTGAACGTTTCATTTTTGTCGGTTAAAATCGTTATTGAATATGATAAGTGTTAATGTTTACCTGTTTTTAACTATAGTCAAAAATATAACGTAATTCCATTTTTGGATGGTCACTTTGTCAATATTTGGCTGTCAAATTGACTTTTCAAACATCCTCTAAAACTCTACCTTTTTGTTGACTTTTTAAACATTCTAAAAAAACAGTAAGATCCGTGGTTTTTGTTGCCGGCTCTCAATTTTTTCTTTGAGTATGCGATTGGCTGTCTGTTGTCCCAATAGATTTGCTTGAAAACTAACGCCCTAAGCCCGATCGCAATACACTTCACCAAAGCTATGATCCGTATGAATCTCAATCACTAAATCAACCGCTGTTGCATCTTTTACCAACGGTTTGATGAATAATTGCGGGTGAAGCGATCGCCAAAAATAATTGACAAATTGCTCTATCTCTGAATTGCTCATCCCCGACTTTCCCGCAGCAATCATTTGCTGTTCTGCCTGTTTACGCCACTCCAAAGAACAGCGGTAATCGGTGGGATACAGCACAATTAAGCTGTCCAATCGCTCCCACAGTGGTAGGTAACCGTGGAGGCGAAGATTCAGATCGCGGGCAAATGCTCTATCTTCATCTGTGACAATTGGCGGTGGTGCGGTATCAAATAAATCTGGGTCGATTGGTCGCACACCCACAAACCAACCTTCAAATAGTACAATATCTATGTTTGTGACGGTTTCTGGGGTAGTGCGATCGCCAGCACCTCCATAAGCAGATTTATCAAAGCGGGGAAGCATCACTGGACTTTGGAACTGACGGATTTGATCTAGTACATTTAAGCCTAAATCGATATCGTGGGTTCCTGGTGGCCCGCGCCAAATCAAGCGGGGATCTTGCTGTGTTAGGAGTAAGCGATCGCTGTAAGTTTTATATAAGTCATCCAAAGACAAACTCACAGTCTGGTATCCCAACTGATCGAGAATCAAGCTGAGAACCTTAGACATTGTGGTTTTACCAGTGCCTTGTCCTCCCAATATTCCTTGAATCAGAGGGCGTTCCAACTGTTGGCGCTGCGATGCTAATTTGATCCCCAAAGGCAGCCACAAGTCCCACAAAACTTGTAACATTTCCTTGGGTTCGATTTGGATGGTAGTTTGGCAGAATTGACTAAAAGCTGGGAAGACAGATTTTAGTAAATGCGATCGCCTTTCTATCACTTCATCAACATTTTCTGGTGTGATCCCAAAAGCTTTTGCCCTTAACTTATCTGCCAGCGCAGCAACTCTAGCTTGCTGCTGCCAAGTTTCCCCCACCGCATCCGTTGCCAAAATTTCATCCAGCCACAAATTCATAAATTCCCCATCTCCCTACGATCCCAGCTTAAAGGCTTCGAGAAACAGGCTGTAGGTGAAACCAACTTTTAGGAGATTGAGTGAGTCTATCAAAAGCGATCGCCTTGACAAAAAGCTGCGACTATAAAATATCCTGCTAGTAATTTCCGTCAACAGGACTAAAAAACCAGCTACCACAATGTCTAATTGTGCCTGTTGTCCAGCCGTCGTGGAAACTGCGTTTCCTAGAAAAAAACCGAACAAAAAACTAATTATCAGCAACGATAGCCGCCGCCAAGGATTTAAAAACCATTGCCCTAAACGTGTAGCAATGGCATCGAACAAGTTATTGAGACGAGTATTTTGCATCAAAGGGACTTCTGTGGAAAAGTCAAGATATCTTGAAATACATATATCTTAAGGAGGATATTGGTTTTAGCATCAACTTGTTTGTTAATATTATAAATATCTACTGGCTTCCAGTGTTTATTCAAATTTGCCCATCTTATCATCTTCAGAGAAGTACAGTTTCTTAGAGGATGTTTGAAAAGTATAAATATTTAGTTTGATCCCCACAAGTAAGCCTTAAGAAGGGGGAAAATCATTCAATTTCTCCTTTTTCAGGGATTTAGTACTTTAAGCGGTTTCCTGGCTTGTATGCCTATGGGGAAGCAAGCTCCGCCTATCGTCTCCCAACAGGAGAAGGAACTGGCGTTAATTTAGGATGATCTGCAATCACTTGCCATATCACCAGACACTTTCCAAACATCCTCTTAAAAGATGGCTTTTCATAGCAGAAGATAAAATATACCACTTAGATTTATCTGAGGTTTGGCAAAGGACGCCTTGTTGAGGCCGCTAGCGGTTTCAGAAAACTTTTATTTTTTTATACAAATGAACTGGTTGGCTCGGTATCAAATTTTCTTGTTTTTATCCAAGCCTACGGTTAAAATCCGAAGCAATGGGTGTCTGTATCCCTTCCTGAACAAACATCAAAGAAATTATTTCCTCCAAATATTTTCTCATCAAAATGATATTTATAATACATTCGTGTCCCTAATTTTAGGAAAGCCTATATTAGGCTAATTTGTACGATTGCCTTTTGGGATAATAGGCTACTATTTGGTCAAGCCTAGACAAAATATTTATTTCTAATAACTATCAATATGAAATCTTCAGTGTATCGTAACGTCGGTGTTACAGCTTCTTGCTTGGGACTGCTTGTTGCTTTGGTGGGATGCTTTGGAGTGAGCGTATCCTTTGAGTCCACAAACCCAGATACATCTTCACAAGTACCAACTGAAACTACCCAGTGGGAAACAAGTTCATCTACACCTGTTTTACCTGAAAAAGGTATTTCCGCTAGTCTATCTACTCCAGCAGCTACCCCAACCAATCAAGTAGAACATAGCAGTAAAGAGAATACTTATCCTGTCTTGGCAGATCGTGATAAATCAGCAAGCAAAGCCAACAATCAAGGGACTTTGCGAATGAGCAATCAAACAAATCAGCCTGTGCGGCTGGCTCTACTGGCACGACAGTCGGTAGCAAAAGGCTCTGGTACTAAAAAGACTAACTATGATGTACCGGCACATTGGGATTTTGCTCCTCAAGAAGGTAGTGATAAGGGAATGATTCTATCCTTACCTCAGAATAATTTAAAGCTGGAGAAGGGAGATATTTTAGTTGCTTTTGCACAAGATGGTTCCCGTCGTTACTGGGGCCCCTATGTTGTCGGCGAAACTCAATTACCTAAGTGGAATTCCCAAAACAGAGAATGGCAACTAGTGCTGACTCAATAAATAGTGCTGAGTATTAAGTACGGAAGCAATTTTTGTAGGGTGAGCATTGTTTACCCTTCGCTCAAACGTTTATTTTTACATGCCTACCCTACAGTTGGTAAAGTGTTGAGTAATGAGTAGAGGAAAATTGTTGAATTGACAACTCCGAAGAACAAAAGATAGATAACCAACGACTATTGATTAGTGATTGTTGACTATTGACTAAATGAGAATGAAATTGAGTGTTAAGCGCACTGTTGATCAGTGGTTCAACAAAATAGCAAAAAATCCAGCCCTGAGTGTAACTGTATCAATTTTGTGGTTGATATTGATTTGCTGGGTAGCTTTTGGGTGGAATTTGGGCAACATTGGCTTGATTGATGAGACAGAACCGCTGTTTGCCGAAGCTTCCCGCCAGATGTTAGTCACAGGTGATTGGATAACCCCATTTTTCGATGGTGAGACTCGTTTCGATAAACCTGCTTTAATTTACTGGTGTCAGGCGATCGCATATTACGTGATTGGGGTGAATGAGTGGGCAGTACGCCTTCCTTCCGCGATCGCAGCCTTCGGTTTGGTTTGTTTCGGTTTTTACACCATCCAGTGGTATCTGGCTAAACAAGACGAATTAGAGCAAGTTTCACGTCCTACTCGCCGCTACTTAATATCTTTTATAGCAGCAGCCCTTATGGCACTCAATCCTGAAACCATTATTTGGGCGAGAACGGGTGTCTCTGATATGCTACTTACCGGATGTATGGCATCAGGCTTATTATGTTTTTTTCTAGGGTACGCAGGGAAGGAAGGGAGTAGGGAGCAGGGAGCAGAGGGAGCAGGGGAGCAGAGGGGCAGGGGAGCAGAATTAATAACCAATGCCCAATCCCCCATGCCTCATGCCCTATTCCCGAATAAGTGGTACTTAGCTTTTTATGTGCTGATTGCTGGCGCAATTTTGACTAAAGGGCCAGTGGGAATTGTCTTACCAGGGTTAATTATTGCCGCCTTTTTGCTTTACGTGGGAAAGGTGCGAGAGGTGTTGCGGGAAATGCGCCTCTTCGTAGGTATACTGATAATTCTAGTTTTGTCAGTGCCTTGGTATGCTTTAGTAATTTGGCGCAATGGCTGGAATTATATTAATGCCTTTTTTGGTTATCACAACCTGGAACGCTTTACAGAAGTAGTTAATGGTCACTCAGCACCTTGGTATTTTTACTTTTTAGTGGTGCTACTGGGTTTTGCGCCCTACTCAGTGTATTTACCAGCCTCTATAGTCAAATTAAAGTTTTGGCAGCGATCGCATTGGCGATCCCTTGAACGTTTTCAGCAATTTGGTTTATTTGCCTGGTTCTGGTTTGCTAGTGTCTTTGGCTTTTTTAGCATTGCTGTTACCAAACTCCCTAGCTATGTATTGCCTTTAATGCCAGCCGCCGCAATCCTGGTAGCCCTTTTGTGGAGCGACCTTTTCCCAGATTCAAAGACACAGCAAACAATTTCTGTTTCTTCTTCTCCCACTCCTCCTATCCCGTCCTCACTCGTCTGGAGTGGTTGGGTGAATGTAGTGTTCTTGTCATTTTTGGCAACAGCACTGCTTAATATAACCCATATATTAGGTACTGATCCAGCGATAAGTAACTTCCACGAACTAATTCAACAATCTGGTTTACCAGTAATAGCGGGTATAATTTGGCTAGTTTGTGCTGTTTTAGTTGCAGGTTTATTACTGAGTCGCCGCTGGAACTACATTATCAGTATTAATTTAATCGGGTTTGTGGCGTTTATAATTTTTGTCTTAACGCCTGCTTCATTCTTTATTGATCGAGAACGTCAATTACCCTTAAGGGAATTGTCTGCGATCATCCTAGAAGCAAAACAACCAAATGAAGAATTAATCATGCTTGGCTTCAAAAAGCCTAGTGTAGTATTTTACAGCCACATTCACGTAAATTACTTAAGATTTCCCCAAGAGGCGATAGAGCATATTCAAAACCAGGCTGCCAAGGGACTACAACCTCCCTCACTGCTGCTGTTGGCTGAACAGAAAAAGTTTTTGCAAATGGACTTACAGCCAGATGATTACAAGAGTTTATCGACCAAGGGTGCTTATAACTTGGTTCGAGTTCCTTTTAAGAAAAAGAAAAATGAAAAAATAGACATATCATAAATTGTCATTAGTCATTAGTCATTTGTCCTTTGAGAATAACTAATGACCAATGACTAATGACCCCATTAACATTTGCTATTGTAACCATTGACAGCTAAAGCTTGATTGATCTGGTTTAAGAGGTCTTCCATTGATATCGAGCGCGGTAATATTTGAGTAGCGATCGCACCAACAACAGTTTCTATCGATTCCAAACCATTCTTCTTCTGCTTGTCAATTTCCTTATAAGCTACCCCAGACTGGAAACTGCTTTCTGGGCGATTTAATCGCTGATTCAGTACCAAAATTGGTGGTAACTTTAAAGGTGAATCTCCCAATGTTTTTAGGGCTTTTAGCACGTCTTTGTGGATAGCGGATTCTCCTAAACAAATTAGCAGCAAGTCAACGCTTTCGTGGCGAATTTGTTGTAATACTTCTGCCCAACAGGGACTCATCGCCGCTTTGAAGCCTGCTGTTTGGAGGTACTGAATTAAAGCTTGGAACCACTCAGACCCCCGTTCGGCAGTTTCACTACTAATTGAGCAATTTTTTTCAGTCCGATAACCCTTAACTTGCTTGCGTCTTACCTGTGGAAAATCCCGCAGCATTGTCAAATCTACTACCAAGATGTTAGGAGGACAGCAAATACCAGAAGCAATTTGCAGTACTGATAGTAAAGGATCTGTTTTCTCGGTGCGACTGCTGTTGTCTTTAGCAAATGGTGTTAAGTAAGGAAATACAGATAGCCCTGGTATTTTAGAAGCTATTAGGGTAGTTGCAACATCGCAAGTAACCAGTGGGATAGCCGCTAAACGCGGATGCCCAATTAGTTGTTGCAAATAAATTTGGGCGGTGGTACTTTCCACATCTAGCAAAATAACATCAAACTGCCATACCCGCGCCAGAAGTTCTGCCTGATCTAGGTCATCTACTTCAATCACCCGGTGTTCTCGAAGTGAGGAGTGCGGATTGACCGATTCTAACTGGGGATTCACCAATCTGAGAATTCGTAGTGGGGTTTTAGTTGGGGTAATTGCACTGTTGTTTAACCCTAGCTGCGGAACTGTTTGTGCAGTACATAATTTTTCTAGAACTGGTGCTAAAACCTGATGCTCTACTGGCAAACTTAAGAAACCATCGGCTCGGTTAGCAAATGCTTGCTCCTTCTCGGCTCCCGTCGCCGTCACAATTACAGATATATGACGGGTTGCGGTGTCAGATTTCAGTAAAGTCAGCACATCCCAGCCTGATAACAGGGGTAGTAACGGATTCAAAAATATTGCTATTGGTTGCAAGCGCCGAGCTTTTTCGACTGCTTCTGTCCCCGATCGCGCAATCACTACCCGATATCCTAAACCTTTGAGTTGTTCGGTCAAGTCTTCAATATATCTGGCTACTGCCTCGACTACCAAAACCAACCGTTGCGAACTAGCGGGATGATGCTGTGTGGGCGTACTAACATGCTGACGGGCTGCTGTGGGGTTTTCTCGTGTTGGTTGGTATCGTGTTTCTTCGTCTTCTCCGATTCCCATATCTGGTTCCGAAAAGCCTGTTTTCGGGGGACTGGGCGGCAGCAGTAGTGTAAACTGGCTACCTTTCCCTTCACGAGATAAGAAGCTGACATCTCCTCCGTGGAGACGAGCCAAGGCGCGAGTTAATACCAGCCCCAAACCAGTGCCTTCAAATTGGCGGGTAAGGGGATTTTCTAGTTGTTGGAATTTTTGAAAGATTAAGTGTTGCTGGTGTTCAGGAATGCCAATACCTGTATCCCAAACTGTAAAGGCAATCCATCCTTCCCAACGACTCACCCGCAGCCCAATTTCACCAGATATTTCGGTGAATTTAAAGGCGTTGGAAAGTAGGTGTACTAGCATCTGGCGTAAGCGCAACTCATCTGCCACCATCTGATCTAAGCCTAGTTCAATGGAAAGACAGAATTGGGGAGCAGATGAACGGGCATTTGGAGGTGGTGAGGCAGATGTAGCTTTGGTAGTTTGAGTGTGGATAGCTCTGGCTTCCGATAGGGCGCGATCGCACACAGCACTAATTTTTACTGGCGTCAGTGTCAAATCCATTTGTCCCGTCTCCATGCGGGTCAAATCTAAAATGTCATTAACCACACTCATCAGGTGGCGTCCACTTTGATGAATCAGTCCCGCATAACGGGCTTGACGCTCGTTAAGTTCTCCCAACTGCTGATCCACCAGCAAGCGCGATAAGCCTAAAACGGCAGTTAAGGGAGTTTTGAGTTCATGACTAATACAAGCTAAAAACTCGTCTTTCAACCGATTTAGTTGAATTAAATCGGCATTCTTTGCTGCTAATTCTTTACAAAGCTGCTGCTGTTCAGTGACATCAGTAGCTAAGACCAACCACAAATCATCGCTGAGTGCAACCTCCTCTTCAGCACCCATAACTTTAAACTCAGGACTATCTAATGGAATCTTGGCAAACTGCCAGATTCGCTCTTGACCATTTTGCACTTCCACAACGCAGGTACAAGTACCCACCTGACTATCCAAATAGCAGCGACTGTATACAGCATCACCTGATGCTTCTTGCTGAGTCAGTTCTTCTTCACCACCATGCTCATTCTCCCTAGCATTGGGATGAACCTTGATTGTTCGTTGGGTGGCATATTCTGGTCTTTGGGAGAGGTTAGGGACAAGTATTGCCTCCACCTGTTGCCTAACTCCTTCTGGATCTTTTAAGGTTCCTAATTGCTGCCACCAGGCAGGATTTCGTGCTACCACCTCGCCAGTACCCGTTTGCAACATTAAAGGCCAAGGCAGTCTTTCCAGCAAGTGTACCAGTGGCTGGTGTTTCAATGACTTGGATGCATTTGGTGTCTGCACACCAGCATCAGCAGACGACCTCTGGATGCCTGAACTTTGTAACCCAGCCATCCGTTCCTTAGCCAGCGATCGCAACAGGCGTGAACTATCCAGCAGCCCCAAATATCGACCATCAGAGTCAATCAGCGCCCAATCTAAGTTCTGGTGTTTTTCGGCTTGTGGATCGCCCAAGTGCAAGCTCAATTGCTCTACCCGCTCAGAAGCTGATATTGTCTGTATTGGCTCAATTAGACCTTGACCCCAGGTAGAGAGTGATTGGTGTAAATTTAGATTTATATCGTCACTATGTGTTAATAATTTTGGGATTAAACGGGCAGAATACAGCAATCCGATCGGGCATTGCTGTTGATTCACTACTACCAAGCGATCGCACTGCTCTTGCTCAAAAATCTCCAACACCACTGCCAGAGAACTTGTTTGGGGGCAGCTAGGTACGGTTGCCTGAAAGTCATAAAGCGGGTAATCTAGCATTAACATAGGGCTTTGGGGGTCATTCTTCCTGTGGAACCCTCCGGCATTTCCATCTGCCAACTGTTGATGGTCTTTTCGCCTGAAGTCATATCCTCTAAGAAGACTCATATAAGCAACTCTGGTTATTTCAACGCCATTAAAACAACGGGATTTCCCTTCACGGACACTTGCTTGCAAAGGAGTGCATTTTTCCAAGAGGCGACGTTTCTCATTTCTAGCAACTAGCCTCCCCAGTGTCTTACTGGTATTTAAACTCCTCATCGATAGCGACGGCTAAAACAATTATGGCCCCAAAGATTCGCTTTAGAACCTTGAGGAATTATAATGATTTGGAAAGCGACAATCCTTTAAGTTCGTTTAAGTATCTTATCAAGGAGCAAAATAAAAAAATCTATCTATTTATATACATAAATATGCAAATAATAAATTAGCTGCTGTGTCTTGCTCTGTCGACAGATCCCTCATCATCAAAGACCTACTAAGTTCTACTACTGAGTTGCTGCACTCTTGTTGTTGAGTGGCTATGATTATCTGCAAACACAGAGCCTTATTTGGGGGTGGAATCACCAGTTTACTGTACACCCAGTATTCCCCTAGAAGCCTTAGCCAAACTTATCAGCCCACCTTTCTTGGTCAGGGCGATCGAGGAGATATATTCAAGAGTAAATGTTATTACCGATATTGATTCTGCCACCTGATGTTAATAAAAGTTTAAATAATTTAGTTGACTTAGCCAATCAAAAAGCTTTAAGCCCGTGGGTGTGGAAATTGATTGAGGCAACTATTGCCCAATTTTCATCCCTACCTGTTGCTGCAACTACCTCTGGAAAAATCAACTATTTACCAAATTGGCTGCAACAAAGTCCAAGTAAGGCATACACTGGCAAATACGTCTATGTGTTTGCCAGTCAGATGCAAAAAAGCCAACAGCATTTACAGGAGATGACTCCAGCCGAAAGGCAAGGATTATTAAGACAGCTTAAATTAGATTATAGCCTGATTCTTATAGATTATTTTACCACAGATAAAACACTCAAAGATAAAATTGATAAATTTATCAATACTATATTTTATGCTAATATTCCTGTGCCCCAAATAATCGAAATTCACATGGAGGTAATTGAAGATTTTTCTAACCAGCTAAAATTAGAAGGAAGGAGCAATGAAACGTTACTGGATTACCGTCTAACGTTAATAGATATCCTGGCTCACCTGTGCGAACTCTATCGGAGTTCGATTTCTAAATAATTAAATTTATCGATGTATATTCAACTGGGAACAAGCTACTGCTGTTAGTGACTACCAATGCGCGAAAGGTCTTGTATTTCTATGATCGTGACTAGCCATTAAGTATATGAATAAAGCCAGAAAAACCTACGTTCTCAAGCTTTACGTAGCAGGGAATACACCTAATTCAGTCCGAGCATTAAAAACACTCAAGGATATTTTAGAACAGGAGTTTGAAGGTGTTTATGCTTTAAAAGTGATCGATGTCCTGAAAAGCCCGCAACTGGCAGAAGAAGATAAAATATTGGCGACGCCGACATTATCTAAAATTTTGCCTCCACCCGTTCGCAAAATTATCGGGGATCTTTCAGATAGAGAAAGAGTATTGATTGGATTAGATTTGCTCTATGAAGAACTGAGTGAAGAAGATTTTGAATAGTCTGATTTTAATCATAAAAAATTGAGTACAAACTTTAGTAATAAAAAAACAGGTTTTAATACCAATTGATTATCAAGCAATGATTGAAAACGAGCAAGTAGAACCAAAGCAAACACCGATAATTAGGGGTGTAGAAAAAATTCGCACGATGATCGAAGGGTTTGACGATATTAGTCATGGTGGTTTACCAATTGGTAGAACTACCTTGATCAGTGGTACCTCCGGCACAGGCAAAACTTTATTCTCTCTTCAGTTTCTCTATAACGGTATCACCTACTTTGATGAAGCAGGAGTATTTGTTACCTTTGAAGAATCACCCAGTGATATTATTAAAAATGCCCATGTTTTTGGTTGGAATTTGCCACGCCTAATTGAAGAAGGCAAGTTATTTATTCTTGATGCATCTCCCGATCCAGAAGGTCAAGATATCGTTGGTAATTTTGACCTTTCTGCACTCATTGAACGCTTGCAATACGCCATCCGTAAATACAAAGCTAAACGAGTTTCAATCGACTCAATAACGGCAGTATTTCAGCAGTATGAAGCGATGGGAGTAGTGCGACGCGAGATTTTTCGCCTGGTAGCACGTCTGAAATTACTGAATGTCACCACTGTAATTACCACTGAACGTAGTGAAGAATATGGTCCTGTTGCCTCTTTTGGAGTAGAAGAATTTGTTTCTGATAATGTAGTAATTGTTCGCAACGTTTTAGAAGGAGAACGTCGCCGTCGCACAATTGAAATTCTTAAATTGCGCGGGACAACTCACATGAAAGGCGAATATCCCTTCACGATTACTAACGAAGGAGTTAACATCTTCCCACTGGGAGCAATGCGCTTAACTCAACGATCTTCTAATATTAGGGTATCTTCTGGTGTCAAAACCTTAGATGAAATGTGCGGTGGTGGTTTCTTTAAAGATTCAATTATCTTGGCAACAGGAGCCACCGGTACTGGCAAAACCTTGCTAGTCAGTAAGTTTATTCAAGATGGCTGCCTGAATGGAGAACAGGCAATATTATTTGCTTATGAAGAATCACGCGCTCAACTATCTCGTAATGCTTCTTCTTGGGGAATTGATTTTGAAGAATTAGAAGATCAAGGTTTACTCAAAATAATCTGTACCTATCCAGAATCAACAGGTTTAGAAGACCACTTACAAATTATTAAATCAGAAATTGCTATCTTCAAGCCAGCTCGTATCGCCATTGATTCCCTTTCAGCACTAGCTAGAGGAGTAAGTAATAATGCATTTCGGCAGTTTGTAATTGGTGTAACGGGTTATGCTAAACAAGAAGAAATTACTGGTTTCTTTACCAACACAACTGACCAATTTCTAGGAGCGCATTCGATTACTGACTCTCATATCTCCACGATTACCGATACAATTCTAATGTTACAGTACGTAGAAATTCGCGGAGAAATGTCGCGGGCAATTAACGTGTTCAAAATGAGAGGCTCTTGGCATGATAAGGGGATTCGTGAGTATAATATTACTGCTGACGGGCCCGATATTAAAGATTCTTTCCGAAACTACGAACGGATTATCAGCGGTGCTCCTACTCGCGTTAGTATCGATGAAAAGGCGGAACTTTCTCGCATTGTTAGACGTTTTGAAGACAAACAGAGTTCCGAACCCTAAATTTAGTATCGTAGTATATTCTTTCCTAAGTTTAGTATCGTGCTATATTCTGTGGTGAAGAAAGGTTTTCTGCCGCTAGATTGATTTTCGTGTGAGGGATGCGGTGAAAGGACAGCAATTATTTTATAGCTTCTTACCTGGTGTAACGGCAGCGGTCTTAACAACTCAGCCTGCTTGGGCTGGTACTGCAAAACTAACTGAGGTACAACTGGCGTCTTCTCCTAGTGTTTTGACTTCTACTTATGGTCAAGACTTGGTTGTGGACACCATGAATACGCAACTGCCTAAGGGTGCAGATGTTAGTGTTCCAACCCTAGTACCTGCTTTTGGTTTTACTAAACTTAGTGTGAAGCCTTTAAGTAATAACAGTATTCCAGTATTTATGACTGAAAATACTGTTGTGCCAATAAAACAAGTACTTAAGAAAGATGAAGGTAGATTTTTCAGTTTGACACCTACCTCTAATCCTTCCCAACAGCTTGATGTCAGCCGTTCTGCTCAAAATAACCAAAAACAGAGTAATTCAAGTGCATATTGGCAGAAATTAAAGAAGAAAGTAGTTCCCAACTACACTTCCAAACCTCCTTCTGTCCAAAAAGAAATTTTGTTCCTGTCTGCTGCACAGCAGCCAGTAGTTCAAAAGATAAATACTGTTACTCAGTTGCAAACATTTTTACAAACTTCAACCACAGGTGCAGGAGCAGCAAAACTGTTGTCAGCGCAGAGGTGTCCACAGGAGTTAGGAAAAAGCAAAACTGACTCCTTGGCTGATTTGCTACTAACTTCAAGCACCTGTGGCCGCTTGGCTCAGAGTAGTACCCCAATTCCGACAGATTCGACGCCAACTCTCACTGTGCCAGGAACCGTAACTCCTACACCAGGGGGTTCGGTGCAACCCGTCACTGTGCCGGAAACCGTAACTCCTACACCAGGGGGTTCGGTGCAACCCGTCACTGTGCCAGGAACCGTAATTCCTGCACCAGGGGGTTCGGTGCAATCTCCCACTGTGCCGAGAACCGTAACTCCTTCGCCCTCAGGGCCGGTGCAAATTCCAGAGAACCTGATTCCTAGCTCAAATCCCCTGCAATTTCCCACCAAATCGGAGGAAGTGAGACTTCAGGGAAATCAGCCAATTAGTTTGGCACAAGCTCTGGAATTAGCACGGCGTAACAATCACGATCTACAGGTGTCCTTATTGGAGCTAGAACGCAATAAAGCGGCTCTACGCGAGGCACAAGCTGCTTTATTGCCCACTCTTGGTATTAGTACGGATATTACTCGCAGTCAGTCTGCTAGTAGTCAGCTCTCGTCGAAACTTCAAGAACAACAGACGGGTATATCATCCCCAGATGAAGCTAGTACATCTTTTTCCGGTCAAGCACAACTGTCATATAACATCTACACTTCTGGGAGAGTGCAAGCTAGCGTCAGAGCCGCTGAAGAACAGGTACGTTTCAATGAGTTGGCTGTAGAAACTCAGTCTGAGACAATCCGTCTGAATGTTGCCACTGACTACTACAATCTGCAACAAGCAGATGAACAGGTACGCATTGCCCAGTCGGCTGTGCAGAACTCCGAGGCTAGTTTGCGTGATGCAGAAGCTTTAGAGCGAGCCGGGGTTGGTACACGGTTCGATGTGTTGCGATCGCAAGTGAATTTAGCAAATGCCCAACAAGATTTGACTAATGCTAGATCCCAGCAGACAATTTCCCGTCGTCAATTAGCAACTCGCATAAGTTTGCCGCAAGGGATAAATATCAGTGCCGCTGACCCTGTACAGTTAGCTGGTCTTTGGAACCCAACGCTAGAACAAAGTATTGTGTTGGCTTATCAAAATCGTCCAGAACTGCAACAGCAGTTGGCACAACGCAATATCAGCGAACAACAGCGGCGGCAAGCCCTTGGGGAGCTAGGCCCTCAAGTTAGTTTGGTCGCCAGCTACAACCTACTAGATCAGTTCGATGATGGTGTCAGCGTTACTGATGGTTATTCACTGGGAGTTAGAGCAACCCTAAATTTGTATGATGGAGGAGCAGCAAGAGCAAGAGCAGCTCAGTCAAAAGTTAATATTGCGATCGCAGAAACTCAATTTGCTGAACAGCGCAACCAAATTCGCTTTCAGGTAGAACAAGCCTATTCTACCCAGCAATCTAGTTTGGAGAATGTTCAAACTTCTAATACCGCTTTAGAACAAGCTAGAGAAGCTCTACGTTTAGCCCGTTTGCGATTTCAAGCTGGTGTAGGCACTCAAACTGATGTGATTAACTCTGAAAACGACCTCACAAGAGCTGAAGGTAATCGAGTCACAGCAATTTTGGATTACAACCGCGCTTTAGCTCAGTTACAACGGTCTGTTACTCTCAGGGCACTACGCTAACGCTAATTAGCTGAAACTCAACTGAATCAATACTTTTGACTGCTGTTGTGTTTTGTAATGCATTTTGCACCTGTTATATCAAGTCCGGTTAATTACTTATGATTACCGCATCCGTGCAAAAATCAGGAAAACCTCTTTCTCCCTGCTCCCTGCCCGCTGCGGTCTAAATGATAAGTCTTTACCCGAACATGATATTATCAGGGCATCGCAGAGTCCAGTAGTATTTCTGATAAAAAGCTAGCAAAAGCCTCGTTTTTCCAGTGTATTTACTGAAAAACGAGGCTTTTTAGTCAGAAAGGCAGTAGTGTAAATTTTTTTTAGAAGTTATTTAGCGATCGCTTGGGGATAATAACTCACCTTGACCCGGACGAGAAAAAACTACGGTTTTCAAAGTAGACGTGGTTCAATACTTTTCGGTTAAGGGGAAAAGGGAAAGAAAAAACCTTTCACCCTTTTCTCCAAACCAAATTTCAAGTTGAAAATGCTTAACCGAGAAGTATTGAGACGTAGTTTATCTAAAATAACCACTGTTGTACCAGAAAACGAAAAAAGGCGGACGAGAGGATTACGTGAACAAAATCTGATTAGCAACTACGAACCCAAATCTCACCATATCCGTCTTTCCCAAGGTCTGCCACATCTTCAGGAAAGCGCTTGAGAAACTCATCTGGAGTCAACCATTCTTGAAATACAAATGAATGCATTTCAGCAGGTACAACATTAATCAGTATCTTTCCAAGATGGGATAGGTAATCTATACAAGCAGCAGTGGTATTAATTTCGCGTTCTGTTATATGATATTCAAATGACAGTAAAGAAATGGGTTGTGTTAGCCCTTTCAGAACTTCAAGCTCCCACCCTTCAACATCAATTTTGCAGTAGTCTGGTTTTCCAAATTCATCAATTGCGCGATCAAGAGTTGTGATAGAAACTTGAATACTGCTTTGTACAGTGCCTACCCAATCCTCATAAAAACTTGCGATTCCACTTCGTTCGCGAGTGTACAATGTTGATTCTCCAGGTTCTGCACCAACAGCCTTTTGAACCGGATGAAACTTACTGCGATAATGACTGCATCGGGCTTTCATTTCTCTCATGCATTCCGGCTGGGGTTCAAATGCCACAACTTTTGCACCTGTTATAAGAAAAGCCTCTGCTTTTGCACCTATGTTTGCACCAATATCGAAGCAAAGACTATCAGAATCTAATAGCTTTGAATAGAAAGAAACTTCTCGTTGAAAAAAAGCTGACTGCTCTTTGAACTGGTCTTGATTTAACGACCGATATAGATTCCTAATTGGTCTATATAGACCAGTTGATATAGAAAAGTTCTTCACAAGAGATTTTATTCCAGTAATTTGCATATTGTATTAACCTCAATCAGCAATTTTCGATTCAAAAAGTATAAGGTATGTGCTATAATTCACCCGTTAATAAATATGACAGTAATTTCAGTAGATCGAAACCTTTTGTAACTTGAGAGTAAATAAGGGTTTCAGGGCAAACGCATCTAAATTCTTCTTGAGGCCACTAAAGTCTCAAAGCAAGACTTTTATCAACAGGTCTATTGTATTAGTCAAATTTGGACTAACATAACTGAGTGTCCGTAGTTTACCGCCGTAGGCATCGCTCGCCTTGTCAAAGACTCATGACTAAAGTAACATCTCAAGAAATTGCACAGTTTCGCTCTCAATTGGCAGATGATCCTAGCGATATGGAAGCGCTGGATTTGATTGAAGACTGTGATGGAGATTTAGAAGATGCGGCAATGACTCTAGCGATTCGGGCAGGACAACAACCAGAAAGAGCAAATTCCGAGTGGTTAGATGCTTTGGCTAGAAAATGGCGTGTGGTCATTTGCGAACAAGAATATCGGGAAGATTTGCTTAATACCTCACTTCAAAAGATGATGGAACATCTAAAAACAACACCAACGTTTCCTAAGCTTTTGGCAACGCCAGTTTTAATATATGTGCTCAAACAAGGCGTGAACAATTTTTGTGAGCCACTAGATTCGCTAAAGTGACCAGCCGACATCTTGCACCTAATACTCAATACAAGATTGATTCGACCAGGACTGATACGCTGTTAATTAAGGCAAAACTTTTATTAGACAAATTGTAAAATCAATGAATTACCTTGTTGCCGTATTACCAGACCGCATTCAAGCCGAAGCTGCTTACTTAGCTTTAGAAAAAGAAGGCATAAACAGTACTATTTTGGGGAGGGGGTATAAAACGGCTGACGAGTTTGGCTTAATTGACCCCAAAGACCAGGCTAAAAAGCAAGCAAAACAGATGGCAACCTGGCTGATACCATTTGGCTTTTTTGCAGGTTTTACATTCAGCCTAATCACTGGTTTAAATACTTTTGCCTGGGCGGGTGAAGTTGGCAATCATATCGTTGGTGGACTGCTGGGTGCTGCTAGTGGTGCTATGGGTGGTGTGTTTGTCGGTGGCGGTGTCGGTTTACTCATCGGTGGTGGTGATGCTTTACCTTATCGCAATCGCTTAGATGCGGGTAAATATTTAGTTGCCGTTCAAGGTTCTGAAACTCTTACTCGACAAGCAACTCGAATATTACGTCAGTTTGATCCAGAAAATATCCAAGGTTATGCTGACACAAATACTGTGTATTGAATGAATCATCGTTTACAGATAACGACACAGCGACTTGAATTGCTTCCCTGTTCCTTGGGAATGGCGCAAGCCGCTGTGACAAAAAACAAATCTGAAGTAGAAAGGCTTTTAGGGGTATGTGTTCCTGATGATTGGTATGCATCTGAGGTGCTAGATTTTTTCCCAATGTATGCCCAGATGCTAAGAAATGATCCTTCCCAATTGGGTTGGGGTGTGTGGCTGATGATTCACATCCCTGATTCTACCCTCATTGGTGATTTGGGATTTGGTGGCAAACCTAATGAGCAAGGAACTGTAGAAATGGGTTATGAAGTGCTATCTGCCTATCGTCAGCAGGGATTTGCTTTTGAAGCAGTAGAAGCATTAGTAAATTTTGCCTTTACTCAGCCAGAACTTAAAAGGATTATCGCTCATTCTCCAGATGATCATGCTGCCTCAATTCGCATTCTGAAAAAGCTAGGAATGCAACAAATTGGTAGAGATGAAAACCTGCTGAAATGGGAATTAAAGTTAGAATCAAGATAGTTATAGCAAATTAATTCTCAATTCATAACTCATAATTTTTAAGAATGTTGCCACGAGAAGAACTTTTAAAAGGTGTTGAAAATCGAGATAGTGTAGCTCGTGTAATAGACCAAGCAGAGCAAGCCATCAAAACTTGGGAAGTAGTTTTAACTGATTTTTTGTCTCCCCCAGAATTAACGGAAATTCAACGGGTGTTTAACCGATTAACAGAAGTGCAATTAGCTGCGTGGGGTGGATATCCGCAAGCTGAACGCCAAAGAATAGCGATCGCTCGTTCGGAACTTCCCTTAGATCAATCTCAAGTCAGCCTTGTCGCCGTGGAAATTGCTGGTAATTTCCTGTTTGATACCGCCTCTCACCGCGACTTTTTAGGCGCAATGTTGGGGACAGGAATTGTTCGTGAAAAGACGGGAGATGTGATTGTCTTGGGAGAAAGAGGGGCACAGGCGATTGTCTCACCAGAGTTGGTGGAATTTTTGGAAATGAGTCTAAAACAGGTGCGATCGGTTCCTGTGAAAACTCAGCGGATTGAGGTAGCTGAATTAAGGGTTCGAGAACCAAAGAAAAAAGAATTAACTACTGTGGAGGCTTCTTTGCGATTAGATGCGATCGCATCTGCTGGTTTTGGCATGTCCCGTAGCAAAATGGTTGATTTCATTGATGCTGGTGATGTCCGCGTCAATTGGAAGGAAGTTACTCAAGCTAGTTCTCAAGTCAAATCAGGTGACTTAATCGCTATTCGCTCTAAAGGACGTTTAGAAGTTGGGGAAATCGCCGTTACAAAAAAAGACCGTTACCGAGTTCAATTAACAAGGTATATGTAATAAGTGAGGAGTGAGGAGTGAGGAGTTTTAAATGCACCAGTTTCTTTAACTCCAAACTCCAAACTCTTAAATATATACTTAGGCTTTAAAGTGTTTTGCCAACATATTCAGCAGAAGTTTTCGCGGTACGAGCCGAGATAATTTGCTTCTAATTTGAGTGTTAGTATCAGAACTAATGACAGTTGGATACCCTTTTTCTAAAGCCTCTAAAGATTCCAAAACCACTTTTTCAGAAGAATAAACATTTTCTGTACTGCTTGCCAGCGCTTGAGGAAAATTAGCTTCTGCAAAAAAGTTTGTTTCTATTGGCCCTGGACAAGTGACTAAAATACGGACACCATATTGACGATTTTCTGCCCATAACGCTTCACTAAAGCTGAGAATAAAAGCTTTACTGGCAGCATAAACAGAAAGGTATGGTATCGGTTGAAATGCGGTAATAGAAGATACATTAATAATACTTCCAGAACGACGTTGCCGCATCAAGGGGAGAAATTTATGGGTTAAATCTACCAATGCCAAAACGTTTAATTGTATAATTTTGACTTGTCTTTCTCCATCCCCTTCAGCAAAATCTCCATAGTAACCAAAACCAGCATTGTTGATTAATAAGTCAATAGTTAATCCTTTGACTTTAGTGGCATCAAATACAACAGCTGCTGCATTAGATTCTGTGAGGTCTTTTACTATAACGTCTACTTGAATTTTGTGTTGTTCTTGTAGTTCTTTAGCTAATTGGCTTAGTTTTTCTTCGGAACGAGCAACGAGTACAAGATTTGTCTTGCGTGCAGCTAGTTCTTGGGCAAAAGCTTTACCAATACCACTAGAGGCACCAGTAATTAAAGCAGTTGGCATTATATATATTCAGATAGTTTTTAACCAATATTAAAATTTTAGCCAGTATAGCTAAAAGTTTTAACTACCCAAAGTGATATACCAAAAGGGTAAAGGCGGCATCTAGTAATGAAGTTTGAAGACCGGCTGACTCCACTCAAACTTTCTGCTTTTTTAATACTTGGCTTTCGGTAGCGATGTGAATTTTCCAACTACACCAACATGGGAGATTCTTAAATCTTCTTCATCTGTATATTGAATAGACGAGTCAATTTTTTCTGGCAATTCTCTGTCCTTACACGACCACTCAAATACAATTTTAGAATCTAATTGTTTAAGGTTAGAAAATATCTGCTTCCATTCGCTTCCTCGAATTCGATTTCCCCACCTTGATTGTAATTCTCTCGAGTAGGCTTCCTGTTGATAAATAAAGAAATCAAATGGTCTTTCACTTAAATTTTTGTGATCTAGCAAATGAATGAGATGAAACATAAAGCCATCTTCAGAGAGGCTACTTACAAGATTTTCTAAAAGTGGCACAACATCATCAACTGGCACATGCTCCAACACAGATTTGGAGAAGATGAAATCTATTTTTTCTTTCGTAGGTAGTTTTTGAGATAAATCAATTGGAGCAATGTATTCTATGCCCAGGTCTTGTAAAACTTCTATGGATAAATTTTTTAATGAAAGCAGTTTATTTAAGCGTAAGTGGATAATCTCACGATCTTCAAATGTAGATAGACTATCTAAGATACTCCAATGTACAGACTTAGACACGGCTTGGAAAATATTGTCGGGTTGTAATAACGGGTAAACATCCGTTGCATAAATCTTTTTGGCTCCGAGAAGGTAAAATACTAATGAATGAGTCAGTAACCATCCACTTCCAATTTCAAGACAAATTTTATCACGCAATACATATTTATCTTTACCAGCCTGAAGCAGATAGATAGCAACTTCATTGGCACAGATATCAAGCCTTTTGCCTGCAACAGCTAGCTTCCTAGAATGCATATTATTATATAAAGCTTGATACAGATCAGATGATCTAATAATCGATTTTATTCGTTCATCAAGGAGACTTTTTACTAGATTTTTCATTTTGCACACCTCTATTGCTTAACTTATCGCGAATAGAACACAACACTATTAACTGTACCAGTGAGATGAATTCTTGCATAACAAAAGCATCTCATTCTTTGCATCCCTAAGCAAATATGCGAAAGAACATATTTGCTCAGGAGTGACAAAAACCTTGGAATTAGGGACTGGAGACTCCTAAGATTTGAATGGGGATTCAGCGGAAAGTCGGGCCACGGGCAATACTGCTCAGTTAAAAAGATTTGTAGATTTGTAGGTTGGGTTGAGGAACGAAACCCAACCTACCCGTAGTGATTTTTTAGTCAAAACCTACGTAGTATTGAGGCCACGGGCCATTCGCTTGGTGTTCGCGTAGTGGTAGCGAGTAATCGAGCGTCAAGGGTTTCCCGAATTGGGCTAGCGTGGAACAACGACTTCCAGTGATAGTGTAGCGTCTTTTCTACGAGATGCTGCGCCAACTAGTCTACATATCCCTACAATACAAGCAAGCTACGCACAGCGTCTTCGTCAATTTATTTATGGGAAAGAAGATAAAGATTTGTTGCTCTTTGAGAAGCTGCTTTGCGTCTGCTAATTACCATTTTTCAGACCAATAAATAATTTCTGAGGTGGAACTATTAATAGCAACGCCGTAGCTATCTCCATGATTCCACTTGAAGCCAGGTCTACCTTTGTCCTCTGTATTTAATACTAATATTTCATAAGTAGCTGGAAAAGATTCTGTAGGAGAGTCACTGGTGTAGAAGAAAGTTGTCGGCACACCATTAGGCTGGTTTATGTGGTCGTTTGTGTTTCCACCTCTATATTTATGTTTTGCACTACTTCTGTATTGTGAAAGTAATTTTTCTATCTTTTTTGGTGGCTCTTTCAGCCTAATTTGAAAAAAACTATTTCCTTGCAAAAATTCGGGAGAGTAAGCAATGCGAATGCCTTTAGCATCAGGGGGAATCTCATTAGGGAAATGTTTTACTTGGTCATTATCAGACCATAGTTGATTACGAATTTCTTTGTAGCGTGATGTATCAGTTATTATTTTAGGTTCGCTAGTACTGCTGAAAGCTGTTCTCAGAAAAAAGCTTCCCCCGACAATACTAAGACTAGCAAGGGCTAATAGAAATTGCGATCGCTTCATCGAGTTGGGTACGTCTAACTTTCATAGTCATATACCCAACTAATAAACTAAATTCGTACTATTGCGGATATCATATCAGAGATATTAACAGAAACTTTGTGTATCTCAAGGAAAATCGGCATAATTGTAAAATTACTGTGAAGTTGGTCAATGATTACCTAGTCAAATACCGTAGGTGATCCTGATTGCGTTGTAGCTAACGAAATCAATTCCACAGCCATTCATTTTTTTCCAATTCTTCCTGATGCAGCAATAACTAAAGCGGATATATAAATAGTAGATGCACCTTAATTAAATCACAGCCCTCAGTTTTTACTTGGGGGCTTTTTTTTATTACTGATATTTTTTTAATTTGGAAAAAGTAAATTTTGTCAAAAATATAATTTGCCCGGATATGGCAATAAGTAAAGCGGATTAATAAATGGTAGATGCACCTTAATAAATTACAGCCCTCAGCTTTTAGTTGAAGGCTTTTTTATTGCTGATATTTTTGAAAGGGTGAAGAAAGTAACTTTGTACACCAGTTAAATATTCCCGGATATGGCAATAAATAAAGCGGATTAATAAATGGTAGATGCACCTTAATAAATTACAGCCCTCAGCTTTTAGTTGAAGGCTTTTTTATTGCTGATATTTTTGAAAGTGTGAAGAAAATAACTTTGTACACCAGTTAAATATTCCCGGATATGGCAATAAATAAAGTGGATTAATAAATGGTAGATGCACCCTAATAAATTACAGCCTCCAGCCAAAAGCTGGGGGCTTTTATTATTTAAATATAGATGGCAGCAAACTGGGAGCTAACCATACTGCATAACCAAGAAATCCAAATAGCAAGGTAATCAGGGCAGTAATGCCGTAGCTGATGCAAATTAATAAACCGTCTGATTCGATGGTGGCAACAGTCAAGAGTAAAATACCTATAGTGGGGATAGGATTTGTAAACGGAATTGGTAATATTAGTAATAATGTTAATAAAGAGATACAAAACCCATTAATTCGCCAAATCAAAGGATTTTGAGCGATTTTTGCTAATCGGGGACGGGCGATTTTTTGTAAAACTTTGGTAAGCCGTCCCAAATTTTGCAAAAGCAACTGAGCGAAGGGACGAGGAAATTTGTAGTTAGCGATTCTTTTCGGTAGCCAAGGCGATCGCCTCCCTAAAACCATTTGCACTGACAACAGTAAACAAGCACCACCAAAAGGGCCAGTTAATCCTGGTGGCATCGGAAATAAAAAAGGCAAAACTAATAATGTAATTACCAGGCAGAAGCCTCGTTCTGAGGTTTCTGCCAGAATATCACCTAGAGTTAGTGGTTGTTCTGCTAGGCGTTGCAACAGGGACTTTATATCTTGAGAAAATCTCAGATGCATTTGGCATGAGTTGATACGAGTTCCCACATTTGTAGCGGAGGAAGTCAATTCAAAATTCAAAATTCAATGATAATGACTCCTAACTCCTGGTTTCTAACGGTACTAAAACACCTATAGCTTTAGGTATAACCCGAAAATGAGCAGGTGTGTAGGTAGTGATTTCACCATCTGTATTGATAGGGCGCGGTTTGCGAGTATGTACCTCTATTTCTTGACCTTGAAGGGAGCGTACATTCTGCCAATGTATATGTTGCCCTTGTCGCATTGCAGGTAATAATAATATCATCTGCCACCAGTGTTCAATCTCCAAGCTATAAAGGTCTAGCCTTTGGTCATCAATTGTGGCATCGTCAGCTACTGCCATACCACCACCGTAATAGCGGCCGTTACCCACAGCAATTTGTACAGTTTTGACGTGAACCACTTCACCGTTGATCGCAATCTGCGCTGTAAAAGGTCTAGCTTCCAAAATAACTTGCAATGCAGTGGCAGCATAAGCAAATACTCCCCAACGGCGCTTGACTTCTTTGGTAAGTCGTTGGGTAATTTTTACACTCAATCCCATACTGGCAACGTTAAAAAAATGCTTACCATTCACACAACCCAAGTCGATGCGGTGTAAATGTCCATCTGCAATAATTCTGCAAGCTTCGTTGAGGGAATTTGGGATTCCCAAAGTTCTCGCTAGATCGTTAGCAGTTCCCAGAGGCAAGATTCCCAAAGGTAACTGAGTCTCAATTAAAGCGTCTACTGCGGCATTTAGAGTCCCATCTCCTCCGCCAATGATTACCAAGTCAACTTGATGCTGATAGCGAAGTATAACTTCAGCAAGATGTGTGGGGTCTTCTGTAGACTCCTCAATTAAATCAAAGTCGAATGTCTTCAGATATTGAATCGCCTCTGACAGACCCTTTTGCCCTTGGCGGGCATGACGATTTACTAACAGCAGTGCGCGGGAACTCATGGTTAGTACCTTTTGTAGTTGACATGTCCAATTATCCGCATCTATGTATTCTGTTCTGCTTGAAGTTGACTATAAAACAGTGTTTAGGCTGTGATGAAAGTTATCAAAAATTAATTTTGTTAAAACTTACTATATTGTGACTACAAATTTATAATTTTTATTTTTAGCTAGTTTAGCTCTATTAATACTCAGTGTATTCATGATGATCAAACATAATTATTACTTTCTGTATAAATTAAATTTAAGTAATTTTTTATAGAATAGGAACTTATTCAAATAAAATAATATTATGCCAAACAAAAGGGATACTTTCCATTAGTATAGATACATATTTAGAGATTAAATTTGTATCTATACTATTAATATTTATATCACTTATTTGTAAAATTGCACCAAATCAAGCTTGGTGAGACAAGTTGTCAAGGTAATCGATATCACCATTATATAATTTTTGGTTGAGAAAAAAATTATATATGTCAACTGCTGTGACAGATTGCAAATTGTCTATGCTCAAGCGATCGCACCTTGGAAACGACTTTTTCGTGTAAATCCCTATCTTGATTTGTAATTTTGCTTTTATGACTTTTTAGGGCTGTTGTCACCACCAATAATTGCTTGGAACACGTCCCCTAGTAAAAATAAACCCGCCGCAACTAACACTACGAGCATTAAACTAGCAAGGGCTGCAAAGGGAGAGATAATAAACAAGATTAAAAGCCCAAACACCAAAATCTTTAGTACTGTCTTATTCATCTTTTTTCATATTTAACAATACGCGTATTTTCTACGAATAATCGATAAATCAACAATCTGTCACCTGCCCTCTGTTAGATTTAACCTGTCCGCGCTTACTTTTGTGGTCAAGGCGCTTTCTTTGAGAACTGCGGGTTGGTTTAGTGGGTTTGCGTTTTATCGTCACTACAACTGCGCTTTGAATGAGTTCTTGAAGTCGTTTCAATGCTGACTCGCGATTGTTCTCTTGACTTCGGTGTTCTTGGGCTTTAATTACAACTACTCCTTCTTGGTTAATGCGTCGATCGTTCAGCTTTAAAAGCTGTTGTTTATAATAATCAGGTAATGATGAAGCCGCAATATCAAAGCGCAAGTGGATAGCGGTGGAAACCTTGTTAACATTTTGACCTCCCGCTCCTTGAGAGCGAATCGCAGTAATTTCAATATCAGTCTGTGGGATAATAACTTTGTTGGAAATTTGCAGCATTACTCACAAGGCAAAAGAGGAACTTTTCAATTTGGGGTAAACTTTATTTACTCGGTTTGTTCGGTTAAATCTGTCATTACATCTGGGTCTTCATTGTTGTTCAAATTCACCTCTAAAGTCTGTCCTTGTATTGTCACTTTATCACCTGGGACTAGTCGCCGTCCTCTTCGAGTTTCCAGCGTACCGTTTACTTGGACATCACCACCTTGAATCATCAGTTTGGCTTGGCCTCCAGTTGGCACTATACCCATTAACTTTAAGAACTGATTTAACTTAATTGTGTTGTCTCTAATTTTCTTCATAGTAAATAAAACTACATTACCTCAATTGTATCGTGGTGCGATCAAGGCAAAGCGCGAATCTATCACGCCATATATCAGCCCACATGAAATTAAATGAAACATCATCCAGTTTAAATGGATATTCTTGAGGAAAAGCCTAGTGCCAAACTGATATGCTGATCTTGAACGCCACCGAGTCTATCAATTGAAAGATGAATTTATACTCAAAAGTCAGTAATCTTAGGTAAAAGTAGAAATAGACTGACTTTGAGTAAGCTTCGGATCTTCCAAAAGCATAGCGATCGCCATAACAAAAACTGTAATACTCTATAATGTTGATCGACAAAACTGCCAGATATAGGTGAAAAAACTAGTCTGGAAGGTTATTTTAGTGTGTTCAGGGGACTGGATCTATGATTAAGCTTGGTTTATTGGTACAGTCCCAGAATAACTATTTGGGTATCGGAAAAGTTACCGAAATATCTGATGGTAATGCGAACGTTGAGTATTTCTGCTCTATAGGGCAACGTCTTCAAAAAACTTTACCTTTAAATTCGCTCTCTCCGGTCAGGCTTGAACCCCAAGCTAGATGCTATATTAAGTCCCAAACTCAGGATAAATGGATAGTTGGCAGAGTTTTTATTTGGGATGAAGATACAGAAATGTATCAAATTGATTTACCAGATAAAAAAACTGCGATCGCTACTGAAGAAGACATTTACGTTCGTTGCAATTTACCCAACACTGACCCCATCGAAACTCTGGCGATGAAGGGTCACGAAACGCCCTACTTCCATGACAAAAGACTGGCTTTCGTGAAATCCTTGATTCAGCAACGCGCTGTGAGTCGCGGGATGACGGGACTGATTTCGGCAAATATTAATCTTTATCCTCACCAAGTTGAAGTAGTCAGGCGGGTACTGGAAGACCCAATTCAACGCTACTTGCTAGCAGACGAGGTGGGACTAGGTAAAACCATTGAAGCGGGTGCGATTCTGCGTCAATTCCTCCTTGATGAACCGAAAAGAAATGCGGTGGTATTAGTTCCGCAATATTTGCTCAAACAATGGCGGACTGAGTTAGAAAACAAGTTTTACATCTCCCATTTTGGCAAACGGGTAGCAGTACTGGCGGTTGAAGATATTCATAAAATCAACCTGAAAGCAAAGATAGGCTGCTTAATTTTAGATGAAGCTCATCATATTGCGGCAATGGCGACCTCTAAGGATGCAACAGTGCGTCAACGGTTTGAGACTTGCAAAGAACTTGCTCATAAAAGCGATCGCTTACTTTTATTATCTGCCACTCCGGTTCTCAATCACGAGCAAGATTTTCTGGCCATGTTGCACTTGCTCGACCCGACAACCTATAAACTGGGTGATTTAGCAGGTTTCCGCACCAAAGTTGAAAGCCGTCAGCAAATTGGTAAACTTCTCCTTTCTTTTAAAGAAGGTGCAGAACCTCTGGTTCTCAAAAGCAACTTGCAGCAATTGCGAAAGCTCTTGGCTGAGGATGAGTATTTACTGAAGCTAGCGGATGATTTAGAAAATTGTTTACAAGCAAATTCTCCTGAGCAAGAGCAAATCGTCCAAGCGATTCGCGTCCACGTCAGCGATATCTATCGACTACACCGGCGAATGCTTCGCAACCGTCGCGCTGCGGTAGAAGATGTGATATTTGACCGCAACTTTACGCCGAAAGAAGAGTATGATTTAGACGAGCGATCGCTTGATATTCACGAACTCTTCAATCAATGGCGGAGTGTTGCTCCTAGTGAAAAGCAATATCAGCGAATTTTTCTACTGTTATTTCTCGCTGCTGGGACTTGGTTAGGGATTTTAGAGCAGGTAATTACCGCCCGGTTAACTGGTAAACCTCATGCTAAACTCATCCAGGAGTTTAAAGAAGATGATGTTCGCCTATTAACTACAACCCCCAAATTCTCAGGAGAAGAAGAGATTCTGCAATCCTTACTAAAAATTGTTCGTCAACCTCAAGAGGACGGACAACGAACGGAAAATCTGAAAACAGTGCTGCTGAATCAGCTAGGTACTTATTTCAAAATTCCCACAAACGTTCGGAAGAATCAAAAAGAATTCATCACGAGAATACAGCAGAGAATCAAGAGACCAATTACTGGGGATATTCTGCCCAAATTTATTGTATTTACCAGTTTTGTGCAAACTTGTGGCGAAATTGTCCGTTATTTATCTGATACCTTTGGTGCAGAGACAATAGCCAGCCATCAATTTGGAGAATCACCAGACAAGGTTGAGGAAGGCTTAAATAGGTTTAAAGATAACCCAAACTGCTTTATTTTAGTATGCGATCGCTCTGGAGAAGAAGGACGTAACCTCCAGTTTGCCGATTGGTTAATTCATTTTGATCTTCCTTGGTCGCCTAATCAATTAGAGCAGAGAATTGGTAGACTTGACCGTATTGGCAGCAAAATTGGCATCCAATCTAGTGCCTTGATTGGCCCCTACTTGGAAGATAGCCCTCACAATGCTTGGTATAAAGTATTAAAAGATGGGTTTGGTATTTTCCAACAATCAATTGCCAGTCTCCAGTTTTATGTCGATGAGAAACTTGCAGAATTAGAAACAGTTTTGTTTCAATCAGGTGCGGCTGGATTGTTAGAGATAGTTTCGCCAATTCAAGAGCAAATTGAAGCGGAAATAGCCAAAATTAGCGAACAGAATGCTCTAGATGAAATTGACGCGAACGATGAAATTGCTACTGAGTATTTTCAAGAGCTAGATAATTACGATGCTCGTCATCTAGAAATGAAACGAGCAATTGAAGGCTGGATTTGCGACGCACTGGGATTCAGAGGACTGAATAACCCAGATTCATCAGAGATGCGACGTTATCAACCAACAACGCGGACATTGGTTCCGATAAATGATTTAAAAAACCGTTTTGCTGAGAGTTCTCTAGACCAATTTGGTACTTATAATCGCAGGGTAGCAAATCAGAATGCTGGTGTTAAACTCTTTCGAGTTGGGGAAGGATTTGTCGAAGCACTCTTGAACTATGTAAACTGGGATGACCGAGGTGAAGCCTTTGCAATGTGGCGCACTGATGCATCTTGGGACGCGAAAGAAGGGAAGGAATGGTTCGGTTTTCAATGCAATTATGTAGTCGAGGCAAACCTAAGAATTGCCAAACAAGTTTTACTAGATAACAAACTAGATAATTCTCAATTCAAAAACTTGCAGCGACGTGTTGATGCTTTATTTCCACCAATTATAGAAACTATCTATGTTGATGGTCGCAAAGAGCCAATCCGGGTTGTTGAGGATAAAGCGCTCTTAAGTATCCTGCAACGTCCATATAAAGATAAAAACAATAATCAAGGACGAGATTACAATCTGGCAAAAGAGCGCTTAGGAATTATTGACGATTTTGTTGATCCTAGTAAATGGCAAAATTTTTGCTATGAAATGCGTAATACTTCTTCAGAATTACTTTCCAATCGTCCCGATTTTATTGAATTGTGCCAAAATTGTGCTAAGGTTGCCGAAAAGAAATTAGCCAATAGAGTAGAACAATTACGTCTACGTTTGAATCAGCAAAGTTGGGATAATGCATTGGCCGAAGAATTGAAGATAGAAACTGCTTTAAATGCAGCCATTTTAGAGGGAATTCGTCAGCCGCTTCTGAGACTTGATTCTGTGGGTTTTCTTGTCGTATCGGGGCGATCGCTTGTGCAATTTGAGTGATACTATGTGCGGTTAAATAGCCTTAGTAATATACTAACCCCGCCTACAAATATCAGTTAGGTGGGTTTTTTATGATCATATTCTCGTTCCCATACTCAGTATTAGGTCTGTATTTTAGGAAGCTCTACCTCCCAGAATCAAGTCAAAATATTCAGCTTATACAGTTATTGAAAACCAAACAAACGATGAACTTCTTTCTAAAAATAAATTGCGATCGCAGAAAATTGTCATATATTTGTGCTTGATTTAGGTGCAACTCGATCCAAATTCCCTATATAAAACCTATCTCAAACAAGCAATTCATAGGGCAGCATAGCCGTGCTACCCTACTGTGAGAAAAAATCTGGCTTGAATTCTACAGAGTAAATGGGTTGCGATTACGATCTATCAGACGATCCCATTGCATAGTTAAAGTGCTTCCCATTTTTTCCTGTTGTTTTGCCCACACCGATAGTAGGTCTAGGCAAGAGTGATCTATATAAGCCAAGTCTTGCATATAAACATGCAATTCACTTCCTGGAGGCACAAGGTCTAAAATGTTCGCCAATTTTGGTAGCCTCACAAATGTTGCCGCACCTTGTAAATAAATGTCTATTCGCTGATTGTTTTCGTGCTTAATAATTTGGATATTCAGCACGGACATTTTGTGAATTAGTAACATTCCTGTCAAAAGAATACCAATTAAAACACCTGTGATTAAGTCAGTAAAAACAATCCCTATTAAAGTGGCAAAAAATATCACCAGAGGAAAACGTCCATACTTCTTTAACTGGCGAATATGTTCTACTTCGATTAGTTTGTAACCAGTAACAACTAGAATTGCTGCCAGACTAGAGATGGGAATTATTTTGAGCAAGGTTGGGGCTGCAATTACTAAAATTAACAGCCATAGACCATGAAGCATCGTCGATAATCTAGTTTTAGCCCCAGCTTCTACGTTTACAGAACTGCGGGCAATCACTCCCGTCATGGGCAAAGCACCCAAGAAGCCACATATAATGTTGCCAATTCCTTGCGCCGTTAATTCGCGATCAAAATCGGTTCTTGGGCCAGTATGTAGTCGATCTACTGCTACCGCTGAAAGCAAACTTTCTGTACTAGCAATGAATGCAATCACGATCGCATCCAGCAAAATTGATGCCTGAATTAAGCGTGGTAAGCTGGCAGGTGTTGGTAATTGAATTGCTTGTGCCAGATTTGCAGGTACATCAACATACTGAATCGGTAATCGATACACTGTAGCAATGACGGTGGCAATTACAACGCCGATAAGCGCACCAGGGATCAACTTTAAACTCCTGGGTTTAAATTTTTCCCATAGCAGAAGACTGATAATAGTTGTTACACCTATTAATGCTGCAACGTGATGAACGCTACCATCAATAGGGAAGAAAGCTTTGTAAATGGTGCTGGGAATAGAAATTAGATTCTCAATGCCGTGTATACGCGGTTGATCGTCTAACATGACATGAAATTGGGAAGCGAGGATTAATATCCCAATACCTGCAAGCATTCCATAGATAACAGCTGGTGACATGGCGCGAAACAGCTGGCCAAGTTTAAATATACCTGCGAGTAATTGGATTAAACCCGCTAGCAGCAGAATTGGCCCAACCATTTCAATGCCATATTCTTTAACTATTTCTGCAACAATCACCGCAAGCCCAGCAGCTGGGCCACTGACTAACAAAGGAGAACCGGAAACAGCACCAACAATAATTCCGCCTACTATTCCTGTAACTAAGCCGCGAGATGGTGGAAGTCCCGAAGCGATCGCAATACCCATGCAAAGAGGGAGGGCGACAAGAAATACCACAAATGATGCTGGCACTTCACTAGTAAATGAGGATTTGTCTATGATTGCTTTCAAATTTCTCATTTGCTTCTCCTCCAATGAAAAGTTTTTAATTTTTGGCTGGCAAACTGAACCATTACAATGCAGCGGATACTAGGTTTGCATTGTAACTGTTCTAACATATTTACTGAGTTATAATTACAGCATGATTGTACTGATATATTCAGCCCTCAAATAGCAAGCACGAAATCATTAAGTTAAATTTACTTACAACTATAGCTACTATTTACATTTCTTAATGTTTACAAACCTATGATAACAATATGGTTATCTGATTGATATTACATAACTTTTTTATTAGATTCGTAGTAACTTATTAATTTAAATTGAACAATGACTTATAGTTACTCGGAAAAAGGTATAATATATCCCCCTATAGCTTGATTTTATCTTAGGGTTCTTAACCCCCAACTGCTACCTATCCCAAAAAATCAGTTTTCCAAGGTATTGATTATCATTCTCTAGATTTTGAGAACTTATTTTTGAAAGTCTCTTAGCGCTTGATAGGATTCATCCAAGCTTCTAATCGGCTAAATGCTTGAGAAGAAAGTAACGTCAAACATAAATAAACCACCGCTATACCTGCATAAATCTCAAAGGCGCGATAGTTGTCAGCAACAATTAACTGTCCTTTACGTAGTAATTCTTCAAACCCAATCACAGAAACTAAGCTAGTATCTTTCAATAAACTGATAAATTCATTACCCAAAGGTGGAATCATCCGCCGGAAAGCTTGGGGAAAAACTACATAACTCATGGTTTGCACAGAACTTAAACCTAATGATTGTGCAGCTTCAGATTGTCCTGGTTCAATTGATTGAATCCCCGCACGAACAACTTCTGCAATGTATGCAGCGCTATTTAAACTTAAAGCAATTACCCCAGCTACCAAGCGATCAAAAGTAAATGTAAAACCAAGTTCTTGCGAAATTGCTGGTAATCCAAAGTAAATCATATAAATTTGTACCAGCAAAGGCGTTCCCCGAAAAAAATCTACATACGCCCTCGCCAACCAACGCACAGGTGCAATATGAGAAAGGCGGACAATACCAATCAGTGAACCGCCAATTAAACCAAAGACTACAGAAAGGATCGTCAATTGCAACGTTACTAATGCACCTTGCAATAAACTTGGAAAAGCCTGCAAAATCACGCTAATTGAAGTAAATATTTTAGGTGCATTAGTGTTAGTTTGATTCTCAAATGGTGATTTAGCTGGTAGTGATGGCGCTTGGGCTTTAAACCATTTTTGGTAAATTTGGGAATAAGTGCCATTTTTTAACACTCCATCCAAACCATTATTTATTAATACCAAATTAGGCGAATTTTTAGCCGTAGCAATGCCGTAAAACTCCTCTGTCAGCAATTGCTGTACTACTTTAATTCCCTGAAGATTGCCTGTATTAATAGCATATAAAGTAACAGGTGCATCATTAATTACCGCATCCACATTACCATTGAGCAATTCTTGCAAGGCTAATGGTGCTGAATCAAAGCTGCGAATTTGTACCCCAGGAATACTCTTAGCCTTTGCAGCCCCAGTTGTACCAATTTGTACCGCAATTTTTTTATTTTTGAGACTGTCAAAACCAGTAATATCTTGATTGTCTGCGCGAATTGCGATCGCTAATCCAGCCTTAAAATAAGGACGGGAAAAAGAAATAGTCTTTGCCCTCTCCTCTGTAATTGTGATCGAACTAATGGCCACATCTACCGTTTTGGCTTGTAAAGCAGGGATAATGCCATCAAAAGGCAGACTTTGAAAATTCACTTTAAAGTTAGCAGCAATAGCTACTGCATTCATCAAATCAATTGAAAAACCCTGCAACTCACCACCTTGTTTTTGAAACTCAAAAGGTGGAAATGCCGGTTCTGTAGCAACCCGCAGAGTTTTCCCCGCGCTAGGGTTCACAGCACAGCCAGCCAGTAACAAACAGCTAAAACCGACAACCATGCACCAGCGTACAAAACCAAATTTAACCATATTATTTTCTTTCCCCTCTGCGCTCTCTGCGGTTCGTTAAAAACCTTACAATCAACTGTAGAGCAGCTTGACATAAGTAATGAACAATACCATCCCCGCCATTATTTTTGACAATATCGAAAAAAACTTTGGTTCCCTGAAAGTTCTCAAAGGAATCACCGGCGAAATCAACCGGGGAGAAGTCATTGCAATTATCGGTTCCTCCGGCTGTGGTAAAAGTACCCTACTACGCTGCTTTAATCGCCTAGAAACCATTGACAAAGGGCGTTTAATCATCAACGGGATCAACTTATCCCGACCCACTGTCAACTATAGCCAACTGCGGCAACTCCGAACACAAGTAGGCATGGTTTTTCAACAGTTCAACCTGTTTCCCCATCTCAGTGTCCTGGAAAATATGACACTCGCCCCTCGTAAAGTCTTGGGTAAAACACCAAAAGAAAGCGCCCAACTAGCGAGATTATATTTAGAAAAAGTTGGCTTATCTGACAAAGCTTCTGCTTATCCCGAACAACTTTCTGGCGGACAAAAGCAACGAGTCGCGATCGCCCGTAGCTTATGTATGAATCCCCAAATTATGCTATTTGACGAACCAACCAGCGCCCTAGATCCTGAACTCGTTGGCGAAGTTCTGCAAGTGATGCAACAATTAGCCGCAGAAGGGATGACAATGGTGGTTGTCACCCATGAAATGCAATTTGCAAAAGAAGTAGCCCATCAAGTGATATTTTTAGACCAAGGTATTGTGACAGAACAAGGCCCAGCCTATGAAGTGCTGACCAATCCCCAAAGCGATCGCTTACGTATTTTCCTCAGTCGCCTTAAAATAATTCGTAATTAAAGACTTCCTTCAAACTCCTCACTCACTACTCAGCACTACTTAAAGGTACTCACGCAAGAAATCAAAGGGATCATCTTCCCAACAAGGTTCAGGTATCAGCCAAAATAAACTACCACTGATGTCGGCTTCAATTTCATCACCATCGTCTCTATCAAATAGTTCTATCAAAGCTGTCCAGTCACGTTCTCTCAGAGACGTTAACGATGAGGCATATACCTGGAGATTATTTGAGTAATTCACGCGCAAAGTTGTGCTTGACAGCCGTAAAAAGTTAGTATAAAAACTTGTAAATAATCAGATTTTAGCTTTGACAACCGCAGTTAAATAGTTATTTTGATACTATTAAATATGGACTCATCTCATAAGTGTCTCACAATTTAAATAGGACTGCTATAGTATTTATTACATAATTACAAGCTGAATTTACTCAGACTGGAAAAATCCTTCCGGCTGAGATTCGACTAATTCCACGTCAAAGACTTCCGCAAAATATTGCGCTATGTAAAAACGCACTTCTTGGCAGGTGATACCTGGAATCCATTCGGCTAAACTGCCTACAGGTTTATCAGAAATACCGCAGGGTACAATGCGCTCAAAGCCTGTCATATCTGGACAAACATTTAATGCAAAACCGTGCATGGTAATCCAACGGCTGACTTTAATCCCAATAGCCGCAACTTTGCGCCCTTGTAACCAAACGCCAGTAAAAGCTGGTATTCTTTCTCCCTGCAACCCATAAACTGCCAATACGCGAATTATTACTTCCTCAAGTTGCCGTAAGTACCAATGGAGGTCTTTACGATAACGTTGTAGATTTAAAATTGGATATCCCACCAGTTGACCGGGACAATGGTAAGTAACCTCACCGCCTCGTTCCACTCGATGCACATCATACTGACCTTTGTCAATCTCAAATTTGATGAAATCTGAGTTCGATCCTTGCCCCAGAGTGTAGACAGGAGGATGTTCTAGCAAAATTAACACGTCATCTAGACTGGGGTCATGGATGCGCTCAGTGAGGAGCGATCGCTGCCATCCATGAGCCTCTAAGTAAGGTATTAATTCTTGGTTATACAACAAACAACGGTTTTTGTGTGGTTTCATACTACAGATAATGCCAAAAATCAACTGTATTAAGGACGAAATATATTTCAAGTTAGAGGATTGGAGTCAATAAATGTTAAGCTTTACAAAGGATTTTAAAGGAAAGTCAAGGGAACCTGCATTAGAAAATACAAAGTGCTAGGTTGAATATTAACCTCAATAGGTTTTAGGAGGAATTCTCTGCAATAAGCATCATGCCAAGACGATAAAGACGAATGCATTGGCTGATGACTCTTATAACATTGCTTGCATCTCAAACAGAATCAAACTTCCAGCAAGACTTGTATTATTGAACACTAGAAAGCAAACTTCAACCGAACACAGAAGGAGCAACTATCAACAGTTCTGTAAACCTTGCTTTAGATAAGAAGGTAGTCACGGCAGCTACCATTCAGATTGCCTTACCCAAGAATTTTAAGTGGATATCCAATTGGATACCAGCGCAGAGATGAGGAGGTAAACAAGGTTATACTTGAGAAAAACTCAGATGTAGTAAGCTTAGAGATAGCTTACTAGCAGTACATACAATATAGTTCACAATTTGTTTTGGCGGGAGTAATAGACCTTACCGCAACTTCTTTTCATACAAAGCAAATTCACACATCCAAATATTTCAGCGGGAGAGTATTACATGAAGCTTGTCATCCACGGCAAAAATATTGAAATCACCGATGCGATTCGTGAGTATGTACATCAAAAGATTGAAAAAGCAGTTAGTCACTTTCAGAGCATTACAAATGAAGTGGATGTGCATCTTAGCGTCGCCCGGAATCCCCGAATTAATCCAAGACAAGCGGCTGAAGTAACTATTTATGCTAATGGTAGCGTTATTCGTGCCGAGGAAAGCAGCGAAAGCCTCTATGCCAGTATTGACTTAGTTGCAGATAAAATTGCCCGTCAACTGCGGAAATATAAAGAACGGCGTCAAGATCAGAAAACTCATGCCCTACCAACAGAAGTAGTTGTTGCAGAGACGGTAGTCACAGATTTAATTGGCGATCGCACTCCTGAATTGCCCAACGAAGTTGTCCGCACTAAATATTTTTCCATGCCGCCGATGACCCTTGCAGAAGCCCTGGAACAACTGCAACTTGTGGGACACGACTTTTATATGTTCCACAATTCTGAAACTGGAGAGATTAATGTAATTTACGAACGTAACCACGGCGGTTATGGTGTAATTCATCCCCGCAATGGTAACGGCCATACTAACGGCAAGAATGGCAAGTCAAGCCACGCTAATATTGCCATGCCGGAAAAGTCGCATTCTAAATAGGGAATGGGGCATGGGGCACGGGGAATGGGGAATGGGTGGATAAGGGAGAAATAACCAATGCCCAATGCCCAATGCCCATTTCCCTATTTTGCAATCTGTTGCAAAGTTTTCAGCGCTTCCTCAACGTGACCTTTAAAGTTAAACATTGAATCAAACACGTATTGCACAACTCCCTGTTGGTTAATGACGTAAGTAACGCGACCAGGGAATAAGCCAAAGGCTGCTGTTGCGCCATATAGCTTTCGCACTTGGTCGCCTTTGTCGGTTAACAGAGTAAAAGGTAGATTGTATTTCGCAGCAAATCGCTGGTGAGATTCGCTGGAGTCAGCACTCACACCGACAACTTCAGCGCCAGCGGTTTTAAACACTTCATACTGATCGCGAAAGGCGCAAGATTCAGCCGTACATCCGGGTGTGTCGTCTTTGGGATAAAAATATAGGACAACAGCTTTTTTATCGCGAAAATCTTGGAGGCTAACTGTTGAGCCGTTTTGAGCAGGGAGAGTGAAATTAGGAGCAGTATCTCCGACTTTAATTGCCATAGCGAGTAGTGGTAATGACTTAACAAAATTTTACCTTGTATCCAAGTTTATAAATTTTGCTTGATTACCTGCATCAAGCGGGGTAGCTTAGATACTCATCTAACACAAAATTCCGCTTATGCGCCTAACTTCACTGGATGTTTTTCGCGGCATTACCATCGCTGCAATGATTCTCGTCAACATGGCGGGTGTCACAGATGATATATATCCTCCCTTAGCCCACGCCAATTGGCACGGCTGCACACCAACTGACTTGGTATTTCCCTTCTTTCTCTTCATTGTTGGTGTGGCAATGACTTTCTCGCTGTCAAAGTACAGCGAAGGCAATAAACCAACCTCAGTTGTTTACTGGCGGATATTACGCCGCGCCGCGATTCTCTTTGCCTTGGGATTACTACTAAATGGCTTTTGGAATCAGGGTATTTGGACTTTTGATTTGAATAGTATCCGCATTATGGGAGTGTTACAGCGGATCAGCCTTACCTATCTGCTGACTTCCCTAGCTGTTCTCAACCTTCCGCGCAAAGGCCAATGGATACTAGCAGCAGTATTACTCATTGGCTACTGGCTAACGATGATGTATGTAGCAGTGCCAGAATATGGTGCGGGAGTTTTGACGCGAGAAGGTAATTTCGGTGCTTATGTTGATCGCCTGATTATTCCCAAAGCACATTTATACAAGGGTGATAGTTTCAACTTTATGGGAGATCCAGAAGGACTTTTCAGTACTATTCCCGCCATAGTAAGCGTCCTCGCTGGCTACTTCACTGGTCAATGGATACGCAGTCAACCTGTGCAGTCACGCACAAGTATCGGTTTAGGATTATTTGGAGTTGGTTGCTTAATTATCGGTTGGGCATGGGGGTGGACATTCCCCATTAATAAAAAGCTGTGGACAAGTTCTTATGTAGTATTTACAACAGGTTGGGCGTTACTATTGCTAGCAGCTTGTTATGAACTCATCGAAGTCCGGCTGATGCGTCGCTGGAGTAAACCTTTTGAAATTATGGGGTTAAATGCGATCGCTCTTTTCGTTGCATCGGTTTTGTTAATTAAAATTTTAGTCAAAACTACTATTGGCACTGGCAAAGACGCTCCCAGTACCTACAATTGGATTTACCAGAATTTTTTCGTATCTTGGGCGGGAGCGCTGAATGGTTCCCTGTTATTTGCCTTAGTCACCGTGTTGTTGTGGTGGGCTGTTGGTTTTCTGATGTATCGGCAACGCTGGTTTCTGAAAGTATAAAAAAGATTTTTGTTCTTATTTACGTTTTAGTGTTTGTAATGTTACAACAGGTGTTAAGTGAGAGATTTGTAACACTTTAGGAACAAAGGCAATCGCAACTTTATCAATATTATTGGCGCGTTAATCTGCGCTTTCTTTAGCGAACCCACTTAAGTCCTGATATTGTTTCTAACGGCAGAAGCGTCTACAGACTTATCTGTGCGTTTAAAATTCTTATTTCTTCTAATTCACTAAATTAATCCATAAAAAAATTGTGAGGTAATGAATGCGTCGCATGAAATTTTGGGTATTTTTGCCAATTGCCTTAATATTCGGCTGCTCAGATCAACTGTTTCAATCTAACCCGTCTGTAGCCAACTCTAACCCAGCAGTAGTTGAACAAACTAGTCCAACTTTATTAGCAAAAGCGAGTTACCTTTCACCGTTGGAACAACAGGTAATTGTTGAAACCAATAAGGTAAGAACAAATCCTAAAGCATACCTCCCCATTCTGGAAAACTATAGAAAGCGCTTTGAGGGGAACCGAGTCAAAATTTCTAATAATACTTATCTGCGAACTCAAGAAGGAGTCAAAGCAGTTGATGAAGCGATCGCATTTCTCAAATCAGCACGTCCTATAGGAGCGTTGAGTGCATCTAAGGGTATGTCTTTAGGAGCAAAAGACCATGTAAAAGACCAAGGCCCAAGAGGTGTTACAGGTCATGATGGTAGCGATGGTAGCAACCCATTTACTCGCATCAACCGTTATGGTACATGGCAAACAACCGCAGGCGAAAATATCAGTTATGGTCCAAACAGCGCTCAAGATATTGTTATGCAGTTAATTATTGATGATGGTGTGCGCGATCGCGGCCATCGAAAAAACATTTTTAATGGTGCTTTTAAAGTCTCTGGTGTTGCTTATGGAACTCACAAATCATATAGAACAATCTGCGTGATTGACTACGCTGGGGGGTATAGGGAAAAATAATTTGCGTGCGCGGGAGTTCAGATAAGCCCAAAATCCTGATGTAGAGACGCGATTTATCGCGTCTTGAAAGACCAATTATCTACACCAATAACCCTGCGATTAGAAATCGCGGTTACACAAGCCAAGTCCGCATACGCTGACTCAAAGAATTTGAAACCCACCTAAGCGAGTTTTGTCTGTGTAAACACGGTTTCTAACTACCCATTGAGCTTATTCCCCAGCAAACCAAGCACCATGAAACCCATAAGGCACTCGTTGGGGAATTATCACCCGCGCTACAGGTTTAGCTGTTACATCTTGGGCATTCACCACTACTAATTCTGAAGTATTTGAATTCTCGTTGTGGACGAAAGTCATCAGCCAACCATCATCCTCAGCCGTTGCACCAGGACGCGGCGCAAACACAGTTTCACCGCTATAGCGCCCCTGCCCAAATTCATGTGTTTGGGATTTTCCACTGCTGAAGTCGTATTTGATGATACCGTCAAATAAAGGTACGGGACTGTTTGCCGCTTTGTTAGTGTAGCCATATCGGTTTTGTCGCCCCAATCGGTTTTCGTTGACGCGGGGAAATTCGGAAGCTACATCATCCAACATTTCTTCACGCACTGTCCCCGTGCTGAGGTTAAATCGCCAGCGATGCAAACGGGGAATATTTGCGTTTGGATCTGGTTGCGAATCATCAGAACTCAAAACAGTTGTAGAACTCATACGACAGGCAATTAGCACTACTTCGTCTCCCTCTTCGTAAGCGTTGAGGGTATGAAAGACGTAGCAAGCAGGACTTTCAAACCAGCGGATATTACTGTTGTCACCGTGACGTGGTACAATACCAAAGCGACTGGGGCGATCGCGCTCAAACATCATTATAGGTTCTCCCCGTTGCGATCGCTCTAGGTTAAAAGTCAGCGGCAAATCCATGAAAATGGTATAGTTTTCAGTGATGGCAAAATCGTGCATCATCACCCCTATTGACAGGTCAATTGGTAGTGTCCGCAACAGTTCGCCTTGTGCTGAGACCACACTATATTGCAGATACGGTGGCGCAAATAGAGAATAGCCAAAGAAGATCATTTCCCCTGTAACGGGGTCTACCTTGGGATGGGCTGTGAAGGCAGAAACTAGCTTGCCATTGTAAGTGTACTCGCCAATGGTTTCTAATTCAGGCAGTTTAATGGCGTGAGGTTTACCCCCCTCGTTCAGCGCCAACATCTGACCAGCGTGCCACACTAAAGCAGTATTGGCAGTATTTTTGTAGCGACCGTGGGGGTTATCCATTTGTGGTGGTTCTAACAACCCACTCCAGATAGCTTTACCTGCTTCTCGTTCTTTTTTCCATCCGAAAGTCTGGACGTAGCGGTTACGATAAGTGGCTATGCCATTGCTAATTTGCACACCATGCAACATCCCATCCCCATCAAACCAGTGATATTGACCGATTGGTGTCCATTGAGGGTTAGGGCCATTCCGCACAAACATCCCTGATAAATCAAGGGGTAATTCACCGATGACTGGCAATTTGTCGGTGGTGATTTCTTCATGGACTGGAGCAAAATTGCCATCTAGATAGGGATTGACTGCTATTGTTACCATTGTCTTGATTTCAGCGTACATTTGTACTGTACATTCGGGTTTGTCATTATGCCCACAAGGAAATTTTGAGAGCGTTGTAGAATTTTTGCAATCGGTCTACAAATTAAAATTTTTTCTCTTGCTTGCCAATCATCTTAACTGCAAGTACCTAAATTGATTTGCTCCAATCGATAACGAGAGATACTCAATCCTCAGATTTTGTTGAATATACAGCAGTGCTACCATTCAATAACACTGGTTCTACTGGTATTTCTTGATGCCGATTTGGTTTGATAAATCGCTCTGTTATCGTTTTAATTACGATATACAAAATCGGGACGACAAACAAACTCAAGAAAGTAGCGATTAACATCCCACCAAAAACTGCTGTTCCCAAAGATTGCCGACTTCCTGCACCAGCACCCGTGGCAGTAGCCAAGGGGAAAATCCCCAAGAGTGTAGAAAAAGCAGTCATCAAAATTGGGCGTAACCGCTCTTGTGAAGCCTCAATTACTGCTTTGGTCATCGAAAGCCCTTGGTCTCGTAATTGGTTAGCAAATTCCACAATCAAAATCGCGTTCTTACTAGCTAAACCGATCAACATTACTAGACCAATTTGACAGTAAACATCATTCGCAAAACCCCGCATTGATTGAGCTATCAGCGCTCCAAAGATAGCTAATGGAACTGATAACAGAATGATAAAAGGGTCAACGTAGTTCTCATATTGAGCGGCGAGTACCAAAAATACAAAGATTAATCCTAATCCAAAGATTAGGGGCGCTAAAGCACCAGAATCGATTTCTTCTAATGCAGTCCCTGACCATTCATAACCATAACCTGCTGGTAAAACTTCTTTAGCAACTTTTTCCATTGCTTTAATTGCATCTCCCGAACTAGAGCCACGGGCGGCGGCACCATTAATTTCAATTGAGCGGAACAGATTGTAGTGATTTATCGTTTGCGCTCCCACAGTCGGAGTAACTGTGACTAAGTTACTCAAAGGAATCATTTGATTTTTTTGAGAACGAACGTATAGTTTACCAATATCTTTTGGATTGGAACGAAACTGTTGATCTGCTTGGATATACACCCGGTAATTGCGCTGCTGGAGATTGAAATCATTTACATATTGCGATCCTAAAGCAGTTTGTAATGTACTGAATACATCATCTATAGAAACTTGCAATGATTTGGCTTTATTGCGGTCTACTTCCACAAGCAATTGTGGTGTATCTGCGGCAAAGGTGCTAAATACAGCTTGTAATCCTGGTGTTTGATTAGCTTTACCCAGCAACTGACCCATCGACTGGACTAGATTTTGTAAGCCACTGTTACCTCTGCGGTCTTGTAGTTGAAATACGAAGCCACCAAAGTTGCCTAAACCCTGAATTGGTGGCGGATTCACAGGAAAAACCCTGGCCTCTGGAATTGCCAATAACTTCCCTTGCAAGCTGCCAATAATCGCCTGTACTGATTGATTGGGTTTTGAGCGCTCGTCCCAAGATTTTAAAGTTGTAAATATGATGCCGCTATTAGCTGTGCTACCACTAAAACCAAATCCACCGATCGCAAAAGTCCCTAGTACTTCTGGAATTTGGAGAATTTCTTTTTCTACCTTTGCAATCACATCGCTGGTATATTGCAGCGAAACCCCTTGCGGCCCTTGGATAATTGTAATGAAATAGCCTTCGTCTTCGTCTGGAAGAAAGGCCGTTGGTACTGTGGTGTACAGCCAAACAGTCATTCCCAAGGAGACGATAAATAACCCGATAATGACACTTTTGAAGCGGGTGAGGAAATTCAGCGATCGCTTATAATTAAGCTGTGCCCAGTCGAGAAACCGATTAATCTGGCCAAAAATCCAACCCAGCCAGCCTGAAGGTGTTTGTCCTTGACGCAGCAGCAGCCCACATAAGGAAGGCGTTAGGGTCAAAGCCAAAAAAGTCGAAATCGCAATGGAAAAGGCAATAGTAAGAGCAAATTGCTTATAAAGTGCGCCTGTAGTTCCTGGGAAAAATGCCACTGGTATAAACACCGCCATCAAGACCAGTGAAGTTGCAATCACCGCCCCAAGAAGTTCCCTCATTGATTCGCTGGCGGCTCGGCGAGGACTTATACCTTTATCCTTAATAAAGCGGCTAATTTGCTCCACTATAACGATCGCATCGTCTACCACCATCCCAGATCCTAAAGTTAGACCAAACAAAGTCAAACTATTCATGGAAAAGTTAAAAACTTTGACGAAGGCAAATGTCCCAATTAAGGAAAGTGGAATTGTCAATGCTGGAATTAAGGTAGTTCGCCAGTCTTGCAAGAACACAAAAATTACAATTACAACCAGCACCACCGATTCAATCAAAGTCTTGACCACTTCTGCCAAGGACTCTTCGACAAAGGATGTTGTGTCAAAAGCTACTTGATATTTCATCCCTGGCGGAAAACCCGGAGTTAATCGCGCCAGTTCAGCTTTGACTCCCCTCGCTACATCTAAAGCATTACTGCCAGGAACCTGATAAATTCCTAACCCGACAGCATCATTGCCCCGAAATCGCAGAAATGAACTGTAGTTTTCTGCGCCTAGTTCCGCTCTACCGACATCTTTGAGCTTAACTAACGTACCATCATCTTGAGTTTTCAGGACAATTTCTTCAAATTCTGATGGTTCTGCTAATCGGCTGACAGCACGCACATCCAGTTGATATCTTTGTCCTTCAGGAGCCGGTTCTTGTCCAATTCTCCCTGCACCAACTTGCAAGTTTTGTTCGGATAGGGCATTTGCTACATCCTTAGTCGTTAGTCCCCGACTGGCAAGGCGACTCGGATCTAACCACAAACGCATTGCGTAGCGGCGTTCGCCAAAAACTTGAGCGTTGCTCACGCCTTTGACTCTTTTTAAGGCATCTGCTAAGTAAAGGTCGGCATAGTTGCTTAAAAATATGTTGTTGTACTCTTTATTTTCAGCGAATAAACCAATTGCTAAGAGAATGTTGCTAGATTCTTTAGATACCCGCACTCCCGTGCGCTGCACAGAGTCTGGCAGTTGTGGCTGGGCAACAGAAACACGATTTTGCACATCCACAGCCGCAATATCTTTATCCCGTGATGAATCAAAGGTGGCTGTAATGGTACTAGTACCATCGTTACTGCTACTGGAAGTGATATATCTGAGTCCCTCAACCCCGTTGATTTGCCTTTCTAAGATATTGGTCACGCCGCTTTCTACGACTTCTGCACTAGCTCCGCTATAGTTGGAAGTGACAGTGATTTGGGTGGGACTAATTTCTGGGAATCTAGCGATCGGCAATGTTGCAATACTGATTAATCCGATTAGAAGGATGAGGATCGCACATACCGACGCAAAAATTGGCCGCTTAATAAAGAAGTCAACAAACATAGTTTAAAAATTGGGCTTTGGGTACTTGGTATGGGGCATAGTAGTTCCGAGTTCCGTTAGCGGTAGCAGGGCGTTTAGCCCGTTCCGAGTTCTGAGTAAATAAGTGAGATTTCCCACTCATCACTCAGCACTCCTGAAGATCATTGGGCATGGGGCATTGGTTATTTTCCTTGTCTCCCTTGTCCCCTTCATCTCCCTATGCCCCCTTTGCGCCCTCATCTTTTCTTCAGCTAAGGCTTCTGACTAGCCGCTTCTGCCGGTGCAGGAGTGATAGAAGCGCCATTGGTTAGGCTGAGAATGCCGGAAATAACAATTTTTTCCCCAGCCTTTAGCCCTTCGATAACTTGATAATTATTCCCCTCAATAACTCCCAGTTTCACGGGCTTTTGTTGAGCTACCAGTTTAGGCGCTCCAGGTTTAGACTTTTCTTGCGGCTCTTGAGCCACAAATACAAAAGTCTCCCCACCCAAGCGAGATACTGCTGTAACTGGGATTAAGATTCCCGGACGTTCGTTCCAGATTACTTTAGTTTGCACTGACTGAAGATTGAGCAATCGATTTCTCGAATTGCCAAAGTTGGCTTTCACCAAAACTGTCTGCGAATCTAAACTAGCATTTGGGGAGATAAAACTGATCTTACCTGTTGCTATAGCTTTATCTTGGGCGTCCAGCATTTGTATTGGTAATCCCAAGCGCAACTTTTTGGCTTCGGCCAGCGGAACGGAAATATTCAGTTCTAAAGAGTCATTTCTAGTCAGTGTAGTGAGTTGATCTGCTTTTTCTACATAATCTCCCACTTTTGTGGGAATATCACCAACAACACCAGTAAAAGGTGCAAGGACTTTTGTGTATTGCAGTTGGACTTCAGCGGCTTGGACTTGAGCAGCTGCTTGAGTTACTTGTGATCGCGCTTGGGCAATTTCTTCTGGGCGGGAACCATTTTCTAGTTGTCTTAAGTTTTGTTTCTGTTGTTCCAAAGCACCACCTAGCTCATTAATACTCGATCTTCTGCTTTGGCGGAGTTGATCTAAGCGTTTCTGGGCTACGACAAGGGCAGCTTCAGCGCTTTGCTGTTCTTTGACATATCCTTCTAAGGTATCTTGGGAAACTGCGCCCTCTTTTCTCAATTGTGCATATCGCTTGGCGCGTGACTGTGCTAGTTCCACATCGGATTTAGCTGACTGAATTTGAGCCTCAGCCTGAGCAATTTCTTCTGGTTGCGATCCCGATTGGGCATCTCTAAAGCGAGCTTGAGCTTGGGCTAACAGCGCTCTAGCTTGGGCAACTTCTTCTTGTCGCGTACCCGCTTTGAGTTCAGCAAGACGTGCTTGGGCTTGTTGGAGTGCGCCTTTAGCTTGTGATAATTGAGCTTGGACATTATCACTTTGCAGGCTAATAATGACTTGCCCTTGTCGAACCCGGTTCCCCTCTTGGATGAAAATCTGGGTAACTCGTCCTTCAACCTGTGGCTTGATGATTACTGAACGTGGAGCCTCTAAGGAGCCAATAAACTCCGAACTTTCCTGCACAGTTTCAGTTTCCACAGTTGCTATCTTGACGGGAATTGCTGGTTGAGCAGCAGCAGCTCCAGCCGCAGGTGCATTGCTAGCATTACTAGTTTGCCACCAGCGCCAACCAAAACCAACACCTGCAACTAACAGGATGATTCCCAAAATCAGGGGCCAACGCCGCTTTTGAGGTGGCTTTGGCGATCGCTGTGGCAATGGGTGCGACTCTTGATTAGAATCAGTAACAGTAGGCTGTTCTATTTCAACGGGAAGGGGAGAGTCAGGGAACTCAGAATGGGACATCTTCGTTTTCTCGTCTTGTGGATTTAGACTTGGGCAATCTACTCTTCGCTAAAAAAGCATTATTTGAATAGTTTTTTAGCCCTTTTTTTCTATGTTGGTGACAAAATGTTTGGGTATTTGGGCGATCGCTCACGATGTCTAGCACCTAAAACAAACTAATACCGCTTACCACATTATGGTTAATTTGTACATTGTTTAACTCCTATCATTTTTTAAAGTGTAATTTATAGAACTTTTTAGTCAGTATAAACCCAGTACCTTGTCTCAGAGATAAAGCATGGTTCATCTTCTTGTAGGCTAATCAACTGAACCTCCTGGCTCCTTTAATGGCAAGGTACTAATACCGCGCACAAATAGATTGACGCAAGTTTGCATGTAGCATTCACGACTGTAGTCTAGTGTGGTAGTAAAATTGCTAAAACGCAGCATACCGTGAAGCAACATACTAGTGAAACTATCCACAGATGCTTTCAAATCTATATCTGAAGACACTATGTTCTTTTCTTGACTCTTCTGCAAGTACACAACCAGATGTTCGCACAGCGATTTGTCAGTTTCGTATAAGATCAGACGTGCCGCTTGGGGATGTCGCTTCGCTTCCCCAATAAATGTCTGAATCAGGTCTTCATGCTCCTCCATCATCTGGTTGCAAAGCCTTGCATAATTCTTGAGGTCAATGTACAGGTTTTGAGTCCAGTCGTAGTGATCGGCTAAGGCTTGGGACTGTAAAGCGATCGCTTCGGTAATCACAGCAGCTAGTAATTGCTCTTTGCTCTGGAAATGACGAAATCAAAGTTACCTCATTGACCGCAGCAACACGAGCAGTTTCTTGCGTTGTTGCTCCGGTTAAACCTGCCGTTGTCAACACCTTTGTTGCCGTCCTTGATACTAAGTTTTCCATGAGTGTTTGCAAGCGCTTGCTTGCATTATAACCACATAGGGGATTCGATTGGTATAAGTTACAAATCAGTTTATCGCTCTTAGGGAAGAAAAGGGTATAGAGCCTTCTCTACGAGAGGCTTGTCTGCGACACGCTACGTGAACGCCGGGCTACGCCTATGCTGATGAATTCAGCTTTATTAATCAAGGTTGCGAGTTTCATCGAGTTATCCTCACCAAGAACGACGTGCAATCAGTCAGTATCCTCTACCCTCCTATTTTTGAGCAGTCTCAACTTCCTACACTTAGGTCACCCGATCGGTTGATTTTTAACTCACCCGAATGGGTGATTTAATTTATCCCAATCAGGATTTTGTCTGTACAGTCGCCTGGTTTTCCCTAATTAAGCGAGCATTCCAAAAATTTAGAGTAGTCCCCACCCTTCAACTATCCACAATCGATTCCTTGGAATCCAAATCAGGCAAGATCCCCACAGTTAATTTTCTATTAGCAACAATATGAGAAAGCAGTCGTTCATACCGATCGAGTGCCTGCTCCAAGGAATAGTTTTCTTCGGCGAACTGTCTGCCTGTGTTACCTAACCTCGCCCCTAGAGTAGGATTAGCATATAAATCATACACCGCAGCAGCCATTGCATCGGCTGATTCTGGCTCAACAATTATCCCACCACCACTAAGTTCGATTGCTTTAGCAGCAGTACCAGTGGCAGGAACTGAACCCACAATCGGGCGACCACTCGCCAACAGCAATGGTATTTTTGAAGGCATATTGAACGAAATAACATTGCGCTTTTGCACAATTAGTCCTACATCAGATGCTGCTAGCATTTCAGGTAGTTTTTCTCGTGGCTGCAATGGTAGCAGCAAAACATTATCTGCTCCATTTAAGAGGCAATATTCCTGCAACCTTTGCAATGCTCTTGATTCACCAACGATGACAAAGACAATATCCTTGATATGACGTAAGTAAACTGCTGCTTCTATTACTGTTTCTAAACCTTGCGTTAAAGCAATGTTGCCCGAATAAAGGACTACAAATTTCCCATCGAGTTGATGGCTAGATATCCAGGAGTTGTTTTGTTTCGGCAAAGGGCGGATGAAATTTATATTCACCCAATTGGGAATACAAACGATTTTCTTAACAGGTACTCCCTTATTCACTAAATTGTCACGAAACCCATCGGTGATGACACTAATAGTGTGTGCAGTCCGATATGCAAATTTCTCTAGGGCTGCAAGAGTACGGATCATCCACTTGTTTTTTAATAGCCCGATACGTACCGCAGCTTCTGGTAAAATATCTTGCACATTCAGAACTACTGGGCAGTTGTATAACCAACCAAATATTGTTGCTGGTAACGTACCAAATAGAGGTGGAACCGTTAATAGAATCACATCAGGACGTCCGCCTTTAAAGGCTTGGGGTAAACTCGTGAAAACAAAGCTCAACTCCAGTAACAGCCGATCTACGAGGTTAGGTTTAGACTTAATTCGGAGATAACTTCGCGCAATTGTAACGCCATTTTTTTGTTCAGTAACGTACCACTTCCCGCGATATCCATCATAAATTTCGCGCTGAGGATAGTTGGGCATTCCCGTAATCACTCGCACTTCATGACCTCGCTTTACTAGTCCTTCTGCCAATTCAGTCATTAACGGAGCAATTCCAATCGGCTCTGGATAATAGTTGTAGGAATAAATCAGAATGTGCATGAGCTATTTTTAAATTTTGTGAAGACAGCCTGAGATGATCGAATTTATTTATTAATAATAAGTAAAATTCCCTACTTATTATTACTTAGATAACTTGTAATATTGTTTAATAAAATTGCGCTATCCATTATTTATAAATTTTATTAGTGATTTTCAAAAGATAATTTTTATACTGCATAAGACACTTAAAAATCAAACCATGAACTTGTATAAACAGGTTAGACTCTTATATAGATATAGGCTTTAGTTTCTGGTGATTATGACAATAGTTGATCTGGTTGTTTCTGAACTATGCCTAAATTTACACTTGGGGGATTGTAGCATTATATTTACGGTTGTGCATATAACCCTCATTCCGCCCTTTAAACTGGCACATGAAGTATTTTTAACCAAGTCGTCAGTACTGTATTCATTAAAGAGCATCCCACCTTTTTTAAGTAGTTCAAAGCCACTGACCAAAACAGTGCCGAGTGCTGAGTAAAAAGTAAAATTAATTGCACTCAGAACTCAGTACTCAGCTTTGTAAAAGTGTTGATGACAAAGCAATGAGGTTGAATGATGTTTAAATCAATAGGTTAGGCTGGGTTGTTAGGCTATACCTGTCAACCGTCTTACCCGTAAAAAATATGAGCGATGCTTTTAGTCGACTCGCACCATTCATCCAAGAATATATCTATCATCACCAATGGACTGAATTACGACCAGTTCAAATTGCCGCTTGTCAAGTGATATTCGATACTGATGCACACTTGCTAGTTACTGCTGCAACTGCTGCTGGTAAAACAGAAGCAGCCTTTTTACCAGTTTTAACTCTATTACATGCCAAGCCTGCTACGACCATAGGGGCATTATATATTAGTCCAATCAAAGCTTTAATTAATGATCAATTTGAGCGTCTCAACGACTTACTGAAAGAAGCAGATATTCCAGTTTGGCACTGGCACGGTGATGTTTCGCAAACTCGAAAAAATAAACTTTTAAAGAATCCTCAAGGTATTCTACAAATTACACCAGAATCTCTAGAAAGTTTGTTAATTAATAAAAATAATGACCTACTTCGCTTATTTGGTGATTTAAGGTTTGTCATCATTGATGAAATTCACGCTTTTATGGGTTCAGAACGCGGTTGTCAAATTATTTGCCAATTACAACGTTTAGCAAAGTTGATGCAAAAACAACCGCGCCGGATTGGTTTGTCGGCAACTCTTGGTGATTACTCAATAGCTGAAGAGTGGTTGCGTTCAGGAACAGATAAGCAAGTCATTACACCAAAAATTGACAGTATAAAACGCCAAATAAAACTAGCTGTAGAACATTTTTATATTACTGATGAAGTAGATGAATCAGAGGCGACAGTAGATGAACAATATATTTTCAACCTCAGCAAGTCTCGCAAATGTCTGATATTTGCTAATAATCGCACGCGTACCGAATCTGTAATTGCATCTTTACGACAAATTGCCACAGAACAAGGATTACCAGATATATATCACGTGCATCATGGGAGTATATCTGCTAGTTTGCGGCAAGCTGCTGAAAATGCAATGCGTGAACCCAATAGTCCAGCTGTTACCGCCGCCACTATGACTCTAGAATTAGGCATAGATATCGGTCATCTAGAGCGAGTAATTCAGTTAGAATCACCCTTGTCTGTAGCTAGTTTTTTACAGCGCTTGGGACGCAGTGGTAGAAGAGGAGAAGCTGCTGATATGCGTTTTGTCTGCGCTGAAGATAAGCCATTAGCAGAAGCTTCTCTACCAGAACAAATCCCCTGGCAACTTTTACAGTGTATTGCGATAATTCAACTTTATTTAGAGGAACAATGGATTGAACCAATTAGACCAATTAAATATCCTTTGAGTTTGCTTTATCACCAAACAATGAGTATTTTAACAGCCGCAGGAGAAATTTCAGCTAATGCCCTAGCTAAACAAATTTTTAGTTTGCCACCTTTTGCTGCTATTTTAAAAGAAGATTTTCAACTATTACTACGCTATTTAATTGATATTGGTCATATTCAGCAGACTGAACAAGGTAAATTAATCCTGGGTTTGGTAGGAGAAAAGGTGGTGAGAAAATTTCAGTTTTATGCCGTCTTTGCTGAACAGCAAGAATATATTGTTAAGCAAGGTGCAACAGAAATTGGCAGTATCGTCACGCCACTTCCTGTTGGCAATCAATTTGCTTTAGCTGGGAGAACTTGGGAAGTGGTAGAAGTTGACTTTAAGAAGAAGGCTATTTTTGTGAAACAAGCTGAGGGTAAAGCTAGTATTTATTGGCGTGGTGGTGGTGGGAGTATTCATACCAAAGTTTTGCAACGAATGCAGCAAGTCTTATTTGAGAATATCGAGTATAGTTACTTACAAAAAAATGCCTTGCAATGTTTGCGTCAAGTTCGCCAATTGGTACAGCAGGTTGGATTAGACAAACACAATATTGTGGAATTAGAGAAAGGTAAATGTTGTATTTTTCCTTGGATGGGTACGGTTGCTTATCACACCTTAGAAAGATTGTTCAACTCTTATTGTCGTGAATCTTTGGAAATTACAAGTATTGGTGGAGTAAATCCCTATTATTTGACAATTAAATTAGCTAAGAATAAATTTAAATATTTTTATCGTGAAATTGCTTCCTTGTGCGAACAAAGAATTACCTCAGAAGATTTAGTCAGTACTTCAGAAGCACCGGAAATTCAAAAATATGATGGTTTTATTCCTAATCCACTTTTACGAAAAGCTTTTGCTAACGATTATTTGGATATAAGCGAACTCAAACAGCAAGTGGCACTGTGGAGAGATTAAACTAATCCATCTTTAAGTTACATAATCTTTAACCTCTGAAAGCACTGTTACAATGCCTCCTACCGCAGATCAAAGTTACGAAAATGCGCCAAATGAACCAGATGAGCCACTAACTGACCAATTAAGCTTTTGTGTCACCAAGAAAATGAAGCAAGAGGTGAAGGCTAAAGACGACCCACCAGAATTTTGTCGTCAAGCTATCCAATAGAAGCTAGATAGGTAGGTGGGCTGTTTTGTCAAATTAGGCAATTGTTTAGATTGTTTGCAGATCCTCTGAGCGCAATCTCCATTCAGAACATGGGATTGTGTTCATTATCCCAACACTTGCGATCGCTCCAATTTCTGCCAGTGTGTTCACATTCAGATGCATCATCTATCCAAGGAATCGATGTAGAGTGGTAGGAGTTTCCAATAAAAGCGAATAAGCTAGCAGTGAATAAGGGCAATAATAAAGATAAAGTTATTAATGTACAAATCGGTAAAGTGATTAAATATCCAGTGAGCAGCACAATATTACTTTGAGTCCAAAAAACTGTACCTAGATGATTATTTTTCGGACGATTTTTTAACCTGGTTTTTGACTTCAAAAAAAGCATAATGCAACCCTATTAATACTAGTTCATGTAGCAATTTATTTGATTTTTGAAAAGCCAAGCTAACTGAGAGCTAAAACCTAATTTAGCTCTCAGTATATTTAGCAAAAATCAAACAAAAATCCTATATGAGTACGGATTTTTACGTAAGAACATTATTGAAGGTATATACTCTGATGTCAAAGGTATAAGTGACGACTTCTTAGAACTTTTAATCTTTGGACGCTAAAAAATACTTTTCATGAAAATATGTTGAAGTCGTAGCAATCGCTCTTACGTAAATTCTGGCAAATTTAACTCACACCCTTCTGCTATCGATGCAGCAAGAATACTGGTGTAAGGCTGGATGTTGTATATTTGTATCTGTTACCAAAATTTAATGAGCAAAATTTTGTGTAATGTTGGCAGTATACAAGTAGAAAAAAACGTTAATACAACTAAAGATTCTGATTTAATTTAGAGTGTATTTCAATGCAGATAAAAATATCTTTAACCTACAGCCTGCTACCGTCGATGCTGTAAAAACCACTCATAAAGTTCTGGATTGTTATATGTCTGCGTCCACCAGTCATGATTGGCTTCTAGGTAAACTGGAAATTTTACATTCCCATTGCAGGCTTTTAGTGCAGAAACTATAGAATTGTAAGAAAAAAATATGTAGTTTGCGTCTTGACGTATTCCACTCTTATTCTGGCTCATCAATATTTAGATGCGTTTACCCTGGTGTGATACCCACTCCTTCATTACTCCAGTGATTCGTCGCAAGTCGTCCTCACCAATGACGTAAGGGGGCATAGTGTACAGCCATTTGCTATACGGGCGGAGCCATACTCCCCGTTCTAGAGCGAACTCCCTGAATCCCATAAGGTTCGACGGAGATTCAAACTCTAAGACTCCTATAGCTCCAAGCACTCGTGCGTCGCAAAGCGATGGCCCCTCCAATCCCAGGATCTCTTCTTTGAGCACTTGTTCAATAGCTTTGACTTTACTAAGGTAGTTTTCGGTTTCGATTAGGCTGATACTTGCCAACGCCACAGCGCAGGCGACTGCATTTCCCATGAAAGTCGGCCCGTGCATGAAGGCGAGTTGCGGATCGTCACCGAAGAAGGACTCGTAGACTTCACTTGTAGTAATAGTTGCCGATAGTCCGAAGTATCCCCCAGTGAGTGCTTTACTAAGCACCATGATATCCGGGGTGACATCGGCAAGTTCTGCTGCGAATAAGGCTCCTGTTCGCCCGAAACCCGTCGCTATCTCGTCAAAGATGAGTAGCACCCCGTGTTCATCACACAGTCTTCGGGCGTGGAATAAATACTCGGGGGGATAAAAGCGAAAACCACCCGCTCCTTGAAATACTGGTTCAAGGATCATGGCAGCAATCTGGTTATTGTTCGATTCAAGAAGCTCGGCGAGTTGATAAAGCGATGCTTGGCATTCGTCAGACTCTATGTTAACCCCGCCTGGTGCATCGACAAAATACTGGGGGAGTATAGCCCCTTTGAACAATCGATGCATCCCCTCGTCGTCGTCACTCACCGACATTGCCCCTGTTGTGTCGCCGTGATACCCCCGGCGGAGCGCCACGAAATGGCTCTTCTGTGGTACACCTTTGTTGCGCCAGAACTGAATTGCCATCTTTAGCGCAACCTCTACCCCCACTGAGCCGCTGTCAGCAAAGAACACGTGATTGAGCCTCTTAGGGGTAATCCTGACTAACGTCTCAGCAAGATCAATAGCTGCATCGTTAACGAGACCCCCAAGCATAACATGAGCGAATTTTGCAAGCTGTTCCTGAACCGCCTTATTAAGGACAGGGTGATTGTACCCGTGAATAACGCACCACCAGGAAGAGATACCGTCAATGAGCACCGTGCCATCATCAAGGTAAAGTTTGACCCCCTCTCCTCGAACTACTCTCAACGGAGGCGGAACGGTCTTCATTTGTGCGTAAGGAAGCCAGAGCGAATGAACTTGTCTCTTCATCGGGACTCATGTCAAGTTATTGACATAGGTAATTTTATAGATCGGGTGTAGAGCCACGAATTACTTGACCAGAGCGGCAAATTATTTGTCTAAATCTAAGTCTCTGTTGGGAGAAATATAGCTGATATCAAATAAAATTGCGACTTTTGAACAACTAATGGCAGAACAGTTTGTATCAACCAAACAGTCAGTACACCAATTAATTTTGAATAACCATTATAGCGGTTGTCGATTGTATGAGAACACCAAAGTCCTTGCTGTCAAATCATTTCAGCAAAGTTTTTGTATCTCACTGAACTGTACACCGCTATATCTAATTAACAAATTATCTCAGCTTTTTATTGCAAGCGTACAGATACACTACCTGCATGAGCTGGCAAACCTTCTGCCTCTGCTAAGGTGACAGCTGCTTTGCCTATTGTCTGTAATGCTTGTTTGTCACATTCTAAATAAGTAATTCGTTTGAGAAAGTCGTAGACACTCAAACCAGAAGCAAAGCGGGCAGAACGGGCAGTTGGCAGTACATGGTTGGGGCCTCCTAAATAATCGCCAATCGCTTCTGGAGTATAGCGTCCTAAAAACACGCTGCCGGCACACTTAATTTGATCGGCAAGCACTTGCGGGTTGTCTGTACACAATTCCACATGTTCTGGAGCTAGTTGATTGAGCAGTGGTATACTCTCGGCTAAATCGCTGACCAGAATGACGGCTGCATAATTTTGCCAACTTGCACTGGCAACTTCTCTGGTGGGTAAATCGGTGAGAATTTTCTCAACAGCCTTGATTACTTGTTGCGCGAAGACTTCTGAATCAGTAATTAAGATTGACTGGGCATTAGGATCGTGTTCTGCTTGCGATAGTAAATCCCAGGCAATCCAATCTGGGTTGTTCTGGCTGTCGGCTACCACTAAAATTTCTGAAGGGCCAGCGATACTATCAATGCCAACAGTGCCAAAGACTTGACGCTTGGCTTCAGCAACATAAGCATTACCAGGGCCAACAATTTTATCTACCGGGGCAATGCTTTCTGTACCATAAGCTAATGCTGCGATCGCTTGCGCCCCACCAATGCCATATATTTCTGTAACACCAGCAACTTGAGCAGCAGCCAATACAGCAGGATTAATCTCACCGCCAGGCATCGGTACTGTCATGACAATTCTTTCAACACCAGCAATTTTGGCTGGTAAGGCATTCATCAACAAAGAACTCGGATAGCTAGCCCGTCCCCCTGGTACATAAATTCCCACTTGCGACAGCGCTACCCAATTCAATCCCAGTTTCACCCCCACTGCATCGGTGTAGCCAATATCTTGCGGTAGTTGTTTTTCATGGAAAGCCACAATCCTAAGAGCAGCAAATTCCAGCGCCGCCAAGACATCGGCAGGACATTGGGCCGCGTGTTCGGCAATAAAGGTTTCGCTTAGATGCAAAGACTGGAGATTGTTGCGATCAAAGCGGCTAGTATAGTCCTTGACTGCGGCATCACCACGCACTTTGACATCAGCTAGAATCTCGCGTACTGTCCCACTAACATCAACTGTAACTTCCTGGCGATCGCTGACAACGGCTTGGAATTTGACAGAAAAATCTCTGTCGGTAGTTTGAAGTAGCTGCATAGACTGTATCTTGAAAGCAGTGAGGTCAACAATTAGTTTAACGTGAGTCTCCAACGGAGGCGCACCCGCAGGAAGGACGAAAGAAACGATGTAAAGCCTACACAACACAAGAATTATTGAAAACCTTACATGCGGTTATTAGCGCTCTTTTATGTCTCTGGTGAGAGAAAAATGCTCTGATTTGCTGAGATTTTTGA
>NZ_JABXKQ010000102.1 GCF_017114945.1 Nostoc sp. JL34
ATCAGATTGATGCTCAAAAGACTAGCTGCTAGCTAGCTAAAAAAGATATCAAATGTTTAATAATTCAACTTTTAGTTGATACAGAATTTGGGTGTGATTGGGGTAATTTAGTCATGATTTAGGAGGTGATTTGATCATCGGGTATAAAAGCAATATTTAATACTGTAATGTACTTAGAATTTACGGTTTTGATTTGGTATTAGTGCTATGGAGGTACTTCAGTTAGCCCCGTGGCAATTTGAACTTGGTTGCTGGCAGTTTGCAGTGGACTCTCTACTCAATGAAGTTGAGTATGAATGCTGTAGCGCCATCGAAGAACATCGCCGTAATAGTTTTTTCTCTACGCACTTTGTATGTAAAAAAGCTGTTAAACCCTGTAAAGAAAGTGTTTTACACCACAGTATTTTTCCCATTTCGGTTAAATTGGGAACGATAGTAAAAGGTAATAAAAGATAAAGATATGCCCAAAACTAAGGAGAAAACAGACGTAAAAAAGGTAGTAATTACGATTGACATGGGTGCAAGTAAAACCAAGGCGATCGTTCAAGAGTATCCAGAGGGAAAGCCTGTTGTTTTACTTTTCGACTCAGAAGTAGCAGATATTGCTAAAGCTTCGATTGAGAGCGTTCAACAAGAAGGTAGTCCTGAATCTCGTACTTGGGTAGGAATAGGTGATGAGTATTGCGCCTTGGGAGAGCTTGCCCGTCGTCGGTTTGGGGGTATATCGCAGCTGAAGGAGCTAAAGTACGAACTAGCAGTCCCTAAAATTTGTGGTGCATTTTGGCTGGCTAAGGAAAAGTTGAACCTGGGTAATGATGTTGCAGCTTACTTGAGTGTCCTGCTACCGCCCGGTGAAGTGCAAGACAAAGAACAGTTACAAGTTCGGTTGAAGGATGCCTTTCGAGGATTTGATACACCAGCAGGTAAGATGCGGGTAAAAATGCTTCGTTATGATGCAGCTTCTGAGGGTAGTGGGATATTTTTTCACCGTAGGCGATCGCTTGGCAATAATATGCCTGCTTCGATGTATGTGATGCTTGGTTATCGCAACGCAAGTATTTTCACCTTTCGCAGTGGTTCAATTGGTGCGGGAATAACCAGCAATTTTGGTATGTCTTGGCTGGTGAATAATTTTACTTCCAAGACATCAGGACTAAGCCCTGATAATCCCAATATTATCGAGGTGTTGGTAGAAGCTGGAGTTAGTTGTGACTCCCAGGTGATGCAGAAACTCTCACGCAAGCGCAAAGGTGATGAAATTCAACTTGATGGCGAATTGATGTCCAAGGCTTTATTGCTTGCTAGAGATGAATATTGGCGTGCGATCATCAGATGGTTGCGCTCGAAGATGGATGAGGATATTGAAGAACTGGTGTTTTGCGGAGGGACTGCGGATTACATTCGTCCAGAAATAGACGCTTACTTCCAGAAAGAGGGAATTAAGGTATCCTGGCACGGTAATATTTTTATACCTGATGAGATATCTTCCGGTATTGGCAATCGGATGGCGGATGTCTGGGCGCTCTACCAATATATGATTATTCAGTTTGATGAGTTGACTGGTTATACCCGCTCTGAGGTTGTACTGCTAACTAAATCCACTGAAGGTAATACAAATAATGCAGATGAAGAAGTTAAACGTAAGTATAATTTTACGCCTTGTGAGCGACCTAGTACCTTTATTGCTGTGAACGAGAATGTTTGATTAGCTCAGAAAAAGTAGTGTAGTTACAAGGACTGCAACTACACTTCTGGGATGCTTTTTACGTAACTTCTCAATAACCACTGCATGAATGAGCCGATTACTCGTGGTTAGGTGAGAATAGCTAGTTCTAGGGGGATTGAAAATAATTCCTTGTTGGCAGCGCCTCTTTCTATAATGACATCAGGTAGATAGAGAATATTGTTATCCCGCTTCAATCGAGTACACTTTGAACAAAGACTGTTGTTCAGCGTAGAATCTTCATGGCAAGGTGGTTATATTATGTCAACAGAAGATTTTTCTTCTCAATAAGCTCAAAAAAGTCGCATTAATAGCTGCTGGTTGACACAGCTTTAAAGGTTGAAATCACATTAGAATTATGCCGTTGGTTTTTATACTCAATAACCAGCTTGCACAAAGGCAATAATGCTTTCCTACGGAACTATTAGATTGAGCAAGTGCTGAGTGAATATCTCTTTGACGGTGTATATTTCTTTTTGTGTACAATTCCACAATAGGCAATCTGTGTAGCTAGGTCGATATTACTTGCAGTCAACCTCTGTGTTGATAGCAATCCTTGTTAGAGAAATCAGAAAAATGATATAACATTATCTCAAAATTCTTCGCCCAAACTGATATAACGTTATCTCATGACTGGGAGTCGGAAATATAGTAATCAAGAAAGAGAAAAAATTATGCCTGCCAATTTGACCCTTTCTATTGAGACAAACGCTGGAGGAGTGGCGAAAAGTACTATTTCATACAATCTTGCGTATGAATTGGGTGTTCGTGGCTATTCAGTGGCACTATTAGACATCGATCCTAACGAATCATTGACATTATTTTGCGGATTAGGAGAATTTAAAACTCAGGGAACAATGGCTAATGTTTACCATCCAGACTTTAATGGGAACTGGCCTTTAGTTACAGCTTGGCAAGGTAAGATTGACAAAATTCAAGTTTGTAAAGGCGGAAAAGAATTACACGAAACAATTCGGGAAGTGTCAAAGGATCTGCGTGGAGCTTATACTCTTGCAGATCGGTTGAGTGATTACCCCTTATCTCACGATTTTGTAATTATCGATTGTCCTGCAACATTAGAGCCTTTACCACTGACTGCTCTTGCAGCTTCTAGCCACGTATTAATTCCCATTCAACCTGAATACAAGGCTTCTCAAAGTGCTGCGGCGATGATTGAGTGGTACTATTTCAACTGCAAGCGGCTGAGATTGAAACCGACTCCGAAAATATTAGGTATAGTTCCTACTCGTTGGAAAAGTGATTGGGGAGCGCATAGAAGTATTGTTGAGGAACTTCCCCTAGTCTGTAAGAATTTGGGAATTCAGTATTTTAGCCCAATTCGAGAATCAGCGGATATTCTTAATGCTTCTGGTAGAGGGCTACCTCTGGGAATTTACAGACCCGGCAAAGAGGCAAGAGGAGATTTTCTGCCAATTGTTGATGCACTAGTTAACGAACTTAAGCTAATAAGAGGTTAATCGATGACAAAATTAAACAACCCGAGTGTACTTGGAATGTTTGCTTCTGCTGCTGATTCACAACAGATATTTGGGCTTGAAGAACGAGTAGAAGATTTACAGGCAGAGATTACAAGATTAAAAGATGAACAAGCACAGGGAAAGCTTGCTGAAGAAGAACGTACACTCCTCAATCAAACTATTGAAGACCTACGAGAACATTTGAAAGCATCTGGAATTTTTAAAATTCACTATAGTGAAGTAAGACCCAATCCGAAACAAGCAAGGCAAACATTTACTTCGGATAGTATTCGGAGTATGGCTGTTTCCATTAGAGAAGAAGGGCAACAACAGCCGATTATTTTACTACCGGGAAATCTCATTTTTGATGGAGAACGGAGATGGAGATCCGTTGCAGAAGAGTTACAGCCAGAAATTGAAACACTAGATGCAGTGATGCTTCAGAAAGTTCTTTCTGAAGAGGAATTACATGCACGCACTTTATTAACTAGTCTTCACCGAGAAGGCTTGAATGAGCTAGATTTAGCCGAAGGTTTGATTCAACAGGCTAAGTTAGCTTTGGAATTTGAGCAGGAAGAAGTAGTTAGAGCACTTAGGAGAGCAATAGCTAGATTAAACGCAAAAAAACTTTTGCCCCAATTAACTGAATTGGTTATTTTAACTAGAAAAGAGCAGTCAGAAGGCATTAAAGAATTTAATTTGGACGAAATAGAACAAAGTATTCTTCTGTTGTTACTACGTTTTCAACAAAATCCAGCATCAGTAGATGCAAATGTCTTTCCTTGTTTACGGCTTTCAGAAGACTTAAAAATTGCGATTAGACAATCAGGACTTGGTGCAAACCATGCCCGTTCACTCCAAAAACTAAATTCTAAAAATTTAAAAGTTGAAGAAAGTAAAGCTCTTAAAATCCGACAAGATGCTACATCACAAGTTTTGCAAGAAAGGCTAACAGTCGCTCAAACTCGTTTTCTAGTTGCCCAAACTATTGCTGAACATGCTCCTGAAACAAAACCTAAACCAAGTCACCAAATCAGTTCTCTAATTCGAGATGTCTCAGCAACTAAGGTCGAAGATATCCAGCAAGAGCAACTGAGAGATTTATTGGCTGTATTAGAAGCTAAGGCAAAAGAGATTCGGAAAAAGTTGGACTAATACTATCTCGTCCGACTTAGTTCCCTGAATCGGAGATGTCTATGTAATCTGTGAGTGCCTATCTAAACTACCCAAATGGCTTTCGCCTGAATCCCGCAGAGTCAAACCAGAATTATCAGCGGAACGGTTTCAGCCTGTGAGATTTCTAGACTGCGACAAAGCAGTGATCCGAATTATATTTGAGTGCTGGTACTGCCAACAGGGGATACTTTGTGAGTTTACGGGTGAGCCTGTAGTTGGAGAATATAATGGACGGTCTTCAATCATCCAAATTAAGGTTAAGTGCCCCAACTAGGAGCAAACTGCTATTAGACTGAGTACGGAAGAAGTGCTTTCTACAACAGCGATTCCTTCGGCTTGGACATAAGTAGTTTTCAAAAAACCAAATAATCTTTAATTTGGTCTTGCTCACGTCCTAATATCCCCGATTGAGGTCAAACTTCTCCACAGGATGAAAGCAAACCTATTGCTCCCTCTTCAATCAGATCCAGAAATTCCAGGTTACTTCAGCGATGTTTTTTAGCTACCGCAACCACTAACCGGAGGTTGGCGGGAATCATTTTTTCTTTAGCCAGTTGACCAAGCTTTTGGATTTGGGTTAACTGTGCTTCTGTTTTATTTACCTCGGTAGCTAGTTCAACCCTAGTTGGGGAACGCTCTAGTCGTTGCACTTGAGAATTGTTTTGCTTATCAAGTTTTGCATTGACCTTACAAGTCTTGTGTAGATAATCTTTTACTCTGGCAATAGCCTCGGAAAGCGACCAATTTCTCGTAGATAAATTCCATCTGTATGAGAGCTAGGGCTAGACATCTTGCGGGAAGCTAATTTAATAACAAAGACATTGACAGGAGAGTATAAATCAAACAGTCAACCATTTTAGAGGGTATAGGGAAGCAACGTTTTGAAACGCGGGATTGAAGCAAGGAGCGGAGGCGGAGTGTCTCCGCCTCTGCGCTTTGTATTTCGCGCTATGCGTCTCGAAATAAATATTTTTTTAAGTGGGCTTTAGACCCACAACCAAAGTTTTTTATTCCTTCTTCTCTATTTTTCTTGTAAGTTAATTTCTACTGCGTTGATAGATAAAGATTTCAAAAATTGTTGATGGGGGCTAAGTGGGGGCTATATGTACCCCAAAAATAGATTAGGACTTCGATGAAAATTTGACACCTACATGGGGGCTTTATGGGGGCTTTATGGGGTATATTTAGCTATTTGATATTTTGTACCCCACTTAGCCCCCAAGGGGTATGATAAGCTCTTGAGGTTAGAGAGGGAAGGGGCAGAGTTCTGGAGAAAAACTCATAGCATGTTATTCTTCTCTCCCCTGCTTTCCTGCTCCCCTAGATAATCTGAACAGATAACTTTCACAAATCAAAACGTATTGACTTGATCCCTATGTCAAACATTCACGCCTTGCAAAAAATTTTTCCTGCTGGGTTTGATAACGGTTACGGAAGCCTAAAACTTTTAGTCGATGGCTTTGAAGTAGTTCGTGTCCCCAGCTATATTTCCACAGCCGACATGGAAGATGTACCAGGGAGGGTAGTTTTTAATGGTAGTGCTTACACTGTCGGGGAATCAGCTTTCCGTACAGGTTATCATTTTGACCGGAACACGGATAACAATGAAAACAAAGTCAATAATGCATTATTGACTTTGTTCGGTGCATTGGCACATCTGCCACACCGTAAGGCTTGGCACTTAAAATTAGTTGTCAGCTTACATGATGTTGGTCTGGCTGAAGAAATACAAAAAGTACTAAGTGGGGAATATCAGCCGATACTTGCCGGCAAACAATCAGATGTGAAAGTAGAAGTGCTGAAAATAGTACTAGAGGGGATGGGTGCATTGTTTGGGCATCAACTGCCGAAAAAATTAACCATTTTAGATTTTGGCAATGGCACGACTCTGTATTCTCGTTACAACCAGGGAAAACGAGAAGTTCATACCGCCTACCCCATTGGTGTAGAAGTTCTCATTGATGATATTTCCCAAAAAATGAAACATCTAAATGGGGGAAAAATCGGGGATGCCTCCAAAATCCGATTTTGTCTGGAAATGGGACATACCAAGTACAGCCGTGACATCGATATCAAAGATATATACAGCACTTGTTTGAAAGATTGGTATGAAAAATACTTAAAAAAAGTGGTGAATCTGACACTTGATGCCAAGCACCAAGGGGATGAAATCTGGGCGATAGGTGGAGGCTGCCTCTTACCAGGATTTAAAAAGTTGTTAGAGAAGAACGGGTTCAAAATTCTGGATAATCCGGTAGAAGCTAATGTTTTTGGGCTTCTAGAAATGGCAAAAACCATTACGAGCAAGAATTCACCAAACATATCTGGGAAGTAAAGTTATAACAATGACAGATAAACAAGACTTAGCTCCGGTAAAAATTCGGCTCAAAGAAAACTACCGAGAACGCATATTTGCAGAATCCCAACAACTAGGTAAAAGTTACCTGGAGACGCTTTATTTTATTATTGATTGCTATTTTGTTTTCATAAAGGCTGGATTAGCCACACAACAAGTAGCTTTCACGCCGCTTACTACTAACGAAAACAGACTCCAGCAGCCAATTACCCAGCCATCTACAGACCAAAAACTAGAAGATCCTGATGGCGAAACATTCAGTCTTGATTTTGAATTATAACCGTCAGATGAAGTTGGCAACGGTAATTCCCAACTCGTGGGGTAATTATGTTAAAAAAGCTTTAAATTTAGCTCTTGTGTAAGTATTTCAGTATTTATGTACTATATAAGATGAGTTGATGTCAGCGATTTTACCAAACAGTAGATTTTTATTCTGGATTTCTATAAAAAAATAATGCCAGTACTAACAAGTAACCCTGTATGTACTAGCATTATTCAGTTAATTGGGTCTAGAACGGAGGTTCTTGATCTAGGTCTTCATCTGTCGAAGTAACGTTATCTTCGAGTAGTTCTTTGGCAAAATCGGGAGTTTCAGGCGAGTGAGGGGTTTTACTAACCTGGGTGAGTTCGTTGATGGGTTGTGCTGACATAAAGTTTCTGATTACGAATGTGGCAATCTTTTCTTTGTAATCACCCCTGTTATCAACTAGCAAATCGAGATATCCTTCTGCTGTGCCGTGTACGCCTTCCCCCTGTTCGTTAATAACGACGGCCGGTGCGCCCTTGGAACGGAATGGCATCTCGTCAGCAACTACTCCTTCCTTGGAACGGTAGTAGAATTCGGCGATCCCAAAGGCAATCAAGGAACCTTCTTTGTCGTGGGTAGTGTTCACTGACTTAAGATTGATAGTTGCAGTATTATGAATCATGTTCGTTTTATTTGTAGATTGATTAGATGGTTTATCGCCTACGATTTATAGTACATAGGCGATTTTTAATTTCCTAGAAATTTGCGTTAGCTACAGTCTGTGTTTCGTTTGGTGCAGAAGTGGATGCAGATTCTTCCTTACGGGGTGAACCTAACAATTCAATGGCGTTAATTGTAATTACGGGTTTTTGCCGCATAGTGCCAGAATTTTTATCTGCCCAACGATCAAATCCAAACTCGCCAGTAATTGCAATTTGGGTTCCTTTACGAACGTAATTTCCAATCACTTCTGCTTGATTTCCCCAGGCGACTAAATCAAACCAAAGGGCTTGTTCACTTCTGTAGGGTGGTCTGACTGCAATAGAGATTGAAGCCTTAACTGCACCGGACTCGAAGTATTTCAGTTCAGGTTCTTGTCCGCATCTGCCAACCAGCATGACTTTGTTGATATAGTTCATAACGCGAGGATTTATATATTTCTCTTATTGCTGCGTCAGCATTAGTTCTTTCATGATTTATTATTTTGACGAGTTGTTTTATTTAAACCACATTTTTTTTATTCATACTTATGAGTTATTTTTTGTCCTTGTTTATTGCAAAATTGTGGTTTTTACTAGGGAACGACAAGTTACCCTGTGCTATGGTGGTATCGCAATTAATATGGTCTGTATCTAAAAATTATAAGTAATGACTTATGCTTGAATATCTTCTCCTGAAGCGAGTAAGTATTTGTAAGCTGATGCTTTTGGCTTTGATGTGGATACAGTCGGATGAGGATAGCCAAAACCAGCTGACTTTTGACTACTCATCTTCTTTGCGGGTAGAAAATCTTACCTGGTTAGGAGAAACATCTGTTGGAGAAGATGTAGAGCATTTTTGTGATGTTTCCAATACAACTAGGATAGGAGTTTGGGGAGAAATTCTAGAACTAAAGTTAGTAGATTTAATTGCTGATTTACCGACTTGTTTGCACGATGCGTCATGGTTTGCCTTACTGGCAATTACCATGATGCTAGTAGATAAGGAACTAGACCGAGTATGCGTGCATCCACAAGATGAGTATTTTGCCCGGACTATCGCGCTTGAAAGTTTAGCATATTTAGGTGATTCTTACTTAGCCAAAGGCCATCCTTATTTAGATTTTCCTCTGTCGTTAGAAGATGCTAAGTCGTTACTACCAGCTAATAGAAAGCCAGAACTAGAAATCGAGCTAGAGAAATTTATTGTTGATACTTATGAAGACGATTTTGATGATCGATCTCCAGAGATTAATGAGTTTTCACCCATCTATTTACAAGAGATTTTAAAAGAGTTTTTTATTGAATCTGATTGGCAGGGTGATATCAATCAAGAGGCTGTCGTCCAACTCCAACAGAAGTACGGTTCGCAGTATTCAGAAGGTGCGTTTTCTCCTGAAACTGAGGGACACGAACGTTGGGGGAAAACGCTTGTTTTTCTCAAACAGTTTATAGGTCTGGATTCCAGTTTTATCGAAAGCCAGAGCGATTTATTCCTTGATGATGAATCTCAGGTGGCTGATTTACCTGATTACTTCTGTATCGAGTCTCATTTAGAACGTTGGCAAGACCGAACAGTTGTTTTATCACGGTTGGTTCATACTTTGGTTTATTTCATGCTGGTAGGGCAAAATTATCATCCTAGTCATCTGCAAGATTTGATGGCTATTCCAGCTTCTTCGCGGGCGATATCCAGCTTACAAGCTTATTTGGGTGTAGCTGCTTACAGAAGTGGTTATTACATGGCTGCTTCAAATATTCCTGAATCAGAAGTTGGGTGCAACTGGCTTTTAGAAAAAGCTTTCCCTAGTCTGCGTGATTTTTATCAAACAGGTCGGTTAAGTGGAAAGCAATAATTAATATTCTGCTGTTGGTTTACAAATACAAATTTATATTTATGAAAAACTACTTATTTATAGGATTGTTACTCTTACTCGTTGGATGTTCATCTCCAGAAAAAGAAGATAAAGTCTCGGCTATAGAATCAAATTCTTTACCTACCCCATCATTATCCTCAGCTAATGTTAATAATGCTACGCCATCGCTAAATCCAGAAGCGTTGCCTGATTTATCGAATAAAGAGAAGCTTGGAGAAGTTAATGCAGAAAACGATTTAATTGACTTATTTTATTTTGATGGTAATGGTGTGAAAGTGAGTTTGACTGTAGCAGCTGATAAAGGTTGTTTTGTCTACGTGCGGCGTAGTACTCCAGACCGAATTGGCGAGGTTGAAATTGAGTCATTACGGCGCGAAAAGTTGGGTCTGTGGCGTTCGTATAACACTCAGCGACTTTTAACTCAACCTGCTGGCAATAAAGTAAAGGTTTATTCATCAAGTGAGGAACTTTCTTCTACTTATGAAAATCCTGCTGTATTACAAGAACCCCTTGTGGCAGTGAAGGAATTGAAAGAGCGTGAAAAATCGTTTAAATTACTTTTACGTCAGGACTTGAGGGCGAGTGATTCAGCAAGACGAATTTATGTCAATCAGTGTCAAAAATTAGGTAATTTTTACTATAAAGAAGAACTACCTCCTCTCACAGAGAAGGAGAGGAAGGACTTTGAAAAGAGTGTTGAAAAAAGTACTAACAATTAGTTATGAGAACAGTGACAATTGCTCCATCTTAGTATTACTTTCAGTTGAAGTTGCTGTAACAGTGTGTTTGTTCTTATTTGACGACTTTTTACCCCATCCTTCTTTCGCCGCGTGTTTGACTACACGGGAGCGGATATCAGTAGCCAGGGTTTCATAATTAGAGCGGATTTTGTCATACGAAACCGGAGTTGTACCAATCTTCTCCCAGAGGTTTTCGTAGTTGAAATTCTTGAAAGGTCTGTGCCTGACGAGGGCATCATAACTTGCCCAGAGGTAAACATCTGTCCATTCGGATGATAGCGGCACTTCAAAAGCAATTGGCATCATCAGTGCAACAACTTCGCTGCTAGAAGCGAGTTTACCTACTTCTCCCTTGTCTATCTCTTCTAGCGCTGCATCTAATCTATCGACTGCGATCGCACGCCATACCCAAGACGGAATTGACTGTTGCCAGCCGTTTTGCTGAGTTATAATTGGCCCGACGATGTATTGAACAATTTCACGACTTGCTCCTGCTAGATCGAGTAGACTGGCTGTTACAACTTTGTTAATCCCTTGGCTGGTTAGTAACTGAAGTATCTTTCTAGTGCTAGGAGTAAGAATTTCGCTAGCTTTTTGGCTTTTGCTGTTACGGATGGTTTCTTCGACATCGAATAAGCTTTGCTGCTGGTTCATATTCCTTATGTGTAAATAAATACTGCCAGCTAGAAATACTTCTAACTGGCAGTGCTTTTTGATAATGGATGGGTTTTGCTATGGCAGAAGTAGGTTATCCCAAACGCTTCTAGGAGTAACGTGATGCAGCAATTGCTTCCTTGCTTGAGTGAATTTAGCTAGCAATTGAGTGCTTTTGAATTTCTGCCACCAGTTGTGTTGCAGGTAGGTAAGCAGCCATAATTGTGTCTCGTGATTCCAGCTTGAGATGGAGTTACTCAAACTGAGTGCGTTGAGGATATCGTTGGGAGGCACTTCCAGTTGACTTGTGATTTCTTTTGAGATCGAAGCTAACATTGTGATGTTGGCGATCGCTTAACCAGGACTACCTGAACTCATAGCTAGTATTTTTTCTGTTACCTCGATTTGTTGGTCTTTGAGGACAGAGATAACCTCCTCATCAGTTAACGCTCTTTTATGTCTCTGGTGAGAGAAAAATGCTCTGATTTGCTGAGATTTTTGA
>NZ_JABXKQ010000165.1 GCF_017114945.1 Nostoc sp. JL34
CGCGCCCTCTCCAATCAACTGCACAAAGTTTTTTCTTTCTTTGTATGAAACCACCTTGCTCTGGGGATAAGGGGGCTGGGGGGTTAGGTTTTTGATTACTGAATCGATGCTCTAGAGATCACCCTCTAACTGGCGGGAAACAAGTCGAGCAAATAACCCTTCTTGCACAATTAGTTGCGAGAAAGTACCCACTTGTACAACATGACCAGCGTCAATCACATAAATGCGATCGGCATTGCGAATTGTACTGAGACGATGGGCAATCACTACTCTAGTGGCGTTTAACTTAGCTAAACTTTCAGTCACAATTGCTTGAGTGCGGTTATCCAGGGCGCTGGTTGCTTCATCCATTAAAATAATTTTGGGCTTTGAAACTAGCGATCGCGCAATCAATAATCTTTGCCGTTGTCCACCGGAAAGATTACTACCACCTTCAGCGATGATTGTATGCATCCCCATTGGCATTTGCTTGATATCATCAGCCAAGCCTGCCATCTGTGCCGCTGACCAAGCTTCTTCTAGGGAAACCAAAGCCCCGGTGGTGATGTTCTCAAAAACTGAGCCTGTGCCGATTTTGCCGTTTTGCAGTACTACCCCTAACTGTTTTCGCACTGCCTGGAGTTCCATCTCTGCTAAGTCTTTGCCGTCATAAAAGATGTTGCCTGTCAATGGAGTCTCAAATCCCAACAACAACCGCAATATCGTTGATTTCCCACTTCCAGAAGGGCCAACGATCGCAATAAATTCCCCTGGTTCAGCATGGAGGCTAACATCATTGAGGATTAGGCTGCTATTCTCCGAGTAGCGAAAGCTGACTCGATTTAGGGCAATTCGACCGCTTAATTGTCCGGGATTGACCTTGGTTGAGTCATATTCCGGCTGCGATCGCCAAATCGGTTTTGCTCGTTCCCATATTGGTACAATCCCCCAAATTTCCGATCCAGTATTGCTCAGATCAATTATTCCTTTGATAAAAATCGCCAAAGCATAGTTAAAAGCAACGAATGTACCCAGTGTGAGGCGTGGCTGCATCAACAGCATGGCAAACCCGAACAACAATATAGAACTCACCAAAGGGAGTGCTTCGTTAAATACAGAAATTCCATCTTTAATCTCTTGCCAACTCGCCTTCAGCCGGATCTGCTGACTGTATTTTTTTGCCCAAGTTGCAAATGCTCGTTCTTCTGCCATTGCTACCCGCAGCTTGGCGACACCATTAATGAGTTGTACGGTGAGTCCCTGAATTGCCCCATCTAGTTCTTGCTGTTTTTGCGATTTCTTCACCAACAGGAAACTGGCAACAGTTGTAACTATAGCGGCAAAGATTGCTAAACCCACGCCCACAAGGGCTAGTTGCCAACTGTAAATAAACATCAGCACCAAGTTGAATAAGGCAAAGACTCCACTCAACAACGTCCGTTGGGTAGCGCCACTGAGTTTTTGGTGAATTTCTCTCACCGCCATCACACGGTTGACTAAATCTCCAGAAGTATACTGACGAAAAAAGCTCGGACTTAATCTCAGCAGGCGATCCCAAATGGCTAGCTGCAATATGCTATCAGTGGCGCTTTCGACTCGTAGGGTAATAATGCTTTGGGCAATTTGAAAAGCTAACTGCCCAAAAGCCACCGCAAACATTACCAATCCGATCTGCCACAGTAAAGCGCGATCGCTATCGGGAATGGCATGATTAATTAAAATCGCTGTTGCTTGTGGTGCAACCATTCCTAATATTGTGCCCAGCAGCCCCACCACTAGAATACTGGCCAGGTCTTTTTCATAACCCTTGACTCCGAACCGTAATAAATCAATGGCGTTAAGCGGAACTTGGGGTAACGGTCGATACAGAACATAGGCTAATGTTGACAGTGTTTTTGCTATTGATTCATTGATGGGTGTCCGAGTCCGCGCTATGGGGTCAAAGATGACATAATCCCGATTATCTGTAGGTAATAAAGCTACTGGGCGCTTTTCTGATTGGGTATAAGCTAACATCGCCCCTTGGTCTTGACGCCACCAGCCATCTGCTAAAGTTACACGCCGAATCCGAATTTGCGATGAGCGAGCGATCGCCGCTACAGGGTCTTTGATAGAATTTAAATCCTCTACTGGTGGACGAATTTCTATTCCTAGTGCCCGTCCAACTGCACCAAATGCTACTAATAAGGGTGGCCCTTCCTGAAAGAAAATCGCCTCCTGCTGCGGCTGCAAGACTGTTGCTAAGTTAGAGAGTGCCGCCTCTATGACTTGCTGATTAAATTGTTCGCGTTCTTGAAACTGCCGAAATTCTGCTTCTGCTTCTTTATTTGCCAGCAAACTGAAGTAGTGAAAGAAATAAGTCTGCAAACTAGCTAAACCTGCGAGAAGTTCCTCAGAATTTTCTAAATTTGCCGTTGGCAACATTTGCCCGCTAACTGCATTTTCTGCCTCCAGCCACATCGCACTCGTGAGCGGAAACGCTGGTGAGGTAGAATTCAATATTAATTCCCCGATTCCCATCCAGTAAGTATTGCCTTGCTGCAACTTCACCCATAGGAGTGTTTGTTGCCTCAACTGTAGCGTTTCACCAGCCGATAAAGAAAAATCACGTTCAATGTTTGGCTGTACAAGGTTTAATGGCGTTGTCAAAACTGTTTGCTGGGCGCTGAGAAATTGTCCTAAATGATTTATCCAACCTTCTAAAAGTTCTATGGATTGCAAGTCAGCCGCGCCGATTCCCTTAACCAAGTCAACGATTGACATCTGGCATAATTGGGTAGGTTCAATTGCGATCGCGACAAAATTCCATTGGCTTTGTGCGATTACTTCCGGTAATAAGGCTTCACCAGCGTTGACATGAAACAGATAGCGGCGATGATCCTTTGGTAAACTGTTCTTAACTCTAGTCGCAAACACTGCCAATGTTCCAGACTGCACTATCCAAAAAGTTTCTGGGTCATTCAACAATAATGGTTCGTTTGCCTGAAAAGAGTACAGTTTAGAAGAAGGATTCACCTGCGGGCTACTCATTACTTAACTAAGCCTCTACCGCGTGAAGGAGGCGAACATAAGTTCCGCCTTGCTGCCATAATTCCTCATGGGTGCCACGCTGCACGATTTTACCTTGCTCTAGGACAATAATTTCATGGCAATCGCGAATTGTGCTGAGGCGGTGGGCGACTACGATACACGAACAACCACGCTGTCGTAAGTTACGGTTAATAATCAACTCGGTTTCTGTATCCAGGGCGCTGGTTGCTTCATCTAGTACTAAAACTGTGGGATTTCTCACCAAAGCGCGGGCAATTTCTAACCGCTGGCGTTGGCCACCACTAATATTCATACCGCCTTCAATCAACTCAAAGTCATATTTCCCAGGCATAGATGCGATCGCATCATGAATAGCTGCGTCTTGGCAAGCCTGCACCAAATCAGCTTCTAGAACTGTTGCATCCCAAAGAGTAATGTTTTCTCGCACAGTCCCGGCAAATAAAAAGATATCTTGTTCAACCATTGCCAACGAGTTAGCCAGAACAGAACGCTTGATTTGCGATCGCTCTACACCATCAAAGCAGATTTCCCCATCCCAAGGTTGATACAGCCCGCAAATTAATTTGGCAATTGTAGATTTACCAGAACCACTTCCCCCCACAAGCGCTATCCTTTGCCCTGGCTTGACAGTCAAGCTCAAATTCTCAATCAAAGGAGGTTCTACACGACTATAGCCAAAAGTGACATTTCGTAACTCAACGCCACCGTATAATTGCCAAGGAGATGAAGAAGTAATTTCTCCCCCTAGCTCCCCTGCCTCCCCTGCTCCCCTGCTCCCTCTCCCCTCCACTTCCAAATCAACGGAATTTTGCAGCACATCATCAAGACGGTTTAAGTCAGCTTCTAAATCTTGCAGTGTACTGCCAAAATTGACGAGGCTATTGACTGGCTCTAAGAAGCTCAGTGTTAAACTTTGGTAGGCAACCAGCATCCCAATACTGAGATTGCCGTTCATTACCTGTAAACCACCAACCAGCAGAATAGAAGCTGTGGTTAAGGCTGTCAAAATTGTCGGTAATGTGGTGAGAATTTGAGTTTGCAAGCCTAATTCTTGTTGGGCGTTGAGTGCTTTAGCGTAATAACCTGCAAATCGAGCAAATAAATCTGACTCTAGTCCAGAAGCTTTGATGGTTTCTATGGTTTGGATGCCACTAACCGTGACTCCACCCACCTTGCCATATTCCTGAGCTAGACGCATATTGGCATCTACACGAGTTTGCGATAAAAATAAGAGGGCGAGAATGTTGATTGCAGCAAAACCAACTGCGATCGCACTCAATAATTGGTCATACTGAATCATAATCAGCAGGTAAAAGACCATCATTACCGCGTCAATTACCGTGGTTGCCAAAGGCCCTGAAAGTACTTCCGCCACTCTGTCATTCAGTTGCATCCGGCTACTAATTTCCCCAGCAAAGCGCTGATCGTAAAACCCAATGGGCAGTCGCAGGATATGCCAGAGAAACTGTCCTGATGTGCTGACTGACAACTTAACCATTAATCGCCGCAGATAGGTAAGGCGCAGTCTAGCAAGGAATGCCCGTAATAAAGTAGTTAACAGCATTCCTAACAGCAAAGGTCGTAGCCAATTTTGTCGATCTTGGACTAAAATCTCATCGATAAACACCTGAGAAAAGGCTGGCACCGCTAACCGAGGCAATGTTAGCAATAACCCAGCCAGCAGACAAAACAAGATCGTAACTCGTGAGTTTTGCAAGCGGCTATTTAAAGCTGAGACAATATGATTTTTTTTCCCACCCTTCTGAAAATCCGCTCCTGGTTCCATCACCAGGGCAACACCCGTGTATGCGCGATCGAACTCTTCCCAACTCACTGTTCTCCTACCGGAGGCAGGATCATTGAGATAGACGCGTTTTTTGCTATATCCTTCTACCACGAGAAAATGGTTAAAATTCCAAAAGGCAATATAGGGGAGACGGGTAGTTTTTACCTTTTCCAGAGACAGTTTTAAACCTTTAGCATTGAGTCCATAATTTTTCGCAGCTTTGACGATATTAAAAGCTTTGCTGCCATCCCGCGAGACACCACATTCTTCACGCAGTTTAGCCAGTGGCACAATCCGACCATAATAGCTAAGAATTATTCCCAAAGCAGCCGCACCACATTCCACTGCTTCCATTTGCAAAAGTGTAGAAGTGCGGACGCGATTATTGGGGACTGGGGATTGGGGATGGTGGGGCCCCCTCTGGGGATAAGGGGTAATGGGGATTGGGGACTGGGGATTGGGCATAGGAGAAAAGGAGTTAAATGGAAGTTGAGCTTCTGAAGGTGGACTTTTAAGTTTTAAGGGACTTCCAAATAAAAAATATTCAATTAACTCTTGTGGGGTGGGCATCTTGCCATAGGTGTCAAGTTAAGCTCAAACTTCCTATGTCAATAAGCATTTATGCTTAACAATTTGGTTTGAAAGGGACAAAAAACGAACTTTTTCAGGGACTATTAATGCTTTGTTTATTAGCATCACTCCCAGCTTGCGTATAAAAGTCAGAAAAAAGTTCACCTTTATACTTCGTTCCTAACAAAACCTATCGTTGACAAATGGGTTTTAACCTTAAGTTGACACCAATGGCAAGATGCCCACCCCACAATATTGGATAATTTATTTCTTGGAGTTCCCTAACTCCCAATCCCCAATTTAATAAATCCCCGTCCAAGAACGCAGCATAGGAATAATATAAGAAATCGGTGCTTTTTCTCCAACTTTGACTTGAACAGAGGTAGTTGTACCCGAAGATATTTTTAAGGCTGGCCCATCAGAAGATGACCATTTGTAGCCACTAACTGATGTAGGATTTTCTTGGAGTTGGACAAAAGCTTGCACCTGACCTTCACCTTTACCTGCAAGACTGGCGGCCATTTCTTTATTACCAACGATCGCTGTAATATCTTGTGTAGTTACTGGAAATGCAGAAATATTTGCGATCGCACCAACAATGCCACCTTCGCGCTCACGTTTGGCAAAGCTGGGAGTCACTTGTACAGCCATCCCTGGCTTGATTTGCTTACCATCTTTATTAGCAAAGTAGACAAGACTCACAAGTTTTGAATTTGCCTCTTCCGCTTCGATTGATCCCAGGCGAGTCCCAGGATTCATCATTTGCCCAGGAACAACACTCACTTCCAAAATATGACCATTGTATTTGCTAATGATTCTACTTTCTTGAGATAGTTGCAGTTCTAATTGGGCAATTCGCCGTTTTACTTCTCGAATTTGATTAGTTTTGTCAATTGATTGCTTTAAGTCTTGTTCGCGTAATTTAGTATTTTGAGTATTCAGGTCTTTAATTTTGGTTTTAATTTCGTCAATTCTATTAAGATTTTCCAGATATTCTCGTTGCGTGGTGGTTTCTTGGATTTCAAGATCCTTTAGTTGCACGTCAATATCTGACAGTTCGCTTTGAGTATTAAAATATTCCTGTTCAGCTTGCACCAACATATCTTGGCTGATGACATGCTGCTCAAAAAGGTGACGACGGTTATCAACCCGCCCTTTGAGAGTTTTAAGTAAATAATTAATTTGTTGTTTGCGGGAATTAATACTCTGACGTTTTTGGGCGATCGCTCTTTGCATTTGATCGCGTAACTTGGGTGCATCTTGCTCTCGGCGCAGATTATTTTCTAGATCCCTTCTTTGCTGCCCAAGAGTAATGATTTGTTGGTCAATCAGCAGCTTTTGTAACCTGTCAGTCTCTTGATTTTGGGTTTGCAGTTGCTGCAACTTTATTTGCTCTTGCTGTAGTTGCTGCTTCAACGCTGATTGGTCGATAATACCCAGCACATCACCTTGTTTAATAATATCTCCCGCCTTGACCTTAAGAGTTAATAATGGCCCAGAACTGGGTGCTTGAAATTCCACAACATGGTGCGGTTTAATCAAGATGCCTTGGCCTGTGACAGTCAGGGGAATTCTGCCGAACACACTCCAAACGCCAGCCACAGCAACTACAAAACTCATGGCAGATAAACTCAACCAAGCTTGAGGCTTAACCACATTTATCGCTTGATCCAGTTGTTCTGGTGAAGATAAGCGTTCTAAGGCTTCTTGGCGAAAGATGTGGCTGTGTTTTAGTTGCATTGTTCTCCTTCTTGCTGAAAGCACCCAGAACCTTAAATCTTCTAGACTTTTAAGATTAAAGTGCGATCGGGGAGAACTAGGGGAGAACCAGCAGAGGCGATCTAATACTGCTTGTTTAAAGGACTGACAAATAAAAAAATATCCAATTAACTCTTGTGGGGTGGGCATCTTGCCCGCACAGTTGATATGGCGGGCAAGATGCCATTAGTGTCAACTTAAGGTTAAAACCCATTTGTCAACGATAGGTTTTGTTAGGAAGGAAGTATAAAGGTGAACTTTTTTCTGACTTTTATACGCAAGCTGGGAGTGATGCTAATAAACAAAGCATTAATAGTCCATGAAAAAGTTCGTTTTTTGTCCCTTGAAAACCGAATTTTTAAGCCTAAATGCTTATTGACATAGGAAGTTTGAGCTTAACTTGACACCAATGGCAAGATGCCCACCCCACAATATTGGATAATTTATGATGTCAAAGGTAAGCGGATAGTAAAACAAGTTCTACCTGGCTGCGACTTAAACGAGAGCGTACCATGATGGCGATTCTCTACAATCCGGCGAACGGTTTCTAAACCCAATCCCGATCCATGCCCGACTGATTTGGTGGTGAAGAAGGGTTCAAAAATGCGCGTTTGAATTTCCAGTGGAATTCCACTGCCAGAGTCGATGATGTCAATATGGGCAAAGCGATCGCAATGCCAAGTTGTAATTTCCAGTAATCCTTTACCATCCATTGCATCAATGGCGTTGTCAATTAAGTTCGTCCACACTTGATTTAGTTCGCTACCATAGGCAAGAATTTTCGGCAGACATCGATCGTAATTGCGTTGCACTTGCACACCACACTTGAGTTTATGAGCAAACAATCGCAAGGTATCTTCCAAGCCTTGATGTATATCGACTTCTTGCTGAATGCCTTGATCGAGGTGAGAATAAGACTTCATCGCTTGCACAAGTTCGGAAATCCTCTCAGATCCTCGCAAACCATGTTTAATCATCGACATGACTTCAAAGGAAAGCGCTAGCCAGTGCAATCCCATTTCTCGCAATTCCGTGTTGTCGTTGCGCCAACGTTCCATGAGTTGCTCTAGGCTTTCAACCTCAACACCACCTTCTGCTAAAGGTTCTGCTAATTTCCACGCTTGGTTTACACCATAGTCTTCTAACCATTCCAGCAAGATGGTTTCGCGATCGCTTAATGTCACCGGATCTAGGCGATTATTCAAAATCGCATCATACCCTTGATCGCGTACTCTCAACCAGTGTTGAGTATGGGCTTCCTCAACATTGCGTTGCCCATAAACTAAATTCATTCGTTGTAACTCTAAGATGGCGGCTGGCATTTCTTTTAAAGTCCGAACAAGGGCTGCCGCTGGGTTGTTGAGTTCATGGGCTAGACCGGCGGCAAGTGTCCCTAAAGCTGCCATCTTTTCCCGCCCACGAATAAAAGACTCTAGCCCCCGGACACGACCTTGCATAATTCGGAAGACCATCCGCTCAAAATCACGACATTCATGCAGCAGTTTACGGAAGTCTTCTCCCTTCATTGCATAAATATGGCAATTTGTCAAAGCCCGCATTGTCACAGGTGCAGGTTCATCCGTGAGGACGGGAATTTCACCAAAAAAGGATGGGGCTTCGTGTTGTCCGATGGGAATTTCAACTCCTTCACTGCGGCGGGTGATGTTGATTTTTCCTTTGACTAAGATAAATAAGCGACAAGCCAAGTCTCCCTCATGGGACAACACTTCTCCGGCGGAAAGTTCAACGGTTTGAGCGCGATCGCAAACCCACTGTAATCGCTCTTTAGGAAGCTGTTGAAATGGGTCTAAGTTGATTAATTCTTCAACACATAACATCAATGAACCTCCTTGAGGGGGCAGAGGGGCAGAGGGGCAGGGGAGAGGTTTGCAAATTATAGTTTTTCCCGCTCTAGCTAAACATTACCCAGGTAGCGGTGAACGAATTGAATGGCAATGGAACCTTCTCCCACACCGGATGCCACGCGCTTAATTGAGCCATAGCGGGCATCTCCGGCTGCGAAGATTCCTGGAACGTTGGTTTCTAGCAAAAAAGGAGAGCGTTCCAAAGGCCAACCTCGCGGAGATTTGCCATTATGCACTAAGTCTGGCCCTGTGATGATAAACCCTTGAGCATCGCGTTGAATAACACCATCAAGCCAATCAGTTTTGGGGCTAGCACCGATGAAAATAAACAGCGATCGCGCTGGCACAGTTTCGGTTTGTCCAGTCTTGATATGGGCAATGACAATTGCTTCTAAATGTTTCTCTCCCTTCACTTCCACAACGCTGCAACCTGTGCAAACTTGGATATTTTCAGTAGCGGCAATTTGGTCAATTAAGTATTGGGACATACTTGATGCTAGTGACTCTCCCCGCACCAACATAATCACTTTGCTGGCATACTTAGAAAAGTGCATTGCTGCTTGTCCAGCAGAGTTTGCCCCGCCTACCAGATAAACCTCTTCATTGCTACAGGCGATCGCCTCAGTCATGGCAGCACCGTAGTAAATTCCTGCCCCTGTGAGCTTCTCGGCTCCTGGAACATTTAGCCAACGGTAAGAAACACCGGTTGCAACTAAAAGTGCATGGCAACTAATCTCGCTACCATCTGCTAATTGCAGAACCCGATAAGGATCTTGCAGTCGAACCCCAGTTACTACTTGAGGTGTGAGAATCTCTACCCCAAATCGTCGAGCCTGGGTGACTCCCCGCCTTGCCAAATCATTACCACTCAAGCCAACAGGAAACCCTAGATAGTTTTCAATCCGTGAACTCGTACCTGCTTGTCCTCCTGGCGCTTCCCGCTCAATTAAGACAGTACTCAATCCCTCAGAAGCGCCATAGACGGCAGCTGCCAGTCCAGCAGGGCCAGCACCCACGATCGCCAAATCATAGAAGGGGCGCTCTGCCTGAGTTTGCAGTCCAATTTTGGCAGCAATCTCTAAATTAGATGGTTGAATTAACCGGGAACCATCGGGAAACAGCACCAAGGGCAATTGTTGCCTACAATCAGCTTGGGCGTATTGCACCAATTTTGCCGCCTCCGGCTCCAGTTCAATATCTAACCACTTAAATGGAACCTGGTTACGCGCTAGGAAGTCTTTCACCTGATGTGAAAAAGGCGACCAGCGATTACCAATGACTCGAATCCCTTCAAATGGTGGGCGGAATCCAGCTAGCCAGTCATCGAGTAAATCATCTAAAACCGGATATAGCTTCTCTTCTGGTGGATTCCAGGGCTTGAGTAAGTAATAATCAAGTCTGGCACTATTAATTGATTTAATGGCAGCATCCGTATCTGCATACGCCGTCAGCAAAGCGCGTTTCGCATCAGGAAAGATGCCTTTTGCCTGTTCCAGGAACTCCACACCTCCCATCTGAGGCATCCGTTGATCCACCAAGAATAGGGCAATTGCCTCATTCCGCAATTTGAGTTGCTGCACCACATCCAGAGCGGTAATACCGGAATCTGCCCGAACAATGCGGAAGCGATCGCCATACTGATGCCGTAAGTCTCGTGACACTGCTTGCAGTACCTCTGGATCATCATCGACGGTTAAAATTGCTGGTTTCGCCATAATTACTGTTACTCAACAATTGCAGTGCCTAGCCGTTATCTTCAAAAATCTGTTGTCAAAATAAGTAGTCGGACAAAATTAATTACACAATGTCATTGCAAACGTTCGCAATGACTGTAAATATTTTTGTCCATCTACTTATCTACTGTTTAACCAGTTGCTTTAAACGAAAGTATGCCTCTTCTGGTGTCAGCGGTTCTGATTGACTTTCATTAGGGATATAAAATACCCAGGTATCAGGAAAGTAATGCACCACAAAGCTGGGAATCAAACCCAAGCTGATTGCTTGCTTTCCGAGTTTTTCAGCTTGTTCCTCTAAACTCAGTTGGTCATGAAATACGTGTTCAGCCATACTTGTTCATCTCCCTGCACTTTATTTAACCTTGGAAGAAGGTTTAGGTGATTCAGAATGAGCTTGAGAATATTTTGGTAATAGACCTAAATCATTTCCAATATGCTTTCGTAGAGAATCATAAAACTATTTTGGTCAGTCGCGTTAATCTGAAATTGAATTAGATAAGGGACTTCCAACAAATAAATTACCCAATCTTGTGGGGTGGGCAAGATGCCATTGGTGTCAAGTTAAGGCAGATGCCCAAATGTCAAGTGAGGTTGCAGCGT
>NZ_JABXKQ010000005.1 GCF_017114945.1 Nostoc sp. JL34
TCAGTACCTCTGCCATAATCCCCCTGTCAATAGGGTTTGAGACGCGCTAACCCTGTCTGGAAGAATAGTTAAAGAAAGAGAAGAAAAAATTAGACAGGCTGCGTTAGTTTTAGCGGGTCAATGTATTGCCATATTATTGCATAAGCTTTCTCAATCAGAGCCAGCTCATAAAACAGCAATTGATCAAACCAAAGGTTGGTGGCATACCGATACGCGAAGACACGGTTATACGAAGAGGGAAATATGTAAGGATTCAGGTCTAATATTGCGGAAGTAAAGAAGGGCGAGACTGATAATTATTGGAGTAAGCAACTAGAGCTTGTGCAAAAAACTCAATCACAGACCTACCTTGACGGCGGCAGGTTTGCACCACAGTCAACAATTTGGCAGTATGTTGAAACCGCTCCATTGAACGAGAACCACCACTAACCTTACGTTTTGTGACAGCTAAACGCAGCGATCGTTCAGCGAGATTGTTATCAGGAGGGACTTCAGGGTAGTCAAGAAAATACCACCATTGATTTGCTTTATCGCGCAAAGAACGTAAAAGCTGGCCTGCCGTCGCTCCTGCCTTGTCAATCCACTGATTGAGTGAGGAGTGCAACTTAGCTTTGAATTGATTGACCCAATCGTTATAACTACTTGAATCAAGAGTCTTAAACCATTGAGCATAACTGCTAAAAGCTTCATCAATTAAATCTACAAAAGCTTCACCGATAGCTTGGTTGTGAAGCCCTGGAAGTATGATTAGTTTTTTGAAGTGACGACGTAGATGTGCTAAACATTTCTGCTGGGCAACAACTTGATAGCCATTGTAAACACTAAAATCGTCACTGCTGAGTACCCCTGCATATTTAGCCCCTAAAATCGTTTCTAATTCGGATCGTGAACGAGTGTCAGCCGCAGTAAATAGGCAGAAATCAGAATTGGCAACTACCCACAACCATTCTTTGACTCCTTTAACTGACCAAGGTGTTTCATCCACATGAACATTCGGTTGTGTCTGCTTTACCCAACTACTCAATTCATTAATACTTGGTTCAATCGCTTGTTGGATTCGTTCATTAGTTGCGACTAACGTTCCAAGCCCAATTTCAACTTGCCCTAATTCCCACAACATTTCTTGCTGTTTTTCATAAGGCATGTGTGCATAATTGTTTACCCATCCTAAGAACGCTTGTAATCTAACTCCTAAATCTTGCCCTGGAACGATATCTGGCGACCATGAGGCTGTTTGTACATTTCCACAACACTCACACACGCAGGTATGACGTTGATATTCTACTATTTCAATGGGACGTTCTACCAATTGCGCTACAGCCTGTTTTTCTACTTTTACTGCTAGGGGTGCAAATGCTTTATTACCACAACAGATACAATCACTTGGACGTAAGATTTCATAACGGTCTACTCTGCCAAACCCCTTACGAGTCTTACCTTGATGTCCTGGCTGTCCACCTGGTTTCTTTTTCGGTTGATTTGATTCTTCTTGCAGGGGTACCTTTTTGTTTTCGCTCTTTTTGTGGATGTCTCCAGATGGTGGTTTCGACGAATTAGAACTGTCTAAATCTCTACTGACTTTTAAACGCTCTATTTCTTGCTGTAGTTCTAAAATGATTTTTTGTAAATCATGTATTACCTTGCTCTGCTCAATGATGATATCCACCAGTTCTTCTTTTGATAACTGGTTCAAGCTTTCTCGATCTAATTCTTGAGGCAGGTTTTGGTTCATATTTGCGATATTCCCCCTCAAGTGTCCCCTTTGTCAATACTCTGCCACCTGAATCCTTACATATCTAACTTGCAACAAGGGAAATTACCTGATGGGAATATACTTAAAGATCAGAGGGTTGTAATTGCTGTAGATGGCGGTAGGAGTAAAATTAGGATTAATAAAAAAGGTAGAAGAAATCCCAAAACAAACAAGCATGGCTTTATAGGGGAATGGGTTGAGCCAAAATTATTAACAATTTATGTGGTTGATAAACAGGGGAAAAAAGTCAAAAATAACGAGATCAAGATTGTAAATGATGGAACTTATGAAGACTATAAAGGCTTTTTACCAATTTTAGAAATGCATCTGATTAGTTTGGGAATTAGTCAAGCAAAACAAGTTTTATTAATTGCTGACGGTGCTGAATGGATTTGGAAGCATATTCCCCCTCTTTTAAAGAAATTGAAATCTCCCGATGCTACTTATCAATTATTTGATTTTTACCATGTTACCGAGCGACTACAGAAATTTGCTGATGTAGCGTTTAGTGATGATAAGGAGCGGAATAATTGGTTTAAAAAAGCACGGAGAACTTTAAAAAAAAGTAATGCCATGACCATAATTAGGCAGATGGATGAATTTATCTTTGAAGCCACGGGAGAGCATTGTAAAACTATGGTCATACAGAGAAATTACCTTTTACGTGCCTATCGTGAAAGGCGTTTAAATTACGCTAAGATACTAGACCAAAAACTACCAATAGGTAGTGGGGCAATTGAGAGTTTAATCCGTCAAGCTGTCAACTTAAGAATCAAGGGTAATAGTAAATTTTGGCTGAAAGAAAATGCAGAAATTATCTTACATCTGCGTTGTCAATGGATAGCTGGAAGTTGGAATAATTTTTGTGGTTCTATCTTTAATTCCTTTATCAAACCCCAAACCGCTTGATAAATTTTATACTTTAATCCTGTCTTTAATTTACTTTTTGACATAATTCATACCAAGTATGAAAGACTGATTGCAGATATTTTTATAAATAATCGTCAAATGACTTGCTAGCAATCTTTTTGAAATATTTCATCAAGATGGATTTTTGTGTAAACCAGTATTTTATTTGCAAATAAAATCACCTTGTACCTAAATATAATTTTTAGCGATCGCACTTTTTTTGACCGACCTCACAAAATCGCATTGCTCCCCTGGAGTTTCGGCTGTTGCTAATGGACGTACTAGCAGATGAAATAACCGACTCATCGTTTGGCATCCCAGTCTCTGTCTTGCTTCGGTGATTGATGATGGGCTTGGTACACGCCAATACTGCCCTAATTTTAGCCACTGCGTTCTTAGCCCTTTAACCAGATTTTTCAACACAGTTCGCATTGAATCCGACGACCATATATTCATCGCTATTACCAAACAGACTACCAAGTGTGATGGTAGTTTCCGCTTTCTTGTCTCCCTACTATCTGTCTGCCCTAACACTTGCTCAATTGCTTCCCCTGGTATCGCTGTTTCTATCGCTTTTAGCACTTCCCCTGATTCTATTAAAAGTGAAACCAACGAAAATTCCTTGAGTTGCATTAGCTGTGTGCATTTTTAACTACAACTCTCAATCTACCTGTTTTTGGGCTTAACCGAAAAGTATTGGGTGCTGGTGTATCGTCAGTGCAGTAAACGATTGGAGTTGCACGTGAAAACTTGGGATGGAGAATTGACGGTTGGGCTGAAGCATCTGAAATCTTGTGATTACTTGCCTTCTGAATGTGAGCAGATGCAGTTGGTGTGCGATGCCTGACGGCAAGCCGCAAAGCGTCTACGCATCAATCAAGTATATTCCAGTGCGCTCTTAGGAATCGGTGCAGAAGTTTTTGGAGTCGTTGGGGAAGCTGAAGTGGGCTTATTTGACTGTTGTGGAAGAGAAATTGTTGAGGGTTTTGGAGTCGGAATATGGAAAAAGATGACTCCCTGAACAGTTTTGGCAATTTGGCGTCCAATATTTTTAGGTTGCAGTTTTAATATAAATATCAAAATAAGGGGACAGAAAAGAAGTTGTGTAGAAGACACAGCCAAAATCCCTGTTTCTACTGTCCTATCGTGGGCCAGTTAAGTATAGTGTTATTAACATGTAAAAGGTATGTTAAAATCTATGTTTTAGCTTGACTTAAATCTAGAGATTTGTATAGTGTAGAAGCTAGCCTGTAGAACATCCAACAAAACCTCAGATTCTCTGTTCTCTTTTTTCTTGGCATCCTTGGCGACGCCAGTTTCCGTGAGAATGGGAAAGTCTTCATTTACCCTAGCAGGTCTTCGCAGTTAATCATTTTCACAAGTTCAAATAGGATTGCTAAATTCGCAAATTTCATAGTGAAAAGCATTGTTCAGTTGCAAAACTCTGAAAGTAATTTACACACTAGGAGATCAACGTATGAAACGTTACCTCAAAAATTTCTCATTGGCTATACCGTTTTTATTTGTTGGAATAGCCGCACTAGTAGCCTGCGATTTTACACAGGAATCTTTTAATATTCATCAAGCATTGAGCAATTTGATGAATGATTTGCACTTGGGATTAATACCACTAGTATTACTTGGTTGCACCCGTGCAATTTATGTTGCTAACGAGGAAACAAAATCAATCTTTACCGTGCGTTCAATGGACTGGTCTGATCCAAATATATCCACAAGTCTATGGGCATCACCTAGAGGTAGCGAACGCACAAGTGCTGGTGAAAGTGATGAGGGTTATCCGCATACATGGAAATCTCAATATAAGAGCCTGGTTGTATGTAACTATAACAAGTCTGCAACTGATGGCATAAATGAGGAAGGCTTAGTTGCCAATCTGCTTTTTCTACCACAAGCTAATTACACCCATGATGAAAATAGCCAGGAGAAACCGCGCTTAACGATTACTGCTTTAGCACAGTATGTACTGGACAACTACGCAACTGTCAAAGCAGTTGTAGAGGGGTTAAAGCAGCAGCCATTTTTTCTTGTCACATCTAAGCTAGCCGTAGCAAAATTAAACCCAAAAACCAATGAGTTCGAGGTATATTTCAAACCTATAGGGTTACATTTGTCCGTTTCAGATTCTCAAGGAGATTCCGCAGTCTTTCAATATGTGGAGGAATATGTGGATGGCAAGAAAACTGGCAAATCTGAACTAGTAGTTTACTACGTTCCAGAGGAGGAAGAAGATAAAAACAAAGAAACGATCACTGTGCTGACTAACAACTTGTATACCAAGCAATTAGAACTTTTGAATAAATTTAAAAAAGATAATGGAGACTTTGATTGGGGAAATAAAAATGAAGTATTTAGATGGGATGAACTGAAGAAGTATAATTTAGAAAGAGAGGAAGTTAAAGAGATGAATCCGCCAATGAATGGCGCTGATATTCGATTTCTCCGCGCTTCGTTTTACAGCAATAGGCTCGACAAAATTGATAAAAATATCAAAAATAAAAGACCATTTATTGATGAGACTCAAAGAGATCCTGAAAACCTCGAAGGTTCTCATAGTACATGGGTTGAAGACTGGTCAAAACACGAAGGTCTTGCTAGAGCTGTTTCGTTGATTCGTAATATGTCAACACCTTTAAATGTTCAGGCAATAGATGATAACCCATTCCTTGCCTCTACAGTCTGGCGTACTGTTGCGGATCACGGGAATAATCGCTATTTCTTTGAATTAAATAGGGCTTTATATCCACTATATGTTGATTTGGAAGAATTGTTTGCTGACTTAGAGACAGTGAAAAAGCTTGATCTGTATGTGCCGCCAGTAAAAGAGGGTGAGAAAGGAATTGACCTACTGGAGGATCAACTAAACAAAGGAGAAAAGATAGGCAAGGTTAATCATCTGTTTGAAGATGTAAAAGACAATAAATGGTTTTATTTTGACTATCAGAGGTCTGATACAGAAACTAGTGGTTCATTGCATTAATTTTTATCGGTGAGGGTGGACAAATCCCCGACTTATGCAATAAGTCGGGGATTTTGTAGTAGTCAGCCAAGAAAGTTATGACAGGTGTAAATCAGGATAAAACCGTTGAAATTTAACTCTGGTTAAATTAAACTTAACTGCTTGGTCTTTTCCTGTGTCAAATACTCTGCCTTCAACTTGAAAAAACAAATACACCATCGTTCGCTCTCCACTCTTTCAATTCCATGCGGCTGCTTATTGTCGAATGCAATACAGTCCCCCTCGTTTAACCAGTACGACTCCATCCTTCGCACATCCTGACAACCTGATATGGAGAACCGCGCCCGACCTATTATATTAATTTGCGCTGCTCCTGCTGCATAAGTTGGAGAATCTCGATGCACTTTGATTTGTGTACCAGCCACATAAAATAATACCAACGCTTGATGGAATTCTGGCAGAAGTTTCTCACCCAACGAGATTTGGTAGTAGCCAGATGGGAGGCGATCGCACCTCACCTCATACCCGGCTTTGTAGCATTTGGACAACATCTCTACAATCAGGGGCGGATATGATAATGGTATATCATCAATAGCATTGTTAATAGTTGAATGAGTCAACTTCTCTATTACTGGTTCAGGGGCCATAAATTGTTTATGATCCTCTGATGGGTTTATCTGTTTCAAACAGGTTAACTCTGAAACTGTTGCTGTGAATGAATCCCGGTTTTGAAAGGAATTGTTACTAACCTCACCACCCCATAAGTCCGGCAGATATTTCGCAATTACCTCTCTGCCAACAATGTGCCGATGACAGTATTGCCCCCATGCTTCATAGCAACAAAGTGTAATATCTGCATTCTTCTGTTGCTGCTTGCTAACCCAAAGCTCAATCAGTTGTTGCCGAGTTTGTAAGATTTCGAGAAACTGTTGTTCGTAGTGTGCGATCGCTGCTGTATCTTGGGGTGATCGCTTCCACCAGTCAAGTAATTCTTTGGTAGGAGCAAATACAGGTAAGTGCTTACCTTTACACTTTGGCGGCTTTGGAGCGTTATCTGGGGGTAACTGAGAAGCAGAAGCAGAACGCTATTTCTGCTTTGGATTTTTGAACAGTGTATATAAAATGATCTATAGGGGTCATCGTGCCAATTTGGGTTTTTTGTACGCTAAGGAATTTAGATAAACGCCCAAACTCTTTTACAGACTGAGTTACAAGTCTTTACTAAGCCAAAGAAATAAGTTCGTAGTACTTGCTCCCAAAAACCTAATTCATAATTAAATTGGACGGATATCATTCAGATTAAACCACAACATTCGGGCATAAGTGTTCGGTGTAAAAGTTCGTTTAATTTGGACACTTCTAGAGTGATAAATGCTGTACCTCAATCCCCACAATGGTTACAGCTTATTTGCAGAGAATGTGGGGTCTTGGCAACTTTTGGTGATGATGAAAGGTTACGCGCTTTAAGGCAGAAAGCAGAGGGCAGAGGGCAGAAGGAGGAAGGAAGAAGTAGTAGTAAATTTAAGCTTTAAGTTTGTTTAAGCTTGCAACTAATATACCTTGCATTTCCTCAACTTCATTTAATAGGGGTGTGAAAAGATTTTTCTCGGCTAAATCCACTTCTTTGGCAATGATTAATTGCGTATCTAGTTCTCTCAAAGAACCTAAAGCAATATGTAAAAACTGTATATATTCTGGCTTCGAGCGCCTGCCATAGCCTTCTGCTATATTAGATGCTACAGATACAGAAGAACGCCGTATTTGGCTAGTTAAGCCATACAATTCTGATTGAGGAAATAGGCGTGTAAATTTATAGCAATTGATGGCAAGTTGAACTGCTCTTTGCCAAATGAACTGATTCCTATAGCTCATAACTAAGTTTGAAGTCAGAATTCAGAAGTCAAGAAAAAGTTTGAAGTACAAGAATTATATCCTTTAGGTTGCTAATAAGAATCGTCGCTCAAGCAGGTCTATCTTGGCGCGTCCATACATCTGCCGCTTTAACATTTTCAGTCGATTAATATGCCCTTCAACTGGGCCATTGCTGACTGACATAGTTACACCTGCTTTTACAGCGTCATAATCTTCACGCAATCGTTTGGCAAAGCGACGAAAAGCAGTCAAATTACTATTTTCTGCAACAGTTAGCCACCGTTGGAGTTTTCTCGGCAGTCGCTGGCGCACAATTTGAGCGAAACCTTGAGCTAACTTGATGGCTTCGGCTAAATCTGGATGTTGCGCTATTAGTAGTGCAATCAATTCTTCCGAATCTGGCTGTTGCGACTCCGGTTTCCGTAGCACTAGCCATACTGCACGACGAGGTGTGAGACAAAGTTTTTTGGGTTGAGTGACTTTTGGTAAAGACTTAACTGAATACCGTTTTCGTGGCTTGATTCCTTGTACAGTACGGATGCGCCGCGTGTAACGAGCTACAGTATCATAACTACCTTTGTAACCCTGTTGTTGAATTTCCTCAAACAAGACTAAGCCTTCGTGACAACCTTCATTCCAGCGTTTTAGGATATATTCTTGGTATGGAACTAAAATACTCCGACCTCGGCTTCTTCGCCGAGTTGGTTCAACAAAGGTGGGAGTACGTAGATAGCGAAATACACTTGTTACACCAATCCCAACTTGACGGGCTATAGCTTTTCCACTCCAACCTTGATGATGTAAGTCCCAAACTTGCTGATGGATAGCAATTCGTCTAGCACGGCTTTGTTCTGCTAATTGTAGTGCTTGTTGTTCACGGCTTGGTCGTGGTACTCGCACAACTACAGTACCGTCGGTTTGGGTTACTGATGAAAGACTGTATGCTTCATCGATGGCTTTGAGAGCTTGATGATGTGTAGCGAATACTTGGTTAAGTGTTTCAGCTAAGTTCTGCAATAAGTGAAAACGGTCTGCAACGTGAATGGCTTCAGGCGCTCCTTGGCGAATACCACTTTCATAAGTTTTTGACCGATCTCGTGAGACGACTTTGACACCGGGATGAGCTTTTAACCATTCTGCTAAGGTTTCAGCTTTTGCATCTTTGAATAGAGCAATTGGTCGGCTGCGTTCCAGGTCAATTAGTGCTGTGCCGTAGGTTTTACATTTACGAAAACAAAAGTCGTCTACCCCAAGAGTATGTGGCGTTACGATTGGTGGGAGTGGGATTGAGCGGACTAAATTTAATAGTGTGTTGCGAGAAACTTTTATCCCTAATTGCTCCGAGAGTCTTACCCCTGCTGCACCACCATTAGCTAAAGCAATCGCACTTAGTCGTTGAGCTAAACGTAGAGTCCTTCGCGCCCAAGGTGCGGTTACACTGTTGAGCCTTTTGGTAAAAATGCGTCGGTTACACAAAGTATTGATGCAAAAAAACTTCTGCACCCGTAACTGTAGGGTAATGCTGTAATCAGCCCACGGTAAGTCTGCTAACTTCCGCTCGTAGCGGCTATGAATTCGGTGAGTTGGTTGATTACAAACTGGACAATTAACTACTGTTATGATTACAGAAACAATCAACTTTATCTGATTTTTTATTTCGTCAACAAGGCAACTCTCAAGTTTCAGGTTTGTTAAATCTGGTAAGAGGTGAGTTAGCACCGACATAGGGTTTGCTGAGGCTTATCCCTTAAATGTTTGATGGAGTGAAGTTTGAAGTATCTTAATTATATCTTTCTTCCTTCCTCCTTCTGCCTTCTGCCCTCTGCCCTCTGCCTTCTGCCTTAAAGCGCGTAACCTTTCATCATCACCAAAAGTTGCCAAGACCCAGAATGTGGTTTCAAAATCGCCTTGTTTGCAGTTTTATCGCTCTCTGTTTGCAGTTCGCTACAGTTACTAGGAGGGGATGAGAGAGTTTGAGAGGGTTTTGTATTGGAAGTCATAAGGCGTTATGAATATGAATTTAAGGTTTAAATTAACATTGCACCACCATCACTAAGAATGGTAGTCCCTGTTAGATAACTATTGTTCATTAGAAATAAATAGGCTTCCGCTATTTGTGAGAATTTTCCTAGTCCTAGAGGAATTTTGTCTTCCATTTCTTTTAACGTTGTAAACCCTGGAGAAACAGCATTGACTCTAATCGGAGCGATTTCTAAGGCAAGAGCTTTACATAAAGATTCCACTGCACCATTAATCATACTTAGCGTAGAAAAACCTAAATAGGGACGAATGCCCAAACTTCCTGAAGAAAAGACAATACTCCCCCCCGAATTAATTTGTTTATAAGCTAATTTAGCGATATTGTATTGACCCCAAAGCTTGGTTTCAAATGCGTGACGGACATCTGAGGTATTTAACTCTAAGAATGGAGCAACAATTAAAGGAGACTTCACCGTTATGGCAATATGATCAATACAACCTACCTTTTCTAATAATTTTTTGATTTCACTTTCTTTAGTAATATCGAACGAAAAGTATTTACACTCTTTGAGCTTGTTAATTTTTCGTAATTCCGGGGCTTGTTGTTCAGCAGATTTGGAAGCAATAATCACATTACCTCCTTGTTGTTTAACTTGTTGAGCTAAAGCTAGTCCAATTCCTGAACTTCCGCCAACAATAAGAACTGTCTGATTTTTCATGTTGGTTATAAGTAAAAGAAACATTTTTAATTATTCGCTGCTTTTTGCTCTCTTTTGTTTCTTTCTGGATCAGTTTCTAGTTCAATATACAACGAATCAATTCCCTCTCTTTCTAAAAGTTCTAATATTATGCTTAGAATGTCACTAAGAAAAGAGAAAATCGTTGAGGCAGCAGGGGTGCAGAGGAGCAAAGGAGCAGGGGAGAAAGAAGAAGTTTTAGGCATACGAACGGATATTTAGAAATTCCCCTCTGCACCCCTGCCCCTCTGCAATCCTTACGCTGCATACCCTTCAGCTTAACTTAGTGACATTCGGCACTTATACCTTCACCCCAACTCTCAACTTTAATGGTACTGTCAGCCTCAACTACGGTGTAACTGATGGCAATGAGACTTTAACAGCAGTTACCAACAGTTTCTCTGTCACCCCCGTCAACGATGCCCCCACTGCTGGCACTGACTCGTTAACTGCCACCCAATTCATCCCCATCAAAATTCCTGTCACCACCCTACTTGCCAACGACAGCGATGTCGATGGCGATGCGTTGAAGATTACCAAAGTCAGCAATGCCCAAGGTGGCGCGGCAGTTTTGTTTAACAATTTCACTCCCAATACTTTTCGGATAAACCCAACAATCTCACTTTTGGTCTGGGTAAAGGTAAATTCAAACCCTTTCCCTTCCCCCTGGGAGCATGTCAACTTTGTTAGAACAAAAGAACTAAACAGGCTCTAAAGCTGAAC
>NZ_JABXKQ010000138.1 GCF_017114945.1 Nostoc sp. JL34
GCTCAAAAGACTAGCTGCTAGCTAGCTAAAAAAGATATCAAATGGGTTCTATATAAGTCACCTCATGTCGATGCATTCTCTGTATTTACTTATCTTTACATAGTCTGGTTTTTTTATGCCCACCTACTTAGTATCAGAGTTTAAAAGTCGCTGGTTTATTCCTCAAGAACAACCCTTGCACGGTAATGAAATACGATCTCGCAAAAAAGGCTTTGCTTGGTTAGGTAAGCTTCAAAAACCAGAGCAAGATAGATTTTTGGAAGACTTGACACTTACTATCATTAGTTGTCCAATAATTGTTCATGCCTGCGTAGTGTCTCGTCAAGGATATCTCAATCGTTATCTTGAAAAGTATGGTGAGGAAACCTGGGAGATGATGAGAAGTGCATTCTCTATTGTAGTTGAACGTAGTGCCAAGTATGCTGGGATGAATAATGGTAGTCTAATGGTTTATTTTGAAGCCGCAGGAAGAAACGAAGATACTTTACTTAAGCAATACTTTCATGATTTAAGAGCAAAAGGACACCCTTTTGATGCTAATAGATCGGATAAATATTCACCTTTATCTGCTGAAGATTTATCAAACACACTACGTGGAATAGACAGTAAGACGAAGGCAAACGCAATTATGCAAATTGCTGATTTATGTTTGTATCCCATCGTTCGTAGCAAAGACAATCCTGATAACCAAGCATTTTTGTCCCTCAAGAATGCTGATCTACTTGTCGATTGTCGCTTGACACATAATCAGATTAATACATTAGGAATTAAGTACTATTGCTTTGACAACCCCTAAAAACAACAAAACCGCTTTGTTAGCGGTTTGTGATGCGGCAGTCATACGACTACCCCTAGGCTGTGCCTAATTACTATAATATCTTCTAACTTGCTGATTGTCAACTCAGAATCACTTAATGGAAATTTGGAGGTACGATCGCTTTTTTAACAAACCGCCAAGACACACAGTAATAAGAGGCGATCGCTTCTTGTTTTAAAGTTGAATTAGGTACTCGGATTTCTGTTTATTGCTACTACAAGAAGAACTGCCACTGGATAAAATCATTGTATTGGCATAGTGTCATTTCATATCCTTTGACTAATTTTTGGCTTCTTCTTGAGTTTCTTGTTCTAGTTTTTGTGTTGGTGTAGCTAGATTAGCTAAATAGTGAATGAGATGAACCAAATAGTGACTTGTGTGGTTGATTCATTCTTTTTTCTGTATACAATGCTGCTAAGTGCATATAATGCTGTGTCATTTCATATTGGTGCAGTTTTCTTTCATCCTCTTCGGCTAATTGTTCGCTTCTTTTTTGAGTTTCTTGTTCTAGTTTTTGTCTTGGTGTAGCTGGATTATATGAGCCAAATAGTGACTTGTGTGGTTGATTCATTCTTGCTCCTGTATATAATGCTGCCAAGTAAATAGGATTGTTACTCATTCAAGAAAAAACCTCTTGTAGTAAATCGTAAGACTTTTATTATAGAAATTTTATATAGAAGAATTACGGTATTAAGATTATTTTTGAGTAAAAAACTTGCCCTAGGAATATAACACCCCCAAGGCAAGCAAATTCTCTAATTCTTTCTTTACTTCGCGCCCTTTGCGCCCTTCGCGGTTCGTTTCTCTTAAAGTTGCTTCACTTCCGAAACCAACTTCGCCACCATATCCTTCGCACTACCAAAAAGCATCGTAGTTTTATCCTTGTAAAACAACTCATTATCTACACCAGCAAAACCCGTACTCATCCCGCGCTTAATCACAATCGTCTGCTTCGCCCGATCTACTTCCAAAATCGGCATACCATAAATTGGGCTATTTGTATCACTCCGCGCTGCCGGATTTACCACATCATTTGCCCCAATTACTAAAGCGACATCCGCTTGATCAAACTGGGGATTAATATCATCCATATCGTACAACTGCGTATAAGGCACATTTGCCTCTGCCAACAACACATTCATGTGCCCCGGCATTCTCCCAGCAACGGGGTGAATGGCATACTTGACATCAACGCCCATTTTTTCTAACTGATCTGACAATTCCCGAACGCTATGTTGCGCTTGAGCAACTGCCATACCATAACCGGGCACGATTACCACAGAACGGGCATAACCCAACATCATCGCTCCTTCTTCAGGATCGATACTGCGGACGCTTTGATCGGTTGCACCACCACTAGCAGCACCACCACCAGAACTAGAACCTGTACCAAAAGCGCTGAACAGCACACTAAATAACGAGCGGTTCATCGCCTTACACATAATCTCGGTGAGGATTAAGCCAGATGCTCCTACTAAAGCACCAGCGATGATTAACATATTGTTCATCACTACGAACCCCGCCGCCGCCGCCGCCACACCTGACAACGAGTTCAACAGCGAGATTACTACTGGCATATCGCCGCCACCAATGGGGATGACGAACATCACACCCAGCACTAATGAAACGCCAACCACTCCCAAGAATATGGGTAAACTATCTGGTGTGATGATTAAGTAGGCACTACCTACTATATAAGCACCCAGAAGCAAGAGGTTAAATGGTTGCTGGAAAGGAAATGTAATCGGGGAACCGCTAATTAAACCTTGCAATTTGGCAAAGGCGAGAAAACTACCTGTGAAGGTAACACCACCGATTAACACATCCAACAGCATGGAAATGTTGACATCTAGGGGTATCGCCTGAGAACTATCCAATAACCGCCAGAATTCGGCAACGGCTACTAATGCTGAAGCTGCACCACCCAAACCGTTGAGTAAACCCACCATTTGGGGCATTTCGGTCATTTGGACTTTGTAGGCTACGATCGCACCAATTCCCGATCCAATCGCCAAGCCCAACAATATCATCTCGTAGTTCAACACATGTTGATCGAGCATTGTTGCCACAATTGCTAGTAGCATCCCCACAGCCGCGACGAGATTACCGTTTCTCGCTGTAGCAGGTGATCCCAGCTTTTTCAAGCCCAGAATGAATAACGATGCAGCGACTAAGTACGTCAGCTGAATGCCAGTTGGTAAAAAGTCGCTCACGCCTTAATCTCCTTCTTCTTGAACATTTGCAACATTCTGTCTGTCACTAAAAAACCACCGACAACGTTGACTGTTGCTAATACCACAGCAATCAAACCAAGAATTACTGACACATTCGTTTCTCTAGCACCAGCAGCAACTATTGCTCCCAGTACCGAAATGCCAGAAATCGCGTTTGAGCCTGACATCAAGGGCGTGTGTAAAGTCGGTGGTATTTTGTTGATGACTTCAAAACCGATAAAAGATGCCAAAACAAATACAAACAAAGCAGCAAGTAATGCCTCTGTCATGAAATCAAAACTCCTTGTGTAAATGGGCATTGGGCATGGGGCATTGGGCATTCTCCTTGTCCCCTTGTCTCCCCACTCCCTAATTAACCGCTGGTTGTTGAGTATTCGATGCTTGTAATGCATCCCGCACTCGTTGATTGCGAATTTCACCTGCGTGGGTAACGCAAGCTGCATCAACGATGTCGTCGCTAAAGTCCACCTGTAAAGCTTTGTCTTTAATTAGCAATTGCATCAACGATGTTACGTTCTTGGCATACAATTGGCTGGCGTGAATTGGCATTGATGATGGGAGATTGATCGGGCCGATAATTGTTACACCGTTCCACACAATATCTTTGCCGGGTTCGGTGCAGGCGCAGTTACCACCCTGATCAGCAGCCAAATCCACAATTACTGAACCTGGTTTCATTTGTGCCACCATTTCTTCTGTAACTAGTCGTGGTGCTTGTCTCCCAGGCACTTGAGCAGTAGTAATCACTACATCAGAATTCTTAACGTGTTCGGCGACAACTTCTTGGGTACGTTGTTTGCTAGCCTCAGAAATTTCCTTGGCGTAACCGCCAGCAGCGACGGTTTCTTCGTCTAATTTGACTTCAACGAATTTTGCCCCTAAGCTTTGCACTTCTTCTTTGACAGCGGGACGGATATCAAAGGCTTCTACTACTGCTCCCAAACGTCTGGCAGTAGCGATCGCTTGCAATCCCGCTACACCAGCGCCCATAATAAATACTTTCGCTGGTGCGATCGTACCTGCGGCTGTGGTTAACATGGGAAAGTATTTCGGTAACGCAGCAGCGGCAATTAATACTGCTTTGTAACCAGCCAATGAAGCTTGCGAGGACAAAGCATCCATACTTTGCGCTCTGGTAGTACGGGGAATCATCTCCATACTCAAGGCTGTGACTTTCCGATTTGCCAGTTGCTGCGCCACAACAGGATTTCCCAAGGGATTGAGGAAACTGATTAAAACAGCCCCTTCCTTTAACAAATCAATTTCTGAGCGTCCATCTTCTCGTTCTTGCGGTGGGCTGACTTTCAGCAGAATATCTGTTTCGCCCCATAATTTAGCAGTATCGCTGATTATTGTAGCTCCTGCTGCTTCATAGTCAGGATCGCTGAAAAAAGATCGCTCTCCTGCACCTGTTTCTACCCATACTTCCAAACCTTGTTTTACCAGTCGGGCAACGGTGTCAGGAATTAATGCCACACGACGTTCACAAACTTCAATTTCTTTAGCAACTGCTATTCTCATGAAATCTCCTGAAGATAAATACCTAATCTCTGCCAAGTAAGCGATTGTCCAGATGATCCGTGTGCCGCACTCATAGTACTTAGGCAGGAACATCAGCCATGAATTTTACTTGTAGATTGAACCTTGAATCTTTCCTCTCCCACTCTTAGCTCTCCAGGCAAAGCCTCACTTTGCCGCTCGCAGATGTCATATTTTCAGATAGTTGCAAACAGGGTTACGTATTGCACATCCTAAATTGATTCCCAAATTTTGCATCTTTATCTTCAGCTTGTTTTCGGGATTGAGAAATTTTGGTATTCCTTTCTTATAGAGTAATATTGACCGAATTTTGAAAGCTTTATAATTTCCCAATCAAATTTTAATGATTACGACTTTCATTCCAACTTATTTTAATCAATCTATCTCAACTTAACTGGCGATCGCTGATGGCACGGCTCAATTTTTATAACAAAATTATCAAATTTAGATACACTTATACATATTTAGAAACACAATCTAATCCCAACTGTGTTTCTATTTAGTTCAAAATTTGACCAACCTTGTCATCAAATCAGCACTCTATAAGGGTAATGAAGTAAATCGAGTATATGGTAAATTAATAACTAAGTAATTTTGCTGTCGCCCAAAACTCAGGGAGGATGGCACCTTTTGTTGTTATTGAACGTCAATTGTCAGGAAGTCGGTAGTAAAGTTTAGTAACGAATACTAACACACAGTTCTTTAGATAACTGATTTATATTTTGGTAGAGGAAGCTCAATTATGCGACGTTTACTTTCTGCTTTAGCTGTGACTAGCTGCTTGCTGACTGGATTTCCAGCTATGACGTGGGCAGATAGCCTACCAGGATTTACCCTGTTTAGTGGTGTCAAATCCGAAAATCAACTGCCCTTCCGATTAGATTTTGGTGGACAAGCTAATGGTTGGGATCGATATATATTGAGGATTCCAGCCCAAAAAATGAAATTGGCTGTTGGTCAATTTGCCATTACCTACCCTGATTATTACAAAGGAACTTTTGACCAGAAACAAATTGAAGTCAGAGTCAAAGGCAAAGCAGTTCCGCTTTCTGAGGTGAAGTGGGACAAAGAAGGTAAACTAATTAATATTTTTCCCCAAGAGCCAGTGCCAGCAGGTAGTGCAGTTGAGGTAGTCTTATCTAACGTGAAAAACCCAGCCTTCGGCGGAGTTTACTATTTTCGCTGTCAAGTTCTCTCCCCTGGCGATGTGCCACTACTACGCTACATGGGAACATGGATTTTGAGCATCAATTAAGAGTGGGGAGTGGGAGATGAAGGAGACAAGGGGGACAAGCAGAATAACCAATTCCCAATTCCCAATTCACTAATAAAGTGATACAATTAGAGATTGTGAGTTTTTATAAAAATCACGTAATAGGAGAACAGTATGAAAAGAACACTGGGCGGCACTAGTCGTAAGAGAAAAAGAACCTCTGGTTTTCGTGCCAGAATGCGGACACCAGACGGCAGAAACGTAATTAGCGCCAGAAGAAGAAAGGGACGTCACCGTCTGAGCGTTTAGGGCATATCAAGCTAAAAGAGCATCTGTGGCTTTGCCTAAAGCAAATCGATTAAAATCCCGAAAGGATTTCCAGGCAGTTTTCCGGGAAGGAATTCGGCGTCATGGCTCTTATTTAACATTGAGAGCCTTAAAGCCGTTATGTTTAACAAAACTTTCTTTGGACACTGCCACCCAGACTACACAAGCAACTGACTTAAGAACTCTTGCCAGCACGCGGATTGGCATTTCTATAAGCACAAAAGTCAGCAAAAGGGCGGTAGTTCGTAACCGAATCAAACGGCAAATTACTGTTGCTTTACACAAGTTGCTACCAAAATTATCACCAGGATGGCGGCTAGTGGTGATTGTCAAACCCACAGCAGCAGAATCTAAGTGCGTAAGCCCACAATTTCTGCAAGAATTAGAGCAGTTGTTGGCACAAGCTGAGGTGTTCGATGGGAATTCGTGAAGATGTTTATTATGAAGGTGGCCCCCATATTGGGGATTTAATTATCAACCTGCTGATTGGACTAACCATTGTAGGGATACCATTAACAGTCGGGGCAATTGTTAGGGCATTGTGGCTGCGTTTCCGCATCACCGATCGCCGAATTACCGTAATTGGAGGTTGGCAAGGGCGCGATCGCACTGACGTAATTTACTCAGAAATTGTCAAAATAGTCAAAGTTCCCCGTGGCATTGGCTTTTGGGGAGATATGGCGATAACTCTAAAAAACGGCAGTCGTCTCGAATTGCGTGCAATTCCCAATTTTCGGGAAGTCTATGACTACATCAACGAAAGAATTGCCGCCAAAAATCCCGAATATATCGCCGCTGCCAACAAGTGATGAGAATAGGGAGTACAGACGCGATTAATCGCGTCTGTAGGGAGTAGGGGAAGAAGTAGCAATGCCCAATGCCCGATGCCCCATTTAAATGTGCGGCTATCCGTAGCGAAAGATAGTCGCCGACAAATGATGATTTAGATAAATTAGATTCAGTTTACAGTACCTCAGGTTGAATTCAGAATAATGGATTTTGGTATCGGCTTTCTCTCGAACAACGTGATGCTGCCAATCATAGATTTTTTCTATGGTATTGTGCCTAGCTACGGATTAGCGATCGTTGCTTTGACCTTGATAGTCCGCTTTGCGCTCTATCCCCTGAGTGCTGGCTCAATTCGCAATATGCGGAAAATGCGAATTGTACAACCTCTAATGCAGAAGCGGATGGCAGAAGTCAAAGAGCGCTATAAAGATGATCCGCAAAAGCAGCAAGAGGAAATGGTTAATGTCCAAAAAGAATTTGGCAACCCTTTGGCAGGCTGTTTTCCATTACTAGTACAAATGCCAGTCTTGTTAGCCCTGTTCGCCACTTTGCGGGGTTCGCCTTTTGCAAGTGCGAACTACAGCGTTAACCTGCAAATCTTTCCCGCAGAACAAATCGAACAAATTCAACCGCAAGCCTTTGCCACTGCTCCTCAAAATATTTACGTTGCAGATGGGGAACACGTTAAAGTAGCTGCAATCCTTCCCAGCGGAAACAAATTAGCCGTGGGAGAACAAACCAAGATACAGTATCAGACTGTTGAAGGTAAACCATTTCAGCTGCTTTTAGCAGAACACCCAGAAAATAAGCTGATTCCTGATTGGAAAGTCACCAAAGGGGAAGATAGGATAAAAATTGATGCCCTGGGCAATGTAGAAGCTTTACAACCGGGAGAAGTTACTATTCAAGGAACAATTCCTGGACTAGCAGCAGAAAAAGGCTTTCTATTCATTGATGCCTTAGGCAGAGTTGGCGCACAAGATGCAGATGGCACAATCCACTGGGATATCGTCGCCATGATCGTCTTCTTTGGAATCAGCCTTTATGTTAGCCAAATGCTTTCTGGGCAAAATTCCAGCGGTGGCAATCCGCAGCAGGATACAGTTAACAAAATCACCCCTGTGATCTTTTCTGGGATGTTTTTGTTCTTTCCCCTACCAGCTGGGGTGCTGATGTATATGGTGATTGGTAATATTTTCCAAACCGCACAAACCTATCTTCTTTCCCGCGAGCCTCTACCAGAAGAACTGCAAAAAATCGTGGAAACCCAGGAGAAAGAAGCAGCAGTCACAGAACAAAAAGCACTGCCGTTTGAACCAAAAAGTGCTAAGAAAAAGGCGACAGGGGGATCATGAGCAACATTCCGATGCAGCGAGGTCAGCAGTGGTTAAAAACGCTGCTAGAACTCACTGGAATACCTGCTGAGATTCAGGGTCATTTAGAAACTGCCCAATCTCAAGACAGCGATTCCCCAGAACCAGATAACTACTGGTTGACTATTGACCAAACCAATTTGACATCAGAACAAATCCAGCTATTAATTGGTGCTGATGGTTCTGTGTTAGATGCGATTCAGTATCTAGCAAATTCGGTTTTAAACCTCAGCCAACCCTCGGAGGAACAAGCCTCTTACACCATTGAGTTAAATGGCTACCGGGTCAAAAGAGAAGCTGAAATTCGCGCATTAGCAGAAGCAGCAGCCGATGAAGTGCGCTTTTCTGGTAGAGAAGTGGAAATTAAATCCCTTAGTTCTGCTGAAAGGCGGCAAATTCATACCTTCTTGAAGGAATTTGGAGATTTAGAAACCTTCAGTCGCGGTAAAGAGCCGCATCGTCATTTAGTTGTGCGTCCGGCTTCGTTGGAAGGAGTTACGAGTTAAGAGTCATTCAATTTTGGATTTTAGATTTTAGATTTTTCCTTCAATCCAAAATTGAAAATCTACAATTGTCAGAGTTAGGAGTTAATTGAAAACTCAGAACTATATAATTTCAAAATTTCTCTTGTTCTTAAGAGATAAAATAAAGATGTAATATCAGTATAATTGCTGATAATCAAGATAAATTTTAGTGAGGATGTCTCACAAATCCTATGGACGCAATTTTTATTCCGCAGCTAACTAAAGCCCCGGAGCGGACAGAGGAAGTTCAAGTTGAGGAATTTCTGCCTGGTCTGGAAACGTTGACACCAGTTCGCGGTCATGTGCGCGTGCAGCATCATGGCAATTATCTGGAAGTGTCCGGTCAGGCAGAAACAATTATTACTTGTACCTGCAACCGCTGTTTGCAGCAATACAATCGCCGTTTAGGGCTTGATACAAAAGAAATCATCTGGTTAGACGAAACTGCAAATCAGCCAAATGATTTGCCCTTAGAAAGGGAAGTCGTTATGGAAGATTTGCTTGAAAGCTTACCACCCGATGGTTATTTTTATCCCAACGAATGGTTGTATGAACAGATGTGCTTGGCAGTACCCCAGCGGCAGTTATGCGATCGCAATTGTCCAGGTATTCCTGCAACTACTGTTGATAGTTCTGATAGTCCTGAAACTCCAGTTGATAACCGCTGGGCTTCTTTGCAAGCACTGAAAAAGCAACTTCCAGGATAGTAACTTATCTAGTAGTTTACTCAGTTAATCTATGAGATTTATATAGAACCCGATTTTTTGAAGAAGTCGGGTTTTTAATTTATTTTTTTGCTTAAATAGTATATTTAAATATGTTTTCATAAAAAGATTTTTTTAAAATTGTAAAATTCTCAAATATCGTCATAATATAATGGTAAAAAAATTAAGAAATTCCTTAATAAAAGTCAGTAATTATTTTTATACTGAATGAACGCCACAACAGTGCGATCGCACTGGCAACTGCTATTAAATGGTAGATGTTGGTTTTTTAGTTGTTAGAGGTGATACAAACCTGAACAATGAGAGAATAACCAATAACCACAGCCAAATATGAACTTCCGTGAAGAGTTTAAGCTGCTGCTACGCGCCCGCTACCCCTTAATTTATATTCCCACCTATGAGGAAGAACGGGTAGAAGCAGCTATCCGGGAAGAAGCAACCAACCAGGGTAATCGCCCAGTGTATACCTGGGATTTTGTCGATGGCTACCAGGGAAACCCCAATGATGTTGGGTTTGGGCGACGTAACCCATTGCAAGCTTTAGAATTCATCGAAAAATTACCAGCTTCCGCACCTGCGGTATTGATTTTACGAGATTATCATCGCTTTTTAGATGATGTAGCGATCGCTCGCAAACTCCGCAATCTGTCCAGACTCCTCAAGTCGCAACCCAAAAATATTGTGCTACTGTCGCCGCGCATCGCTATTCCTGACGACTTAACGGAAGTGTTGACAGTCGTCGAGTTTCCCTTACCCGCCGCCCCAGAAATTAAAACTGAGGTGGAACGGTTACTACAAAGCACTGCTAACTCCCTTTCTGGGAAAGTATTAGATGATTTGGTGCGCTCTTGTCAAGGACTTTCGATGGAACGGATTCGCCGGGTTTTGGCAAAAGCGATCGCTACCCACGGAGAATTGCAGCCAGAAGACGTGGATCTGGTTTTGGAAGAAAAGCGCCAAACTATCCGCCAAACCCAAATCCTAGACTTCTACCCCGCCACTGAGCAAATTTCTGATATTGGCGGACTGGATAACTTGAAAGACTGGCTGATTCGTAGGGGAGGCTCATTTACAGATAAAGCGAGACAGTACGGATTACCGCACCCCCGTGGTTTAATGTTGGTGGGTATTCAGGGAACAGGTAAATCGTTAACAGCAAAAGCGATCGCTCATCACTGGCATTTACCTCTGCTACGTCTGGATGTGGGTAGGTTATTTGGTGGTTTGGTGGGTGAATCAGAATCTCGGACTCGGCAAATGATTCAAGTAGCTGAAGCCCTAGCTCCCTGTATTTTGTGGATTGATGAAATAGATAAAGCCTTTGCTGGACTTGGTAGCAAAGGTGATGCCGGAACAGCCAGCCGGGTGTTTGGCACTTTTATTACTTGGCTAGCCGAAAAAACCTCACCCGTATTTGTCGTCGCCACCGCCAACGACATCCAAGCCTTACCGCCGGAAATGCTTCGTAAAGGACGATTTGATGAAATTTTCTTTGTGGGTTTGCCCACCCAAGAAGAGAGAAAAGCAATTTATGATGTTCATTTATCCCGACTGCGCCCCCATAACTTAAAAAGTTATGACATCGAAAGGTTAGCTTATGAGACGCCCGACTTTTCGGGGGCAGAGATTGAGCAAACTTTAATTGAAGCGATGCATATTGGATTTAGCCAAAACCGCGACTTTGCTAACGACGACATTTTAGAAGCAGCCAGTCAGATCATACCCTTGGCGCGAACTGCCGTAGAGCAAATTCAGCAACTCCAAGAATGGGCTGCTGCTGGGAGAGCGCGTTTAGCATCTAAACACAGTCCTTTAAGCGAACGCCTGCGGCGCACTATGTGAAGACATTCAGCAGTAGCTACAATAATCAGTTAGTCAAAAGTCCATAGTCAATAGTTAATGATCAATTATTATGGACTATTGATTCTTATAGGCATGGGTTACTTGCTTCTCTACTTGTAACCCTTGAGAGCCAGTTCAACGCCACTCCTCGGAACGGAGGAAAATACGCACGTGACTGGCTCCCCTTGACAGTGCCAATTTTGGATTTTGGATTTTGGATAATGGAATTGGTTTTTCGGTTCGAGCAAGGCCCCTATACCTGCTCTCAAATCTAAAATCCAAAATTGTTTGACTCTTAATAATCAGGTTTTGACTATGTTGTCTGGCTTAACAAAATTTCTCCTTGGGTTTTTCTTAGCGATCGCTGTATTAATCGGTGGCGGTGTTGCAGTTGCACTCTATTTCATGAATAGAACTGGTATACCCCCTGCCAAACCCGTTTTTTCCAATGATAGCCCCTCAGTAAAAGCCCAAGCTCCAAAAACAACCGAGGGAGCAGGTAAACCCACCCTGACATCTGGGACAAATACTGAATCGTCTCCAAAATCAACTTCTACTCCCACCGCATCACCTAAAACTACTGCATCACCAAAGCCATTACCATCGGGAGCCTACCGAGGGCGTGTTAGTTGGGCTGAAGGCTTGAGTTTGCGAGCAGAACCAAAGCAAGAAGCTGAACGGACTGGTGGGGTTGCTTTTAATCAAAAAATTATTATCTTGGAAGAAAGCGAAGATAAAGCTTGGCAAAAGATCCGTTTGGAAGGTAGTGAACAAGAAGGTTGGGTAAAAGCAGGTAATACTGAAAAAGTTGATGAAAAACAGCCTGAAAAACCAGAGGATACACAGCAACCACAGCAAGAACAATAACAATCGAGACGTAAGGCAGGCTGCTAATAGCTAGCGGCCGTTATTTTTTTTGATAAGATGTCGCTAAATTTACAACTTTTATAGCCGAAAGCCCACCCAAGTTAAAGGTACTGGGTATTGGGGAAAACTCTTCTCCAGTCCCCATTACCCTTTAACTATTAGCGCTAGGTCAATTACTTGTAAAGAATCATACGAAAAGTAATTATCACACAGAGAAAGTGGTATGCTTTTTTATAGTCATAGCAACTTGAAGAAAGCAAGTGAAAACAGGGGTAGATAGCTATTTAACCAAGCTCGCCTCAGTCTACGAGGCATCCGAAAACATCAAGGTTGTTCCTATCGTAGTTAATTTCAAATTTTTGAATTGGAAAAAGTTATCTACTGGTGCTGCAATGCGTCTTTTATCTGTGGCACTGATTACGGGGCTTCTGAGTATTGCTGGGCAAGCTTTGGCACTTCAGAAAATAGGAAGTAATGGGCCTGAAGTTACCAGTAGCCAGAGGTGTTTAAAAAAGTTAGGCTACTTTAACGGCCCAGTGAGTGGCAAGTTTGCTAGCTTGACTCAAAATGCTGTGATCAAATTCCAGCAAGCCAATAGAATACCTGCTGATGGAGTTGTGGGTACTAATACTCAACGGGCCTTGCAACGAGCATGTCAAAGTAGAACTTCTAGTAAAAATACCAGTGGCACATTGCGTAGGCGCAGCCTACCGCAGGCATCGCCAGTTGGTCAATATCCTACACTCTCTCAAGGCAAAACTGGTACAGCCGTCACAAGATTACAACAGCGTCTACGGCAGTTAGGCTACTTTAATGCTAATCCCACTGGGAATTTTGGACAAATTACTAAAGATGCTGTAATTGCATTCCAGCGAAATTATCGCATACCTGCTAGCGGGATTGTGAATCGACAAACTTGGAACAAACTACTGGCTTCCTCTCCAACCCCAGCCAGATCGAGTCTCTCGACTCCACAAGTGAGAGAACTCCAAGTGCGTTTGCAGCAGTTAGGTTATTTTAATACTAATCCCACTGGGAATATTGGCCCAATGACTAGGGAAGCTGTCATCCAATTCCAGCGAAATTATCGCCTACCTGTTGATGGCATCGCCAATGCCCAAGTTTTGGACTCAGTGCGTAGAGTCTCCACTGGTGGATCTACTACTCAACAACCAAGTAGAAATTATCTGACTGTAGGCGATCAGGGAGAGAATGTCAGATTAGTTCAAGAGCGTTTGTCGCAGTTGGGTTTCTCTAATACCAATCCTGATGGCTTTTTCAACGATTACACCAGAGAATCTGTGATTGCATTCCAACAATCTTCTCGACTTAATTCTACTGGAAATGTAGATTGGCAAACTTGGCAAGCATTAGGGTTGAATAGCTCGACTGGGGGCAATTCTGCCGAGGCTAATGGTTATGTATTAGCTGACACTAATGAATATGTAGCATCTCAGACTAATCGCTATGTATTACCTCCTACTACTGACTATGTAGTACCTGTTAGCAATGGCAACACATTAGTTGCCAATAATCCTTACAGAGTAATAATTCCCATTTCCAGTAATGATACTCTGAGTAAAGTGCAGCAGTATATACCCAATGCTGTCCCGGAGCAATCCAATCTAGGGGATTATGTGAATGCTGGAGCATTTAGCGATCGCACCCAAGCCGAAACGTTAACGAAAAAGCTCCGCTCATTAGGTCTTGATGCACGGGTAAAATACAATTGAAGAAGAATACAGACTTCATAATTCAGAACAAGAAGCTGCCTATATCATGCTAGAGGTAATTAAAATGAGATAGATTTTGGGAACACTATATCTAACGCTTCTTTAGAATAGTGTACTTAATTATAAATATGCAGGCAGACATATTAGAACGCTTAAGTCAGTTTAGCCAACTACCGCGAGAAAAGGTAGAACAACTTAGACATTGGCTTTCTCAAACGCTCAGTTATGAGCCAAAAGTTGGTATTCTTGGCAAGACAGGTGTAGGAAAGTCAAGCCTCTATAACGCCCTTTTTGGAAAAGATGTTGCACCTGTCAGTGATATTGAGAGTTGTACACGAGAGCTTCAGGAAATTTCTGTAAGAGTGGGTTCAGGGAATATCAAACTAGTTGATTTGCCTGGCATCGGTGAAAGTCGAGAACGGGATCTAGAGTACAAAGATTTATATTCTAAACATTTACCAGAATTTGATTTAGTTCTATGGGTTCTCAAAGCAGACGATAAAGCTTTTAGCTCTGACGAGGAATTTTATCACAACATTGTTAAGCCTCACTTGAAACAAGGTAAGCCTTTTATCATTGCGCTGAATCAGGTTGATAAAGTTGAACCCTTTAGAGAATGGGACATAACCAATCATGTTCCTGGGCATCAGCAGCAAAAAAACATTGATGCTAAAAGTAAGAGCGTTGCTGAAAAGTTCGGTATTAAGAGTACAGCCGTTATTCCTGTATGTGCTAATGAAAACTATAATTTGATAACGCTTGTGGAAACAATCACCTATGCACTTCCAAAGGATAAAAAGGTAACTTTTGTGAATGCTCTGAAAGAGGAAAATCGTTCAGAGGAGGCTAAGAATGAAGCGAAGCGGGGTTTTTTCGAGGCACTTGGAGAACAAATAGGAGCTACTCTATTAGGAGATTTAGGAAAAGATATCGGAAAAACTTTAGGTGAAGAAACCGATAAAACTAATGTTGGTAAAGTAGTCAATTACATCGTTGATAACCTTGTCAAAATTTTTTATAGTTGGTGGTAATCCTGACTCCTGAATTCTTAAATTGACAAACTCAACTGCGAACCTTCTTGAGTTTTATTGACTTCAATCCTGGCTTGGAAGGCTTCTTTGAGGTGAGGCATGTGGGTAACGGTGAGGATGCAGGCAAAATCGGAAGCGATCGCATTAATCGCGGCAATCAAGCGATCGCATCCTTCGGCATCCTGTGTACCAAAACCCTCATCTACAATCAACAATTGCAACGCCGCCCCCGCCCGTTGCGCTAACAATTTCGCCAAAGCTAAACGGATGGCAAAGTTAATTCTAAAGGCTTCTCCACCAGAGTAAGTTTCATAAGCTCGTGTTCCTCTAGAATCGGCGATTAAAATATCTAAGGTGTCTATCAGCTTGGCATTTTTCTTAGTTGATTTAGCACTGCGTCCAGCTTTTTGAGTAATAAATTGTACATGAAACTGATTACCACTCAGCCGCGAAAGTAGTTGATTTGTCTCGGCTTCCAGTTGCGGTAACACATTCTCAATCATCAATGCTTGGATACCATTTTTACCAAAAGCTTGCGCTAATTCCTGATAAACCCGATATTCCTGCTTGCAAGATTGTAATTGCTGTTGTTGTTGGTCATACTGAATTTGTAGCGTTTCCAGTTGATGCGCCAGTTGTTCTAAACGCCCCAACTTTGTAATTTGCTCATCGAGTTGCCGTCTGCGTATTGCTAGCTGCTGCTCTAAAGCTTGAATTTGGGCAGATGGGTTAGCTGTTGCTTGTAGTTGCTGAATAATGCTTTCAATTTGTCCGCCAAGTTTTTGCCGCTCGGTTATTCTGGCACTTCTGGATTCCTCTAACTCTTGCAACCTAGTCTGGAGTTGCGGATACTGCTGCTGGGCTGATAGCAGTTGTTGATACCGCAAATGCCAAGATTGAGCTTTCTTTGCAGCCATACGCAGATTGTTGTGCTGCTCGGAACTGTAGCCAATTTCAGTAATTTGACGCTCAAGAGCGGCGATTTGTTTAGCACATTCAGAATCAATCTGATCTTGCTGGATTCTGGCTTGTAATTGGGCAATTTGGGATTGGAGTTCTGGTTTTCGGGCTAATAGTTGCGCTTGTCGCTTAGTTGCATCTTTAATTTGCCCTTGTTTAATTTCTGCCCATCGCCATCGCTCAACTTCACTCCGAGCGAGGGCATGATCTTGTTCATTATAATTAGCTTGTTGCAGATATTGGTCTAACTGCTGGAGTTCGGCTTGTTTATCGGGAGCGTAATCACCAGCTTGGAGCGATCGCTCTAAATGCTGTTTTTCAGCAGCAATTTGTTGTAACTGTTGTTGCACATCAGTTGTAGCTTCTAACTGGGCTGCCAACTGTCCCCGTTGTTCCCGTAAACCATCATAGCCAGCCAATTGTTGGGATATATCGCGATATTCCTGCCTAAGTACCTGAATTTCTCGGTCAGACACAGCCATTTGTTCTCTGACTACCCAAAACTGTCCTTGAGTATCCTCTAACTCACTTTGGGTTTTTTCTACTACTCGACTCCAGTGATGTTCGTCTAAAGGACGCTCGCACAATGGACAAAGTGCTTCAGGATTTTGCAGCATTTGCAATTTCTGCTCTAATTCTCCCAGCAGTTTTTCATAGTCCCGTTGATGAGCTTGCAGACGTTCGATAAAGTGCCGCCTTTCTTGCCCTTTTTCTTGGACTCGTTGCAGATAAACCCGCTTTTTCTCCAGTTCCTCAATCTGAATTGCTACATCCATAACCGCTTGTTGCAGTTGCGGTTGGCGACGGTGCTGGCGTTGCAATTGGTTCTCAGTACTTTGGAGTTGTTCGAGTCGCGCTACTAAACCAGCATGAGTGCGATCGAGTTGGCTTTGTAAAGTTGCTCGTTGTTGTAGCAAGGGAGTAACTTGCATTTGCAATTGATCTAAACGAGCAACATGGTGACGGGCTGCGGTTAGCTGTGACAAAGCGGCTTCTACTTCACCTGATTTAGTGAGAGTTTGTTGAATGTCTCGCTCTTGTTGTTGCAAAGCTTCTAGCTGCGCTTGGGCTTGTTGTAGTTGCCGTTCGATTTCGTGAATTTGTTTGGTAAGCTGTTGTTGCTTTTGTTGGCGATTCTGTTGGGCGCGGGTGTGTTCTTCAAATTTGACAGCAAAACCTTCTTCTTGAGATTGTAAACTTTGATATTGGGCATATCCAGCTTTAATCTCAGCTTCTTGGTGTAATATTTTTTCTAAATCTGATAGCTGAGAGCCAATAGCTGATTGTTCTTGTTGGAGGCGATCGCAATCTTGGGTAAGATTTTGGTATTGCTGCTTTACAAAGCTGAGTTGTTGTTCCCAATTTTGGCGCTGGTGCTGGACAACTTGCAAACTTTGTAATTGAATATTATCAAAAGCTTGCACCTGTTGCAGTTGGTTGAGTTCGGCTTCTAACTCCACTCTTTGCGCTTGGGTGATTTCGCGTTGTTGCAGCTGAATTTTTATCGACTCCAAAGAACGCTCTAACTCTAGCGCCCTTGCTTTGAACTGACGAGAAGATTCCTTTGCCCGTTCTTCTAAATCATCATACTGATTGAGTTTCAACAACTCCGCTAAAATTTCTTTGCGTTCCGTGGGACGCTTGAGCATGAATTCATCTGCACGACCTTGACGTAAGTAGGCAGAATTAATAAATGTATCGTAATCAAGCTTGATGTGTTCTAAAATCAAATCTTGGGTTGCTCTTACCCCTTTGCCAGTGAGTGAGCGAAACCCAGATGGTATTTCTATTTGAAATTCAAGGACACTAGTACCTCCTCGAATTCGAGTACGAATCACCCGATATTTTTGCTGGTTACTTTGGAAAGTAAAATCAACCCGAACTTCTTTTGCACCAGAATAGATGACATCATCTTCAACAGTGGCACGGCTTTCACCCCAAATTGCCCAAGTGATTGCTTCTAAAAGAGAAGATTTACCCGCACCATTGGAACCACAAATACAAGCCGTATGCAAACCACCAAAATCTAAAGTTGCATCACGGTAACTGAGGAAGTTTTTGAGGATAAGTTGTACTGGGATCATTCACGCTATAGCGCCACATCTACTTTTAATAATTAACAGTACAGATGCACTGTTTGTTAGTTTAGCTATCTAGATATCAGGTTTCTAGTCTTGAAGACATCAATTTTACAAAAATTAACAATATGATGAGTGAATTTTTCTTGTTGCATGAAAAAGTTTTGCTGTCTTCGGAGAAAAATGAAACTTTCCTAGAGGCTTTTGTTATTTCTTGCTGTTGTCTGAGAGAAAAACATTCTTATTTGATTTGCGAGAATTGAAAGTTACAGATCCCTAACTTTTCAAAGAAGTCGGGGATCTTTCTTATCGAATTTGTTATTGGCTAGTTGCGTAGGCGTAGCCCGTCTCAGACATCGCGATCGCTTGACCTTGACCGAGGTATCAATAATTCAATATATGTACCTATAGCAAATTTTGTTAAATCTAAAAATTGAGAGCGACTCTTCTCGTCAATAACTGCAAGAGTTAGAGAACCAATCACCGTAATCAGCATTACAGTAGCTAATACTTCATCCCTGAAAGGAAATTTACTGGATAACATTGAAGTACCTCAAATCGTTTGAATCACTACATCTCTAGCTTTACAGGTTAGTGGTTGTTGTATGCTTAAATACAAGCTTGGGATATGAGTGACTTGTGTATGCGATGAGGATGAATTGCCAAAATTGCAGTTAGAATCAGCAAAATTGTAGTGGTTAGGCTATGTCCGCGCGATCGCTTTGCTGTTCTCCAGAAAATATCCAAAAAGCAAAAAGAGCTTTGATCCGCTGTTCCTTAACTCAAAAGGCATTAGCTGATGAGTTAGAAATAACTCGGCAGCCAGTAGGAAAATTCTTTACAGGTAAACCTGTTGATCGCAATCTTTTTGTCCAGATTTGCGACAGGCTAGACCTAGAGTGGGAAGAAATAGTTGCTGAACCAGCTAGTGAACCAAAGGTAAGTCAAGATAATAGCATTGATATTGATGCGATCGTTCAAACAGTACGTCAAAAAATAAAACCTGGCATTCAAGAACGCTGCGGCACAATGCGGGTGCTGGATATGACTCAACCCATTGGGTTGAATGAGATTTATACCAGCGTTAATATTTTGGAGAAAATTACTGGGCGACAACGCTTAGGAATTGATGAATTATTGCAACAGTGTACTAGCGAAGATTTTGACAGATTTGGACTGAGCAGAATTACTCAAAAACGAATACCAGGACTAGAAGCGGTAGAAAATTATCCTAAGTTGATGATTTTGGGTAAGCCAGGAGCAGGTAAAACCACATTTTTGAAGTATTTAGCAATTCAGTGTATTGAAGGTAAGTTTCAGGCTAATCGTGTGCCAATTTTTATCACACTTAAAGATTTTGCAGAAGCTACAAACAAACCGGGATTACTAGAATACATAAGTGAAAATGCCATGAATCACGTTTTTGAAACAGATAGTATTTTAGACAGGCAATTTATAGCGTCTATCCAAGATATAATAACTCAGGGCAAGGCATTAATTTTACTAGATGGCTTGGATGAAGTTAGAGAAGAAGATAATAGCTTTGTCTTAAAGCATATTCGAGACTTTTCTGAACGTTTCTGGAACAATCAGTTTGTAATAACCTGCCGCATTGCAGCACGAGAATATACATTTGAGAAATTTACAGAAGTAGAAATTGCTGATTTTGATGAGGAACAAATTACGACATTTACAACTAACTGGTTTCAGGGTAAAGGTGTAAAAGCAGAGACTTTTATTAAACATCTGAAAGACAATAACCGAATCAAACAACTGGCCGCAAGTCCTCTCCTATTGACGTTACTATGTTTGGCATTTGAAGAGTCAGGGGATTTTCCAGCCAATCGTTCTGAGCTGTATAAAGAAGGACTGGATGCGCTACTAAAAAAATGGGATGCTAAACGCGGTATTCAGCGCGATCTGATTTACAAAAAGCTATCAATCCACCGAAAGGAAGATTTACTCAGCAAAATTGCCCTAACTACGTTTGAGCAAGGAGACTATTTCTTCAAGCAGAAAACAGCGGAACAATATATCATAGATTACATCCGCAATTTACCTGCTGCTAATACTGACGAGGAAGAATTGCAAATCGACAGTGAAGAAATTTTTTGTTCTATTGAGCATCATCATGGCTTAGTTGTGGCAAGGGCTAAAGGAATTTACTCATTTTCACATCTGACATTTCATGAGTATTTCACAGCTAGAGAATTTATTATTGTTAAGCAATCGTCAGAAACATCATTGCAAAGCCTGGTGAAGCACATCACTGAAAAACGCTGGCGTGAAGTCTTTTTGCTAGCAGTTGGAATGTCGCCAAATGCAGACTGTCTATTACTCTTAATCAAAAAAAAGGTTGATTTACTTTTGGCTAGTGATGAGAAATTGCAGCAATATTTAATGTGGGTAAATCAGAAATCCATTTCAGTTGAGGTTCCTTATAAGTTAGCTGCTGTTAGGGCTTTTTACTTTGCCCGTGCCCGCGTCCGTTCCCGTTTCCTCTCCCGCTCTCTCGCCCGCTCGCTTACCCGCTCCCGCTCTCTTGCCCGCGCCATTGCCCGTGCTCTCGATCTCGCCCGTGCCCTCGATCTCGCCCGTGCCATTGATATCGATCTGGCGCGGGATCTCGCCCGAGACCTCTCCCTCGATTCGGATTTCAAGAAAGTACAGCAACAACTTCAGGAGCAAGTACCTAAACGAGACAGTGAGAATGAAATATTTAAGCAATGGTGGAAAGCTAATAGCCAAGCTTGGACTGAGAAATTAAGAGTAGTCATGATTAAATATCGTACTACTTATCATGATTGGCAGTTCAGCGATGGGCAGAAGGAATTATTGAACCAGTATTACAATGCCAATAAGTTTTTGGTAGATTGCCTAAATAGCGATTGTTATGTTAGCCGGGAAGTACGACAGCAAATAGAAGATACCTTGCTATTACCGATCGCAGAGATTAAACAGCGTCAGCAGCAATCTTAAATACCCATATAACAGATAGTGAATCATTCGTTAAAAAAGCGAAAATATTTTCCAAGTCCTAGTAAATCAATCTAAAATGAAAGTAAGAGTTCGCAGTCAGCCGATTCGCCTCTATTCGATGGCTTAGATATGTGGACATGAGTAATAAAACATCATTTTGGAACAAAATGATACTCATCTACGTCGTATAAGTCTCTCGCCTCTTGCTTTTAGTGAAGCACATTAGCAGGATACAAATTCTGAACAGCGATATATACGACGGGCTACGCTCACGCGATCGCACAGACTTCCCATCATAATTGTATCTTCGGAACACGCCTATAGACAGGTTCCAAAACAGTCAGAAACAAACTCAGTGAATCCTCGTCATTAAATACATCACATACACAAAGGATAACCCTCTTATGACTCGCCTACATCAATGGAAATCTGGAACTGCTGCACTTATGGCAATGGCTGTTACTACAAGCCTCATTAGCCCTCTATTGAGCTTGGCTCCTGCTAATGCTCAATATAGAATTGATCAAAACAGAACTGGGCAATACGGAAACGCTACCATTCCTTCTGGAGTTGCTCTTCCTGTAACCTACGAAAAAGAGACAATTACTATTGCTCCTGGGGAAAGTAAATCTATAACCTTGAGAATAGCCAATGACATTATCGACAGAAATAGAAATGTCTTGATTCCTGCTGGTACTAAAGTACATGGACGGCTAGAATCTGTTGACTTAGATAGTTATTCAAGAGATACAAGAAATACAGATGATAACCAAGGAAAAGGCGTGCGGTTTGTCGCTCAAGAATTAGAATTTTCTAATGGTCAGCGTCAGTCGATTAATGCCACCTCTCGGACATACACCACAACTCAAAAAGTTTCACAGGGCCCCAACACCAGTCAGGTTTTAACTGACGCAGCTATTGGTGGGGGTGCTGGTCTTTTAGGTTCACTACTTACTGGTAATCGCAGAATTGACGATTTAAAACCTGTTCTCGGTGCGGCTGCGGGGGCGGGTGCTAGTGTCCTGTTGCGGAAAAAAGAAGGAAATGCTTTTGTCCTCAGACCTGCACAGGATTTAAAGCTCACACTGAATTCTAACTTGAATTTAGTACCTCAATCCCGCTACTAAATTCAACTTCATTCCAGTTGTGAATTTAATCATCCTCCATAGGCGATCGCCACTTTAACTATAGTGTGCGATCGCCTTCATTTTTAAACCTAAAAAATCTGTTTTCCAGCAACTATTCTCTTGATGTATCGTCTTACTCAGTATCCATATTTATTGGAATGCTTGTTTTCTTTTATTAATAAATAATAGGTTGATTACACTACTTTTATTACCAACTTCGTTTAATAGAGAATTTTTGTTTATGACTGTATGACTAAAGTAATGGTTTTTACAAAAAGCAGAAATAATTAGGAACCTTATACTTCAGTAAATGTCTAATTAATTAACAGTAAAAAAATAATTGTCTTGGAGTAAAAAAATAATGTTTAACTTAAATCGTTGGCAATCTAGAACAGCTGCAATCATGGCTTTGAGCGTCACAGTCGGTACTGTAGCGCCTTTCATTACAGCTTCGCCATCTTTAGCTCAAACTACTTTTTCTGATGTTTCATCTAACTATTGGGCAGCACAATTTATTCAACAATTGTCACAGCGAGGTGTAATTGCGGGATTTCCTGATGGTAGCTTCCGCCCTGAAGAACCAGTGACACGCGCTCAATTTGCCGCGATGGTCAACAAAGCTTTCCAAAAAGCACAGCAACGTCAGCCAATCAGTTTTGCTGATGTGCCTAGCAACTATTGGGCATCCACTGCCATTCAGCAAGCTTATACCATTGGTTTCTTGTCAGGATATCCCGGAAATCGCTTTGAGCCTAATCAAGCTATTCCCCGTCAACAGGTTTTGGTTTCCCTCGCTAACGGTCTGGAATATAGTCCCAGCGGTAATACCGAAAGCACTCTGCAATACTTCAACGATGCCTCTAACATCGCTAGCTATGCCCGTAGCCCGATCGCAGCAGCAACTGAAAAGCAAATTGTGGTGAACTATCCGAATGTGAAGTTCCTGAATCCAACTGCAACTGCTACTCGCGCCCAGGTAGCAGCTTTTATCTACCAAGCATTGGTTAGTTCTAACCAAGCCTCAGCAATTAACTCGCCCTATGTCGTGGCTGTCGGGTCTACTACCCCAACGCCTGTATCAGTCACAATTCCCCAAGGGACTGCTATTCCTGTGAAGTATGACAAGGCAGAAAAAATTCTAGTTACAAAGGACGAAACAGCGCCTTTGACATTGACAGTATCCCAAAACGTGGTTACGCAAGACGGATCTGTAGTGATTCCTGCTGGTAGTCAGGTTATTGGTCAACTCAAACCTGCTACAGGCGGTTCTCAATTCATTGCAGAGAAACTGGTTTTGACCAGTGGTCAAGAGTATCAGCTTAACGCTACCTCTGAAGTAATTACCAAAACTGAAACCGTCAAAAAGGGTACTAGTATTGGTTCAATTATCAAGAATACTGTATTGGGTGCAGGTGCAGCAACTGCGGTATCTGCTGTCACTGGCGATCGCGCTATTGCTACAGAAGAAGTTTTGGGTGGTGCTGGTATCGGTGCGTTGGTTGGTCTGTTCTTCGGTAAGAATAGTGTTGACTTAATCGCCATTGACCCAAATACCGATTTACAAATGACAATTAATCAGAATTTGCTGGTTTCACTAAGATAGTCATTAGTCATTGGTCATTGGTCTTTACAAAGGACAAATGACCAACTCTCAACTTCAGTTATTAGCCATTAGTCTTTACAAAGGACAAAGGACAAATGACTAATTTTAAACTTCCGGCAACCAAATAATAAATGTAGTCCCCGGCGTATCGGGTGAAGTTAGCTTAGAGTTGATTGCAGGGCTGAAAACCTCGATTTCGCCCTGCATTTGCTCTATTAATTGTTTAGCGATCGCTAACCCCAAACCTGTGCCGGGGATTTCTGTTTGCGCTTGTACACCCCGATAATGCCGTTCTCCAAGATGTTCTAAATCCTGGGGTGGAATGCCAGGCCCATTATCACTAATGACTATTCCTTGAAAATTAGCTTTTTCTTGCCCCGCCTGAATCAAAATTTTGCCGCCAGTGGGAGTGTATTTTAAAGCATTATCAATAATGTTAGTTAACACCTCTCGTAATGCTTTGACGTTGGCACGTACTAGAGAGGAATTCTGTTGAATTTCTGTTATTAGTTTTAGCTTTCGCTCTTGGGCGATCGCTTTGGCTGATATTAATAATGGTTCTAATATATCTGCTAGCGAACAGTCAACTGCTTTATCTCCAGTTCCCGGCAATAATAGCGGCGGTTTAGCGTCTTTTTGGATAGTAGCTTCTACAAAGACTTCATCTTCCGCCAGATGTAGTGGTGCTAAATCAGCCTCTGTCAAGTCAATTACTTGATCAAATTGTTGCAGTAATTCTTGGAGGCGATCGCTTTCCCGCACAATACTATTTGCCACATCTCGGTTAGCGTCTGCTGGTCGTAGTCGTTTCAATAGCAGTTTGCCAAAAGTCCGTAATGCCGTTAATGGGTTACGAAACTGATGCAACAGGTTATCTAGCAAATCCCGCTGTTTTTCTTGGAGAATTTGTTGCTCACGTAACTGTTGTTCAAACCATGCTCGCCGCTGATCTAAAATACAAGCGATCGCTAATGTTTGGGCTATCCGTTGAATCTGACTTTGCTCATGTTCATTCCATGCCCGGTCTTTCCTACCTGTCACTAGTAACCCCATCATCACACCCTCATAAATCAGAGGTAAAACAATTTGGTTGCTACTAAGTAGGTATTCCTCTTTTAGATCGGGTTGAGAAGCATCTGGTATCTCAGACTCCCGTGACGAGGTTGGAGATTCTGAACCTGCTGTCAATAACTTTCCCTGATGATTGGGTAATACAAACACATTTCCAACTTGAAGTTGCTTGTGTACTGTCGCTTCAGCAATCTCCTCCCCTGGCGGTAATAATGCTGTTTCCGGGTAAATTACCACAGGAATAAGTTTTGCATCGCCTGAAGAAGTCTCTACCAATTCTTGTGTTAGGTACACAATACTTAAAGTTGCTCCCAGCCCTTGGGTTAGCAGTGCTATTTGCTCTCGACACAGAGCAAGAAAATCGGAACTGGCAGACATTAACATTTTTTAGCTCTTGCTCAAGATTACAGATTTTGAGGCATGATGTTAAGAGAGGATACTTAGTTTTTACCTCACTCATTTAATAAAGCTTAACTAAAATTTTCTTAGAGATGGCTTGTTCCAGGGGATTATATCCGAATGGTAATTTTGTTTTCTCTATTTTCAAAGATATTAACTTTCTTACATGAAAAGGTTAAAAGCTATTGATATTTTGAACTAGAACCTATATAATGACGACGGATTTTGTAGCTATAACTACAATCTATAGCTTGAAAGAGGAGGACAATAGATTGGCAAGGAGACGCAAAAGGAAGAGTCGTCGTCGTCAGGAAGGACGGCGCATTTTGGAGCACGTGCCTCAATATAGCATCGAAAGTGGCGAAGAAAAGCCTGTGACAGCAGCGAGAAGATTCATTCAAGCTGAAGGGATTTTGCCACCGGCATTGCTGCTCGTAAAGCGAAATGAACACACCACAGACCGTTATTTCTGGGCAGAAAAGGGACTGTTTGGTGCTCAATACGTGGAGGAAAACCATTTCTTGTTTCCTAGCTTGAGGGTGTTAGAACCTTCGCCAGGTCAGGAACCTGTTGCTTTAGCTACTCGGTGAACCATAGCTGGTCATCTTAGGCATTGAATGTGGCTCCTGACTATTATTAACTGGCAAAATTGCTAAGTTTATGCAAAATTTAATTTTTTTTTAGTTTGTAGCTGATTTGCCAGTAAATCTAGTCCAGGTAATTGGAAAGTGAACTTGTCTCAAACCACGCTAGATTGCATGGGTTGATACTATTTTGATCATCAATAAGGGAGTGGGTATAGAGCCAAGCGCGTCTAAAAGTGCTAGTGAAGTTGCGCTCTTATGCCGTAGATTGTTAGGCAAGCTCTGTCAATGAATTTAAGTTAATGAATTTAAATTTTTTCCCCACGATTTATATCGTGGGGAAAACTGACAAAGCAGAAGTCTTGATTTTCTCCTTCCTACTTTCCATTGCCTAAAGAGTAGGTCAGGTCAGAAGTCTGCATATCATAGTTAAGAGATGGTCACAAAAATCAACAATTATTTCCCAGGCTTTAGCTGTAGAGTCCTCTGTAACTCACTGAGCTCATCTCGATGGGCAGCTACGGTTATCTTACTTGAGGAGGTTTGTTCGCTCTGAGTTGTTTCTACTTTGAGCGACACCTTCTCAAGTCTTCCAGATTTTTTCCAATAAAATAGACCACTTAAAGGCGACAGCAGTACCATCGCCAAAACAAGAGTACTGAGGCTAGGAAAAAGCAGGGATACTACCAGAGATAGACAAACAATCCCAGTAGCTGCCAGTAAAGTTAGAAATATAGCTAAGAACCAGCTGGGGCGAACATTACCTTCAAAAGTCACCTGGTTTTGTTCTCGGTCTACCGCTGCCACTCGATAAGATCGCGATCGAAAATACTCTTTTAATTGAGACATCAAAGCAGCTTCGTCTTGCTCAGATACCAGTTGCGCTATTTCTATGCGGTCTTTAGTCGAAGCACGAATAAAGAAAAACAGCCCAACCGATAACAACAAGGTTAGCAGGAACGTAGATGGCAGAATAGCAGTATCCATAACTAATTGTTAGTGTTTGACTGGAGGAGACTTATTCATTATCAATTATTCGTTATACCAATTTGAACAATGATTGCGACAAATGGAGCGCCAAAAAGCAATTACCAGGGACTCTTCCACAATCCAAAATCCAAAATCTAAAATGGTATTACTTTGTCCTCCTGTTAATGTAGTCAAGCCATTGAAAAGCTAAATCTTGAGCTTGAACTTGCCACTCGGGAGAAACTTGGTACATCCGCCTGGGACGTCCCCGTCCTTCGAGTTTTTTCCAATATCCAGTAATTGCCCCTTGGTCTTCCAGAAATTTGATTGCACTATAAAGTACGGTATCTGAAAGCCGATAGATGGGATATTCAGTTTCTAATTGCTCGATTAATTCGGTTCCGTAGGATTCACCTTGTAATAAAACAGACAGTATGTAACAAACTGCTAGTTCCTGACAAAGGTAAGTTGGCGGAGGATTTTCAAAGAATTGATATATATCCTCAAGTTTCATGGTTATTGAATGGCTAAAAAAATGCCTTAGGGTAAGGTCTACAATTCTTGTAGTCAGTATACAGTGCTACTGCTAAGAGAGTAATACAGATAAAGCTACTTAGATTAGATATCCATTGTGTAAACACCAAATAATCACCCACGCCTGTGAAGTTGTGGGAAGAGTTTGCGAGTTTTAGGGGCACAAAATAATGTATCCCTATCCAAGCTTGATACGGTGTGGTGAGGAGCGAACAGACAGTGGCTAACTCACTATCTTGGTGTCAAGTGATGCCGAACTGGTTAGAACCGCTTAAGCAATAAAATGCCATCGAAGAAATTTTACAGGTAAAATGCTATTTTGTCTGTAAAAGTTAATAAACACTTTGTTTTACAGTGATTTTCCCAATGCGAATTTTAAAAGCTTACGCTAAAGGATATGTCAGGGTTAAAGCTGCTACGCCAGTGAAAACACTTAAGCAGTAACCATTATTGATTTCCTCGACAAGAGAATCTTTTGTCTCTTATGGCAAGTGTGATAGTAAATTTATCAAAGAAGACCTTAAGGCGGAGGCAAAGAAGACGGGGAGAGGGGGAGATACTCTGACGCGGGGAAAGAACTCTTCCTGTCCCCATGTTTCCGCGTCCCCGTTTCCTCGTGTCCCTTAATCAAGCGCCCAGCACATTGGTGATCACTATGTCACAAACTCCCGATGCCCCATCATCTTCCTCAACTCTCAGGGCAATTGCCCAAACTTTTCGCCTTACAGGTTGGATTAGCTTCTGGATTCAGCTAGTACTAGGCGTTGTTTCTAGCATAATTGTGCTGCTGTTCGCCGTCTTTAATCAAAAAACTGGCAGTTCTAGTAATAATCCTGGGACTGGCTTTGGCGTATTTTTAGCAATTTGTGGACTGGTTGTCTTGGGTGGGGGGATTTATTTAGCTTACCGTTACACTAGAATTGGCAAGCAATTAGAATCCTCCAATCCCAGCAACCGCCCTCGCAAAAGTGAGACTGTGCAAGTATTACGCTTAGGGCTGTGGGTGAATTTAGGAGGAACGCTGGTGACTCTTTTGGGGGCGCAGGCGATCGTAGGCACACTGGTAGCAAGATCCATCTCTCCTCAAGCGATAACTACACAATTTTTTGATCCCACCCGAATTATTAGCGGTCTAGATATGCTTGTAGTACAGGCAAACACCAACACCGTCTCAGCACACTTTGCAGGGCTGGTGGCGTCGCTTTGGTTACTCAATCGCATTAACCGACCTTAGAAAGGGGAGTCAGAAGAAAAGGTAAAAGTCAAAAATCAGCAATTGTTTTGACTTCTTTTCTTGCTTACTTTTCTCCTCGTTTTCAGAGGTTGTATGGCGAATAATTCAAATATGTTAATCTTACTTTTCTGAAATTATCGAAGTATAGTGTGAAAACCAATACTAGTTACTTATATTTAGCATCTATCTACAGAGTGATACTATAACCGTTAGAAGCGTCAATTAATTGTTATTAGAGGTCTTACACTAAAAAAAACTATAAATCTGGAAATTTGGTATATAAGTACTTTTTAGTACATTGATGATTGGATTGTGTAGTTCCCTAATCTTTATGGAACGCAATAATAGCCAAAATCAAGCAATGTACTGGAGTGGTTTATCAGGAGTACTTGCTTACTGGCTATCCTCACCTGCGAATACTCAGGAGTTTGGAAAATCGCAGAAGTAATCCCAAATTTTGGATTCTAAATTTTTCTAGCCTTGGCAAGATTGGCAGGGCAAAATTTTTATGGTTGCTTTTCTGCTCATGCCAAGCCAAAATCAGTATATGCTGATGTGTTGGCAGGTAGATAATAGGCTAAAAACTGAGAAAAATCTGTGCTGGATATCAAGCAAATACGGGAAAATCCGCAATTAGTTCAAGAACGATTGAATAGTCGTAGTGGTAAATACGACATCGAACCGATATTACTGTTAGATCGGCAACAACGGGAACTTGAGGGGACGCGTAGTCAACTCCAAGCCCGTAGCAACGAAATTGGTAAAATTGTTGGGCAGAAAATTAAATCTGGGATCAATCCTCAAGATCCAGAAATTCAAGCTTTGCGGGATGAAGGTAACTCTGTCAAGGCTACATTGAGCCAACTGGAACCCCAGGAAAAAGACCTCAAAGCCGAAATTGCTCAACTTGTGTTGGCGCTTCCCAACTTGCCAAGCGACTCTACACCCCTTGGTAAGAATGAGGAAGATAACGTAGAGGTGCGCCGTTGGGGTGATGAGTACATTCCCCAAAATCCGAATATTCTCCCTCACTGGGAAATTGGCGAAAAGTTGGGTATTCTCAATGTTGAACGAGCTGTAAAAGTTGCCCAAAGTCGCTTTGTGACATTGATAGGTGCTGGTGCGGCATTGGAGAGGGCATTAATTCAATTTATGCTGACTCTCCATACTCAAGCTGGGTATGTGGAAGTTAGTCCACCGCTGTTAGTGAATACCGAGTCTTTGACAGCGACCGGTCAGTTACCCAAGTTTGGAGAAGAAAGCTTTAAATGTGCTGATGATGACTTATGGCTGATTCCTACGGCAGAAGTTCCAGTTACAAATCTCTACCGGGGTGAAATTCTCGCTGCTGAAGATTTGCCTATTTACCATTGTGCCTTTACTCCTTGTTTTCGCCGCGAAGCTGGTAGTTATGGGCGCGATATGCGGGGATTAATCCGCCTGCATCAGTTCAACAAGGTGGAAATGGTGAAATTTGTCGAACCCAGTACGTCTTTTGATGAATTGGAGAAATTGGTGGGGAATGCAGAAGCAATTTTACAGGCGTTGCAGTTGCCTTACCGAGTAATAAATTTAAGTACTGGAGATTTGGGATTTGCCTCTACCAAAACTTATGATTTAGAGGTTTGGTTGCCCTCTTCTGGCAAATACCGCGAAATTTCTAGTTGTTCTAATACTATAGATTTCCAGGCGCGACGGGCTGATATTCGCTTCAAAGAGGCGGGGAAAAAAGGTACTCAGTTCGTACATACTCTAAATGGTTCGGGTTTGGCGGTAGGACGGACGATGGCAGCAATTTTGGAGAATTACCAACAACCTGATGGAACGGTGAAGATACCAGAAGTGTTGCAACCTTACTTGGGACGTGAACTTTTGTAATTAGTCATTAGTCATTTACCAATGCCCAATGCCCAATGCCCCATGCCCAATACCCAATTAGAATGGAGATAACTATAGCTTAATATCTTCACTAATTTACTCTATGTCAGTTTTAGCAGCGATCGCAGTCTTGGCTGTTTTGATCTTGGTACACGAGTTGGGACATTTTGTTGCAGCCCGTTCTCAAGGCATTCTCGTTAACCGTTTTTCTTTGGGTTTTGGCCCAGTTCTTTTGAAGTACCAAGGTTCACAAACCGAATATGCTATCCGCGCTTTTCCCTTGGGCGGTTTTGTGGGCTTTCCCGATGATGACCCCGATAGCGATGTTCCACCCAATGACCCAAATCTGCTGCGTAACCGTCCAGTTTTAGATCGGGCGATTGTTATCAGTGCCGGAGTGATAGCTAATTTAATATTTGCCTATTTGGTGTTGGCTCTGCAATTGGGAATTGTCGGCATTCCCAAGGAATTAACCTATCAAGCTGGTGTCGTTGTCCAGCCTGTTAATCAAGAATCTGTTGCCTACCAAGCAGGAATTCGAGAAGGAGATATTATTCTGGCTGTTAACGGTCAAGAACTCCCGGCTTCTGATAAGTCAACTCCTTTGCTGACAAAAGAAATTCAAACTCATCCCAATCAGCAAATCGAACTGAAAATTCAGCGTGAAAACCAACAACAAACCCTGAAATTAACACCAAAACTGGGAGCTGATGGCAAAGGCGTAGTTGGTGTGGCACTCAGTCCAAATGCTACAGCAATTTATCGCCGTCCTAATAGTCCTTTTGAAATTTTCGGTCTTGCAGCTAACAGGTTTCAACAATTATTTGTTGGGACACTCAGCGGTTTTGGACAGTTGATTACCAACTTTCAACAAACTGCTGGACAAGTTTCTGGGCCAGTTAATATTGTCAAAATAGGTGCAAAGTTAGCTGAGGACAATAGCGTAAATCTGTTGTCTTTTGCAGCAATTATCAGCATTAACTTGGCTATTATCAACATTTTGCCTTTACCCGCTTTGGATGGCGGACAACTCGCTTTTCTGCTGATTGAAGGTTTGCGCGGTAAGCCTGTGCCTGCCCGGATTCAAGAAGGTGTAATGCAAACTGGTTTGGTGTTACTCTTAGGCTTAGGAATTTTTCTGATAGTCAAAGAAACTACCCAATTAACTAGCCAATTGGAATGGGTGCAAAAATTATTCCAGTGAAAATAGCGAGTAGTGAAAAGAAAGTTTCACCTTTAAGAAAGCGATCGCTAGAAATTTTAGCTCGTCTGAAGCGTCTTTATCCAGATGCTACCTGCTCTTTGAATTACTCAACGCCAGTACAATTATTGGTGGCAACGATTCTATCTGCTCAGTGTACTGATGAGCGGGTAAATAAGGTGACACCAGCTTTATTTGGTAAGTTTCCTGACGCTGAAAGTTTAGCGATCGCTGACTTAGTAGAGTTAGAAAGTTTGGTGCGTTCAACTGGATTTTATCGCAATAAAGCCAAGAACATTCAAGCCGCCTGTCGGATGATTGTCACTGAGTTTAACTCTGTTGTCCCCAACCAAATGGAACAGTTGTTAAAGCTTCCAGGTGTGGCGCGGAAGACGGCAAATGTAGTCCTAGCTCATGCTTATGGCATTAATGCTGGCGTAACAGTAGATACTCACGTCAAGCGCCTCAGCGGACGTTTGGGTTTAACTGAAGCAAAAGACCCCGTTCGGATTGAGCAAGATTTAATGGGTTTATTGCCTCAGCCTGATTGGGAAAATTGGTCAATTCGGCTAATTTATCATGGTCGTGCGATTTGTAAAGCCCGCTCTCCCGTGTGTGTTGCTTGTGAGCTTGCCGATTTATGTCCTGCTGCTAATAAGCCAGTGGTTGTAGGGTAAGCGACACAAGTAACCCCAGAATTGATGGGGAGACTGTAGAATGGAAAACGGTGTCTTTAAATTAAGTTAGAGAATTTATGGCAAAAAAGAGCTTGATTGAGCGCGAAAAAAAGCGCACCAGGTTGATAGAAAAGTATGCTGACAAGCGAGAAGCGCTTTTAGAAGAGTTCAGAAGTGCAGCATCTCCTCTGGATAAGCTAGAAATCCACCGGAAGATTCAACAGCTACCCCGGAATAGTGCGCCCACCCGCCACCGCAACCGTTGTTGGTTGACTGGTCGTTCTAGAGGTGTTTACCGCGATTTTGGGTTGTCTCGGAACGTGCTACGAGAATGGGCGCATGAAGGTCTTTTGCCTGGAGTTGTTAAGTCTAGTTGGTAGTCAAGAGTCATTAGTCATTAGTCATTGGTAAATAACAAAGGACTAATGACAAAGGACAAATGACAAAAATTATTGACCACAACACTTATCAATTCCCAGACTTTCTAAGAGTAGATCGCTGACGGCGTTGGCGATCGCAAACTCTCCGTAAAAACTATTAGAAAAATCATACGACTGCATCTCTGTGACAATGGCAATTACCAGAGAACCAAGGTCGTTTTCTCCTTCCATCCGTTGACGCACAAAAATCTGTGCGGCTCGTTGGGCAATATTTTGGTTTACGGCTTCGGGGATAAATTCTGTATCTAGCCACCGTTGTAAACGTTCTCGTAACCATTCACCTTCGAGCAACGGATTTTCAGGCAGTGGTAGGGTGATGGGTGGAATTGGTTGAGTCATCTTTTTTTTAACGCAGAGGAACGCTGAGGTTGACTAGTAGCATCAAATTGCGTTTCTAAGAGTGTTTTTTTATATTTATTTATGCAATATGATATCGCCGCTATTGTTGAGGGCTATGCACAAGGCTATTTTCTCATGGCTGATGAACGCGATCGCTTGAGTTGGTACGCAAGTCGCGATCGGACTTTTATTCCTTTGGATGAGCGGTTTCGTTACCCCAAGTCTTTACAGCGCGTTCTGAATCAAGAACGGTTTACTGTGGCGATTAATCGGGACTTCCAAGCTGTGGTGGCTGGGTGTGCTGACAGAGAGACAACTTGGATTTCACCGGAATTGGAAAAGATTTACTGGCTACTTTACCAGAGTGGTTATGCTTTTAGTTTTGAAACTTGGCAGGGTGACGAGTTAGCTGGGGGAATTTTAGGGATTGTCATCGGCGGGGCTTTTATTGGCGAGTCGATGTTTTACCGCATTCCCGAAGGTTCAAAGGTGGCGATGGTAAAGTTGGTGGAAAGATTGCGTCAGAGGCAATTTGTATTTTTTGATGCCCAAATGATGAATCCGCATTTGCAAAGATTTGGTGCTTATCGGGTTGAGGATAAAGAGTATCAAGTTTTACTCAAGCAAGCGTTGCAATGTCGTTGTGCTTTGATGTAAAGGCTGACAGATTTTTTAAAACAGCTTTTCTCTGTTGTGTAAGGGAATTTATATGTACGCTTCACGTAAGCTCAATCATCCCGTTTTGGTCGCATGACGATCTGGATAGATGCACATCTCTCACCTGCAATTGCAACTTGGATCACCATCACATTCGGCATAACTGCATTAGCTTTGCGTGATGTTGGGCTGAAAGATGCCGAAGATGCTGAGATTTTCGAGGCAGCTAGGGCTAGAGGAGTCATCTTCATCACCAAAGACAGTGACAAAGCTTGACTTAGTTGATCGTTTTGGAACACCGCCACAAGTTATCTGGTTGACCTGTGGCAATACGTCAAATGACCGATTGAAAGAGATTCTGAATTCAACATTGCCAGAAGCATTAGACCTTTTGCAATCTGGTGAAGCGTTAGTCGAAATCAGAGGAGATTAAGGGTATACACTCGCCATAGATTAGGTTCTTTAGTATAAACCCAAGATTTTCTTCCACATTCACCAATAGTCACTCCAGCAACCACCTAAATAAACCTTCTACTGTTAAGCTAAAGTCTTGAGCAAATTCTGGCACTGGTAACTGTGTTCCGAGTTCTTCGTAAAAAGTGGTTGGTTGATCTGGCAAGTAGACAAACACAGATTGTTCTTTAGGATCAATCAGCCATCCCATCTGAGTACCATACTTCAGGCAATGCAAAATATTCTTGGTAACTTTAGTTTGACTTTGATCGGGAGATAGAATTTCAATTGTCCAATCTGGGGCAATTGAGAAAACGTTAGCAATCCCACCATTATCTTTTCGGGGAATTCTATCCCACGTAAACACAGAAATGTCAGGCACAATTGAATGTTCGCCAAAAGTACAGCGAAGTTCACAGAAAGCCCGTGCAATCTGTTTAGGTTTTAATACCAAGTTAATTGCAGGTGCTAACTCGGTCTGAATGGCACTGTGTTCTCCTTGTGGCATCGGTTTTTGGATTATCCGCCCATCAATGTATTCACTGGTAGGTTCTGTCTCTGGCAAATCCAGGAATTCACTTAAAGTCAGCGTTTTAGCAGGGATCTGTACCATTTAAGGTTTCCGTCAAAAACTCATTATTCATCCATCAAGATGTTGGAGATTACTTGCACATTTGCAACGTGCGGCGATCGCTAGCAGTGATAGAATTTAACCGATAAAAGTCTTGCAGAGCCAGTGAGTAAGCATAAGAATTTGACTCATCATCATTAACTTTAGGCAGTCTATTGCTTGTAGCTACCTGATTCGATTGATTAGAGTTGGCTTCATTTGACGAACTATTAACTGTCATCGCCAACTCTCCTGATGGGTTGATCGTACCCTGAAAACAATTAAACTCTGATTGCGGCATATACAAAGCACCCGTTACCTTGGCTTGCTGCTTTTGAAATATGATATAACCTTGACCAAGTTGGTTTGCGTTTGGGGATTGACCATAGAGGTAAATCCCATCTTTTACAGGAAAATCTGCTTTTGGTAAAACTCTTGCGCTTTTTGTAGCTCCCTGATCGCCCGGAACCAGCGCTGTGATTAGGGGTACTGTTTTTCCGCCTCCAGAAGCCGCATTCAGTTGACTTCTCTGCTCTCGAACTTTTCTCAGCTGCGACAAAAGAGAGTTTTCAGAGGTTTTGTGAATCTGAGCCGATGATAATCGAGAATCTGTAACTGATACTACTTGAGTCTGCTTGGCTATAAACCCCAAACCGAGAAGTAAGCCTAAGCCCGCGAGGGAAATTGCCCACTTACGGGGAGATAATAACTGATGAAGGTTGTTAAGCACCCTACTTCTCCTGTTAAAAAACTAACTAAGTTCTCTAGAACTTACTTAAAGTATAACCAAGTCCTAATTGTTAAAGACTTTATTCACGACTTATATTACTATTGTCCAAAAAAGAAAACTGTCAAAAACAAAAGTTTTTATTTAATTTGGTCCAACAATCTTAGATTACCATCAGTCAGAGTCTTTATAACAGAAGGCAGATAGCGTAGCGTGTTGTAGAAAGGCTAGAGGGCAGGATTAACCCACGTTTAAAAGCTTGAGATTGAAGTAAGAAGAATTGTATCTTGCTGCACTCTACTCAATACAATTCTTCTTTTAAAACTGGGTTTTATACCCAGAATGAAAGTTTTTATTGATCATTCTTTCCTTTTACCTGCTACCTCCTTCAAGAAACTTGTATATCTTGTAGCTTTGCCACCATTTCTGCACGCGCCGAAACCTTCAACTTCCGAAACATCCTCTTTAAAGCTTGTTTGACGGAATTTTGCGTAATCCAAAGTTTTTCTCCAATCTCCGCATTCGTGAACCCCTGCGCCACCAAATCGGCAATTTCTAACTCACGCGCTGTTAAAGGACTCACTAAAAGAGAATTGGATATTTTGGGTTTTGTGCGTAGGGTTGCCATTTTTGCTGACAAATGAATGCATAAAGCGCTCAAGTCAGCTAAATCATTGCCATTAAAGGCAGGATTTCCCTTGTCACGAGCCAAGTTAAGGGTTCCGACAAGACGACCATCGCAAACAATTGGCCCAGTCATCACATGTTCGTGATCGGAACGAGAGCAAAAATGCTTCCAGTCTCCTGGTGATAATAATAACTGTTCATGAGCGGGAGCATGACGCTCAACCACGTAGCGCCCCACTGGATTGCTTTCTAAGCATACTGCCGGAATGCCTGGAACATTCATATCAGTGCTTGGCTCGTCATTTAGGAAATAAATACCCCAATTTTGCACGCCAAAATGCTCACCAATTTTATCCGTAAGAGCGAGCCTTAATTCTTGCTCATTCTGGACATTGGCGATCGCATGAAATGCAGCGTGTAGAGAATTAGCCATAAGTGTACCCAGTTGGGGACTATCCAAGCCTCAACAATTACTTCTATGCTAATACCAAGGAAACTAAAACGCTAATTACAGTAGCGACTAGGAGAAGCACATGACAGTTACACAACTCTCTGCTCAGGAACTTTTCCGGGCTGCTTATGAAAACCGCTATACTTGGGACAAAAATTTTCCCGGTTATACCGCAAATATTACCTTTAAGCATGATGATAAAGTGTTTACAGGCAAAGTTATCATCAGTGCCAATCTCAAAGCCGAAGTTTTGGATGTAGATGATGAGCCAGCCCAGAAAGCAATTCATGGTCAAGCCTGGGAGATAGCAATTCACCGCGTCCGCCGCAGCTTTGAAGACACCCACAGCGCCAATACCTTTAGCTATGGCAAAACTGACGAAACTGGTGCGGTTGAGCTTTTAATGGGTGGTAAGGCTGAGGGCGATAAATATAAAGTCCGCAATAATGAAGTCTGCCATGTTCACCGTCTAATCCACGGTACTTTTGTGACCATTGACACGTTCAGCAGTCACGACACTGGAGAAGGCTACCTATCTCACCGCTATGACTCTGTGTACCATGACCCCAAAACTGGGGAACAAAAGGGCGGTAGAAGCGAATTTATTGATGAGTATGAAAAAGTTGGTGACTATTTCATCCTAAATCGTCGGGAGATTCGCACCGAGACAGCAGGACAATTTTCTACTCAGGAATTTATTTTCTCTGACATTAAATTGTTGGAACCTGTTGCTGCTTAAGCTGTATTTTAAAATCGAAAAATTAGCGATCGCTCTTTATTTAAAGAGAGCGATCGCTTTTACTTTTTGGGCATTCTATGGCTCGTAGACACCGCTCAATCACGTTAGGATACTTAATGTTCCTAATAAGCGTGGTAATTTACTTATGAGTCAACTTGAAAACATTCAAGCTGAGTACGAAAAATTTCCTGAAGCATTTGAGAGTGTAATCATTAGCACCGTAAGCGCACAGGCAATACCCAATGCTAGTTATGCTCCCTTTGTAATGGATGATTCCAAAAATATCTACATTTACGTCAGTGGTCTTTCGACTCATACCAAAAATCTTTATGCCAATCCTCATGTTAGTGTCTTGTTTATCGAGGATGAAGCTAAGAGTAATCTAATTTTCGCCCGTCGTCGTTTGAGTTTTGATTGTACGGCAACATTGATAGAGCGTGAAACTGACAATTGGAATCAAATTGTTGAGCAATTTCAAGGGCGGTTTGGTGAAATTGTCGAGGTTTTGCGCGGCTTGTCTGACTTTCGGATTTTCCAGCTAACTCCGAGTGAAGGTCGTTTTGTAGTTGGTTTTGGGAGAGCATATCAAATCAGTGGTGATAACCTCCATCAACTTGTTCAAATCACAGGAGATGCCGACAAAAAACAAGGGTAAATTATGAATTATGAATTATCAATTAGCAAATATACTTGGCGATTAGAAATTGTAGCTATACAAACTAAGCCCGCCTGCGCGGACTCTAAGAATTTGAAACCCACGGAGGTAGGTTTTGTCTGTATAGCCGCGAATTTAATTCGCCAGGTCTAGGGATATTTTTACTAAACTAAACTTTTTAATTTTATGCTTCAGTTTCAACCTCCTGGCTTTGGACATAAAGTCATCCATACATCCTTAGGGGCAATGGTTTACTATACCCAAACGAATGCACCTTGGGCGATTGCTGACACTGAAGATTTATCTCCACTACTGTTTCTCCATAACTTTGGTGGTGGAGCATCTGCTTATGAATGGTCTAAAGTTTACCCGGCTTTTGCCTCTAATTACCACATTTTAGCCCCCGATCTCATCGGCTGGGGAGAATCGGCCCATCCAGTCCGGGATTATAAAATTAGGGATTATCTCAGCACGATTGCAGAGTTTATCATTCAAACTTGTCGCCAGCCTGTGACAGTGATAGCCTCATCTCTTACAGCCGCTTTTGCTATCCGTCTAGCTATTGTTCAACCCAATTTATTCAAAGCACTGTTTTTGGTTTCCCCCTCAGGATTTGATGATTTTGGACAGGGTGCTGGACGCAGACTTCCGCTTTCGGTAATCAATGCGCCTCTGTTGGACAATTTTATTTATATGCTTGGTGCAGAAAATGAAATTGCAGTCCGAAATTTTTTACAAAGTTTTCTGTTTGCGAAGTCACAACGAGTATCCCAAGAGATGGTGGAGGCTTATTTAACTTCGGCACAACAACCTAATGCCAAGTTTGCTGCTTTGGCATTTTTGCGGGGCGATCTTTACTTTGATCTGAGTTTATATATTCAACAACTGACAATTCCCACCGTCATTTTTTGGGGAGAAAAAGCGCAATTTACCAACATCAAATTAGGACAACGCTTGGCAAACTTAAATCCAAGAGCAATTCGAGATTTTACTGCGATCGCAGATGCCGGAATATTACCTCATTTGGAAATAACGGAAGTTTTTATTGGTCTGTTGCAGAAGTATCTTTAAGAATTAGGACACATTTTCCTAGTCAAGTTAGAATAGACAACATGGGAGGAATACACTAAAAACCGATAGGTATATAGTATTTAAATTAATTGAGTTAATTGAGAAAATAGTTACCATACACTCTATCTAGCACTGTGATGCATTCTAATGTCCTGATAGCCCATCCTTCAACCACTACGATCGCCCTCGTTGGCGCTGGCTTTAGTGGTTCTCTAGTAGCGGCTCACCTGTTAAAAACTGCCAACCGCCCCTTGTTGATTAAACTGATTGAGCGCAGTCACGACATTGGCAAGGGAGTCGCCTACAGCACCGACACCATCAGCCATTTGCTGAATGTATCCGCAGGCAAAATGAGTGCCTTTCCCGATGATCCCAGTCATCTGCTGCGTTGGTTAAACTATAACCGCACTGAGTTGGCGGCATTTCTGCCTAATGATCTGAACGCCAGCAGCTTTATTCCCCGTCAGATATTCGGGCTTTATGTCCAGTCGATTTTGGAGGAAGCTGAAGCCACGGCATCAAGTAACGTCCGATTGGAGCGCGTTATTGATGAAGTGGTGGCAGTGGAGCCACAAGCCAAAGGTGCGATCGTCTCCTTGGGTAGCAGCCGTACTTTCGTCGCAGACAAAATTGTGTTGGCATTAGGAAACGCACCTTCCGCCCCTCCTGGATCGCAATCCTCTGAGGACAATGACACTCCCTACCTACGTCATGCCTGGTCAGCCGAGGCGTTGGCAGAGCTTGAGCCAGATGCAGCTGTATTGCTAATTGGTACTGGACTGACGATGGTGGATATGGTGGTGTCACTCCACGCTCGCAACCATCGGGGCAAAATTTATGCCGTGTCTCGCCGGGGCTTGTTTCCGCTACCGCATCAATCGACTAAACCCTACCCCCCTTTCTTGACCCCAGATACCGCGCCGAAAACGGTTCGGGGCTTGCTGCGGCGCATTCGCAGTGAGGTGCAGAAGGCGACAGTGCAAGGTTATAACTGGCGATCGGTGATTGATTCCCTGCGTCCCATCACGCAGCAACTCTGGCAACAACTGCCCCGTGTGGAGCAAAAACGGCTTTTACGCCATGCTACCTCCTATTGGGATGTACATCGGCATCGAATTGCCCCCGAAATTGGCAAGATTGTCCAAGCAATGCTGGATTCTGGGCAACTAACTATTACCGCCGGGCGGATTCAGGATTATCAAGCGGCATCTGATGCGGTGGCTGTAACCGTTCGCCAGCGCCAAACACAAAAGAATCAGGTCTTGCAAGTCAGCCGCGTAGTAAATTGCACTGGGGTACAGGCAAATTATCAGCGATCGCCCCAATTCCTAATTGCCAATTTACGCACCCAAGGATTGATCCGCCCTAACGATATTGGCTTGGGTTTGGATACTGCCACTGATGGTGCTGTATTAGATGCTCAGGGCAAGCGTTCAAGCCTACTCTATACCTTGGGCACTCCCCGCAAAGGCAATTTGTGGGAAACGATCGCTGTCCCCGAACTGCGTGAACAAGCTCAGGCATTGGCAGCAACGGTGTTGCAGTCGCTACCTGTGCGGGTGCGTCCCGTTTCGCCCATTTCTCGCGCCACTAAACAAGATTACGGCGACCTTCGAGCCACTATCCCCCAGTCAACGCTGTTGTTTCGCCAATTTTTTGACCCAGAATCCAGCACCTACACTTATCTGATTGCAGACAGTCAAACTAAAGATGCGGTGCTGGTAGATACAGTCTTGGAGCAGGTTGACCGTGATTTACAAGTGCTGGATGACTTGGGGTTGAGTCTCCGCTACTGTTTGGAAACTCACATCCATGCTGACCATATCACTGGTGCTGGTAAACTGAGGCAGCAAACCGGTTGTCAGGTGATGGTGCCCCAAAATGCCATTGCTAAGTCTGCGGATCACTCCCTTGGCGATCGCGAAACCTTAATTGTGGGCGCGGTGCGAATTGAGGCGATCGCTACACCAGGGCACACCGACAGCCATCTAGCTTATTTAGTGAATAATACTCATCTATTAACGGGCGATGCCTTATTGATTCGCGGTTGTGGACGCACAGACTTTCAATCGGGCGATGCGGGTACTCTGTACGATACAGTGACGCAACAGTTATTTACTCTCGCAGAGGAAACCCTGGTTTATCCCGCCCATGACTACAAAGGGCGAACTGTTTCCACTATTGGCGAAGAAAAACGCCTCAATCCCCGATTTGCCAATCGCACCCGCGATCAATTTATCGCCATTATGAGCCATCTGGGTTTGAGCTATCCCAAAAAGATGAACGAAGCCGTACCCGCCAATGAATACTGTGGCGATTTCATGCCTGAAGAGAGTTTCAGCAATGGCATGAGTTTGGCGATCGATGTAGACCGTGAAAAAGTAGAACAAACGCTATCAACCAATACTGAAATTTATGAGGACTACTTTGCCATGTACATTTAGTGAGTGCTGAGTGCTGAGTAGTGAGTGATGGAGATGAAGGAGAAATAACTCCTCCCCTCTGCCCCCTGCCCCCTGCCCCCTGCTCCCTGCCCCCTGCCCCCTGCCTCCTATTGCTACCTAGAAACTAACTGCGCGTTTAATGCTTTAGTAATGCGATCGCCAGAAGCTTCTAAGTGGGCTAAAGTGTAAATATCAAGGCTTTCACCAATTTGTTTGAGTCTGACATCAATGGCTTTTTGCAGTTGGCATAATTCATACCAAGCCAATGTTCGACCATCTTCGGGTGTATTAGTAGTACCCAACATTATCTGGAGCAAAATATTCAGATGTTCCCGTTGCAATGAACGGCGGATGCTAGAAATTGGCTTTGGTTCTCCGGGGGCGAAAACTTCTGTCCAGATGCCTGTTTGTAGGGTGTCGAACAATTCTGGTATGGAAAGCGCTTCTCCAGGCAGAGTTTTTAATTCTATATCTTGTAACCGATTTAGGCGATCGCTGTCTAATAGCGATCGCAATATGGCACTTTGAAAACTCAGAATGCGATCGTGAATTGGATAATCAAGGCGGTTATTAGGTGCAGAACTACCCCAGTGTTCCCAACGCGACGGTGCTAGCTGATTCAGTAATTGTGGTGAAAAGCTGAAAGCATCTTCAGCGAAGACATACTGTTGCAACTTTGTCAATGCTTGACGCTGTTTAAAAAGTGAAACTGGTACAAATGCCCAAGCAGCATCATCACTGCTATGAAGACGCCGAAACGATTGTCCACCAATGTATTTAGAAAGCAAAGTGGCGTTCCGAAAATAATATTTAAGTACTCTATTGAATTTAAGGCGCAGGTTACTATAGCTTTCTCCTTTCGATAGATAACCCTTATCAAGACGCTGCCACATAAAACGAGCATTATCCATTTGCCACTGCGAATAAAGTAGCACATCACTACTCATATCCCAGACATTTGCCAAAGGATTGATGTCCCAGATATCTTCATCAGTTGCGTAAGATAATTCTGGTTGAGGCGATGCCAGTGCAATCTGGTCTAAAAAACTTTTTTCTGATTCTGGAATAGTTACCTCAAGTGCTGTTGATGGACATTTTTTATAACCATACTCAATTGCCCATTCGTCATAAGCCCCAATAACACCTGGAAAATAGTCACCTTGCTGTACTCCCTGTGGTGCTATATTCACAGGTAGATAATCCATCACCGAACCAACTAAACCTTTGGTGTGAGTGATTTCAGTATTATTTAATTCTTCTGGCGCTAACATAGTGCTGCCATAAAAGTTGTGGCGCAAACCTAGAGTATGCCCGACTTCGTGAGCGATGAGAGAACGCAAATATTGATGCACATACTCCTTCCTCGTTTCACTACTTGGTGTAGTGTTTGGCAAAATTGACAACGCCAGCGCCCCCATCGCTGCTTGATTTGAAGATTCCATACCATAGCAGGACTCAGAGGAGGAAAAGTGAGCAGGGGAAGATGATGCAAAGAATCTATCCAGGAATTTCCCCGCGTCTTCATGTCCTTTTGTCTTTTCTTGACATGGGTTTGTCCTCAGTGATGAATTTGTCTCCATCAGTGCGTGATATTCTTGCTGAATTAAGCGCACCATATTGGCATCCACAATGATATCTGCATCCAATATTTCCCCAGTGAATGGGTTGACGCGCATCGGCCCTCTGGCAAAACCTGCATCCAAAGAATTGAACCAGCGAATAGTATTGTAATGTACATCTGCTGGCTTCCAATCAGCATCATCTGGCATTTGTTGCACTTCAATGGCATTTTGAAATCCGGCTTTTTCAAATGCTTTGTTCCACATCAAAACGCCTTCACGAATCGCATCGCGGTATTCTAGTGGCACAGCATTTTCAATCCAATACACAATTGGCCTTTTGGGTGGAGATAAGGGAGCGTTAGGATTAGATGGTTCTAGATGCCAGCGATTAATATAATGTACAAATGATTCGTGAACATTATTGTTAGAGAAATCTTGGAAAGCGGTAGTAAAATATCCAACTCTGTCATCAGCAAGTCTGGGAATATAACCATTGTTTTCTCTCAACTGAGAAAAACTGTAGTGTACCTTCAGAGAAAGTGCTCTGCTATCGGGTACGGTAACTAAATTTGATCCTTCTAGTGATGAAAAACCGTAAATTGAATCAATCTCTACGTTTTCTGGGAAACTGTTAACATCACCAAAATATGACTTGCGTGCATCTAAGCGGTAATCAGCCTGTAAAGAGTATTTCAATAGAGGAGTTAATCCAGGAAAATCCTGCATTAGCAGTTCATTCAGGTTGATCAGAATATTTTGACTCTTTGGATCAATAGTGGCTATTTCCAGTGAATAAAGAACTGAATCGCTAAATGAACGAGCAAGCGATCGCTGTTCTGGTTCACTGTCTGTACGGAATTTCACATTACGCAAAACAAAATGCAATCTATTATTTACTCGTCGGAAGTAGAAGAGAAAATCAGAAAGAGGTAATCCACTATAAATTCCACTTTCCCCAACTCCCGATTCTAATGTTACTATAGCTAGGTAGTCTTTATTTAGCTGCTCTGGTTTAAGTTCTAAGTAAACCTTGCCCGAATCTTCGCTGCAATAAAGTGTAAAGAGTCCTTCTAGTTTATCTATCCGATTAACAATTCCATTAAATCGGCAAAAATCTTCTTTTTTAATCTCAGTAAAATTCTTGTCAGCACTTGCTAATTTTTCAACTGCTGGGAGTTCATTTAATGGCTGTACATCAATATTAGAAGTATTTGAAAGTTGGTTTGCTCCCGCGTAATCATTTGATAGGAACAAGCCATACAGTAATACGATAAAGATTGCTAATTTCGTTATCCAGTATTTCATCCTTTGGCTTTCCACCTGAAGCAGTTCTCGTATTAAGGAAAAATGTGGATTAGTTTGCCGTCTGTAAGTCCTTCAAATAGCTAGGAATTACGATATAAATAAATCCACTTATTCAGATAAACAATGCTTCTAGTACAGCACAGCAGATATCCAACGAGCATCTTAGTTAACCAGACAAGTTGCTTAAGCAACTTGTTAAAGGTAGACAAACTCTCGCCACAGTGTACTAGCCTAAAAGTCATGTGACTATTAACTGTTATTAGTAACTCTTTAGGAATTATCCATTAAGCATCTATGTCTTAAGCTAGATAATTTTTCTAACTAAAGATACATGCTTTTTAATTCTATTTTTATTAAAGACCAAATGTAGCATTAAAAATGTATTTAGTGCTACATTTGGCAGTCGAAGGAATCTCAAGCATGATTTATAAACTAAAGATATAAAATTCTAAAAAAGCTGTTATTAAGCAATTAAATGCTTTTTTCGGATTAATTGTGGAAATTCCTTTAAAATTTGGATGGGCATTCAGATCCCAACCAAATCTTAAAATTCCCAGTCCCTAGAAACATCGGGCGATTGGAAATCGCGGCTACACAAACGAAGTCCGCCTACGCGGACTCTCTGAAACCCGCGCAGGCGGGTTTAGTTTGTATAGCCCCAGACTTCTAGTCTGTTCGCGTAGCGTGCGCCTTAGCGCAGGGCGAGATCCGCCAAAATGGGATGCTCCTAAATCAGCTTGCTTGCCTAGTTCTCGCCCTTTCACTAGATTGACGAAAATCGCTTTGAGTTGTTTGGGGTTGGAATGGGATAGAGCAAGCAATCTAGCTACAAACCGATATTTTTCATAATTGAGATATGCCTTTTGTTAGAAGGATAATTGTTTTTTTATAGTTAGTCTTTACTTGTACTCCAAAAAGCAACCTACTTGGCATGATAAATTTGATTTCTAGGACGATTAGTCACATCAGTACCTTGCTTAAAGGACTTCAGATAAAAAGTTTTTTGGCTGTTGTCATTGTTGGTTTTCTGATGCTGACGACGAATGTTGCTTATGGGCAAAATGATAAAGCCTTAGGTGAAAGAGTTCGCGAACAGGTACAGCAAGATGATTCTCAAAGACCGAAAACAATAGGAGAGTGGAATAAAGAAGCTCGTGAAACCGAAGGTTCTCCTGGTAAACGACTGGAAAAGATTGGTAAAGAGTCAGCAGAAGCCTTTAAACAATTTGGATCTGGGTATGTAGAGGGTGCTCAGAAAACTGCTAATGATGTAGGGGACAGTGCGGTACAGACAGGCAAAGATATCTCTAACCAAGTTCGACGCTAAATGCGTTACCGTACTATATTTGCAGCAAGTCCTAAGAACACCGAACTGTTCTAATACTTGAGTAATGCGCTTACTCTTCCTGATGAGAGATTGTAGGGTTTTTAAGTTGCATAAAATATAAGTCTTTAGTAAGGGCGTACAGCTAACTGTGCGCCCTTACTGCGTGTTGAATCCAACAGATAATCGCTAATTTTGAGAATCGTCACCCTTAGCGAGTCTTGTCTGCGAGAAGCGAGCGTCACAGCCCGTCGTAGACATCGCCTACACCTTGTTGAATGCATCTGCACTGCAAAATCCAGATGAATACCAGATAAGAAATAACTTTCAGTAACACTGAGTAAATCGGTACGAATAAAGTGAACTAAGTTAATCGTCATTCAAATTGCATCTTTACGTCTCTGCATCCCCGTGTCTTTCTAGCGATTTGAACTATGCAGCTTAAAAGCGTATCAGATTATTAAGGCTAACATTTTTTATTTGCAAGTAACAAAAAACTCTTGATCCAGCAGTGTCAGCGGCTTTCCATAGAAGGGGCAAAAATGACAATCAATTATAGTTATGTTTGTTTATACCCACTCATCCAACTCTCATAAAACAATATTGTATATTTTTTTACTAACTTTATAATAGTTCAAGAACAGCTAAGTAACTGTAGAATAACCGTTTGAAAACATGAAACAATGAGGAGATAGCTAAGACGGTAAAGAAAAAAAAGCAGATAGATAATTAGCGATATGAAGCAATCTAAGAGCACGCGAAGACGAGGACTTGTCCTAACGATAGCTGGGTTGAAGCGTTTACAGGCGTCGATTCTGGCTATGGAAAAGGTACAAAATAATGGGCATCGCTTCACTCTAGAAGATTTAGGCGATCGCATGAATGTTTCTACCAAAACTCTAAACCGATTATGGTCGTTGAATACAGGCGTAGATCAAAAAACCCTGAAATTGTGCTTTAGCGCCTTTAACTTAGAATTACGCAGGGAAGACTATGCAATCTTGAGTGAACCGAATCATACTGTAAGTTCTCAAACTCTCTCATTAAGTTTAGACACAGAAGAAAAAGAATTATCTCCGTCTTTATCCTTAGATTCATTTGTTACTCAACATCATAACCAACTCGAAAATCTTTGGTCATACCCAGATGGCCCCGTACCTTTAGATTCCCCCTTCTATGTAGAACGTCACCCTATTGAGGAACTAGTTTATCGAGAAGTAATTCAACCAGGCTGTGTGATCCGGATTCGAGCACCAAGAGAGATGGGTAAAACTTCTCTTGTGCTGCGGCTGTTAGCCTTTGCCAAAATGCAAGGTTATCATCGGGTGAACGTGAATTGCAACCAAATCGATTCAAGCTGTCTAACAGACTTGAACAAGCTTTTGCGTTCTCTTTGCTGGCAAATTGCAATAGAATTAGGCATTGATCCCAAGCTAGATGAAAAATGGGATGAGGAAATAGGCTGTAAGTTGAGTTGCAGTGTATATTTGCAATCTTATTTGCTTAAGCAGAGTAAAAGTCCAGTAGTTTTAGTGTTAAATGAGGTTGACCGTTTTTTTGAATATCCTGAAATTGCTCAGGAGTTCTTTGGTTTGTTGCGCTCTTGGTATGAGGAAGCACGACAAGATAACAACTTGCAGAAACTGAGGCTAGTAGTGGTTTACTCCACAGAAGTATATGTCTCCCTGGATATTAACCGATCCCCATTTAATATCGGACTACCGATCCGGTTACCAGAATTTACTGAGCATCAAGTAGAATATTTAGGCCAACGGCATGGGCTAGACTGGGGCTATAATAACGAAGTTGCCCAACTGATGTCTCTGGTGGGGGGACATCCAGCACTGATTCGGATTGCTCTGTATTATCTTTGCTGTCAAGGAATTACTTTAGAAGAACTGATCCGGGATGCGATCACTAACGGCGGTATCTATCGTTATCATTTATGGCGACACTGGGCAATCCTGCAAGAAAATCCCAGTTTGGTAAAGGCATATATTGAAGTTGTGGCCGCAAAGCAAAGCATTTCTCTAAATCCCATTGACGCTCATAAGCTCGAAAGCTTGGGGTTGATCGCTTATGAAGGCGATCGCATCCTCCCGCGTTGTGAACTTTACCGTGCTTACTTTAAAAAACAACTAGGCGTTGCTGAATTTGAATATAAATCATTGCAAAAACGTGCCTGATCAAAAACTATCAGATACTCGTTTTCTTGTGCCCACCTTACCTCTACAATACAAGCAAGCTAACAAGATGCAACCTTTTGTAGAGAAGGAAAGGAGAAGTTTGAGCGGCAATTTACTCCGCTCAGACTTCTCTTGAGTGTAAGCTTTTTACAATGGATTGTTAAGTTAGTGAGGTAAACTATTTTGATCTATAAGCCAGATAAAAAGCCTTTTTTAATCCTAAATGCTGACGACTAAAGCCTTTATTTTGCTGTAGTTTAAAGCTGCTAATTTTGGTATTTTCAACGAAAAACAATTAACTAGCTGACCAAGAAAGCTGGTAATCTTCAATATCAAATATTCCATTATTAGAAGACATTTTGAAAAATAAGTAATAATCTCCTGGTTCCCAAATACTAAATTCTTGCTCTTGTTCTTGAATATTAGCAGTCGAACCACTATTAGGGATGGTTATGCTAGCAGTTTGTGTTCCGTTATATGCTTTCATCAAAAAAACTTCTAGCAGGCAGAAACCCTGTAATTTAGCTGAATAACGAATTTTGAAACGGATTTTTCCCCCATCCCTTAGAGTCTTTTGAATAGAGAATTTTTCGGTTTGAATGGGATTGGCAGACAGATAAATGCCTTGACCTTGTGTTAATATATGGCTTTGCCTTTGATTGACTGAACTCATGACTTTTTCCTCAAAAAGAATAGACTCTATTGAGCTAATTACATTGTTGACAAATGTTTTTTCCTAGCGCGTTTGTATTTTCTCGCCATCGGCAAGAAAATGCAATGACAGATAAGACAGTTAAGAAGACAGTTAAAAAATAAATTCTGATGGGCGATGTCTGCGACAAGCTGCTAAGAGCTTCTACGCAACCTATAAAAACAGAGATTGAACAGTCAAATCCTTTAGGGTAATGGTGAAGTTACGCTGTTCTGCTGTTGCAATGAATGAGATAATCGCTTCACACGCCACAGCAACGGTTAACATCACCAGGTTTCGTGCCAAAGGATAATCACAGACATCATCATTCACCTCAGAAGGAACCCGATAAACTTCATTCCAAATTACTTCTGCATAATCAGCCGATAGTCCAGCATGAAGACAAGGAATGTTTAATTGTTCAGCATAATCTTTCACTGCTTGACGTGCCACGCTATTGTCAAAGACATCAACAATTAGCTGGCTGTCTTGAAGTAATTGATTTGTATTTGCTGGTGTCAACTCCTTTGTTTTGGCATCAACTTTAGTACCAATTGCTCGATATAAATTGTTTGCCAAGATTTTCGCTTTGAACGCTCCCACATCAGAACGGTAGTAAGGCTGAGTTGAAAGGTTACGCTCCTCAATGCGATCGCGATCTATCACTGTAAGTTTATCAAAACCAGACCGAGCTAAGTTTTCCGCAATGTTAGCTCCTAATGCTCCAGCGCCACAAATTGTTACACGATAGTTCTTCAACTTTGTCATCACAGCATTGCTGCGGTAAAGCTGTTCGTGAAAAAAGATACTCATAATAATTCGTAATTAATTAGTCAGCTTGTTCTCACTAGTCTTGTTGTTCCATGACACCCACTAAGGATTGCAAGTCAAAATCGCGATCGCGTCCACTCAGACAAATACCAGAACTGACAACTGTCAAATCAGTTTTAGCGATCGCACTACTATGGCGAACACCATCAGCAGTTATCCAATCTACTGTCCAGTAATCGTTGCGATCGTGGAATTGATTTAATTCACCGCCACCCATTTGCAAAGCCTTTTTTAGTCGCTTTTCATCCTGTTGGGGTTGAGTAAAGCCCTCAATGCGCCGCGTTGCTAATTCATACACTGTGCGGATTTCTGGAGTAATGCCCTTAAACTGTAATTCTTCAGCAGAAATGAGTTGCTTGACAGCAGATTGCAGAGTTTCAGAAATTGCCGGATCGGTACGGCGATCTACTTCCTCGAACCAGCATGACTGTCCATTCCATCGGGCAATGATTTGCTCAAAGGTAACGCCCTCGGTTACTAAGTGGACTGCGATCGGCTTAACTACTTTCAACCGTTGACGCATATCTACTTCATTAACCGGGTATGCTAACCAAGTTTGTCCCCGCAGCTGGTGTGCTAACCGCAGCCGTATTTGGGGAAAGTGTTGCAGGTATTCTGCAATTTGGGGTAAATCTGCTTCTTCTACAACCGTTGCTGTTTTCTCATCCACAGCCTGAAAGATGCCCCAACCTTCAAATTTACTAGGCTTTGGACTGAAGGTGTAGATCATCCCGGCTACCCGTGTGCGAACTCGTCCACCTTTGACACAGGGCGCAAGGAATTGGGTTGTAGACAATTGTGCTTCTGCGATCGCAATTTGGTTGATTAACTTACGGATGTCAGTCATCATTATCTCTGTTTACGCATAATTACCCAAGATTATTACTAGCAACGGAGTATATAAAAAAACATAATATCGATCAATAAATCCAAAAAATAGAAAAATAATGACTACCCAAATACAACAAATATCAGAATCCCGAAAAAAGTTAGCAGCTGCTTACCGTGCAGTTTACGCAATTGGAGTTTTGTGTATTTTTCTAAGCATAATATTCTTTGTTGCTGGTAGTCGATTGCCTGATTATCTAATATTGGTTTTTTGTTCTTTATTTTTTGGTTTACTTTATTTAGTTCTAGGTTTCTTTGTACAACGTAAATCAAAAATTGCACTAGGTATTGCAGTAGGATTGATGTCGCTAAATGTGTTGACTGGCGTTTACAATTTGATTCAAACAGGTAAACCGTTTGGCTTGGCTATTCCCATGATATTTTTAGGTCAGACTATAGAAGGATTTAAAGCTATAGAAGTATTAAAGTCAAAGACTTGAAGTTAATTTTCATTTTGTTAATCGATAGCCTTTTACTTAGAAAGTAGTACAATTCCTGCGTGCAAGTTGGTGGAGCATTGCGTGTTCTCAGTTACTAAAGGGACTCCGCTGGTGAGTTGTTATACACTCTTTCAAGGATGGCTACTTTTAAGCCTACCTCCCAGGTTCTTCGCACTCCCCGTTCACACACGCCCACTGCATTTGGCAGTGTTACCTTTCCTCTCGTACTAGTATGTAGGCTCCAAGAGTTGGGGCACGCAGGATTTTAATATAATACAATATACTACATAAAATTGGAAGAGATGAAAAGGGAGATTTTGGAGTAGAGCGATCGCTGAATTTTATCAGCAGGACTTAAACTTTAGTTACTGTCAAACAATTGTTCTTGAGGACAAATGCAAAAAAACCACTATTAGTCATTCCAGGCGATCTAATTTTCCATGCACCAATATACGCTCTTTCTGAATCAGCATGTTCCTTTGGAATAGCAAGCTTAATGGATGTATCTGTAATTCTAAAACTAGTTCCCTTGAATATAGGCAATTTCCCAGGAATAGCCCAGTTTTGACTCAGCTGTGTAACAGATAGTTTTTGATCATCCTTCAAATTAAGAAAGACATTATCTGCTGTTATTGCTAAATCAGTAGAGTTAGATAATTTTAGAGCGGAATCTATAAAGACCTCCATCACAGCATAGGATGCAGGTTCTTCTGATCTATTTTCTACAGCAATAATCATATCTACTTGTTCAGAGAATGGCTGATCTTGAAAAAACTGTATTGGAACAGGCTCTTTACCACCAAGAGAAAAATTAAAGTGTAAATCAGGTGTTGTTGCTCTACGAAGAATATCTCTAATCTCATAATCCTCCATTGCGAAAGACTCAAAATTGAAGCGTTTGTAATATTTCTTGTCGGCAGCTTGATGAGGTGCTCTTGTTGTAGCTTGAGGAATTGAAACTACATACAATACATGACCTGGGTTAGTAGTAACCAGTTCTATTTGCTTAATGATAAGTTCGTTGATACGAGGATGAATGTTTGAATTTATAGTCTGTTCTAATCTCTCTTTTGACAAGGTATTAGGATCAAATCCTGTATCAATTTCAGTAGGGATCTGCCCATTTTCTTTTATACCGTAGATAATTCTGCCTCCAGCAGAGTTAGCAAAAGCTGAGACATCTTTGCTAAGTTCTATTTTCTTTTTATCAGTAAGTGGAAAGATTGCAGGACATTCCTTATAATCAAGTTCAAGGCTTTCCTGAACTTTATCTTTTATCATAGAGAGAATAGTTTCTTCAGACCATTCTTTGAGTGGTGTAGTCATCGTTATCTTAAAAGCTCGTAATTGAATGGAGAGCATTGCTCATCATTTCTACTGACAAGCAATGCCATATTCTAACCTTACTTATCCTCTCTTACAGGCAACGGCATATCCAAAATCTCCATCAGCAAATCCAGGCGAGAGGGGCGCGTCAGGAGTGGGACGATGTTCGGCAAACTGTAGTAGTCACCCGCGAAAGTGAACGTATCTACAGGTGCTTGCTGCTGCTTTAATTGACTCTCCACCCAGTTGTAATGAGTACCCACACGGACAATCACCACATTGGGCATTATCGCCAACTCCCGGCAGTAGTTCTTGTAAACTTCACCGAAGTAAGGAGCCGCATTTTCGCCCTCATCCGTCACCAAAATTATCTGGTCAACTACCTGCTTCTTCTTCCGCATTGCTTCCAATGCACAGCCGATGCTAGTACCACCGCCTGCATTGATGTGCTGGAAGGCACGCTCCCAGTCAGTCAACTCTTTGCCCTTTGCCGTAACAGCGTAAGGAATGGTGTCGAAGGCGTAGACAAACAGTTCTGCGTTAGTGATACCAGAGATTAGGGCAGCGAGTTGCTTACCGATCGCGATCGCATTTTCCATTGAACCAGACTTGTCTACCAATAAAGCAGTTGGACGAGCGATCGCACCACGCCGTTTCACCTGTTCGTTTGTCACCTTTTCCAGTTGGGCAACGGTGTCTGCGTCAAAATCTCCTGCGTCTGTGGCAATCTGTGCTTTGAATGCTGAGACACGCCCACTCTTAGACGCTGCTTCCAGTTTGGAATCAATCAGCTTCTTAACTTGTGGGTGATCCATTGCACCTCTAGTCTGGAGAGACTTGAGGTTGTTGATCGCTTCTTGTGGAGACATGCTATTGATTAACGCCACCAAGACAACTGGTGTAAGTTGCTTGATTGCACCAATTGCGATCGTGTAGGGAATTTTGAACTCCACAATCAGCCGTGCCTGTTCTGCCGCACTTTCTGCTTTAGCAAGCTGCTTCAGCACATTTGCTAAGGAACCCTCTGGAGGAGTATCGCGGAACAGAATCGCATTTGCCCGCTCATTTGGCTTGATGTGCAGCGAAGCATATAAGTGCTTCATTGCTTTACGACTTCGCAAAGCGGCGCGATCGAACAGAGCCGGATTGCTCTCCCGTGTCTTCAAGTAACGCCGTACCGCAGTCCGAGCGGAACGAGGCAGTTTATTCTGCTGCTGCTTCATGAAGTCCACCACACGAGCTACCTGATAGGGTGGAAACTCTTGCAGCATCATAAATCCAGCATCTCGGTGTTCAGTCAAATTGCTAGTTAACAAATGAGCAATAAACACCTCCTTGTGGTCGCGGACATCACCATGACGCTGATACCAAACTGCCAGGTGTCCGTAGAAGATGGGATCGAGTTCAACAATTAACTGATGAATTTCTGCGACTTGCTCAAGTTTGCGGTGAGGAGTTGTGAGCAAACTGTTGAGCATTTCCAAACGCAGGTCACGTTCTGCGGTATTCATTATGAACCTCCTCTAGTTGTGATGAATGAGGAGGCAGATGTTGCACGCGAGGTGATATCACCGCGCAAGTTGTAGAAGCATTGTGTATAACTTGTGCAGAGTTATGTAAGCTTCTGCGATCGGGGCGCGGCAACAACTGCCAAGTAAAAGGGACTGGGGATTAGGGATTAGTGACTGGGTAATGAGCGAAAAATTATCAAATTTGCTCTTATTCCCTAAAAGTAGTAGCTGCGTAAGCTGCCATCATATCTGCCGCTATTGCGACAGCACTTTTTGAAAGCTGCGACCAGAACCACAAAGACAAAGGTCATTGTTACCAAGCTTTTCTTGTAGTTCCTTGTCGCCATGAACGAGGCGATTGCCACGTTTGACAGCTTTTTCAGATGGGTAGCCACGACGACGTTTGCTTGATGGTTCAAAAGCAGAAATCGTCAAATTCGTCGAAATTTTCAGGCTCGATGTTGAAAGAATTAATTTTTTTCATCGTACTCACCTCCATATTGAAATGAAATAAGATCACCTCGTGCAAGTCGAAAAAGCTGTTGATTCACACACGGGATTTGAAACCGTAGTTGCTTGAGCTTCAGTCAAGTGCCTTACCATTCGGCTAGTATGTAAGCTTTTTCAGTTAGGGCACGAAGTGAAAATTTTAGGTTTTAGAAAGTTGATTTAAAATAAATCGAATTTCTTTCTTGTTACACTGCTGTTTCCTAACAGCGTAAATCATTCGACCTCTATACATTGCCGCAGAACGATGAATTATCCCTTTGACAACATCCGTCACATAATGAGTTGGTGGCGGTGGAAAATCTTCAAAGGTAATGAAATACCAAATGTCGTTTAGCTTCTGGTATTGATGATAATTATCAATGATGACAATATCACTTTGTTCCTGCTTTTGCTTCTGCTTTCGAGGCACTGTCTCGACTGCACAAAGAATTCTGGTTTCAGGATGGATATAGAAGCGATCGCGTTGGCTTGTATTTAGCTGATTTCGATACCCTTGATAAGGCTTGCTATAGAAACCACCATCAATTATTTCCACATGCCGTTCAACATAGTCCCACACATGATCGATAACATGCTGTCCTGCCATTGTGCTGGGATCTAGCCGTTGACACAGTTGGCTGTAAACCTCATTCCAAGGTTGTCCGACTTGCGATCGCAAAAAACGACGCAGAGGGCCGAGATGGTCTGAAAGATACTTGGATTTATTTATTGGTTTAATCAGGTAGGGATTCAACAATCCATCCTGAATGGCATCCTGGGTGATTTTGTATAATTGCTTCTTAAAGCCAGTCACCTTTTTGAGGCTAATTCTCCTCCCACCGCGAGGACGCTCAATTACAATCTCGCTCAAACGATGTTCGCTCATATCTCACGTTTTTTAAATGCAGTTGTACTAATTGAGTTGTTATTAAACATGAGTTAGCTAACATCATTGAACTCACCTCCGTATTGAGTAAAGGTTATCGATAAATACAATTCAAATAATTGAAATTCCGCACAAGTTAGCAAAGCAGTTTTCACAATTGCCTATACCAATTTGGCTACGCTCCCATCAAAGGGAGCGACAGGAATCGAACCTGTGATCCGTTGCCGGATAGTGTGTAGACTTTACAAGTTAGGGCGCGGAATTAAGTCTTAATTCATTCCGTGCAAGTTCAAGAAGCTTTTTACAGCTACGGTCGCTCTTACCAAATATTGGCAGTGGGCACGCACGCTAAATCTGCGAGAGACTTAGAAATCATGCTTCGCTTATTCGATCGCTCGAATTTTACTACCTTAGGGCCGTTATCAATGTGTATGTATGCTTTTTCTGTTAGGGCACGGATGACTAGGAAATTTAACCATAGACAGCTTCAGGGCGGACGATCAGATCGCCACTAGGACGGCGATCTATTACGTAAGCAGAAAGGCGATCGCTATTCACATCTAAATGCCGAGCAACGCGCTCTTTCACTGCCAGATCATTCATCCCTGCTGCAATTCCCAATTGTGTTTTTGGCACATCAACAGAACGTCCTTCAAATCGAATATGAACCATTGCAATCACCTCTTGTTTTAATTACGAATTGATATTAGTGGATCTGATCGGGATTGAACCGATACCCTCCCTGTGAGAGTTACACTCACACCTCGTGCAAGTTGAAAAAGCTGTGGTTACACCGCAGGAATCGCACCTGCAACTTATCGTTTTAGAGACGATAGCTCTACTATTGAGCTAGTATGTAAGCTTTTTCTGTTAGGGCACAAGTGACATCTAGGAACTCTACCGTTAGAGCTACAGACCCAAGTTTAAATCAAGCCGATGCTCTTATTGAGGCGATGTTACTCGACTTATTGAGTAAGCATTTACGCAACTTCAATCGAAGTAGAGTCTAGTGGAGCCGTCGGGAATTGAACCCGAATCCTGCAACCGTCCGTTTGTTGGTTTCGGAGCAGTCGAACACCAATCGCGGCCCCAACCAAAAGTGGACATTACCGAAAGAGGTTGCTAAACTAATCCCCAAAAAGTAGCATCTATACAATTGTCAAGGTTCCGAGAGGTTTTAGTTTTGCCTTTTGAGGAGGCTTTTATCTTTATACTACATTTGTAATACAAAATCTACATAATGTCAAGAGGATACTACAAATTTTTTAGTAGGACTTACGTACAAGAGATCCCCCAACCCCATTAAAAAGTTAGCTCTCCCTGAGCTTTAGCCAGTTTCAAAGAGTTTTGCCCTGCTGTAAGATTATTAACTCCTGTGCATTGAGCTTTAAGTGGCGTTGCATATTTGCGGATTGTTACCCTCAATTCAATCAACGAAGATCCGATCGCACCGTCTGGAGCAGTCGGTACCTTAGTTTCCTCATTAGTGAGCTTAGGAGGAAACGTCAACGACCCCAACAGTGGAGCAGTAACTGGTATAGCTATTACTGCGGCGAACACTATTAGCGGTTCGTGGTGGTACAGCACTAACAATGGGGAAAACTGGTTGAGTTTGGGTACAGTGTCCAATATCAGCGCTCGCCTGTTGGCAGCAGATGCTAACACCCGTGTTTATTTCCGCCCATCCTCTAACTTCAACGGCAATATCAGCAACGCCATCACCTTTCGTGCTTGGGATCAAACTAATGGAACAAATGGTGGCTTGGCCAGCACAAGTGCTAATGGTAGTTCCACCGCTTTTAGTAGTACTACTGACACAGCTTCAATTACGGTTAATGCTGTCAATGATGCACCTGTAGTTACATCCATTTATCCTTTAAGTATTCCTGAAAATGCTAGCAACGGCACAATCATCGGTACTTTAACAGCTACAGATGTTGATGCAAACACCACCCTTTCTAACTGGGCGATCGCAAGTGGAAATATAGACGCAGATGGTGACGGTAATCAAGCTTTCAGTATTAACCCCAATACCGGACAGTTGGCTATCAATGATCTTGATGACCTTAATCCCCAAAGCAACCCCAGTGTAAATCTGCAAGTCAACGTCAGCGATGGTATTGTAACCAGTGCCAACCAAAACGTTACTATCAAACTCGTACTTAATCCTGGTGACCTCGACACTAGTTTTGGTAATGGCGGTATAGTAACTACTACTTCTAATATTTACGCTCGCTGTGTTGCTATTCAGCCGGATGGCAAAATTGTTGTCTTCGGAGGTTTTGGTCAGTTTGATTTAGCTCGCTACAACATTGACGGCAGTTTAGACACTAGTTTTGGCAATGTAGGTAAAGTTAACACTTCTATCGGTAGCGGAACTGAAGATGGGTATAGCGTTGTTCTCCAGTCTGACGGTAAGATTGTTGTTGCTGGGTATATTTGGGGAGACAGTACCCAACCGAACCAACCAGATTTTGCTCTGGCACGTTATAACGCTGATGGTAGCTTAGATAACAGCTTTGGCAACGGTGGCAAAATTATCAGCAATTTTGGTGAGGACTTCGGTCACAAAGTCTTGGTTCAAGCAGACGGCAAGATTATTTTAGCGGGGTATATCGGCAACGGTAATGCAGATTATGTTTTAGTACGCTACAACACCAATGGCAGTCTAGACACAAGCTTTGGGAATGCTGGCAAAGTCAATGGTACAAAAGGCTATGCCGTTGCAATTCAGTCTGATGGTAAGATCATTGTTGGGGGAACAGCTACCAATGGCAGTGACATTGATTTTGCCCTAACACGCTATAACAACGATGGTAGCCTGGATACAAGCTTTGGCAATAGTGGTAGAGTTTTAGCAGCGATAGGTAGTTCTGGTGAAGAAATCCATACCATTGCAATTCAGTCTGACGGCAAAATTGTTGTTGCAGGAAGAGTATGGAAGTACGTGAATGGTAGTAGCTATAATCAAGATGACTTAGCCATTGCCCGTTTTAATACGGACGGCACTATAGACGCTAACTTTGGCAATGGTGGTAAAGTGATTACGCCTCTTAGCGCTAGCACTAGTGACCGTGCTAATAGTCTGTCTATTCAGCCAAATGGCAAAATTGTTGTTGGTGGCTATATTGATAGCGGAACTAGCAGCCTTAATCGCACCACTGTTCTATTAGCTTACAATCCTGATGGAACTTTAGATAGCAGCTTTGGCACAGGCGGTCAGGTTATAACTTCGATTAAGAGTCAATACGATGAGACTGATGTCGTTGCGACTCAATCGGATGGCAAGATTGTTGTTGTAGGCAGTGTGAATAACAGCTCCTTTGCAGTAGCACGCTTCCTCGGTGTTTCTAACGTAGTACCTCCTGCGGTTGCGAATACAGCACCCACTTTAACTGATACCATCGTCACCCTCAATGCCATTAATGACAATGCAGGTACACCTGCCAGTACAGTCGGCACATTGGTATCATCCTTAGTCAGCCTTAACAGTAATGTTACAGACCCCAACAACGGCGCTTTAACAGGCATCGCAATTACCGCTACTAACACTGATAATGGTACTTGGTGGTACAGCACTAACAATGGCACAATCTGGAATTCTCTGGCTACAGTGTCTGCAAGTAGCGCTCGTTTGCTAGCAGCAGATGCTAACACCCGCATTTACTTCCAGCCTAATGGTAATTTCAATGGTGATATTGGTAATGCTCTCACCTTCCGTGCTTGGGATAAAACTAGCGGTATTAACGGTGGTACTGCTGACACCACAGTTAATGGTAATACTACTGCCTTCAGTAGTGCCACAGACACTGCTTCTATAATAGTCAAATCTACCGCACCTGTCTATCATCAACTGGCAGAGAGTGACTTTAGCCAAGACTGGTCAAATCCAAATTTAATTAATATTGATGATGATTGGAGCAACATCCCCAGCATCAGAGGATTCCGAGGCGATAATTTAGTCAGTAGTACTGGCATTGACCCACAAACACTGCTTACTAATGGTTCTTTAACTCCTGTTGATGTGAATGCTAATCAAAGTAATCCTAGTACTTACACAAATAGCGGTGTTACAGAATTTGTATATGAAAGTAACCCAACTATTGCTCTGCGAGGTTCATCAACAGCTGTAGCACCCCATTTGGTGCTTTATTTAAATGCTACAGGACGTCAGAACGTCCGGCTAAATTTCACGCTCAAAGACATTGATACGTCAACACGCAACTCTATTCAACCAGTTGCTGTACAATATCGCATTGGTAATACAGGGGATTTCATCAACCTGCCAGCAGGTTTCGTCTCTGATGCTTCTAATAACGCCACAACGCCCTATTCATCCGATGCACGAGAAGCACGCTTAAGCGTTTTGTTGCCACCTGAAGTTAGCAATCAGGCGCAAGTGCAAATTCGCTTGATTACAACTGATGCTAATGGGGAAGATGAGTGGATTGGGATTGATGATATCAAGGTGACGAGTACAGCTATTAGTGCTAATCAGGCACCAGTGGCAACAAACGATAGCTATTTAGTTTCGGAAAACTCCTCACTGACGACTGGTGCTGCAATTACAACACTGATTTTAGATAGCGATCGCGGTAATTATATTGGTCAAAGCGATTATTATAGCTATACTCCAGCTACAGGTAATTTTGGGGCTTCACGAGCCTACCCAACAAACACTAGTAGCAATAATGCTGTACGAGTTACTTACACTGAACCTGGAACTGGTGGTAAATCGTGGGATCTTTCATTTGCAGCTCCATTTAACGCACCACTCACAGCAGGTACAACATACACAAATGCGGCACGTTTTCCATTCCAAGCTACCAATCAGCCTGGTTTAAGTGTCAGTGGTGATGGACGTGGATATAACAGCCTGACTGGTGAATTTACTGTTAACCAAATTATTTACGGTGTTGGCAGTGAGATTCTCAGCTTTGATGCCACATTCCGAGAAAATGGTGATGGCGACCCGATAAACGAAAGCTTTAAGGGACGCATCCAATACAATGCTACATCCGGCAATCAACTTCTTGATGTACTTAGAAACGACACCGATAGCGAAAAAACAACCCTGAAAGCAACCCTTGTATCTGGGCCACAAAACGGCAACTTAGTATTCAATGCTGATGGCTCTTTTAATTACACCCCCAACACTGGCTTTAAAGGCATCGATACCTTCGCCTATCGGACTAACGATGGCATTGCTGATTCTAATATTGCCACAGTCTCCTTAAAAGTAGGTGTTAGTGATGCCCCTGTTATCAGCAGTTGGCCAGGATATGCTGCTGGCTACACAGAAAATGCCCCTGCTCTTTTGATTACAGAATCTTATACAACTGTTAGTGACCCAGATTCTGCCAACTTTGAAACTGGTAAATTGACTGTTAGCTTCAAGAGTGGTGGTAGCATCGATGATCGTCTAGCCATCCGTAACGAAGGCGCTAACATTAATCAAATCAATCTCAACGGTAATATCGTCAAGTACGGTACTCTCTTAATCGGTACTTTCTCTGTAGGTACTGGAAGTGAGAGTTTGGTAATTAACCTAAATGCCAATGCAACACCCGTTGCTGTCGAAGCTTTACTGCGTAATATTACTTATGCAAACATCTCTGAAAACCCTTCAACTACTCCTCGTACTATTGAAGTTGTCCTTACAGACGGTGATGGTGGTATCAGTGCTGCGGTGAGTAGAACAGTTAATGTTAAAGCTACCAATGATGTACCAATTATTGGCACGCCAGCAACTAATTTGCTAATTTACGATGAAAAAACTGGCAAGTTCCCCACAGAAGCGGCATCTGCCCCTAACGGCCCTTGGTTTTCTCGTCTGTTCACATCAAACGGAGGTGGTGTAGCTGGTGCGGGTAATTCAGTAGCTAACGGAGTTTCTACTGATAGTAATAATCCTGCTTACGCTGGTTACACTAACCACGGAATTATTAACCAGTACATACCTGGTTCTGGAGAGCAAATTGACTTAACTACCAGTCCTCTCAATGCCGCTTTCCCCATTCTGAATACTCAATCGGGCTATGCCCTTAGCTTTACCGCGCAACTGACTTCAGAAGACCATAGTTCTTCAGGAATTGTAGATAAAAACAATGATGGTAAAGCAGATACTGCTGGTTTTAGCGTAATTGCAATTGGCAACGATCGCAAGGGTATCCAATTAGACTTTTGGACAAACCGGATCTGGGCACAAGAAGACGGCTCCCAAGCTCCCGCTACAAATCCAAACCTGACTTTGTTTACTCAAGCAGAAGGAGTCAACTTTACTACCACTAATCGCGTAAACTACAATTTGACAATTCAAGGCAACTCCTACACTTTATTTGCCGACAATAATCTGATCCTTAACGGCAGACTGCGTGATTATACTGGTTTTGTACCTCCCACCAGAGTTCCTGACATCTATGAAAAATCCAATTTAATTTTCTTGGGAGACTATACGCCTTTTGCCCAATCAGCACTTAAGCTGGGTAGCATTGCAATTACCGCGAATTCTGACTTACCCGGTGTTACAGTCAATGAGGATACTTCAGTCCCAATTCCTGGCATTGTAATTAATGACCTTGACGCTGGAACTTCTGCCCTTACCGTCATTCTCACAGCAACCAAAGGTACAGTTACAGTAAAAAGCGATGTGGTAGGTGGTTTAACCTCAACCAGTATAAGCAACAACAGTAGTAGCAACGTTACTCTCACTGGTACTGTTAGCCAAATTAATGCCACCCTCGCTGATATCGTTGGACTAACCTATCGAGGTAACGCCAATGTCAATGGTGCTGATATCGTTTCCATTGCTGTGAGTGATGGAAATACAGGAGGAAGTACTTCTAAAAACCTACCAATTACTATTAACTCAGTCAATGATGCTGCTGTAATTACTGCCAGTCAAAGCTTCAGCGTTAATGAAAATACCAGCAATGGTACAGTGGTTGGTACTGTAGTTGCTACAGATGTGGATGGCAGCACTTTCTCCAACTGGACAATTATTGATGGTAACTTAGATAGCGATCGCGATGGCCAAGCTGCCTTTAATATCAACTCCAGCACCGGACAAATTACTGTCAACGATAGTGATGACCTCGATTTTGAGAGTAATCCCAACTTCCAGTTGCAAGTTACTGTCAGCGACGGCATTAATGTTAGTACTGTACAAGCCGTTACAATCAACCTTCAAGATTTCAGTGAAAATACTCTATATGGTACAGCGTCAGCCGATCTTTTAACGGGAAGCCTAGCTGATGATATCATCTACGGTTATGCAGGTAGCGATCGCCTTTATGGAGAAACAGGCAAAGATACCATTTATGGTGCTGCTGGCAATGACTCTCTCTATGGTGGTGCTGGCAATGATATCCTCGATGCTGGTGATGGCAATGACTTTCTCTACGGGCAAGAAGGCAACGATCGCCTCATCAGTGGGGCTGGCAATGACTTTCTCTATGGTGGTGCAGGTGATGATTTCCTCGACGGTGGCAATGGCAGTGATTCTCTCAATGAATCAGGTGATGTCAACTTTACCTTGACTAACAGTCAACTGTCTGGGCTAGGTAATGACACCCTCATTAGTGTTGAACGAGTAACTTTGACTGGTGGTATTACTGACAATATTTTAGATGCTTCAGCCTTTAGTCTTGGTAACGTCTCTCTCTATGGTGGTTCTGGCAATGATTACTTGTTAGGTGGCAGTATCAATGACTACCTCTATAGACAAGATGATAGCGATCGCCTCTACGGTAATGCTGGCAATGACTATCTATATGGGGGTAATGGTAATGATAGTCTCAACGGTAGTGTTGGCAATGATTACCTCTACGGAGAGAATGGCAATGATAACCTGATTGGTGGTGCTGGCAATGATTACTTTTTCGGTGGTGTAGGTGATGATGCCCTCGATGGTGGCGATGGCATTGATTCTTTAACTGAATCAAGTAATGTCAACTTTACATTGACTAACACTCAACTTTTTGGGTTAGGTAACGATACCCTCACCAGCATCGAACGAGTAACGCTGACTGGTGGTATTAGTGACAATATCTTGGATGCTTCAGCATTTAGTCTTGGTAATATCTATCTCTATGGCGGTACTGGTAATGATACCATCAACGGTGGTGCTGGCAATGATTACCTTTATGGACAAGATGGCAGCGATCGCCTCATTGGTGGTGCTGGCAATGATTACCTTTATGGGGGTAATGGTGATGACTTACTCAATGGTGGTGCTGGCAACGACTACCTCTATGGGCAAGCGGGGGCGGATATCTTTGTTCTCGCCTCAGGTAATGGTACTGATACCATTTATAACTTTCAGGATGGCATTGATAAACTTGGTTTATTTGGTGGTTTGACTTATGGAGCTTTGACTATCTCTGCAAGTGGCAATAATACTTCTATTCGGATTACTTCCACAAATCAGGTGTTAGCTACTTTAACTGCCATCAATCCTAGCTTAATTGGCGAGAATGATTTTATTCCGTGTGATGTTTAACGTAAGTTTGGAGTGCTGAGTTAGGGGGGGAGGAGTTAGGAGAATGGATTCTTCGTTTTGAATTTTGAATTGATTTGTCTCCCCCTGCTTCCCTGCACTTCTTCTCCTATGCACTAGTCGAAGTCTTTTTACTCAAAGCTTCTGCTTTCATTTTTGCATTCACTTTGGGATATTTACTTAAGACAGAAGTGCTTAAATCTATGTTTTCCGAAGATGATGTTGAAATTGACGAATTAGAGCTAATTTCTTCCGTTTGTTGATCTAATGGTGTTTTTCCTTCCCATGAGTAATTACATATTTTACTATGAAGCAGTGTACCAAATGTAATATTAATTACAAAGGCAAATGAATCGACGAAGATTATGTCTATAGCTCGATTAATCATGAGTCCTCCCTTGATCTGATGAAAGCATCAAGTGATGTTTGAATTTGAATTTGACTACACAAGGCACAATGCTTCTTCCAGAAATCTCCCGAAATACTTGTAACTTAGTTTTGGTAGTCTGATTACATATAAAAAAGGGAAAAGTGATGATTAGGAATTAGCTTCTGCTAATATCTAGCACTTTGGGTATAAAATAAAAATATCACTTTGATTGGATACGACTATTATATAAATCTCTTACACAATATCTGATGAAAAAAGTCATGAATCTGACCATGACTTTAGCCACAATTTATCGGTTTAGTGGCTTATATACTAAGACTTTACTGTATCAATCCTATCTCTCCATACTCTTTTATTTTGCAAATATATTGTTATAAATAGTACGATATCAACAGCATCTATTAAGCAGGATTATTTACTTAATAGATTTTATTATCAGTAATCACCCGAACTTGATATTAGACCTCTCCCCAACCCCAGAGCGGCTACATCTCCATTACAAGTATTTATCTGAATTTATCCGAACATGATATTACAACACCTACAACTGATAAGAAGCAGTCAAAGCTACCGCCAAAGCATCCGCAGCATCATCAGGCTTGGGAATTTCATCTAAATCCAACTCCCGCGCCACCGCTTCTTGCACTTCCGACTTATCGGCATTGCCATACCCCGTTAAAGCTTGTTTAATTTGAGCAGGCGTAAACTCTACATAGGGGAGACGACGCTGCCCCAACACCAAAATGACTATACCCCGCGCCTGTGCAACCAGGATTGTACTTGACATACGATAGAAGAAGAGTTTCTCGATCGCAACCAAATCCGGTTGAAATTCCTCCATCAAGGTGTGTAAATCATCGAATAAGGTACATAGGCGCTGTCCCATTTCTACATCTGCCGACGTTTTAATTACCCCAAAATCCAGCATATTTACTGTAGTCTCTGGCACTTTGTTGAGCTTTTGTGTATAGCTAATTGCCCCAAACCCTAAAATTGCCAGTCCTGGATCTAATCCTAAAATTCGTTTTTCCATTAAAATCACTTTTACCAAGCCAGGGTATTGTTTAACTAGGAATACTGGCAATCTTGACCACTTGCTCTTAGTCTAATGGGATTGACAAATATAATAGTTTCACGCCTAGTGTTTTAAACCAAGTGGTGTACGTTTTCTGTTAATTATTGTTTGTAGCACTGCTCCGAATCAGGTATGTCAAATGGTTTTCTCAGACAAGCCCTCAACGCCCTGCAAAAGCAGTCGCGCTCTCGTACTTCCTATCGGGTTAACCAGTGGTTCAAATGGTTATCCCCTGGACTATCGGTAAAACGTTGGTTGTTGATCAGTGTTGGGGGTGTACTGCTGGCGAGTTTGGGGTTAGCTATTTGGATTAAGCTCACCCCAATTTTTTGGATGATCGAGTTGGTTAGGGGTTTCCTGGGAGTAATCACCAACATGTTGCCCAACTATATCAGCGGGCCTTTGGTGCTGCTTGGCGGTTTGCTGTTAGTACTTTGGGGGCAAACTCGCACCGTCGGCTCAATTACTAAGGTACTGAGAGCAGAAGGTGGCGAGGAACTCATTGATGTCTTGATGGCTCATCGTCGATTGTACCGAGGCCCGAAAATAGTGGTAATTGGTGGTGGTACGGGACTTTCTACGTTGTTGAGAGGACTGAAAACCTACAGCGCGAATATTACTGCGATCGTCACTGTAGCTGATGATGGTGGATCTTCTGGGCGGTTGCGTCAAGAATTTGGAGTGTTACCACCAGGCGATATTCGCAATTGTTTGGCTGCACTAGCAGATGAAGAAAAGTTATTAACAGAATTGTTTCAATACCGTTTTCGGGCTGGAGATGGGTTAACGGGTCACAGTTTTGGCAATTTGTTTTTAACAGCAATGAGTGATATTACTGGAGATTTAGAACAAGCAGTTGCAGCCAGTTCTAAAGTGCTAGCAGTGCGGGGGCAAGTACTACCAGCAACTCTCAGTGATGTTCGCCTCTGGGCAGAATTAGCCGATGGTCGCCGGATTGATGGGGAGTCTAGCATTCCCAAAGCTGGTGGTAAAATTGTCAAAATAGGCTGCATTCCAGATAATCCTCCAGCGGTGCCAGCAGCTATTAAGGCACTTAAAGAAGCTGATTACATCATTATTGGCCCAGGTAGCCTTTACACTAGCCTGATTCCTAATTTATTAGTACCAGAAATTGCCGATGCGATCGCTCAAACAGCTGCCCCCCGTATTTATATCTGCAATATAATGACTCAACCAGGAGAAACTGAAGGCTATACTGTTGCCGATCATATCAGAGCAATTGATGCTGCTTGTGGGCAAAGACGGCTATTCGATGCTGTGCTAATACACAAAAAATCCCCCTCGGAGCAATCACTCATCCGCTACGCCCAACAAAACTCCCATCCCGTTTTCCTGGATAGAGAAGCCGTAATTCAGCTTGGACGAAGGATTGTTCCAGCTAATGTTTTGTATGAAGATGAAACGGGTTTTGTCCGTCACAATCCGCAGAAACTAGCACAAGTGTTGTTACGGTGGTACGGTAAAGGTCATCACGGAAGATAAAAATTAGTCATTAGTCATTACTCATTTGTCCTTTGTTTAGACTAATGACTAATGACCAATGACCAATAATTAATTATGAAAATTTTTCTTGCGGATACAGAGGCGACGCTACGCTTAGGTATTACTCTTGGTGAATCCCTGACCCCTGGGAGTGTAATTTTACTAGAAGGTGATTTAGGCGCTGGTAAAACTACCTTAGTTCAAGGCATTGGCAAAGGTTTGGGAATCGCTGAACCCATTGTTAGCCCCACTTTCACACTGATTAATGAGTACACAGAAGGACGCCTCCCCCTTTACCACCTGGATTTGTATCGCTTAGAACCACAAGAAGTTGCAGCCCTGAATTTAGAAAGTTACTGGGAAGGTGTTGAAGTCATGCTAGGAATTGTGGCAGTTGAATGGGCAGAACGATTACCCTACAAGCCAGATAGTTATCTGAGTGTGAGTTTGACTTATGGGCATGGGGGCACTCGTCAAGTCGAACTCACACCATTCAATTGTGCCATTAGCAAAGTTATTGCCGCTATTTAAGCTCATCTCTCGACTTAAGTCCGAGGGATTTAACTTTTTTAATCACAACACTAAAAAATTTCTGCAAATAGTCAAGGGAGAACTTTACACTCGTCCTATCTGCCACTACCACGCTCGCCACTATCAGTCACTAACATTGTTATATCAACCAAAAAATCTCAAATCAGCTTTTCTTCAATCTAAAATTGGCAGTCAGCCAAGCCGACGCCAGTTACTATAACTTTGGGAAAGTTCGCAACGCACTAACTCTCTTGAAAAAGGGTGTCAATCCAGGCGGGCGTATCTTATCCGAATAGTATTGAACCTACAGTGATTCTTAACTAAATGGGATGTATATTCAGGATTGGCATCTAGTAGCTTTATTACTGTAATAAGCAGTTAAAAACTGATTTAGATGGTTGGTGTACGAATCAAGCAAGTGTAAATAAACTGTTGTTGGGTTAAATGAAAGTTTTTACAGAACTTAATCAGCTTAGTTGAAGTAGATTATTTCTCTACTGTCATTTGGAGAAATAATCTGGATTATTTAGCAGTGAAAGCTAGTAGAGAAAAGTTAAACAATAATCAGCTTCTGTATGAGTCCTCTAACTTTCCTTACACTTAGTATTCCCAAGTTAGGTTCAAAATCTATACATAAAAGAAACTAATTTTTAAATTTGTAAAAATAATTTTAATAATTTTAACTAGCAATAAATTCTTTTATTCACATCTGTAATTAGCACTGACGTTAAGAACATATTAACTAAAAATCTCGTATTTCTACAGAAATTATCGTAGAAATACGAGATTTTTTATCCTAAATTAGCTGACGTTAATATGCCTACGTGAATGCACTAGTTATCTCTAATGAAAGAAGTGATCGCCTTTTTGATCGGGGAACCGTAGTCGTCTCTGGTATAGTACGTAAGACCTTGATCAATAAATGCAGAAGTAGTATCTATTAACTCCTGAAGAATCTCGGAATTAGTGTTATCTATTTCTTCACTGACTTTTTCGCCTGTAAATCGGTTTTTTCGATCTTCTGGAGGTAATACAATCCGAGGATCTTTATAAGTCTCTTTTGGCTTGGGTTTAAATGTCTCATTTAAGTCAAACTGAAGACGTAAATAACGTTTAGAATCATACCCACCCATGATTTGTCGGCAAATTGTACTATCAATCTCAGATGTAGGTTCCATAAAGATGTTAGTAAGATTTTTTACCCAGTCTAAGCCTCTCCATTTGCTTATTTGCTCATATTGATATGGTTCACCAGTTTGACCAGTACCAATAGAAAGGATAGAAATATCTTCCAATCGCAGATTATCGAGTTTATATTTTTGCTTGATTTCTGGAGAGACTGAAGACTGACTGATCCTCATAACTAGACTCAAAGCTGCTAGAGAGGGGTTATTAGCAGAAACTCCGCCATCAATGTGGGGAAATTCCCAATCACCAAATTTTTGTTTATCTACAGGTTCTAATTTATATGCTGGAAATAAAGTGGGTGCTGAAGCAGAAGCGGTACATATTTCCCATAAATAACAGTCATCGTACCATCTGTCTCCTAAATCGGGATGACAATTTGTAAAAAAGGTGGTGTTTCGATATAGCGTATCGTAAGCAAGAATCAAAATCATAGGTTTTTCAATATCCTTTATTCTTGTAGATTTATAGGCATCTTTGAGGACGCTAATAATTCCATCATGAGAATATTTAGATTCTGAGAATACATCAATAATTGATTTGATAATAGACGGCAAGTTTTTATAACGCTCTTTTCTCTCTAGTGGGAATATATCTTTACCTCTATCTCTATACAGTTTAATAAGTTCATTACTCTCCTTTCCTATAGCAATCCCTCCTGCTAATATTGAACCAGTAGAAGTACCAGCAATCAGATCAAAGTATTCGTGTAAAAAGTTTCCTTTCCCCTGATTTCTAATTTCTTGTTCTACTTGTTGAAGTATTCGCGCTGCAACGACTCCCCGAATACCGCCACCGTCTAAAGCCAAAATTTTAAAAGACATAGCAATTCTCCTTGATTATTTCTATGGTTATGTTTCCAGACATAGTTTCTGGGGAATACATGACCTGGATGAAGGTCAAGTATTATCAGATTAGTCGCAATAGGGTTTTATTTTGTTTACTCTTATCCGGTTGAAAGAATACCTAAGTTTTTTTAACGTAGATGTGGTACGCCATCGCGCAGCATCTCGTTAGAGAAAATAAGAATAAATAGGTAATCTTATAACAGGAAGGGAGTAGTTATTGAAGATTTGACTTGAAACACTTGCAAATCAATTCAGGGTTTCAAGTTGCAATTTTTGATACAGAGACAAGTCAATACTTTTTGGTTAAAAGGTAAAGGAGGAAAAACAAAAATTTTCGCCTTTTAGGTTTAACCAAACTGCATTGGTCTAGGGCGTGTTTTTCAAGTCTTAGATCCCCCATTAAAAAGGGTAGCCACTGCGTTTTGAAGCAAGTGGCGTGGATTTAGAGGGATCTCAAACGTTAGGAGGCTAAACGAGTAGTTTGAAAACACACCCTAGTCTTGACTCTGGATAGATGAAAATCTTGCCAGTTCAAGTATGACTTTGATATATAGTTATTCGTCTACTACGTAAGCTTAAATAAATATTTGCTATAAGAAAGTTAAAGCTTTACCCCGCACTTGCGTATTTACCTGGCCTTTGTCATAAACTATTTCACCGCCAACAATAGTGGTTTTAGCCCAGCCGGTTAAGTTCCAGCCTTCAAAAGGACTCCAACGACATTTCGTTAAAAGCTCCTCGCGCCGGACTGGGCGGTATGTGTTTAAATCTACAAGCACTAAATCGGCATCATAACCAGGTGCGATCGCTCCTTTATTGGGAATACCATAAGCTACAGCTACAGCTTTAGACATCCAGTTAACAACTTGGGCAACAGTACACTTTCCCTGCATCGCCGCAGTTAACATCAAAGCTAGGGAAGTTTCTACCCCAGGCATTCCCGAAGGACTATTGGGGTATTCTTGAGCTTTTTCTTCTAAGGTGTGCGGCGCGTGATCTGTAGCGATGAAATCAATCACGCCATCGCGTAAAGCTTGCCAGAGAACTTCGTTATCGTGGGGCGATCGCAAAGGTGGATTCATCTGTGCTAAAGTACCAATCTGCTGATATGCACTAGTATTCAACAACAAATGCTGTGGCGTTACCTCGGCTGTCACCCAACTCGGTTTCTCCTGCCGCAGCAAATCTGCTTCTAGCGCTGTTGACATGTGGAGAATATGCAGACGACGTTGATATTTTTGAGAAAGTTTTAATGCCAGTTGGGTTGCCAGCAACGCCGCTTGATCATCTTGAATTTGGGAGTGAACAGCTGGATCGTGAATGTTGGCAAATTCTTGGCGTCGTTGATTGATTCTAGCTTGGTCTTCGGCATGAACGGCAATCAAGCGATCGCCTTTGGCAAATATCGCAGAGAGTGCTGTTTCGCCATCAACTAGCAACTGACCATGCATCGACCCCATGAAAATCTTAATTCCCGGTGTTGGTTTTGCTAAAAGCAAATCTGGTAGATTCTCTGCTGTTGCCCCAATAAAAAAGCCATAATTAACCAAGGACTTGTGGGAAGCACGTTCTAGCTTATCGTCTAAAGCCTGCTGTGTCGTTGTTAAAGGACGCGTATTGGGCATTTCCAAAAATGTTGTGACTCCCCCTTTAGCACAGGCACAACTAGCAGTGAATAAATCTTCTTTGTGTTCTAGTCCAGGTTCCCGGAAATGCACCTGCGGATCAATAACTCCTGGCAACAAAGTTAAGCCTTCTGCGTCAACTTCAGTGGCTAGTGGTGTTTGGGAGATTTCTGGCGCAACTTCGACTATTTGGCGATCGCGCGTCAACACATCCCCAATCATCAGTTCACCATTGGGTAAGATTATGCGAGCGCGGCGAATCAGTAAAATTTGTGGAGATGACATAGGGATAACTTTGTTCAGACAGGGGGCTATGTATTACAGAGAACTATGCTTTTAGGTTAAACTGATTCGCGATCAGAGTAACCAATTTTTGCCACGCGTTAAAAAAAAGTTTATTTTTAATTTATGAAGAACCCCGTCAATCAATTTTGGATTTTAGATTTGGGATTTGGGATTGAGCGTAGCATAGAAGGGATGCGGCTTAGTTATTTTACATTGGTTTCGCCCACCAGAGGCGAGTCATGACCCAGAACAAACACCCCAATCCAAAATCTAAAATCCACAATCTAAAATTGGTAGTCAAGATGCAAACATGACTAGGAAATTAAAATTTTCCCGTTAAGATTAACAGATAAAGTCTCACTAGGCGAGTTAATTACCTACATCTCTCATCAAGTTAAGTAATTTCATGCATAATCAAGTGTCTGATAACAACTCTAGTCAACAACCTGATAATTCCTGGATCGCAGAGCTAGGTAGAACAATTGTATTGAGTATTGTTCTAGCTCTGGGAATTCGTACCTTTGTTGCAGAAGCACGGTGGATTCCTTCTGGATCGATGGAACCGACTCTGCATGGTACGCCAAACCAGTGGGAGGCAGACAAAATCATTGTCGATAAGTTGAAGTATAAATTTGCTGACCCCCAGCGGGGAGATATTGTAGTATTTTCACCTACCAAAGAGCTACAAAAAGAACAATACCAGGATGCTTTTATTAAACGTGTAATTGGCTTACCTGGAGAAAAAATACAACTTAAGGATGGCAAAGTCTATATCAACAACAAACCCCTTCCAGAAGCCAATTACCTCAGTTCTGGGCAGACCACAGTCATTGATGTTTGCCAATCAGGGCCACAGCCACCTTTTTTGGCAAAACCCCAGACTATACCAGCCGATTCATATTTAGTACTAGGTGACAATCGTAACAGTAGCTACGATAGCCGCTGCTGGGGTGTTGTTCCCCGTCAGAATATTATTGGTCGTGCTGTAGTTCGCTTCTGGCCTCTAAATCATGTTGGAGGAATAGATAAATCGCCAATATATCCATAATTAACAATATTGATCAAATGGATTAAGTAACAAAATAATTTTAGATTTTAGATTGGAGACTGCTAAATCGCCAATCTTTAATCCAAACTCCGTCTTGAAAAGTGATGCTCCTGTGTCGCTAACAGGTGCCTACGGCGGGTTGCGCTAAGGCCAAAAGCCGGCGCTCCGACTTTTGTCTCCGACACGCTACGCGAACGCAAAATCCAAAATCCAAAATTGCTATGACGCCTTACCTAGCAAAGATTTTGCTGTATCCAGTTAAGTCACTCGATGGTGTTGAAGTTGAGAACGCTAAAGTTCTTGCCAGTGGCGCACTACAGTATGACCGTGAATTTGCCATTTTTGACGAACAGAGTAGATTTGTCAATGGCAAACGTCACGCTAAAATCCATTTGTTAAGGGCGCAATTTGCACTCTTAAATAGAACTATCTCGTTGCAAATCCCAGATAGCGACTTCCAACAAATTTTTCATCTGGATCAGGAACGGCCAGCATTAGAAGCGACTTTGAGTGATTTTTTTGAGTTTGCTGTCATATTGGGACAAAACTCTCTGATTGGTTTTCCTGACGATACACACTCACTTGGCCCAACGGTAATTAGTACGGCAACCTTGGCCGAGGTAGCTTCTTGGTTTCCCGGTTTAAGTGTAAATGAAATGCGGCGGCGGATGCGTGCCAACATCGAGATTGGGGGTGTACCAGCATTTTGGGAAGATCAGCTATTTTGTGAACAAGGTGATTTAGTCTCCTTTCGAGTGGGAGATGTCCACTTTTTTGGGGTTAACCCATGTCAGCGTTGTATAGTCCCAATACGCGATTCTTACTTAGGGGAAACTTACCCAAACTTTCAAAAAATTTTTACAACCCAGCGACAAGCAACTCTGCCAGATTGGGTTGCTTCATCACCCTTTAATCATTTTTACAGATTGAGTGTTAATACGCAATTACCCCCGTCGTCATCTGGAAAAATTTTACAAATCGGCGATGAGGTTGACATACTTCCACAACAAATTTAACATTTATTTAAAATAAAAAATACTAAGTAAATTTTTTGGGATTTTTTTGTTTTTACTGTGTATTTGCATGACAATTTTAAAATTGTTGTACTTAAATACAAGTTTTTGTACACGTCCAGAGGTTTTGAGAGCAGAAAATCAAGACATCAGCAATTAAAAATTAAATTTAGGATTGAGTGCTAATGGCGACCTGAATTTTAGAATGGCATACTGGAGCTTATGGGTTAAATTTCAGTTCATCCGAGAAAATCTGTTGACATATTGCCAGATAAAACTGAGTAAATTCAGGTGCGATGGCGTATCTGCCCAACCTAATCGATGTCTACGACAGACTACGCCTAAGCAAAGTTTGAAAACTAGGCGTTGGAGGAACTCAGCTAGTCAAACAAGTATACAATTAGATTTTTGGTTCTTTTTTATACAAATAATATAAAAATATGTGATTATAAGGGGGTATAACCGTAATTATGCTGTAGTTAAATGTAGCTTATATTGCAAAAATGCCCCTAATATATGCTGGGGAAGAATTAAACAACAATGTTATCCAAACTTCAGCCCGTCAAATCTATTAATCGCTTTGTTGGCAAAGTTTATGCCAAAATGCCCTTGAGGTATGTTCTGATTGTGCCCTTTATATTGCAAATTTGTGGGGCGGTGGGACTTGTGGGCTATCTTTCGTATCAAAACGGCCAAAAAGCGGTAAAGGAACTTGCTACGCAATTAGAAAATGAAATCTGCGATCGCATTGAACAACATCTTGATAGCTATTTAACAACCCCGAAGCAAATCAATCAAATCAACTTAGATGCAATTGAATTAGGTTTGCTTAACCTTTCGGACTTTAAAACCACCGGAAATTACTTTTGGAAACAAATGCAGGTTTTCAATGTTGGTTACAACAGCTTTGCCAATCCCAAAGGTGAATTTATCGGTGTTGAACGTCTAGATAATGACCAGATATTGATTAATGAAGTTAGCGAAAAGTATGGTACAGGGAAACTTTCTGTTTATAGGACAGACAATCAAGGAAATCGCCGCCATTTGCAGGAAGTCAAAAATTACGATCCTCGCGTGGAAGCTTGGTATACAGATCCAGTTAAGGTAGGCAAACGAGTTTGGAGTCAAATTTATCAATGGGAAGATAAACCAGAAATTTTATCCATATCTTCCAGCTATCCTGTTTACGATAAAAATCGCAAATTTGTTGGGGTGATTAGTGTTGATTTGCTGTTGTCACAAATTGGCAAATTTTTAGCCAAGTTAAAGATCAAAGAGTCGGGTAAAACTTTTATTTTAGAGCGTTCTGGGTTAATAGTGGCTTCTTCCACTAGCGATCCACCATATACCATAATTAATGGTAAAGGAAAACGTCTATCAGCATTAAATAGTCAAAATTCTTTAATTAGACTCACAACACAGTCTTTGATCAAACGCTTTGGCAATCTTGGGTTTGTTGCGGGAAAACAACAGCTAAGTTTTACCGCCGATGGGATGCGTTATTTTGTGCAGGTAAAAAGTTGGAGGGACGATCTGGGTTTAGATTGGCTAATCGTAGCAGTGATTCCCGAAGACGAATTTATGGAGCAAATTAACGCTAACACCCGCATCACCATTTTGCTGTGCATAGTTGCTTTTTTAGTAGCCACAAGAATTGGGGTTTTGACTGCGCGTTGGGTAATTAAGCCGATTTTACAATTAAACACATCAGCTAAGAAAATTGCTGAAGGTGAATGGGAGCAAACGCCAGAAATTCAGCGTTCCGATGAGCTGGGGGAACTAGCCAAGTCATTTGAAACGATGGCAAAGCAACTGCAAGCATCCTTTAGTGCTTTATCAGCAAAGAATGCCCAGATGCAAATCTTAAATGAGGCACTATCTCACAGTCAAAGTCGGCTCACTCAATTTTTAGAAGCCATACCGGTAGGTGTATTTATCATAGATGCTGAAGGTAAACCTTATTATACAAATCAAATTGGGCAGCAAATTCTTGGTCAAGGAGCGATGTCTAACGACAAATCGCTAGGCGTCCACGCAAAAGTTAGCGCCCAAAAGTCAGAAATATCTCAAGCTTACCTTGCCGGGACAGATCAACTTTATCCTAGCGATCGCCTGCCGATTTTGAGGGCATTGCAAGGAGAAAGTACCAGGGTTGATGATATGGAAATTCGCTATGATGACAAAATTATTCCCATTGAAGTTTTGGGAAAACCCATCTATGATGAATCCGGAAATCTAGGTTTTGCGATCGCCACATTTTTTGATATCGCCCAACGCAAACAAACAGAAAAGTTATTAGCAGAATACAATCGCACCTTAGAGGCTCAAGTAAAAAAACGTACTGAAGAGTTTCAGCAAGTTATCGAGCAACTGCAAACTACCCAAGAAGAACTGATTCAATCGCAAGAAATTGCTGCACAAGAACAACAAGCAGCCATTCGAGAAGCCGCACGAAGCGCTGCTGCCAACCTCGCCAAAAGCGAATTCCTGGCTAACATGAGCCACGAACTGCGTACCCCACTTAACGCCATTCTTGGTTTTACCCAAGTCATGAGTCGAGATTATTCACTATCTGGCGAACATCAAGAAAACTTAGCAATTATTAATCGTGCTGGCGAACATCTGCTCAACTTAATTAACGACATTCTAGAAATGTCCAAAATTGAAGCCGGCAGAATCACATTAAATTGCAGCAGCTTTGACTTAATTCATCTGTTGAAGAACTTAGAAGAGATGTTACACCTGCGTGCTGCATCTAAAAATTTAGAATTACGGTTTGAATATGCACAAGACATCCCTAAGTACATAGAAACGGACGAAAATAAACTGTGTCAAGTCTTGATCAACCTCTTGGGAAATGCCATTAAATTTACTGATATAGGGAGGGTGACACTACGGGTGAGACTGGGGACTGGGGACTGGGGGCTGGGGACTGGGGACTGGGGACTGGGGACTGGAGAGCAGGGAATAGAGAGCAGGGAGCAGGGAGCAGGGAGCAGGGGGGAAAGAGATAATTATTCATTCTCCCCCTTACCCTCTACTTCCTACCCTTCTGCCTCTTGTGCCCAATCCCCAGTCCCCAGTTCCCAATCCCTAATCTTCGAGGTACAAGACACGGGCTGTGGTATTGCCCCACAAGAAATTGACTTGCTGTTTGAGGCTTTTGAGCAAACTGAAATTGGTAGAAAATCACAACAAGGGACGGGACTGGGTTTAGCGATTAGCCGCAAATACGTGCAACTGATGGGAGGAGATATTACTGTCAGCAGTATGCCTGGTGTCGGTAGTACATTTGCCTTTGATGTGCAGATTGCTCTAACTTGCCCCAGAGAAATCCCGAAAAACCAAATTAAATCCAAAATTTTAGCTTTAGCACCTACTGAAAAAGCATACCGGATCTTAGTAGTTGACGACTCCAAAGAAAGCCGTCTGTTGCTAGTTAAAATTCTTACATCTCTAGGCTTTGAAGTCAAAGAAGCTACAGATGGGACTGAAGCGATCGCTAATTGGGAATCTTGGCAACCACACTTGATTTTTATGGATATGCGAATGCCCGTCATGGATGGCTATGAAGCCACAAGAATGATTAAAGCAAGAGAAATAGCAGATGGGGTGGGCAATACGTTGCGGAGGTTCCCAAAATTGAAACAACTGGCGTCATCGGGGAGCCAGTATGCGGCAGGGTTCCTTGATTCAGGCGACTGCAAGGTTCTCAAAGTTGTACGCAAAGCATCTCCCACAGGAGAAGCAACTGGTGTCATGGAAAATCATGCTTCTGATGCCTCCGCGTTTGCAAAGCGGACGCCAAGAGCCTTAGCTCCCCCTTGCGACTTCTCTGGAGCAACACAGGATTGCTCCAATACACACACGATCATTATTGCCCTAACTGCTAGCGCCTTTGAGGAAGAACGCCAGAAAATTTTGTCCATTGGCTGCGATGATTTTATTCGCAAGCCATTCACACAGGAAGTATTATTGGAAAAACTGAGTCAACATCTGGGTATAAAGTATACCAACCAAATACAAACCACAAGCACAGCAGTTGTCGATCAACCTACACAGATATTTGTCAGTGTTGCCGAACTCCTAAGCCATTTATCACAAATGTCACCTGAGTGGCTCCAACAAATCCACTATGCCGCAGCTAGCTGTAGCGATGAACTGATTTTAGAGTTACTCAAGCAAATTCCATCAGATAATGGTCAAGTTTTCCAAGTTCTTAGGGATTTAGCAAATAACTACCAGTTTGAGAAAATTATGGAATTGACTAGAACAAACATAGAATGAATTACGACCATTTAGACCCTGATAAAAAAGATATTTTGATCGTTGACGATATGGCTGATAACCTCCGGGTTTTATCTTCTATATTGACAAGGGAAGGGTATAACGTTCGTAAAGCCTTGAATTGGCAAATGGCATTAACAGCAACTCAAACAGTATTACCGGATTTAATACTACTCGATATTATGATGCCAGAAGTAGATGGCTATGAAATTTGTCAGACCTTAAAAGCTTGGGAGCTAACAGCCGATATTCCGGTGATTTTTATTAGCGCTTTAGATGATGTTTTTGACAAAGTTAAAGCTTTTAAGGTGGGTGGTGTAGACTACATTACTAAACCTTTTGAGTTTCAAGAAGTTTTAGTACGCGTCCAGAATCAACTGGCATTGAGATCGGCACGATTAGAAATATTGAAACTAAATATCGAACTGGAACATCGAGTAAAACAGCGAACTGAGGAGCTAGAAAAAGCTCTACAAAAACTTCAGCAAGAAATCAATTCCCGGCAAAAATTGCAAAGTCAACTGCTAGATATAGCACTGCATGATTCTCTGACTGGATTACCAAACCGAGTTTTGTTTATTAGGCGACTAGAAAATGCTCTCAATCGGGCGAAGCAAGAATCTAGTTATCAGTTTGCGGTACTTTTTTTGGACTGCGATCGCTTCAAAGTAGTCAATGATTCTCTTGGTCATCCGGTGGGAGATGAATTGCTGATAGCCATTGCTCGTCGCCTGCAAGCATGTTTGATACCTATTGATACTTTAGCGCGATTAGGTGGGGACGAATTTGGGATTCTCTTAGAGAATATCACAGATATCAACATAGCAATCCAGGTTGCCGAACGGATTCTACAACAGCTATCACTTGCTTTTAAACTGTCAAGATATGAAGTATTCATGAATGCCAGTATTGGTATTAGTTGGGGCAATAAAAATTACGAACGCCCAGAGTATTTGTTACGAGATGCTGATACGGCAATGTATCGAGCGAAGGCTCAAGGAAGAGCCAAATATCATGTTTTTAATCCAGCGATGCATCAGGAGGCTATTCAGCTTTTAGAGTTAGAAAATGATCTGCGAAGGGCTGTTGAAAGGCAAGAATTTCTTGTTTACTATCAGCCAATTGTTTCCCTGACTACAGGCAGGATTTCTGGATTTGAAGCCTTGGTACGTTGGCAACATCCGATTCGTGGTTTAGTTTCTCCCACAGAATTTATTCCTGTGGCAGAAGAAACAGGTTTGATTAATGTTATCAATACTTGGGTATTACAGTCAGCTTGTCATCAATTAAGTATCTGGCAACATCATCTAGTGACACCAGAACCCCTAACTATTAGTGTTAATTTGAGTGCTAGATTATTTTTACAACCCAATTTAGTAGAACAAATTGACCGAATAATTTATGAAAATAAAATAAATCCTGCATACTTGGAATTAGAAATTACCGAAAGTGTAATTATGGAAAATACTAATGCGATTAAAATAATTCTTCAACAACTAAAGCAGCGCAAAATAAAGTTGATTATGGATGACTTTGGTACAGGATATTCCTCTTTGAGTTACCTGCACAGCTTTCCTTTGAATGCACTGAAAATTGATAAATCTTTCGTCAAACGGATGCAGGAGAACAAAGAGAATATGGGGTTAGTACCAGCAATGATTGGCATTGCCAACTCAATGGGGATGAGTGCTATCGCAGAAGGCGTCGAAACACAAGAACAGTTAGCCCAATTGAGAAGTTTAAACTGTAATTTTGCTCAAGGATATCTGTTTTCTCAACCCATAGAACAACAATTAGCTCTTAAGTTGCTCACCTCAGCACCTCAATGGTAGCTATCAAGTGGCATCTGGAAAAATTCAATTGTCGATCCTCGGCTAGATAATCTGCACGTGCTATCTACTATACTGCTTACAGCAGTTCATCAGATTTGCAAAGGTCAATAGCTTCGATAGTCTGCAAAATTCTCTAGTCACTATGAGAGTTAAACTATAAATATAAGCATTTCGGTGAAATCGATCAACAAATTTCAGGGTGATTTCAAAGAAGGATTTACTATCCTCAATAATTATACGCATAACTTTTGATCAATAATGCATTTTAATCAAACTAACCATCAGAAAAGAAATATTTTGGTGGTCGATGATACTCCAGATAATTTGCGGCTTTTATCGGCGATGTTGACTGCACAAGGTTTTGAAGTTCGCAAAGCCTTAAACGGTAAAATGGCACTGACTGCGTGTCAAATGGTTTTGCCCGATGTGATTTTGCTGGATATTAATATGCCAGGTATGGATGGCTATGAAGTTTGTCAACAACTGAAAGCTGACGATAAAACTTGTGAAGTCCCAGTAATTTTTATTAGCGCCCTCGATGATGTTGTAGATAAGGTAAAAGCCTTTGATGTTGGTGGTGTAGATTATATTGCCAAACCTTTTCATGGTGCAGAGGTGGTGTTGCGAATTGAAAATCAGATTAATTTACGTTTGCTGCAAGTTAAACTGCAAGAAAAAAACTTTCTACTCCAACAGGCTCTTGACAACTTGAAAACTTCTCAAGTTAAACAAATTCAGAACGAAAAGATGGTGGCGCTAGGACAGTTAGTAGCTGGGCTGGCTCATGAGATTAATAACCCGATCAGTTTTATTTATGGGAATCTCCAATATGCTGGTCAATATGTAGAAGACCTAGTGAATATGATTGAGGTCTATCAACAGGAATATCCCAAACCCACACCAAAAATTCAGCAAGTAGCCAAAGATGTAGACCTAAATTTTATGATTAAGGATCTGCAAAATCTCATAGGTGCAATGTATAGAGGCTCCGATCGCATTCGGGAAATTGTACTGGCGCTACAACACTTTTCTCGGCATGATGAAGCAGAGATGAAGCGGGTAAATATCCATGAAGACATCGAAAATACTTTGGTGATGTTACAACATCGGCTCAGGGAAGCAACCGAGCGTCCGGCAATTATTGTAGTGAAAGATTATGGTAACTTGCCCCTAGTAACTTGTTATGCGAGTGAACTAAATCAAGTATTTATGCATCTGTTGAATAATGCTATTGATGCAATAGAAGAGGGAGTGGGGAATGGAGAATTCGGGGCCCCCTCTGGGGATAAAGGGGAATTGAGAGTAGAAAATCAATCTTGTATTCCCTACTCCCTACTCTCCACTCCCCAAATTCGGATTCACACAGAGGTAACAGACTTAAATATGGTCAAAATTGCGATCGCTGATAATGGTTTTGGTATTGAAGAGTCGTTGCGATCGCGTTTATTTGACCCATTTTTTACAACAAAACCTGTGGGCAAAGGTAGTGGGCTAGGATTATCCATTAGTTATCAGATTATCGTGCAAAAACACCGAGGAAATATTAGCTGTACCTCATCTGTTGGCAAAGGAGCAGAGTTTGTGATTGAAATTCCCATAGATCAACCTGATATTTTATTACAGGTTTCAAAATCTTAAAAGGGACTGGGGATTGGGGATTAGGGGCTGGGCACAAGAGGCAGAGGGGCAGGAAGCAAGGGGCAAGGGGAAGAATGAAATTACCTCTTTCCTTCCCAGTTCCCAGTCCCCAATTCCCAATAAATCTAATTAATCAATAATTCTGGTGCTACCAATCCTTTTTGGATAGCTAATACTGCAGCTTGAGTGCGATCGCGTACTTCTAGTTTCTGTAAAATAGCATGGACATGAACCCGGACTGTACCAGGGGCAATGTAGAGTATTTCAGCAATTTCTTGATTGCTTTTGCCAGCTGCTACCAGTGCCAAAATTTCTTGCTCTCGCTTAGTTAAAGGATTTTCTAAGGTTTCGTCAGTTTTTGCGGGCTGCACCGCCATAGAATTGCCCTCAAAAGCGGCTCTAATTTCTGTTGTTGCCGTTTGATCCCACCAAGAAGCGCCTGCTGCAACCGATCGCACCGCCAATATCAGAGACTCAGCAGGAATACCTTTCAGACAGTAACCTTGTGCCCCGGCAGCAATTAACCGCGAAATCAGGGGTTTTTCAGAACGAGACGTTAAAACGAGAATTGGTAAATTTGGGTGTTTCTGCTTGATTTGGCGACAAGCCTCAATCCCGCCAATTCCCGGTAAACCTATATCCAGCAAGACCAAATCTAGAGGATAGCGATTTGCTAATTCTAGAGCTTGTTCTCCATCTTCCGCTTCTGCGACAATCTCCAAACTAGTTTCTTGCTGTAACCGCATCCGCAGACCAAGCCGAAACAATTCATCATCTTCAACGAGTAAGATTTTTGTCATTAGTAATTGGGCATTAGGGACTGGGGACTGGGGACTAGGGATTGGGAACTGGGGATTGGGGATTAGGGATTAGAAATTAAGGATTAGGGATTGGGGATTGGTTATTAATTCTTCTTCCCCTGCTTCCCCTGCCTCCCCTGCTTCCCCTGCTCTCCTCATCTCCCTGGCGGTGGACAAGCAGGGAGTCGAAAACCAAACAGTGCGCCCCGTGGTGAGCGATTCTCTGCCCAAATTGTACCCCCATGAGCAGTAATAATTTGCCTGGTTAAATAAAGCCCTAGTCCAGATCCTGAGACGTGGCGATCGCTATTTCCTTGATAAAATCTCTCAAATAAGTGGGGTAACTCTTTTTCAGTAATGCCAGAACCAGTATCGAGTATTTTTACCACTTGATCGCTAGAATAACCTTCAAAGACTACTTCCACTTTACCGCCACGAGGGGTATGGTTAATGCCATTACTCAGGAGATTGGTGAACACTCGCCCAAGTTGCAAAGAATCACCATTTACCCACAGAAAACTACGAAAATCTGATTCGCCATAGTGCAAAGAAATATAAACCTGACGTGTTCTCGCTAGTTCAGTCAGGGTAGCTATGATCTCCTCTGCAACTGTCACCAAGTTAACAGGTGATATCTGTAGTTTCAGCCCTTCGGCATCATTGCGGTACACATCTAAAAGAGTTTGAACTAATTGCAGTGTACTCCGATGACTACGAGCCATTGTTTGTAAGACTTTTGCTTGCATTGGCGTAATTTCACCAAATTGCTCATTTTGAAAATATTTCAGCGTTTCAATTGCACCTAATAGAGGTGTTTTCAAATCATGCGTTAGGGTAGAAACAAAATCTTCACGCATGGTAGCTAGTTGTTCTTGCGAACGTAATTGTGCTTGCGTATAAGCGATCGCTTCTTCATTGCGGTGGTTGCGATCGCTTAACCAACCCGTTACCATCAACGCCAACACTGCAATCAACCTATTTGCCAGCGTTGGGAGATTAATTATTTCTCCTCCGGGAACAAACAAATTCAACAATGTTAATCCTGTAGCTGCAAGAGTGATCCCTAAAACTGCTCTCCGATTCAATCGAGAATCTGCTAACAAAATCGTCCCTGTGTAGAGGTAGCCAAATACGTACTCAGGGGGTGTCAAATATTCCAGTACTATCACGATAGCAAAGGCGATCGCTATTAGCCCATAAGTCTCCCCACGCTCATTGATAGCTTTTTTCATAGTCAATAATTGACTTAACATAATGATTTATAATTTACTCAGGACTTACGCGCATTAGCCTAACTTCACTCCACAACTGAATCTCTCTCAAATCACCCACTCTACTGCCTGATATTTTAAACACCTACCCTTGAAAAATCCCCATTGCCCTTTATTCCCAGAGGGGGCCCCAAGTTCCCCAATCCCCACTCACTGAATAAATTTATCGCCAGAATGATGCTCATTGGTACCACTAGCATCTAAGCTAGTACGGGTGAACTATATCCAGCATAGAATGTCTGACTTAATTCTGTTTTGGCATCGGCGTGATTTACGCATTTCTGACAATACGGGACTGGCTGCGGCAAAACAGCAGAGTCCGAAGGTGGTGGGTGTGTTTTGCCTTGATCCGCATATTCTAGAACGGGATGATGTTGCTCCTGTGAGAGTAACTTATATGATTGGCTGTTTGCAGAAACTCCAAGAGCGATATGCTCAAGTTGGCAGCCAGTTATTAATACTCCACGCTGATCCTGTACAAGCTATACCAGCTTTAGCAGAGGCAATAAATGCCAAAGCTGTTTTTTGGAATTGGGATGTAGAACCTTATTCACAAGAACGCGATCGCACAATCGTAAATGCCCTCAAAGAAAAAGGTATTCAATTTCTTAACCAAAACTGGGATCAAATCCTCAACTCCCCAGATGAGATCCGCACTGGTGGTAACAGCCCTTACACGGTTTACACCCCCTTCTGGAAAAATTGGATTATCAAACCGAAGGCTCAACCAGTAGAAACACTGCAAAATATTGAAGGGTTAACAGAAGCTGAACAGGAAATTGCCAAACTTGCAGGAGCGATGGCATTACCTTCAGCAAAAGATTTAGGATTCATTTGGGATGAACAATTGATTATTTCACCGGGAGAGGCAGCGGCGCAAGAACGATTAGAAGAATTTACTAATAGAGCTATTACTGAATACCAAGAACAGCGAAATTTCCCCGCAGTGGACGGTACATCACAACTGAGTGCAGCTTTAAAATTTGGCGTAATTGGCATTCGCACCGTTTGGCAAGCCACTATAGAAGCATTAGAAAATAGCCGCAGTGAGGAAACAGCAGTTAATATCCGCACATGGCAACAGGAATTAGCTTGGCGGGAGTTTTATCAACATGCAATGTATAACTTCCCCGAATTAGCTGATGGTGCTTTCCGCGATACCTTTAAGAACTTTCCCTGGGAAACTAACGAAGAACAATTCCAAGCTTGGTGTGAAGGAAGAACAGGCTACCCCATTGTGGATGCAGCAATGCGCCAGTTAAATGAAAGCGGCTGGATGCACAACCGCTGTCGGATGATTGTCGCCAGTTTTCTCACCAAAGACTTGCTAATTAATCCCCAATTGGGAGAAAAATACTTTATGCAGCACCTAATTGATGGTGATTTATCTGCCAATAATGGCGGTTGGCAATGGAGTGCTTCTAGCGGTATGGATCCCAAACCTGTGCGAATTTTCAACCCAGCTAGTCAAACACAAAAATTTGATCCAGATGGTGAATATATTCGGCAATGGGTATCAGAATTGCGGTCTGTAGATACAGAATATTTAGTTACTGGGAAAATTCCACCTTTAGAACGTCATGCTGTTGGTTATCCTGATCCAATTGTGGATCATAAAATACAACAACAGCAGTTTAAACAGCGTTATCAACAGCAAAAAAATATTAGTAGTGGTGAGTAGAATTGTGAGTTTTTTAATATAAATATCCGAAAATAACGTAGGCACAATTCATGAATTTTGCTCATCAATAATTTTGAGTAAAGCATAATTAATTTATGAAGATATCTAATGTTTAGTTAATGGCGATATGGTAACATATACAAATGTTGCTACGTTCCATCTTAGTTTGCTGCTCTTTAACTACAAATGGATTTTAAAAGTTTTTCTGAGCTACGTGAGTTTATTCGCCGCTACAACTCAACATCCGTTATAGAAATTGGAGCTAAGAAATGCTGGCAAAACTGGGAACCGAAAAAATACTCCGATCCTTTAGATTGGTTGCATAGCAATACTGAACGTAACTATGCTGTCCGACTTATGTTACTAGCTAGTGGAGGTAATCCCTATCGGCGTGGGGATATTAGTGTTGAGGCGTTTGACAGCTTAATTAATGCTTACCACAATTGGGAACAACATACTATTTCAGACAAACGTATTCTTGATAAAGAAGCAGAAGCCCTATTAACTTCTATCCAAAAGTGGGAAATTGAACATGAGAAGATAACACGTAATTGGTCGTTAAAATTGAGTAATATTTTGGATTTAGAAGTAATTCACACTCATGTAGCTGGTTTATTTTTACAAAGGCTAGTAGCTTTTCAAAATGCAGGTTTTGGATACCCAGTTGCTCGCATATATCGAACTATAAAAATGATTGAGCTACTGGATAAACATTCCGATCAAAAATTTTTAGATGATTTTTTAGAGCGCACAAAGCTAAGTCAAATAAATTATTTCAAACAAATTATAGGTTGCTTAATGGTGTTTGGCAATTTTTATAATGGAAAAGGATTTTGGGATTTTTCTCAATTTCTCGATATAGATGATAAAGTTCAAAAACAAGGTATTAACCCAGAAAATATAAAAATATTTGTTAAGCAAAATAGTGAGCTTTTTTCCTCGCAAGCCGATAATTCCTTTCGGAATAAAATCAATCAAACACTTAATAGTGTTCCTGATTATTATCAGCCTCTATTTTACAATTATTTTCTAGAAGTTCCTTTTATTAAATTGAATAATGAAAGATTCTGTTTGCCAGATCCCTTCTCTTTTTCTGAATCTTGTTGGAATCAGATTAGAGGACTTGTTTTCGAGGATAGTACTAGAAAAAAGTTAGAAGGATTATTAAGTCGCTCATTCGAGGATTATCTTGAAAATACACTTCTTCCTTTTATTATTCCTAATTCTTTTAAGAGAATTCCCGAAGTCAAAAATTCTACCTCTAGCAAAGATAAGCGTGCTGATTTTCTCATTGAAACTTCAAGTTCATATATCGTATTAGAATGCAAAAGTAGTATTATGTCTGCCGATACAAGCGCCTATTTTCATGCTGATAAACTTGCTGATGTTTGGTGTCGAATTCATTCTGCATTCGAGCAAATTTGCAACACAGTAGAAGCTTTAAATCTTTACGATAAGCCAGTGATTCCTCTTGTTTTGACTTTTTATGACAGTATTGCTGCATCTACAGTATTTGAGGAGATAGTAAAGCAAACTGACTATTGCTCTCGTATGGGGTTGAATATACCGCCAATTGTGTATTCTCTACATGAGTTTGAACATTGGATTTCCGATAGAAGTCTTAATAATTGGGCAGAATCAATTCTTTCAAAACAGAATGCTTCTTATCCTATACAACGTGATAATAAAGGACATAATTATGGACACTTAAACAATATTTCAATTCTGTAAAATTTATCTATAATAACTCAGATAAGTTATTATTTTATTCTAATTTTACAATTCAGCTTACTGGAGTTAAACTAGTTACAACGCTAACATTATATTAGGTCTTTACAGGTAAACGAGAAATTGTCCATAAGATGAGCAGGAAGATTAAGTAAATTACGCCAACCAGCCCAAACTCAATTAGAGGAATATAGGTTACTTCGTAAATTCTCCCCAAGCCGCGTTCAGTCAGTGCATAAACAGCCAGTACACTCACTAAAAAGGCTCCGTAGATAGTACGTTTAGTCGATATACCCACAGGTAAACCGTGAAGCTGAGTAAGCACGAGAATGCCAAGAAAACCAAAGAGAAATGTTGGCCACTTGCTTTGTCCTAGCATCAACGACACAATCACACTATGTAAAACCACCGTAATTTCCAAAGAAAACGTCCACCAACGGTTTACATGGGTGCGGTTAAAGATTAACGACGATTGCAGCAGAAGCAAGAACATATAGAGAAAACCAATTAAGTGCCCCAAGGTCGCTTCCATTGGATGATACCAAAAGGTGTAGATAGCGGCGAAGGAGAAAAAATAGCCGTGGTACAGTTTGATAATTTGCAAAAACTGTTGATGGAATGGCACAGAATTACCAAAAAACAAACCACGTCGAGGCGTTTCTAAAATTAGTACGAAGACCAGTAGGAGGACAACTGCACCTTGAGAAGCCCAAATTGAAGTATCTTGAGCTAGAGCATCGTACCAAATATAGGTTTGGAGAAAGTGTAAAGCAATGAATACACCATTAATGGCAAGCATAAGGTAATTTATCGGGTGCAATGCTGATTTGTATTTCAACTGCGATCGCTGCGCCCACAAGATACACGCCCAAATGCTAAACTGATGCCCAAGATACATACCCCAAGCCGTCGCTCGACTCCAAAAGGTTGGTTGGGGAAGCTTCCAATAGTACCAGTTTAATCCTTGGTCAGGAAGTTTAATGATGCTTGCAGGAATGCTCCCACCGATCCAAATTGCGTAGGTGAGGAGGATGCTGATAAAGATGCCTAAAAATAATACTCGGCGACCTGTCATATTAATTCGTAATTCTTAATTAAGACCTAGATTTTCAAGCTACACGTTCTGTTTTTGATTCAGATGCACTTTGAGTCACTCGCAAACTAAGAGTCAAAGCTACTAGCATTGCTAAAAATCCACTCAAAAAAGGAGCAGAAATCCCAAAATTCATAAAACTAACCCCTGCCCATGTTGGCCCACCGATGCGTGCTAAAGCAGAGCAAGAACTGGCAATTCCTAATATTTGTCCTTGTTCTTCTGGGGCTGTCATCTGGGAAATCAGGCTGTTTAATATCGGTTGGCTAACACTAATTCCCCATGCCATAAGCGTGGAGGCAACCAACAATAAAATTAAGCTTTGTGAGAATCCAATTAACAGTAATCCTAAACCTAACCCTAATATCCCCAAGTTAAGTAACTTGATTTCACCCAATTGTTTCTTGAGGAATCCGATTAGTCCTCCTTGAATGATTGTGCTGACAATCCCCATGAAGGCAAAAAGATAACTAGTTTGTTGAGGGCCCCAGTTTAATTGCTGCTTAGACCATAAAGCTAATGTAGAGTCCATAGCTGCAACAGCAAAGGTGACTAAAAAGTAGATACCAACAAGCACACAAAACTGTGGACGCTGTGATAGTTGTAGCAAGTTCAGCCGTCGCTGACGGTGGCGATGAACTTGAATTTTGGCTTTAGTTTCAGAATTTAGGGATTCTGGAAGTAATATCAAAGCACAAACGAATGCCAATAAAGATAATCCGCCTGCAAACAACGAGGGTAGATGAAAGTTAGCGTTGTTCGGATCTGACCCGATTAAAAGACCTCCAAAAGCTGGGCCAAGAATAAACCCAAGACCAAAAGCTGCCCCGATTACACCCATGCCACGAGCTCGATTAATTGGCGTGGTAATATCTGCGATGTATGCCTGAGCAGTAGCAATATTCCCTGCCATAATCCCAGCAAGACTACGAGCAATAAACAAAATCCATAATGAGTTAGCAAAGCCTAAGCCTGCGTATGCAATTACCGAACCGAATAAAGTCAGTAATAAAATCGGACGGCGACCGTAGCGATCGCTAAATCTGCCCCATAATGGTGCAAATAAGAACTGCATTAAAGAATAAATAGCTATCAGCAGAGTTGCTTCGTTAGGTTTTGCGCCGAATTGTTCAGCATACAACGGCAGTATCGGCAGGATAATTCCAAAACCAAGCAAATCTATAAATACAGTCAAAAATAAGACGAATATAGCCCTGCTATTCTTTTTACTTTCCATAGTGCAATTCACTTTTAGAAAAAACATGTGTAATACCAATTACCTGTGAGGTTGCATAGCACAAGGGGCTTAAGCCTCAAGTCTGACCAAGCGTGATTTTATGCAGCTTCTTAGAGAATTGGTATAACTTGGATTAGTTTTATAGACATTAGGCAAGGCTTAATAATAAAAGCCCATTGAATGCAACCAGTAATCAGTTCAAGCAAAATGATTGAATTTGAGTGTGGTTAAGCAAAATAGCGTGGAACAAACCCATTATAAAAAGCAAGCCGATAATACTACTAATAAAAGCAACTACGATCTCGTGCTTCCGTATAGCTTTTTGTATCTTAGTCTCTATGATGTGTTCTAATTCTTTGTATGACATTGACTTTAATTTGGCTAAAGATAAGAATTCTGTGGAACTTACGTCTGACAGAAGTTTGAGTATGTTCAAAACATCAAGTTGTTTATTCAATGACGCTAAAAGCATAGCTTGCTTCTCTGTAAGAGTACGCGGACTCGTTACTGCTGCGCTAACGTAATTCGTAATTACAATCAGTGTTAAGCGATTTCCGGAAAATAAATTACCTAATAGATAGATTGAGTCAGTTCTGATTCCATACTGGGAAAATGACTGTTCTAACTGTCCTGCTAATTTCTTATTCCGAAATTTCCTTAGCTCTGGACTTATCACTGATAGCGACACGAGAAAGGGAGTCTGCGTCCCTCTATGGGAAAGCAAGCTACGCGCAGCTTCTTGTAAAGAGCATCTTGCAGACCACCCAATCAGAAATTTTTCTGTGGGCCGCTGTATACTTTTTAATTACGAATTATGAATTATGAATTATTTTGCCAAGTGCGTTGGCGTAGTTTCAAAACAGCACCTGAAATACCAACAGCTAATATCGCCAAGGTATAAGTTGGTTCGGGAACTGCAAGAATGCTTACCTGATTTATGGCCAAGCCAAATTGGGGAGCAGAACTACTAAAAACTAGTCGTGAGATGTTTGGAGTGTCACTACGAACCCCCAAGAACACTGCCGAATTATCTAATGCTAAGGACGAAATATTTGGAACTGAGAAACTAGCCAGCAGGTTATTGGTGCTATCAAAAGCGTTGAGAAAAGTTTCAATTTTCAATTTACTACTGTCTATAGCTATCTGAGCCCCAGCACCAAAAACAGGCTGGGCAAAACTAATTGTTAAAGGTTCACCATTCCCCTTAGTACCAGGATCAGGAGTACCAGGAGGAAGAGGGATAAAACCTGTTGGATCTATACCTCCAAAGAGAATAAAATCACCTGAAGCGAAGTTACTCCGAATGCCAGGGGAAGGTAAAGTTTGAAAAACAAACGGTGGAGTAACCCGAGGATTATTAGTTGGAGCTATATTGATATCTAATCCTAAACCACTTTGGGATGTTGTTGAGAAAGAGTTAGGTAAGAAAACAGAAAAGTCAGGAGCAGAAGGATTGAATACTTTACCTAAACTTTCCCAATTAACTTGATCGTTGCCTCCTAAACCAGCGCGTTCCGTTACTAAAAACGTAGCTGCCTTAACTGGTAACGGGAGAATCGTTAATATAGCTGTAAGTACGGTTAAATATTTTACAGACAACTTGTTGAATAATGGATTGATTGTAAATTGCACAAAGCTCACTCCTTAATTTTGTAGAATAATATCATCAAAATGGAATAAGTCAAAATCAAAAATTAAGCAGTCAGTTACTTAGAGCAAACGTACAGTATTTATAAAAGCCTTGTCCTAAAAGGCTTTTAGTTAGAAGATAGCCTAAATTATCAAACGCCAAGCTCCTTACTGTTAAAGGATTCTTAGACGTTAGATGCGTTTGCCATAGTGTGTTAGGTCGATAAAGTTGAAGCAACTACCGTGTTCAATGAACGTGTTGCAAAAATTTTGGGTCTTCAGTATCTTTGATGGCAAACTATTAGTTAAACACCAAAATTTGACTTTAAAGTCAAGCTTATAATGTCTAAATCTGAGAAAAACCCAAAATTTTAAAATATAACGCCTGTTTTTGTCCTACAGCAATATTTTTAGGTTTCTAGGGGATTGATTTAGCATATCATGTTCTGAAAAACCAAACTTTTTGAGGGCTAGCTGGTGAGAGTTGACACAATTCATACTTTTACCAGCCAACCTCATTCTATTTTTGCAACACACTTTTACCCTGGAGTACAAATATGATTACTCGTGTCTGTACTACTCTCAATCTGTAATGGGTAAACTAATAGTTAGTATTTCCACAAATCTACAACAAAGGGCAAAAAGCTTTAACTTGTCATGGAGATGTGATGCGTAGAACTTTACACCAACTGAATACTCACATTGGATGAGAGATTTTCAATGAAGGCAAACTGAGTTTCTTTGAAAGACAAGTTACCGCTAGAGGCATTATAGGAAAAGTCGTTGAGGCTAGTAGTACCAAACCCTGCTTTAGAAACTTGGATTACGTCGCTCTGACCAAAGTTGTAATCTTTGATAGTGTCAAGACCTTCATTAACGCTGTTGAAAATAAACTTATCTGCACCAGAGCCACCTGTGAGAACATCGTTACCTAGTCCACCAGTGATGGAGTCATTACCGAAGCCACCGGAGATAGTGTCATTACCATTTCTACCTTCTAATCGGTTATTTTGGCTATCACCAGTAATGCTGTCACCTGCATTTGTACCGATGAGATTATCAAAGTTGAGTACATTAAATGTTATTGTCCCCAGACTAGGAACGTTAAGGGCAGAGATAGTTTGTTCCTGTAAGTTAGCGTTGATAGATACACCAGCAACAGATTGGGAGGAATCTATGGTGTTATTAGCAACACTAGCATCAGCAATAACTGTTTCTACTTTAAACACTGTGTCTGTGCCGAAGCCACCAGCTTTGGTAATTTGTCCTACACCTGATAGGGTGATGGCTTTACCTAGTTTGCTGTAGTCTGCGGTATCAAAGCCATCACCACCATTAATGCTGTCGTTACCCTGACCACCCTTAAAGGTGTCATCGCCTGTACCACCTATCAACGTGTCATTGCCTTCTCCACCATCAATCAGGTCATTGCCACCTCTACCATCAATTAGGTCATTACCAGCAAGACCAGTTAATTGATTGTTTTGCCCGTCGCCTTTAAGACTGTCATTGTTAATTGTGCCGATAACATTGTCAAAGTTGACTACATTAAATGTCAATGTTCCTAAACCAGGAACGTTCAGGGCAGAGATAGTTTGAGCTTCTAGGTCAGCAACGGCAGCTACCCCAGGCAAAGATTGAGACGCATCTATAGTGTTGTTGGCAACGCTAGCATCAGCAATCACCTTTTCTACTTTAAAGACTGTATCTGTTCCGAAACCACCAGCTTTGGTAATTGTCCCTACACCTGACAGGGTTATTTTTTTACCTAAACTGCCGTAGTCTGCCGTATCAAAGCCATCTCCACCATTAATGCTGTCATCACCTCGACTACCCTTAAATGTGTCATTGCCCGCATTACCTGTTAATTTATTACTTTGGCTGTCGCCAGCAATGCTGTCATTTGCATTTGTGCCGATGACATCATCAAAGTTGACTACAGTAAATGGCAATGTCCCTAGACCAGGAACGTTATTGGCTGTCAAAGTTTGGCTTTGTAAATTAACGGTGATAGATACACCAGCAACTGATTGAGATGCATCTATGGTGTTATTAGCAACACTAGCATCGGCAATAATCTTTTCTACTTGCAAGAGTTGGTCTTGCCCCAATCCACCAGCTTTAGTAACTGTCCCTACTCCTGAGAGGGTAATAGTTTTACCTAAGCTGCCATAGTCTGCGGTATCTGTACCAAGTCCACCATCAATACTGTCGTTACCCTGACCACCCTTAAAGGTATCATTGCCTGCACCACCTAACAACGTGTCATTACCATCTCCACCATCAATCAGGTCATTGCCACCTCGACCATCAATTAGGTCATTACCAGCAAGACCAGTTAATTGGTTCTTTTGTCCGTCGCCTTTAAGACTGTCATTGTTAATTGTGCCGATAACATTGTCAAAGTTGACTACATTAAATGTCAATGTTCCCAGACCAGGAACGTTCAGGGCAGAAATAGTTTGGGCTTCTAAATCAGCAACAGCAGCTACCCCAGACAAAGATTGAGACGCATCTATAGTGTTGTTCGCAACACTAGCATCAGCAATTACCTTTTCTACTTTCAAGAGTTGGTCTTGCCCCAATCCACCAGCTTTGGTAACTGTCCCGACGCCTGATAGAGTAATGGTTTTACCTAGTTTGCTGTAGTCTGCGGTATCAAAGCCATCACCACCATTAATGCTGTCGTTACCCTGACCACCCTTAAAGGTGTCATCGCCTGTACCACCTATCAACGTGTCATTGCCTTCTCCACCATCAATCAGGTCATTGCCACCTCTACCATCAATTAGGTCATTACCAGCAAGACCAGTTAATTGATTGTTTTGCCCGTCGCCTTTAAGACTGTCATTGTTAATTGTGCCGATAACATTGTCAAAGTTGACTACATTAAATGTCAATGTTCCCAAACCAGGAACGTTCAGGGCAGAGATACTTTGAGCTTCTAGGTCAGCAACAGCAGCTACCCCAGACAAAGATTGAGACGCATCTATGGTGTTGTTGGCAACACTAACATCAGCAATCACCTTTTCTACTTTAAAAACTGTGTCTGTTCCCAAACCGCCAGCTTTGGTAATTGTCCCTACACCTGACAGGGTTATTTTTTTACCTAAACTGCCGTAGTCTGCCGTATCAAAGCCATCTCCGCCATCAATACTGTCATCACCTCGACTGCCTTTAAATGTGTCATTACCCCCATCACCAGCCAACTTATCATTGCCATCTCCACCATCGATTAAGTCATTTCCAAGACCAGCAGAGATATTGTCATTGCCTCCACGACCAAAAATCTGATCGTCATCACTACTACCCAACAAAAAGTCATCGTTAGGAGTACCAACAATAGTGGACATAATATATAACCTTTATAGTTTTGCAGATCAAATTCATTTGATCGTTGTAATACTCGCATATTACAATAATCAGAATTATAAATTTCTGATGAAATATACTTAAATATAATGAATGCTATTTTATATATCTGGTCAGAGAAAAATAGGATTTTTCTCTGAAATTATTTAAACCTCTTCATGGGCCTCAAAAATGCAGGCGTTCTGGTACTGGAAATATTGGAAAGCAATAATATTTAAGACTTACACACTATACAAACTAATCGTAATATGCATGAATGAAAATAGGTTATTTCAGGCTTTTATTAATTTTATTTGATAGTAAATAAACCATATTATAGGGGCACACATCTGTACATTGATATCAACTTAAGAGGATACAAGCCCATATTTGCGCTTATGTAAGTGTCAATTCTCGATGGCGCTTACGCCTTTGTTTAACAAGAAAGAATAAAGAAGCCAGTCGCCAGAATTCATAATTGAATTTGTAACTCTTGCTAGACTTCCTTCGGTGTGAGCGCTCAGTCGAATGCTGAATAAACGGTGAAACACCAGCACAAACGCATCTAAAGTAGTCTTGTTCACAACTAAGTTAAAAACCAATAAAAAATTAACATTTCTTGTTTTATTTATTTTCTCAGCCGCAAAGCATCTATACCTAAACCCTCTGTCAAGATGGATGGCTTAATGCGATTAATTTCGGTTTTGTTGAGAATAGGATTTTCTTCTTGACAAGATGTGGTCGCCCTGTGTTTAATGTGAAGACAATAAGAAATAATTTGCTTTTAGACCCTGCCTGGGGAGGGTCATAGAGAAAAATATCCTAGGAAATCTACTAAACAGACTTAATTTAGAGATTTCCTGCAAATAAATTCTCCAATCTTATGGTAAGATTTATTATAATTTATACATATTTATACGGATTAAGGCAACGATCGCACCTAGGTTGAAATTGCCGAACTCTCAGCCTAATTTGTATAACTTCCGATACATTACCGCAAATGCGCTGATATTTTAATTTCCTCTCTTCATAAATTCCGCAAAAACACCGTTACGCTATTTGTGCTTGTGATCAAAACTTAGAGCATCCAGTTTATGAGGGCGTGTTTATGACCAACCCTGTAAAGACGGTTATCCAAGTCAATGTGGAGATGGCTCTAGAAGTAGCTCAAGAATTGGAGCAAGCTCCATACACTCAACTCAGTACTTATTGTTTGGAGATTTTACGGGAAATAGGATGTGCTGGTATTGAACTCCCAGTTAACTTACAAACTCGCGATCAGCAGCTAAACTTTATCACAGGCTTTGCATCTTATGCTTTTGGGGAGGTACAAAGTGTATAAAACATTAATTGATGATATATTTTCTGATTCAGAAGGGGCAGAAGAAACTACTTTTCCTGCCACAGATGAAGATTTATTAATCTTAACAGAAAAATTTTTAGGGTTTGAAATTCCCTCAAAGGTTTTCTTGCAAGCTATAGCTATTGCTGATTACGACGGCGCAGCTGCTTTTCGTTACGTTGATAATTATTTGACTACTCTCAAGAATAAGAATAAGCGTAAGCATCAGAAATTACTTGTGTTAGGTTGTTCGACTAGGTTTGAGAATAATTGATGTGCTTATTCACAAACTAACTAAAAACCAATCCGATTTAGATAAGATAATTTGCACGACCTATGTAGAGACGTTGCAATACAACGTCTCTGCACATATTTGTCCCACACCGATAATATCATGTTCGGGTAAAGACTTATCATTTAGACCGCAGGGGTGCAGGGGGCAGGGAGCAGAGACAAAGAGCTTTTCCTGACTTTTGCACAGATGCGGTAATCATAAGTAATTAACCGGACTTGATATCAGATAGAAAAATTAGAATTTATCTAGAGTTAGTGGTGGAATCTTTGTTAGACCAAGGATTTTTATGTATGTGCTAATGACGAATTAGTATTACTCTCTCCCAAGACAAACTTGTTCATAGCTTTTACCAGCAATATCCCAAGTGAATTCTGTTTCTACCAATTGTCTGCCATTATGAGACAATTCTGAACGCAGATGTGGCCGATCAAATAGTTGACTAATAGCGGTGACGTACTCTGCTGATTTATTGGCTCGTAATGCCCGTGATGGTTGACTAGCAACATCTACAGCTAATCCTTCTAAGCCGCGATCGCTAGCTACTACAGGTACACCAGCTGCCATTGCCTCTAAAGTTTTATTTTTAATGCCAAACCCAGTCCGCATGGGTACAACGCAGATGGTGGCTTGATGTAAATATTCTACCATTGAAGGCACACGCCCAATCACATTAACTCCTGGTTTTTGGTCGAGTGCTAAAACTTCTGGTACTGGATGAGAACCGACAATATCAAAAGTTGTATCGGGATATAATTTTTGGATTTCTGGTAAAACTTCGTTGCTGAAAAAGCAGACAGCATCAATGTTTGCTAAATTATCCATTGCACCGATAAAAATTAAGCGTTGCCCCCCTGGATCGGTGATCCGGTTGGGGAAAGAAACTAAATCTACGCCATTGGGAATAACTGTAATTTCACTATTGGGATTAAATTCTTGTAGTTGAATTTTATCTTCTTCTGTTGTCGCGACAATTGCCGAAAATTTTGCACAATAGTTTTGCTCATAACGACGCAAAAGTGGTAAGTTAATTTTATCTCTGAGTGAATTTTCCGAAATGCCAGTTGCTAGTTGGTTACGACAAGTAGCGTAAACAGAACTATGAACATTAACTATAGTTTTTAGCTGTTTCTGAAAATGTGGCGGCACATAAATTTCATTGACACTATGTTCGCAAGTAATCACATCACATTTCTCCGCTTCCACCCAGTTATCAATCCATGTTTGCATTTCAACTGAGTAGCGATTAAGTACACTTGGCGGTGTCCCTTGTTGCAAAAATCTCCCAAATCGCTGTATTTTCTTCAATATTCCGGTGGTTCCAGAATCTGGCGGGCGTTCAAAAATTGCTAGATGATCCACACAATCGCGTAATCCTGCTACTTCTGCATCTGTAACATCGCCATCGCGTTGAGTCGCGAGGGTAACAGTATGGCGTTGACTCAGATATTTAAGTAAATTAAATGTCCTGACTTGGGTTCCCCCGCGCGTTGGTGGGTAGGGAAAGGTGGAAGATAGCATTAAAATGTTCATAAAAGTGATAAATCAAATGTGATACATACACCATGACCTCATTGGAGGCTGTATGTCATCATTTGATTTATCAAAAAGAATTCAGGAGTCATATCAAGTCCGGTTGAATACTTATCATTAGGGCTGACACCAGGACGTGGGGACACAGAAATAACCACAAATCACAGCATAATCAAACCGAGTCGCACGCCTACAGCAACAGCCTCGGTACGACTGGAGACACTAAGCTTTTGAAAAATGGATGAGAGATGAAATTTGACGGTATGCTCAGAAATATGCAAATGTTTAGCGATCGCTTTATTTCCCAACCCTGACCCAAGCATTCCTAAAACCTCTATCTCCCTTGGTGTCAAGGTTTATACAGGATTTGTTACCACTTTTTCGCGAATAGACAGTAATTCTACAGCATCCGGGTGGAATACTACTAAACCAAAAGCGATCGCCTCCACAGCCGCAACAATTTCTGACTCTGTACTAGTACTGGGCAATATCCCCCGGATACCAGAACGTAACCCCGTCTCTAAGTCGATGCTGTCAAGTTCTTCAACAATGACGATCATTCCTAATGGGTATTGCTGTTCTTGAATCAGCAGCAATTTTTCCCACACCGATTGTTGAAGATTACTACTCAAATCTACCAGCACCACATCTGGTTGTAATTGCCCAACTTCCCTCGCCAATACATCCAAATCGGATGCACTCCCCACAACTGTCAGCCGAGGATTGGTAGTTACCACAGCTGATAACCCCGCCCGCACTACAGGGGAAGTAGCAACTACCATCACTCGGATCATGTCGCCTCCACAGCAGTTTTCCCAGACTGCACGGCAACATAAATCACTAATTGCTGTCTACCGCGTAGGAGTTGTAGCGGCACAGATCCTTTACTGTCATGAAGATATTTGGTTAAGTCATTCATGCTAGTAAATAATCGCCCCGAAACTCCAATTAAAACATCGCCGATTTGCACACCAGCAGTTTCCGCTGCACTACCAGGTAAAATCGACAACACTAATAAACCCAAGCTACGCCTACCTAAAAGCACAGGTTGCAGTGTAACTCCCAGCTGCGGACGACTATTACCCTCTAAAAAACGCTCAACGGTGTTGCTGGGAACTGCTACAGCCAAACCATTAACAATCATGGTGTTAATTCCCACAACTCGACCGAGACAGTCGGCAAGTGGCCCCCCAGAATTACCAGGATACAACTGCAAATCGGCTATAACTGCTTGTGGATTATTTGCATAGATAATTCCAGTTGTCACAGCACCACTTTCAGCAAAGGGATTACCCACCGCCAAGACTAATTCACCCACTCGTAGCGCCTCTGAATTACCAATGGTTGCAGCAGTTAAATCAGTGGCGACAATTTTCAGGGCTGCTAAATCCTGCTGTGGATCGAATTGTGTACGCACCGCATCAAATACCCTGCCATCTGCCAATTCCACAGTTGCGCGGTTGCTGGTTGCCACATGGGCATTAGTGATAATTAGTCCGTCAGATTGCCAAATTACACCAGAACCGACTCCCAAAGAGCCACTTTTCACTTTGACAGTGCGATCGCCTAGTTTAGCAGCTACCTCTGTCAATTCAGCAGCGATGTTAGTTAATGTTGTGTTTGCCATCTATTTCAAAATTAGGAATTACGTAGCTTGCTTCTCGCCGGAGGCGAGTATTACGAATTACAAAGGTCGTTCACCAACTGCGATCGCTAACTCAATTAACACTCCACCCCGAACAACTTGCACATTGACAGTTTTACCAATGCGATCGCTACTATTGAGCAGCGCCAATACATCACCTGTATCACCCACAGTTACGCCATCGAACGTTACCAAAACATCGCCAAGCAGTACACCTGCATTCTCAGCAGGCCCCGCAGCCTCAACGTTGACAACAATTACCCCAGTTGCAGAAGTTAAATTGAGAGCAGTTTTCAGATTCTTTGGTAAACGTACAGGTTGCATTCCCACACCCAAGTAGCCCTTAGAAATACGTCCTTTTGCTACTAATTGGTCAACCACGCGATCGACTGTCGCAGTGGGGATAGTCAGAGCAGTACCACGCCGCCCCGATGTATTCATCCCTACCACAAAACCAGCAGCATCTACAAGCGGCCCACCTCCAAAGCCAGAGTATAGAGTGATGTCTGGGCGAATGAATTGGTCAATATTCCCGCCATTCATACTCCGCCAAGCACCGCTAACTATGCTGACTGCACCCATCGCTGCTCTTAAGTCACCTTCGCTACCTCTTGCCAGTCCTAGTACCAAATGACCGACTTTAAGCGCTTTGGCATCGCCAACTTTTGCCACAGGTATTTCTACATTTTCTAGTTTAAAAACAGCTATGTCGGTGCTAGAGTCATGACCGACGAGTGTTACTGGTGCAGTGTTACCATTCGGTAGAGTGATGGTGATATCGTCATAGCGCTGGAGGCACTCATCAGAACTAACAATGATGCCATTACGCCAGTGAATGCCGCTTGGGGAAACACGTGTACCCCCATTCACAGCAACTACAGCACTTCCAGCTTGTTCTACGGTATCAGCTAAACTGTTGGACAAAGCCAGTAATGAAGACATAAGATTTTTCCGCGAACGTTTTTAGATATTCATATCGTGTCGTTTTATCAACACAGATGGCATCGGAAAAATGGGGAGAATTTATCCTAGAAAAATGGCTAGGATTTATATAAGTTTTTTGGCGTTCCTGAATAAACATCTCCAGAAATTAAATATGCGTTATCCAGAACCCTTGTAGAGACGCAGCAGTGCTACGTCTCTAGATTCTTTTTCAGATTTGAAGCGATGTATATGACTATCCTTGGTGAAAGGGAAAATTCCAGTCCTTTTAACCCAGAATTTAAGTTTTGGACGGGATATCGGTCAGCACGACACTTTGACTCTTAGAGGATGTTTAAAAAGTCTTAAAGTATACTAAAAACCCCTCTCCAAACCTCTCTCCGTTTCGGGGAGAGGCTTTAAATCTTACTCCCCAACGCTAGTAGGGAAGGGGTTGGGGGTTAGGTTTTTGAGGCTTTTATGTTACCAAAAATACTTTTCAAACATCCTCTTACAAAAATCTGGGTGATCACAAGCGGAGCAAAATATTACGCACACCGAGTGTATTGCGTTCTAAGGTGGAATAGCAATGAAATGGGAGACAAACCAATGCACACCCAATCAAGAGAAATCAACCTGCTGACTCCATCTAGTAACTTACCTCTATATGGCAAGAGAATTTTAGTAACAGCACCGAGAAATTATGCTTATAGGTTATCCGAACAAATCATCAAAAAAGGTGGTTTACCTGTTTTCATGCCTACTATCGAAACCTGCTATTTATCAAACTACACTAAGTTAGATGCCGCTTTAGCCCATATAAACGAATTTGATTGGATTCTCTTCACAAGTCGAAACGGAATCGCGGCATTTTTTCACCGCATAAATGATTTGAATATTCCTATATCTGTAGTGCAAAAATGTCACTTATGTGCTTTGGGAAAAGATGCAGAAAGCTTATTATCTTTTTCTGGCAAGGTGGATTTAATCCCAACAGAATCTAGCCCAGCCGGAATTGTCGCTGAATTAGGGAAACTGCCGCAAATTCGCGAGAAAAAAGTGCTGATCCCGGCTCCAGAAGTTGTTGGTTTACCTGAGCCTGATATTGTACCCAATTTAATTACAGATTTGCAGAAATTGGGCATAGAAGTAACTTGTGTACCCGCATATATTACGCAGGGTTTAGACAAAAGTATCTACAGTATGGAATTAAACCTGATGCGTCAAGCAATGATCAATGTAATTGCCTTTAGTAGCACCGCAGAAGTAGAAAGCTTTTTGACAATGGTCAACTCGCAAAGCGATTATGAACATTGTGTTGTTGCATGTTTCGGCCCTTATACAACTGCTAATGCCCGAAAGTTGGGTATGAATGTTTCTATAGTGTCTAGGGATTATAGTTCCTTTGAAGGATTTGCAGAAGCGATCGCAGGATTTTTTACTCTTACTTCCAGTTCACATTCAGCGCTTCAGGATATAGAGTGATCAACTAAATTTCACTCTAGACTAGCTGCACATAAACCCGTAGTATCGAAAATGGAGTTTATATTGAGTTAGGAATTTTTTACATGGCAACTTACAATGTAACATTACGTACTCCAGATGGCGAAAAAGTAATTGAAGTCCCTGATGATGAGTACATCCTAGAGATCGCTAACGAAGAGTATCATCTGGACTTGCCCTATTCCTGTAACGCTGGTTCTTGCTCTACCTGCACCGGGAAGCTGATTTCAGGTACAGTTAACCAAGATGATCAGAACTTCTTAGACAACGATCAAATTGACGAGGGATGGGTTCTTACCTGCGTTGCCTATGCCACTTCTGATTGCGTTATCGAAACCAATCAAGAAGAAGCGCTTAACGCTTAACTAAGAAATGTGGATTTAATAAAGAGCAAGTTTTGTAGGGGAGGCAGGATGAACAACGGTTACCCTGCGGGTTCTTTCGCCCTCGGTGCAGCCTCTCATAGAGAAGCAGACGCACTAAAAGGCATCATAACTGCTGTTGTGTTAGGATGAATTTCCTTAAGACATCTCAAATCTAAGGTAGTGCCGTATTCTCGGCGGTAACATACCTTACTAGATTTAAAATTTTGCACTTTCCTAGAAAATCTGTATAGGCTAAGTAATTCACACTAAAAAGTGCTCCCCAAAAGGGGGCGCTTTTTATTTAACGTGAGTTCGACGGTTAGAAAACGGCAGGAGGTAGTGCAGGTAAATCTTTTG
>NZ_JABXKQ010000097.1 GCF_017114945.1 Nostoc sp. JL34
CGATCCCATACGTTGGCGCTTTCGCGACGTTGTAAGGTTGTTGTCATTGTTTTATAAATGCGATTATTTGCAGATGAATTTTAGGTAGGTTTGACTACCTGTTACACATCTTAAATAATTTATTGCGTTTTGTAAAGTACTTTCAGAAAAAACTTTCTCTTGGGATTTACGCACCCACAGAAAATCCCCAATTCACTGAAAAAGGGGATTTTGGGTAGTACGATTTTGGATTAGACATTTTCAGAAATGAATTATGCGTTATCCAGAACCCTTGTAGAGACGCCCAGTCCCATTTCACGTCCTCTTTTGTGAAAAACGCACTTTATTCTTCAATTCACCGCCGGCTGCTTCGATATGGACTCTACACCCGCTTCTTGTAAAGGTGGACGCACAGATAAATAAATCAATGGGCCGAATAGCGGTATCAACGCTATTAACCAGAAAAACTGCGAATTCCAACCGCGACGCGCCATATCATCCCCCAGTAATGTGGGAAATAATAGGCAGAGTAGGCAAAAATCTATGCTCATCACATGGATAAAGCGATTAGTTTGCCACTCTTGCACAAAACTGCCCCAATCTCCTCCTCTTATACCGTAGGCAACTAGAATAACTGTGGCTACCGTTAAGACAAAACCAGTCACACGAGAATCTAGCAGCTTGAGCCAGGTATTCTTTTTACCGAAAAACTGATTACTTGGTTCTCGTAAGACTAAGTACGGTAACAAGGCAAAAGCACCAACTGCAAAAGAGGCCGTAGCAAACAGCCAAGCAGGTATTTTTTGTCCTCTGCCATCAATAAAGACTACTGCACTGTAAATAAGAGGCCAGATGCCCATGAGGTTGAATAGTGCTATGACTAACGGGTTAACGCCTTGCCACTGGCCAATAGAAAGGTTTTTAATTAACTCGAATGTACCAGGTTGCTCAGGAGGCGCGAGGAAAAAAGCATAGACAACAAATCCCAGCCACAGCGAGCCAAAGGCAATTTTTCTAACCATGAAAGATTTAGGTAGTATTAATTATTGATTTTGCCGCTATAAATTGGGCTATCTGACTGCTATTATATTGTCCATTCGCCTAGGGCCGTAGTGGGTGATCCCTAAATATCACCTGATTACGATTTAAGGATTGAAATAACTGAAAGCTTCTGAGAGATAATCAGCAGCAGATGCTACTACTGCGATCGCACTTTCATAATCTAGACGTGTTGGCCCCAAAACTCCCACACTTCCTACTGGTATTGAACCTCGGCGATAGTTAGAAGAAATCAAGGTGCAGGTGCGTATCGGTTCTAATGGATTTTCTGCGCCAATGCGAACCGTTACCTTTGGTTTACTACCATCCTCTGGTTCTGGTTCCTCAAATATTAATCGCCACAGTTGGTCTTGTTCTTCTTCCAGTAGGTGGATTATCGTTTGTACTTGCTGTAACTGGGAAAATTCTGGCTGGCGCAAAACTTCTGACACACCCCGAACCATAATTTGGGTTGCAGTCGGTGCTAGAGTGCGACGAGTCAATTCGGCAACTGAGTTTTTCAAAAATTCCCCGTAGCGTTGGAATTCTTGATCTAGTTCGCTCCAGTTGAGGTAGGCTAATTCCAACAGACTTCGCCCCCGCAGGTGACTATTTAAAAAGTTAGAAACAATCTGCAACTCGCGATCGATTACTTCTGAATCCCGTTGTGTTTCTTCTGGTGTTGGCGACAAATCCATCAATTTGGAATGTGTCTCATAACCATCAGTCACTACAATCAGCATGATCCGTCCAGCTTCAATTTGCACTAATTGCAGATGTCGCAATAGCGCTGTAGTCGTTTGCGGCATCGTAATCAAGCTAATGCAACCACTCAATGTTGCTAAAATCTGCGCGGCTCCTTGCAGTAAGGTTTCTAAACTCCGATCTTCCCACTGAAGATGCTTTTGCAGTGCTACTTCTACTTCTCGCCCTAAAGTTTCCGTACCACTTCCCTGCGGGACGCTGCGGGAACGTGGAAGCAAGCTACGCGTAGCGTCTGTCTGCGACACACTGCGCGAACGCAGAGAAGGTGTAATTAGCTGGTCAACATAAATGCGATAGCCTGAATCTGAAGGTACACGTCCAGCAGAAGCATGTGGTTGGTAGAGTAATCCAGACTTTTCTAAAACACCCATCACATTGCGAATTGTCGCCGAGCTTACACCCAGGTCGTACTCTTCGACCAAAGCCTTTGAACCAACTGGCTCTGCTGTAGCAATGTAGTGACGTACCGTTGCCCAAAGTATATGCTGTTGTCGATTTGTTAACTGAACTTCCATTTATGGTATGTTTTGCTGAAGGCAAATTTTAATCAAACTCTGAAAAAATTTGTGAGTTTTATCGAAAACAAAGAATATTAATAATTAATTAAGATAGCAAACTATACAACTATATTATGATAAGTATCTTTAAAGTTCATATACAAACAACATTTCTATAAGAGTAAGATTGAAATAGAAGCTCAACTTTTTTTGCAAAAGCTACTAGCTCTAATCTACCCTTACCATGCTTCTTTATAACCGTACTTTTGCACAAACTTGCACTTGCAACAGTATTATTAGATACGTATTTTCTGGAAAGGGCTAATGCTAAACTGTGATTTGGCCCAGTCGAAAATTTTGTGCAGATGTACTTTATGCCCAAATTCCCAGCTTTCCAGCAAGCGTCTAAAGTGATGTACTTCTGCTTTTAGCATAGCAAAAGCCAGATGGAAGAGTGAGTTCCACCTGAGCAGAAGCTAATATTGGGGAATTGAATGATCTACTAATAAGGAATAGGCATCAATACCACCTGAAATATTTTGCACATTTGTAAAACCTTGAGCAATCAACCACTGGCACATCTGGGCAGAGCGGATACCGTGGTGGCATAGGACAAGAGTTTCAGCTTGGGGATTGAAGAGGTTAGGTACTTGATCTCCCCATTCGGCAAATTGACTTAAAGGTAGGTTGACAAAGCCCTCAATGCTAGCGATCGCCAATTCTTCTGGTTCACGCACATCTACTAGCTGAATACTTGCGTCACTAGAAGAAAGCCGTTGCGCCAGTTCTTCTACACTAATTTGGTTCATGAGTTCCCTGTCATGAGGTTTTCGTAAACAGTCCTAATACTATTTATGGTGACAGAAAATCTCTGCCTTGGCATCAGCATCCATTCTGAAGAGGGTTGATTAATTCTGCTAGGCTTTCTGCTTAAATGGCTGTAAATCGTCTTTTTTAATAGGTTTAATGTGAATAGGCAACGTTCATTTATTGGTTTTATCGTCGCAGGGGCGATCGCACTGCTAGTAATTGCGATCGCTGGCTTTTACTGGTTTTTCGCCAAAAGTCCGGGTAATCTCATTGCTTCTACCTCCCAGCCTGGTGCAGCCATATTTGTGTCGAAACTTTCCCCTGCAATGGTTTCATTACTGGCGAATCCTGACCGTTTGCAGGCGTTGGATCGAGAAGAGGAACTATCTAAACTCAAAACCAGTTTATTCGCCAAGAGTGGCATAGATTACAAACAAGACATTCAACCCTGGTTAGGGAATGAAATTACATTAGCTATCACCACCTTAGATATCGATCGCGATCCAGAAAACGGACAGCAGCCAGGGTATCTGTTGGCACTAGCAACCAAGCAACCGGAGAAAAGCCGGGAGTTTGTTGAATTGTTGTTTTCTAAACGAGCGTTAGCTGGAGCAAACTTAGCTGTCGAACAATATAAAGGCGTAAAACTGATTTCTGACAATTCTCAACCAGAACAAGACTTGCTTGCTGGTGCTGTTGTCGGCGAAGGCTTTGTATTATTTGCCAACGATCCGAAAGTGCTACGAGATGCTATCAATAACGTCCAAGCGCCCGATCTGAATTTAACTAGCTCCCCAGAATACCAAAAAGCCATCAAAGAACGGCTCAAAAGTAGTTTAGCTGTAGCATTTTTGAATCTTCCTATCGTGGCAAAATGGCAAGGCTTAGAGTTACCAGAACAACTTTATAACAGCCAAATTATATCCTTGGTGTTAAATCCTAAAGGATTACTGACGGAAACTACCTTTCTGACTTCATCGGAAATTGTCTCTCCATCTACACCGCTATCTAAACCTGTGGGAGCATTGCAGTATGTTCCAGCGTCCGCAGGGTTAGCAATTTCTGGCTCGAATTTGAGTAATTTGGGTGACAGTGATTTAACTAAACTCTGGAAACAAGCAACAGCAACTCTATATGGTTCTGGGGAAGATGTGGTTTCTCGGTTAGCAAAACCTTTGGCGGATGTTCAAAAAAGCTGGGGTATAAACTTACCAAAGGATATTTTCAGTTGGGTACAAGGAGAATATGCCATAGCATTGTTACCTGATCAAGAGCAAACAACCCCCCATTGGATTTTTGTGGTGGAAAAATCCGAAGGTGTAGAACAAGGCGTTGCTCGATTAGATGCGATCGCCTCATCCAACGGACTCAGCATTAATACCCTGACTATAGATCAGCAAAAAATCTCTGCTTGGACAGAGTTAACCACCGCTACAAAAAAAAGTGATGTCAAAGAAGGAGCATCTTTCAGCATTGAAACAAAAGTACAGGGTTTGCATACAACTTTAGGAAATTACGAAATTTTCACCTCTGACTTAGAGACGATGGATGAAATTCTCACAACCAAGGATAATTCCATAATTGACAATCCTAATTTCAAAGATAGTATTGCTACAATTCCCTTACCAAATCAAGGCTATATATATCTTGATTGGAGAAAGAGCCAGAATTTGTTAGAGCGTCAAGTACCGATTCTCAAACTAGTGGAAGTTTTAGGTAAACCATTTTTTAACAACCTGCGATCGCTCACAGTTAGTAGTTATGGAACTGACACGCGATCGCTTAAAGGTGGCGTATTCTTCAAACTCCATAATTCGTGAGATTTTCATAGAGAGTCAAAGTGCAAAAGGTAAAATAATTTTTTACCTTTTGCCTTTTTTCATTATATTTATTTAGATCAAGATACAACCTAGCAATTATCTGCCTGCTTTCAAAGTCATTAATTGTGTCACATTTTAATGTGGCACAACCAACTGAAATTTCACTGGATTTTTTTCACTAGAATATGTATATATCATTACTACTTTAAAAGCCTGTTGGAGGGCTACTATGAAAGACTGTCGCCCCCGACTTCAGTTTCGCAGCAGCTGGTTGTTGGCTATACTTACCGCCATTACAGCTACCCCTGCAATAGCAGAGACAGCGAATTTTGGTACTTTCAACTTATCAGCAAATTTTAATCCAGCACAAGGAACAATGCAGGGGTTTACAGGTGGTTCTTACTCATTGTCTGCTATAAGTAACCGCGATCGCGATCAAAAAGCTTGTATTGGTTTTGCCGATCCCAATCCAGATCATATTATGGTTTTGGAAAAGGACTTTTCCCAGCTAACAATCCAAATCGATAGCAACAACACCGACACAACTTTACTTATCCAAGGCCCAGATAATACTATGATTCGTTGCGGCGATGACACTGGTAAAAGTAAAGATGCTAGCGTTAGCGATCGCAACTGGAAAAGTGGCACCTATCGGATTTGGGTAGGTACATTTAATCCTGGGGTCAAGCGTGACTATACTCTGAAAGTGGAGCAGGAGTGATAAGGAGTAGGGAGTAGGGACAAGAGGACAAGGGGGACAAGGGGGATAAGAAGAAGAATAACCATGCCCTATGCCTAATTTTTAGGTGTTACAGAGAGGATAATATGGGAGAGTAGCTTGTTGTGCTTTCCGAGGGTGCTATCTCGTGCTATCTATACTGCGTGCTGACTTTCGTATCATATTTGAACGTGACCCAGCTGCCCGTAACTGGTTGGAAGTTTTATTTTGTTACCCTGGTTTGCAAGCCCTGTTATTCCATAGGCTGGCTCACTGGCTGTATAGTGTTGGTCTTCCCTTTATTCCCCGCCTGATTTCTCACTTGGCTCGGTTTTTGACTGGAATTGAAATCCACCCTGGTGCAACAATTGGGCAAAGTGTGTTTATTGACCACGGGATGGGTGTAGTAATTGGTGAAACTGCGATCGTGGGAGACTATGCTCTAATTTATCAAGGTGTCACCCTTGGGGGTACTGGTAAAGAATGTGGTAAGCGCCATCCTACTGTGGGTGAAAACGTCGTAGTCGGAGCTGGAGCGAAGGTACTGGGCAATATCCAAATTGGCAATAATGTCCGTATTGGTGCTGGTTCTGTTGTTCTCAGAGATGTGCCTTCAGACTGTACTGTGGTAGGTGTGCCTGGGCGCATCATGTATCGTTCTGGAGTTCGGGTTTCACCTCTTGAACACAATAACTTACCAGATTCAGAAGCTCAAGTAATTCGTGCTTTAGTAGACCGCATTGAGGCGTTGGAAGAACAAATACAAACTCTTCAGCGCAACAATTCTTCAGAAAAAACTCCTGTTTTGGTGGGTGCTTTAGCAACGAAAGAGGATGAGCTAATCCACGATACTCGCTGGTGCAACCTCAAGGATAAGACTATTCAGGAATTTCTAGATGGTGCTGGCATTTAGTTAAATGTTAAGGGTTGGGTTAAGGGTCAATCTTTTGACTCTTGACTTCACGGATTAAGCGCTTCGCTAGTCCACTGTTGGTGGTCATTACGGCAGTAAAGCCATCGATTTTGTGGTTCGCCGCGTAATTCTAAATGGTCTACTTCCACTGGATCGAGTAGCAGGAGACAAAAATTAGGCACTGGCTCAACTGGATCGGGTGGTGATGGCTCAAAGGCTCCTGCTTCTTGGATTCTGGGTTTACCAGGATGCGGCCAAGCAAACTGTAAACGCGCCGCATCACTTAATTCTTGCCACATTGCGATTCGTGCTGGCTGTAGATCCCGATTGGAATCATCACCGTTTACCAGGGTCAAACAGCCAGTGATGCGAAATTGTTCTCGTGTATTGGGGAAGTACCAGCAAATTTCTGCCCAAGGTTGTTGCTGTATTTGGTCGGCTTTAGCGCTACGGTTATCGGTGATAAATTTTAGCTGGTTTGTATCTTCCAGAAAGCCGCGAAAAACTAGGGTACGATTGGCGGGGCGACCATTCGCTTGTAGCGTTGCTAGTTGCAGGTAACGGGCATAAACAAGGCTGCGGTTCCGATGGAGTGCATGAGCGATCGCACCTCGCCAAGGAGCAAGAGACATATCAATTAAAAATTAAAAATTAAAACTTAAAAATGAAGAAAGTCAGATTTAATCTGGGTTTCCAGGTTTGGGTCTGTTGTCTTATTTTAGACAATTGGTACAACACTAAGTAAATAATTTTGCAATTGTCTCTGTGTCTTTGCGTGAATATTATCCTCAATTCAACGCAGAATATACAGTATGTTGTATAAATTCGCAGATGAGCTATGGCAGAAATTCAAGTTGGAATTGAAGGGGAAGGCGCAGCAGCAGCAGCCGAGGCTTTGCTAGAAATTCCTGGAATATCGGGAAGCTATGAAGTTCCGACGCAAAGAGAGGGAACTTTGGCGGTGATCGCAACTATTATTACCATTGTGGGTGGTGTTGCGGCTTTAGCTGAACAAATTCGCAAATGGTATCAAGAATGGGATAAATCTCATCCTGGGAAGCAATTTGATGTGGTAATTCTTGACCCTGATACTGGAAACAGGATTTTACTCGAAGAAGCTACTATAGAGGAAATCACGGAAATCCTCAAATCTATCAGCAAATAAGTGCAAACTATCCGCATTCAACTTCGGGAATGTACGCAGGAAACAGTTGAACTCAGGTATTGGCTACCTCAACAAAAGCACTATGAATCACGTCGCCTGAAATTAGCAGAAATCGCTGATTTCCTCAAGCAAGGTGAACGAGATTACTATAAACTGCTGCCCAATTTATCAGGAATCGGGAAGCAGTTATTTTTTTGGTTGGATGGGGATGGACGCTGGTTGAGTCGGGGAATTGCTAACTGTCGCGGTGAAGGGTTGGTAATTGCCATTGATACTGATAAAAAATTGGCACATCTACCTTGGGAAGTGCTGCATGATGGTGAGGATTTTTTGGTGAAGCGGGTTAATCCAGTGGTGTTACCTCTGCGCTGGATTGAGAAAGAAACGGAAACGTTTTCTGTGGAAGCACGACAATTGCGAGTATTGTTTATGGCAACCGATCCGGAAGATGTGGAACCAAAGTTAGAGTTTGAACAGGAAGAAGCGAGAATTCTGGCAGATACGCGAGATTTTGCTGTTGATTTGCGGGTGGAAGAAAGCGGTTGCGTTAGCGAGTTGGGTAAGGTGTGGAGTCGCTATTTTAATGACTTTGATGTGTTTCACCTCACAGGACACGCCTCAATTAAAGATGAGGCACCTTACACGCCTTACTTTATCACTGAGACGGAAATCGGCGATCGCCACGAAACCACAGCCGCAGAACTGGCGGAAGTCTTCCGGTTTCGCTTTCCCAAGTTGGTGTTTTTGTCTGGGTGTCGGACTGGACAAGCACCAGATAAAGGCGCTGTCCCTTCAATGGCTGAGGCACTAATTGCCCAAGGGGCGAGGGCGGTTTTAAGTTGGGGGCGGCCTGTGGAAGATCGGACAGCTACAGCCGCCGCCGCGCACCTCTACGGCAAATTGGCAGCCGGATATCAATTAGCCCAAGCACTCGCTAGCACTTACCAGCAGTTGTTTAAACAGAATGTGCGTGACTGGCATTTGTTGCGGTTATATGTCCAGGGAGAATGTCCGGGTGCGTTGGTGGAAGTGTTGGGAGATTTTCTACCCTCAGTGCCGGAACCTGCTTATGAACTGTTTTTAGATCCCGATAGACTGGTGCGGGTGGCGAAACCCTCTGAGTTTGTTGGCAGACGGCGGACTTTGCAACGTTGTCTCAAAGCTATTCGCACTTCATTAGGGGTACTAATTCACGGACTGGGGGGTGTGGGTAAGAGTACTGTGACGGCGCGACTTCTGGAAAGGATGGTTGGCTATCACAGGCTGGTGAACTTTCGGCAACTGGATGAGGATAAACTGCTCAAAACCCTTGCTGAACAATGTACCTCGGAACGGGGGCATGATATTCTCAATGGCAAGTTACCCTTAATGCAGCGTCTCACCAAGTTTTTCACTGAAGGACTCAATACCAAAGAACAGCGCTTTGCCTTTGTGCTGGATGACTTTGAGGCTAATTTGGATTTACGCAATGGGGTTTATGTCTTGCAACCACAAGTTGTGGATGTACTGCTGGCGTTGCTGAAGGCGATGCAAAATTCCCAACTTCCCCACAAGGTAATTATTACCTGTCGCTACAATTTCACATTGTCGGAACTGAATCATCGTCTGTACCGCGAACCTCTGGGGGCTTTGGGTGGGGCAGATTTAATTAAAAAGTATAATCGTCTGGATTCGTTTAATGGCAGTTGGCAATTTCAGCCAGATTTGCCGGAACGTGCCAAACAAGCAGCAGATGGAAATCCTCGGCTGTTGGAATGGTTAGATAAGATTTTGCAAAATTCCCCGAAGTCGCCGGAAGCGGAGAGGGGAGTTGAGATGATTCTGCAAAAGATGGCAGATAAGGAAAAGGAATTTCGTGAGGATATTTTGGCACAGGTATTGCTGAAGCAGCAAACTCCAGCTTTGCGTCTTATGCTGGGGAAGTTGTTGGTGTATGAGTTACCTGTTCCTCTAGCTGCTATTTCCCCGATTTGTGAGGATATCTCTAGTTGGGAAAGTCATATTCAACGCGCTGAATTTTTGGGTTTGTTGGAAGTTACCCTCACCAACAACACAGAGAGGTTGTATCGTGTTCCCCGGATTTTGTCACCGTTGCTAGAGTTTCCAGAAAACCCCAAGGGTGAAGAGTTGTATAAACAAGCTGCACAAATTTTGTATCGTCTGTGGTGCGAAGGGGCGGAAAGTTATAGGGAAGCACAAGGGTTAGAAATTCATCGCTTGGGGTTGTTGGGGAAGGATGAAGGAATTGCGGAGGAAATAGCTAGTTTATTGGTTAACTACTTGTTGCATCAAAGTCGATTTCGGGAAGCAATACATCTGTGCAAATCAACTTTAGAAATTACTAAAAACCATAGTGTTCTCAGACAAATTGCTTATTGTGAACACCAAATGGGTGAGGTTGATCGAGCATTAAACTATTACCAACAAGCTTTAAATCTTTGTCCCGCAGAAAACGAACAAGAATTAGCATCAATTTATCATCATTTAGGGATACTGAAAGCCAACATAGGGGAAGTTGAAGAAGCGATCACACTCTACAATCAGTCTTTGGAAATAACAGAACGCATTGGTGATGTCCAAACCAAAGCGGCGACGTTGCAGAATCTGGGACTTATCTACGCCAACAAAGGGGAAGTGGATCAAGCGATCGCACTTTTAAATCAATCTTTGGAAATAACAGAACGCATTGGTGATGTCCAAACCAAAGCGGCGACGTTGCAGAATCTGGGAATGATCTACGCCAACAAAGGGGAAGTGGATCAAGCGATCGCACTCTACAATCAGTCTTTGGAAGTTTTTGAACGCATTGGTGATGTCCGAGGCAAAGCGGCGACGTTGCAGAATCTGGCAGCTATCTACGCTGACAAAGGGGAAGTGGATCAAGCGATCGCACTCTACAATCAGTCTTTGGAAGTTTTTGAACGTCTTGGTGATGCCTATTGGAAAGCAGTAACGTTGCATAATATAGCAAGCATTCACGCTAACAAAGGGGAAGTGGAACAAGCGATCGCACTCTACAATCAGTCTTTGGAAGTTTT
>NZ_JABXKQ010000050.1 GCF_017114945.1 Nostoc sp. JL34
TTCTACTACTTAACTTTTCGTTACATAGCTGTAAATTTTTCCGCCCACCTACTTAGTTGATCTGAAAAATACTCCACCACTGAAGAAAACTAGTACTATGCCAATCCCTAACAAAATCCATCCAAAATTACTAGCTTCTCTCCGAAAAAATACCAATGTAAATGCACCTGCCATAATCGCTAATACGGCAACAGTAGCGGGTAATCTGTTAGAAAAAGGTATATAGTAACCACTAACAAATATAATGTTTTGACCAAAAAAGTATAAGCCTGTAAAAAGTAGGATTAAACCTATAAGTCTGATTAATAGTCTACCCATAATATTTTTACATTTTTAATGGCTGAAGCCAATTTTAATCCGATTATACTGGAGGTTTTAAAATTCTCCTAAATCTTACGTAAAATTAATTTATTTTAACTTCCGTGAATATACTGAATGGAAGTCTAGGCTGTCTGAAGATGTCAGTACAAGTAATGTTAATTACATAAAGTAGTCCTTGCCAGCATTTTATCAAGGTGCTTTAATAGCGATGTCTGACGACAAGAAGCAGAGCTTCTACGCATTCTGCAAAACAGTTCTACTTACAGAATATGTACAAGACATGTAGCGACTCGACATCGCTGCTGGTGTTGATAAAATTACAGACTGAAAACATTAAACTCAAAGATATGACAAGCTAGTAGCATATCCTTGATACTAAATTCTCCCAAAAGCTGAATAGGAGCATACATGGAGCCAATTATTGCTATAGTTTTAGCCCTTATAGGTTATGCATTAGGTTCTGCAAAACTGATTAATCAAGGAAATGAAGCCCTAGTCGAACGCCTGGGGCGGTATCATCGGAAACTTAAGCCGGGGCTGAATTTTATTGTTCCCTTGGTAGATCAGGTTGTGATGGAAGATACTACACGAGAGCAGTTTTTAGACATCAAGCCTCAGAATGTGATCACCCAAGATAATATTTACGTGGAAGTAGATGCTATTGTATACTGGCGCATTAGAGATATTGAGAAAAGCTTTTACGCTATTGAGGATCTCCAAGGGGCACTGACACAGTTGACCACAACCACACTCCGGGAAATTATTGCTCAGAATACCCTAGAGCAGACCAACGTCTCCAGAGCAGAGATGGATTCAGCTATCTTAGACCAGTTAAATAATATAACGGCAGATTGGGGAGTTGATATTCTCCGGTTAGATATTCAGAGAATTACTCTACCTGAGAGTGTCCGAAAGTCTAGGGAAGAGGAGCAAGCCGCTGTAATCAAAAAACGGGCGCTGATTACCGAAGCAGAAGGGGAAAAGGAAGCTGCCATTAAGAAAGCAGAAGGAACTATGGCTTCAGTGCAAATTATTTCTCAAGCTCTCCGTTCTAACCCTGACAGTAGGGACATTCTACGGTATCTTGTAGCTCAAGATTACGTAGATGCCAGTCAAAAGCTTGGTGAGAGTAATAATGCCAAAATTGTCTTTGTAGACCCAGCTAACTCAACTGAAATGTTTCAGGAGTTGATAGCTGAGTCAGTAAATCAAGAAGGTAATGGCAAAAAAACTGAAGAACGGTAGTAATACCTAATAATTAGGCTGTGCGGCTTGTCTCAATAGGGCATCGGCGACTAATGAAACATCGCGCATTTCTTGAACATCGTGAACTCGGAGGATATCAGCGCCATTAAAAATAGCAGCACAACAAGCTGCTGCCGTTCCCCAAACTCGTGCTTTGGGATCTGGTTGATTTAAAATGCGACCAATAAAACTTTTACGAGATGCTCCTACCAAGATAGGACAGTTGAGTGTTGTTAGGGATCGCAAGCCGCGAAAAATTTCTAAATTTTGCTCATAGTTCTTAGCAAAACCAATACCAGGATCAATAATAATTTTATCCAGGTCAATGCCCGCAGTAGTTGCTGCCTCAATTTGCCGAGCCAAAAAACTATAAATTTCTCCGAGCAAATCTTGATAATCAGTCTGTTGTTGCATTGTCTGTGGTGTTCCCCGGATGTGCATTAAAATCATCGGCACACCTAACTCTGCAACTGTTGGCAACATTTCTGAGTCAAAAGTGCCGCCAGAAATATCATTAATAATATCTGCTCCAACTTCTACAGAAGCCTTGGCTACAGTAGCGCGGGTTGTATCTACAGAAATTGGGACTGAAATCTCTGGTCTTAGCACTTGTAATACCGATAGTACCCGATCAAGTTCCTCTACCAGAGTTATTTGCTGTGCCCCTGGTCGAGTTGATTGACCGCCCACATCAATGATGTCAGCACCAGCAGCCACTAGTGCTTGCGCCTGTACTAAAGCAGCAGAAGAAGTGTTAAACTCACCCCCATCACTAAAGCTATCAGGCGTTATATTCAAAATGCCCATCAAATAAGTCCGCTGTCCCCAATCGAAACAGCGTCCTCGAATTATCAAGTTGCTTGGCATAAATCTACATTAGGCATTCCCATGCTCTGCATGGGAACGAGAAAAAAGCACATCACACTGACTGAAAATTCACAATCCGAGCGAAACTCTCAGGTTCTAGACTTGCTCCTCCTACAAGGACACCATCAATTTCTGGTTGAGCCATAATCTCATCAATATTATTCGGCTTCACTGAACCGCCATATTGAATTGATACATTCGGATTAGTCAACTGGCTACGAATTAAGCCAATTATCCGATTCGCCTCCGTTACTTCACAAGTCTCACCAGTACCAATCGCCCAAATCGGTTCGTAGGCAATCACCAAATTATTTTGATCGATATCTACCAAGGCTTTGTCGAGTTGGAGAGCAATCAGTGATTCAGCTTCTCCCGCATCTCGTTGTTGTTTGGTTTCGCCAACACAGAGAATTGGAGTCAAACCAAACCTTTGAGCAGTTCGGAGGCGCAAATTAACGGTGGCATCCGTTTCATTAAAGTATTGCCGTCGTTCGCTATGACCGACAATCACAAAGCGCACACCACTTTCTGTCAGCATCGGGCCAGAAATCTCACCCGTATAGGCTCCATATTCTTCCCAATGAATATTTTGTGCCCCCAGCTGGATGAGGCTACCGTGCAAGGTCTTGGACAAAACACTTAAATCAGTGAAAGGAGGACATAATATCACTTCTCGCCCTTGGGGGGTTTCCTCTAAGTGGGGCAGAAATCCTTGTAAAAACTCCTGGGTTTCTGCCTGGGTTTTGAACATTTTCCAGTTGCCGGCAATAACGATTTTCCGCACAGGTAATTTAGTCAAGATCCTAACGCGTTATATTTAGATGCATTTTTCAGTTTATGACTTTTTGTTAGTCATTAGTCTACGAGTTGGGCATTGGGCATGGGGCATTGAGCATTGAAAAGAGGCAGAGGGGCGTGGTGCGGGGGCAGAGGGGAAAACTTCTCCCTTGCCCTTGCTCCCTGCTCCCTTGCTTCCCCTGCTCTCTCTCATCTCGCCAAACCCTTGCTAAAAATAACTAGGATGGTAGAGGAGGTGTATCTAAAATCTAAAATCTAAAATCTAAAATCTAAAATCTAAAATCTAAAATCTAAAATGACTTCGACCTTGCCTATGCCTGAACCTCATCAAAGCGATTCCGCTAACACTGATCCAAATTCTCTCAGTTGGGAGGAAGAACTGGATAGTGCTATTTTCAGTTTTGAAGATATTCAAACAGAACTTAACTATAAACAAGCACAAACGGCGCTGCGAAATTTGGTAGCCAATCTTGACCTCACTCCCCAAGAAAAAACCGGGTTAGAGACGGAAATTGCTGATTTGGAAACCATGCTGGGAAAGTTAGACCGGATGGTGGTGCAGATTGCGACTTTTGGCATGGTGGGACGTGGGAAGTCTTCTCTACTCAATTCTTTGGTTGGGCAAGCAGTATTTGAAACTGGGCCTTTGCACGGTGTCACCCGTACTGCACAGACAGTTAATTGGAGTATTAGCGAGGAGATGATTGGGGAAACTGAACGTGCTTTGCGTGTCACTCTCCCTGGTGTAGGTCAATCGCAGGTGGAATTAATTGATACTCCTGGCTTAGATGAAGTAGATGGTGCAACCCGCGCCGCCTTAGCTGAACAGATTGCTAAACAAGCAGATTTAATTCTGTTTGTGATATCTGGCGATATGACAAAACTGGAATACACCGCCCTTTCTCAGTTGCGGGAAGCAGGTAAACCGATCATTCTGGTGTTTAACAAAGTAGACCAATATCCCGAAGCAGACCGGATGGCAATTTATCACAAAATTCGGGATGAAAGGGTGCGGGAATTACTCACACCTTTGGAAATTGTTATGGCTGCGGCATCGCCATTGGTGAAGACGGCGATTCGTCGTTCTGATGGTACGAGGGGCATACAGTTGCGTACAGGGAATGCCCAAGTCGAGGAACTGAAGCTGAAAATATTGGAGATTCTGCATCGTGAAGGCAAAGCCTTGGTTGCTCTAAATACCATGCTTTATGCCGATATCGTCAATGAGCAGTTGATAGAACGAAAACTGATGATTCGGGAACAGAATGCCAATCAGTTGATTTGGAAGGCTGTAATGACTAAAGCATTAGCGATCGCACTTAATCCCCTAACTGTGGTAGATATTCTAAGTAGTGTGGTCATTGATATTGCTCTGATTTTGGGTTTATCTAAACTCTATGGCTTCTCTATGACCGAAGCCGGAGCTGTACAATTGCTACAAAAAATCGCCCTGAGTATGGGTGGCATCGGTGCTAGTGAATTGTTAGCAAATTTAGGCTTGAGTGGATTAAAAACTTTACTTGGGATCTCTGCAACAGCTACGGGTGGCATTGCGCTAGGCCCTTATATATCGGTGGCAATCACCCAAGGGGGAGTAGCTGGTGTTTCTTCTTACGGTATTGGACAAGTTACCAAAGTTTATTTAGCCAATGGTGCAACTTGGGGGCCTGATGGGCCGAAAGCAGTGATTAATCGGATTTTGGCAAACCTGGATGAGACTTCAATTCTCAACCGGATTAAAGATGAATTACTCCACAAAGTAAAACTCAAAAAGTAATACCTAGAAGTGGAGTTATAGCAGTGGACAAAGCTGTTAGGACAAGTCGGCGGTAGACAGCTTCAACAAGTATCTATTCTGATCCGAATTATTTTAGCTGCTTGTATTTTGTTCAAGCCAAGCAACTAAATCAGATACATTTGAAAAATCTAAAAACTCTTCTCCCAATTGTTCCAATTGTTCAGTAGATAATACTCGGATTTTATCAACTATTGATGAATCTATTTCTCCAAATCGCCGATTAAACTGACGAGTTAAGAAGCGAAAAGCTTCTTTTTGTTCTCCTCTTTGTTCTCCCCTTTGTTCTCCTTTCTGCAAAATATCCTGATAAATCACTGATTCTTGCATAAACTCCTCCCGCAATAATTGATGAATAAAATCTTTCTCAAACTTCAATCCTGCTAAAATCTCCGTGTAAGCAGCAGTATTTTGTCTGGTCTCGATATCTGGAATTTTAGCAATTTCTTCGGCAACTTGCGATAATAGCCCTTGGGCTGAGTCTGTTCGCGTTAACGGTGCTAAAGGTAATAACGCCAGATTGCCAAGAAATAGTGCCGAATCTTGTTCCCACATTCGGATAACTCGATAACGGTGGGTTGTGACTTCGCTGATATATTCTTCAGTAAAAGCGATTTCGTCACTTGTCACTTGCAAGAAAATAACTACCTGTGTAACAGGAATTTGATATTTTCGTGTTAATCGGACATAGTAATCTAGCATCCGCAGAGAAATTGGTTTTTGGGATTGGATTGTGGTTTAAAATTCCAGGTGTAAAATCCGATTTTCTGTTTGCAGAAATGTCACTGAATCAGCACGTATAGGTTCGATGCTCAATTCCGTTTTTAAGATTTCAATCGTTTGCGGTTCTTGATTTAATAACCAACGAGTAAAATCACGGGGATATTTTTCTGCGAGTATTTTACAAAGGTTGTCATATTCTGCCATCTATATAGATTGCACCTGATTTTAGTGATTATTTGGGAATTTACAATAAATAAATTATCCAATATTGTCTGCTATTCGTTCTTTTTGTAGCTGACCAACTTGAAATCTGCTGTATCTCTTGTTCCTGAAAGTGATCGCTGATTATTCCCATTGAACTTTAAAACTCGGAACTTGAGCTTTAGAAGTTGAAACGTCAAATTCTACACTCAAACTCCGAGTTTCTAAGCTCTAAATTTCAACCTGTTAAGCAAAATTGCTGATAGACTTTCTGCACTATTGATGCTTATATCTGCACTTTTCCAGATTTACAGATGAAATTGCGCCTTCATGAATTTTTAGTTTCTACCTTTGAAAGAGTTTAGCCATTCTTGAACTTGCTCTCGTGCAATATCGCGCCCTCCAAGACCAAAGGCTAGTGCAATAGCAACTGCGATCGCACCTAGTAAAAGTCCAAAGGCTAAATTTACAATATCACTGGCAACTCCAATCTGTTGCAGTGCCATTGCAGAGACTAAGGCGATAATTGCAATCCGCGCCACTTGTCCCAAAATCTCTGCCTGACGCTCACCGGAACTGGTAATGATGTTAAAAGCCAGATTTGCCAGAAATAAGCCAATGGCAAATATTACCAATCCTGCCAAAATCCGCCCGAATATGATCACAATACCAGACACTAATGCTGTCAGGGCTGGAATATTCAAGATATTCACCGCCGCCACGGTGGCAAACAGCATGATACCCACTAAGGCAACAATGCCTACAATTTCCGATGGCGTGCGAGTTGGAATCGGGGGGGTTGTTGATTCTGTTGAAATTGCGATTCGTCTGCTGGGTGTTGTCAGACCCAAAATAGTGAAAATGTTATTAAACCCTAAATTGGTGAGGATACTTGTAACCAAATCCGCGATAAACCGCCCAATGAAATAGGCAACAATCAAAATTGCCACGGCTGTAAAGATGGCAGGTAGAGCGTTGAGAACCTGTTGCAGCATGGCGATCGCAGGTATTGATATCGCATCAATTCGCAAAGCATTAAGCGCTGCGATCGCCACAGGAATCAAAATCAAAACATAGACAATTGTGCCGATAATACTCGATAGAGGTTGCACCCCCGCACTGGCAGATAATCCCAAGCGACTACCTAAATGGTCGATCCCAGTTGTCGCCAACAAGTTTGTCACAATCCGCCGTACTACATTAGCGATGAACCAGCCAACTACAGCAATTAAGATCGCCGCTAAAATGTTCGGCAGAATTAGCAGAACTTCTGTAATTAGAGCTTGTACTGGTTGTAGAGCCTCCCTGAGTCCGAGAGTATCCAAAACTGGGGCGAGAAACAGTAAAAATATAAACCAATAGAGAGCATTGCCAATCGTCTCACTCAGAGACAGCTGATTGAGACTGGGTGTGCTGTCTGCTGGTTCTGGATTCAAAGGCTCATCCAAATTCAATGCCTGTAATGAACGCACAGTGATAATCTTCACAATGGTCGCCAAAAACCAGGCGGTTCCTAAAAGGATTCCCGCACCAACTACCTTTGGCAAAAAACCAATAAGTTGATTGAGAAAACTATTCAGGGGTCGAGAGGCTACCTCCAAATCTAATGTCTGTAAAACAGCTACTGCCGTCAACAGGATAATGCTCCAAAAGACTAAGCTGGAGATAAATTTCTCCACTTGGGGAACATCTTGACGACCCGTTACCCCTGCGGCAATGCGGTTATCTATGTTTGTGCGCTTGAGGATTCCTCGTGTCAGCGCCGCTACACCGAAGGCAATTAGCAAACCTACACATAAAATTGCCACTGCCCCCAGTAGACGGGGTGTAAACAGAATCAACTGTTGAACAATACCTTGCACATCAGCAATTCCTTGATTCACTACTGGTTGCACCTGTTGCAGGCTGGGCGATTGTGCCAAAAATTGCTGCACCCTCGTAGACAAAGCAACTCCTATCACCTGGGTTATTCCTTGCCAAGTTGTGTTCATAGTTTTCGGGAATTAAGCTTAAGTATTCGCCGCAAACACTGAGTCAGTGTTTTGCCTATCAATTTACCAGTAAAAACATACATATATTTATTGATATCAAGACTAATTTTTGACTTTGTTACTCATATTAGATTTAATCTACTGACATGGGGCATTGGATTTTGCGTTACTCTAATTGCAGCAACAGCACCAAAGATGTGGAATGTCCCAAGTTTTGGAACAATCGATTCAAATTAATGCTACGGCTACGGTGGTAGAGCGCTGTATTAGCGATTTAGCTCTCATGCACCGCTGGCTCAATCCCGTCCTCCGTTGCGAACCTGTAGGCAAAGCCTGGAGCACCGATGTCGGCAGTCAAAGTCGTTTTATAATTCAAATTCCTCTGCTAAAACCCACCTTGAATAGCGTAGTTGTGGAACGACAACCAGGTTTGGTAGTCTGGGAATTTCAGGGATTTTTTCAAGGGCGCGATCGCTGGGAATGTCAACCCACAGCAAAGGGAACGCTTCTATTGAACCGTTTTGAGTACGATATCCCTAACCCTTTAGTTAATTGGGGTTTCAACACCTTTGCCGCATCTTGGACAAAAGAAGATATGCAAGCCCAACTGCGCCGCCTCAAACGAGTCGCAGAAGAACAACAAAATTAGTCATTTAACTGTGATAAATAACTTAGTTAATGTACAACAAACAGTTAAAAATGGGTGACGAGGGATTTGAACCCGCAACCAATAGATTAAGAGTCTACTGCTCTACCGTTGAGCTAGTCACCCACACAAATAACAATAGTAGCACAACATCTGACATTTAGCCAGTGCCGCCCCAAAAAACCAGTTAAAAGGGGAATCTGACGGTGAAAGTGGTTTGACCTGCTGCACTATTTACATGAATTGAGCCGCCTAAATGTCTGACCATTTTCTGCACTAATGCCAATTCCAATCGGGTATCTCTCAAATATCTCTCAATCAGATTACTATACACCTTAAGCGGCCGCCTCAGCATAAGGATAAGTTAAGTCAAGACAACTATATTAAGAAATGTAAAGTAACAGCTTTAATATATTTAGTAAATATTGACACTAAGGTTTTCACTGAGTAGGCTTGATACAGCCTGTGAAGCTGGTCAGAAGCTTCAGCTTGCAAGCAATAACTCTTGGGTTGATTGTGATTAAGTTCACGCCTCTTGTGTTATTGCCAATAAAGCTGATGTGTTGTGGTATCTCAGGAAACCACAGCAACAGTTTGATTAATTACATTCAATCAAATTATTAATAAAGGATAGTAGCTAATGAGTAATTTTGACTTGTTTACAAGAAGTGTTGTTCAAGATATGACTCAAACTGAGTATGAATATATTAGTAGTACAATAGAAGAAAAACTAGACTTAAATGGTTTTTTAATTCAGAGAATATATTTCTATCAAAAAAGTAGTTTATATAAGGAAGCGCTCAATAATTTTTGTCGCGGAGGTGAGGGTTCTGATATTTCTGCAACTCAATTTAATCAACTAGCACTACACTTTCGTAGTGAGAGATGGAAAATATTTTATGAGTTTGGTTTGTGGTGTGTAAATACTTATAAGGATAACCCCCATTACTTTCATGAAGAAGCAGGAGTTGAGTTTGTTTGTAAAGCAATTGGTTGTTTAACGGCAAATGATTCTCCTATTAAACTTACTGCTCAAGAAAAAAACTATGCTACATTTAGATTAATACTTAATGTATACAATATGAGTCCTAAAATGGCTGATTATACAGTAGCAAGATTTTTACGTATGATGGAAGAAATAAATAAATTAAACTCACTAAGCAACCCTATCCATTAAATAATCTACACCCTCCTCTTCATCGTAGTAAGTATTATTACTCTCTCTTCTCTTCCAGGCATAAGCAGCTAAAGCTAAACTCATAACAGTATCTGTGGCTAGACCCTTGTCATCTAACTTATAAAATCTCATTTCAGTTTTAAGTTGCTTTAGACGATCCTGCTCATCATAAGGAATTACAAGTTTACCCTTTTCTACAATCCCTGCTAGGTTAGAAAGCATAAAAGTTTTATGGTTATGCTTATTATTCTTAGCAGGTTTTTTAGTAGAGTTGATAGGTGTGCAGCGTAAGACTTCTTCAGGCTCAAGTTCCTTCTCTATAGCTTCTTTCAGGTACTGACCTGCTAGTGCAGTCGCATCATAGTACAGGTCTCCTGAGAATTGATTTAATCTTCTTCTAATTCTCTCAATGGTTCCATTTTGGTCAAAGAGTGGAGTTTTACTAATCCTTTCAAAAGCTACTACCCTTAATTCTCTATCAATATATTGAAGTGTAGTGAGTACAGTTGAGTCACCATTAGTATCTCCAGCTACATCTACTCCAGTAAAAAATAAAGAGTTTGGACCACCTTTAGGTAAATAAGGATAATCAGGGTGAGTACCATGCTCAGGTAAACAGAAGCCTGTAATAGGGTCATCATAAGGGAAGAAGCAAGTATGCCTCTCTCCTTTTTCAATGGCTATATCTAAATAATTACCAGCAAAGAATGTAGAACCATAGCGCTCTTTTATGTCTCTGGTGAGAGAAAAATGCTCTGATTTGCTGAGATTTTTGA
>NZ_JABXKQ010000114.1:0-6416 GCF_017114945.1 Nostoc sp. JL34
GTGAACAACACCCAATCAGTATGCTATTTCTAGCTTAAGTTGACACCAATAGGCACTGCCGTGCCCCTACAACTGGCGATATAATTTTGTACCGCATCTGAATGGGAACCGCTATAGTCTTTTAAAACAGAGATTCCGAGTGGATTGCATACAAACGAGAATCGCTATATTTTGGTTGGTAAAATCTACAAGTGCAGTTAAGTAACATTTTGTTCTTTTGCCAGAAGTGGTATATTGGCACTTGATCCGACCGAGTACAAATTATGCATAAGCCCCAGGAAAGCTAAGTCCAGGTGTTGTACTCAGTACTACAGGACAGGAAGGGGGAGCAGGGAGAGTGGGCAGATGAACAAAAATACTGGGCAAGGTGGTGTTTTTTCCCTGTTTAAAGGCGTACCTCTAAGTCGCATCCTGGTAGTATTGTTTATGCTGCAAATCTTGCTAGCTGTGGGATTGACTGCATATTTATCAATCCGCAATGGGCAAAAAGCAGTCAATGAGGTAGCTAGCGAATTGCGTCTTGAAGTTGCCAATCGAGTCGAGCAGAATTTACAGAGTTATCTGTCAACTCCGCGTCAGGTACTTGGCGGTAATCAAAATGTTATGAATATGGGGTTGCTGAAGATTGAGAATCTTGCAACTTGGGAGTCATATTTAATAGAGCAGTTAAAGATTTTTCCAGATGCGTTGGCAATAACTGCAAGCAATGAACAGCAAGAACATCTAACGGTGGAGAAGCTCAACGATCGCCAATTTTTGCTCAGAAAAGCCGGAAAGTCAACAGGGTACGACCTCTACACCTACAGAATTGACCCTCAAGGTCAACGTACCCAACTACCAGAGGTGATCAAAAACTATGATCCGCGATCGCGTCCTGATTATCAAACAGCGGTTACCGCCAAAAAATTCAGCTTTAGTCAGATTTTTACACCCCGCACTGAACCAACGCTCCTGATTAGTGCATCTCAACCCATTTATAACTCCCAAGGTGAATTACTCGGAGTTAACAGCACTCAAACTCATGTATCACAAATTGGAGATTTGCTGCAAAATATTAAAGTTGGCAAGTCTGGGCAAATTTTTATTATCGAGCCATCGGGGCTATTAGTCGCAAGTTCCACAACTGAAGAACCATTCCGCTTCCAAAATGGTAAACCCATTCGGTTGGCAGCTTCCCAGAGTAGCAATTCTTTGACTCAAGCAACCGCTAAATATTTAGCAACTAAATTTAGTAACTTTGACCAAATTCAAAGTTTACAGCAACTAGATTTCTCCTTTGATGGCAAACGACAATTTTTAGAAGTTAGACCGTTACAGGGCGAACCAAATATCAATTGGTTAATAGTAGTAGCTGTCCCAGAAGCAGACTTTATGGGACAAATTGATCGCAACACTCAAATTACAATTTTTCTTGGTCTGGGAGCATTAGGACTAGCGACTCTACTGGGTATTATCACCGCCCGTTGGATAACTCAGCCCATTTTGTACTTCAGCAGGGCAACAAAAGATTTAGCCGATTTTCCCAATGATAAAGACTCAGTGGTGATCATACAGGGCATCAAGGAAATGGAGGTGCTGGGTGGATCTTTGAACGAGATGGCGCAGCAGTTACGCAAAACCTTTACTGCACTGATTACCAAAAATGAAGATTTAGAACTGCAAGTCAAGCAGCAAACTCAAGAATTACAGCAAGAGATTAAAGAACGCATTAATAATGAGCAAAAACTGAGCCAGCATAGTCAAGTATTGGCAGAACTGGCAAATCACAAAGCGGTTTTTGAAGGAAATCTAGAAACAGCATTCAAAGTCATCACAGAAAAAGCAGCCAATGCCTTAGAAGTAGAGCGAGTAAGTGTGTGGTTATTCAATAGCAATCGCACCAAACTACAATGTATAAATCTCTATGAACGGAACAAGCAAAGACATTCGGCTAGTCTAGAACGCAACCTTGCAGATTATCCCATCTACTTTAGAGCTTTGGCATCTGCCCGTACTATCACAGTCACCGACACTCGCACCGATCCGCGAGTACAAGAATTATGGAATGAACTACTAAAACCAAAAAATATTGTATCCCTAATTAATACTGACCTTTGGGTTGGGGGTGAGGTGGTGGGAACAGTATTGTATGAACAGGTTGATATTCCCCGGAGATGGGAACTGAGTGAAGAAAACTTCGTTAGCTCAATTGCGGAATTTGTCGCCCTGACTTTAGAAGTGTGCGATCGCAAACGTGCAGAATCCGCTCTGCGTGAGGCTAAAGAAGCTGCCGAAGTGGCAAATCGTGCCAAAAGCACCTTTTTAGGAAATATCAGCCATGAACTGAGGACTCCCTTAAACTCTATTTTGGGAATCACAGAGGCACTCCAAGATGAAGTATACGGCCCTGTGAGTGAAGAACAGCGCCAGTCCCTAACTATGCTCGAATCCAGCGGTAAGAACCTACTAGAATTGATTAACCAAATCCTTGATCTTACCCGCACCGAATCCAGCAAAATAGAACTGCAACTAGCTGCTACTTCGATTCAGGGAATATGTGACTTCAGTTTGAGTTCTGTCAAACATCTGGCGTTCCAGAAAAATATTCGGTTGAGGGCAGAAGTACCTGAAGAACTTGAACTCATCCAAGTTGATGAACGCCGGATTTGCCAAGTATTTATCAACTTGTTGACTAACGCTATCAAGTTTACTAAAGAAGGAGGTGAAGTCTGGATTGAAGTCCAGCCAACTTCTACAAATGAATATATCTTTTTCAGCGTAGTAGATACAGGTATTGGTATGCTTTCCGATGACCTTTTCAAATTATTTCAACCTTTTGTGCAGGTTGAAAACGCCTCTACCAATCGTTCTCCAGGCACTGGTTTAGGATTAGTGATGGTGCAAAAAATTGTTGAGTTGCACGGTGGGACTGTCCATGCTGAAAGTCAGTTAGGCAAAGGTAGTCGATTTACAGTCAAACTTCCTTGGAAAAAAGCGGAGGAATGGAGAGTCTAAGAGAATGTTGGAAAAGTCCTCCTATCGGTAGCAAAAAGTTTTAGATCCCCCTAAATCCCCCTTTTTAAGGGGGACTTTGATTCCAGTTCCCCCCTTTTTAAGGGGGGTTAGGGGGGATCAACAAGTGCCTAAAATCACAATTAAATACTTTTAAAACAACCTCTAAGCTATGTGGCGATAAGTAGTAAATGGTAATCCAGTCCGCTGCTTTACATCAATCAATGATTTATACTCACCTCGTTGCTGCCTTTCGGCAACAATTTGTTCTGCGATCGCTCCATCCAATCCACAGGTAATCAATTCATCAGTTGAATATGTGTTTAATCGTTTCCAAGAAAAATCAGCTTCTTTTCTGTAGTTGTAGCCAAAAGTAATCAGTGGTGTAATTCGAGTTACCTGCTTTTCGGGAATTCCCGCTATTTCGATTAACTCTTCTACATGAGTGAAAACATATCCCTCATTCATCAAGGATTCGATATTATTTGCATAAACTATCGGTAGCCCTAAATAATTAACCAGTTCATGTTTTGAGCATTCATTAATATCTACTTTGTCACGAGTAGTTGCAACTAAGTTTGCTAGCTCTTGTTCTTCGGGAACTGGTAAATTCTTGGGATACATTTTGACTAAAAAAGCTTTTTTAAGGTAAAAGGCAACGCCAATTTGAGCTATCCAGATGACAAATGCTAAACTATTTGCGGATAAAGCTAAAGCTAAAGTAGGGATGATAATTCCTATTCCTATCCAAGTTTTAGTCTTGGATTTATAACCTGCATAAGCAATAGCAAATCCCCCTAACGTCGGAATTAATGATAACCACACCCAAGCAGGAGTTTGTTGAAACCAAGATTTAGATTGTGACATCATAAATCGACTAATATTTTTAATTTACAAAGATTTCAGAAGGTTTTGCCGCTTTTCTTCATACTCTTCTGCGGTAATTATCCCAGAATCAAAAAGGCCTTTTAAATCAGCTAACGCACTGGTTGCATCTTTAGCAGATACTGCTCCACCTTTGGCAGATACTGCTCCACTTGTGCTTGCTATCAATTGATTATAATTTGTATTGAATTCGGTGTCTGACATTAAAACTAGCACGAAGAATTCAACAAAGGCTATTAAAGATGGAATACAAGTCCAGAAAAACAATAAGTATAAAATACCTGCTACATTTTGTCCTAAATAAAATTTATGAATTCCCAGCCACCCGCCAAAAAAGCAAAGTATAATTGCTGTAGATTTAGTCCTCATGGCATTTCCTTCCTTAATTAAATCTAATAAATATCTATTGGCATACAATACAAGCAAAAGGTTTGTCCTTCCCTGATTATTTATGAGGTTTGTTAGCGAATTTTACTGTCAACAAATAAATAATGATTATACATAGCTGAGATTCCATTAAGACTAAATATCCTTTAACTATGTAGTTTAAATCTAGATTGGAATTGAAATAAAAAATCAGAGAACCAATTGCTAGATATGGAACTAAGCGCAACTGATGAAGTTTAAGTTTTAGTCTTTGGTTATTCAAGTTGCTCATCAGTAGATAAAGTTATGTTGAGCAATAATTGCTTATAAACAATCGAGCGGTTATTACAAATTTGTTTTGGTTAACAGATATTGACTGCTATTTAAAGCTAATTTTAGTTAATTTATATCTGTTAAACCTCACGAATTTTACCGACTTTACTTATAGTTACATCAATAGAGTTACGTAAAGTTCCTGATGACTAAAGTAAAGTACAAAGCAGAAGAATCACTGAAGTTTTGCCTTCATTGCTGTTCTAGACAACAGAACGATGCAAAATTCAAATATGAGAGCGATTAGCAGTTATTGTTCTAGCTTGTATAACTCTTATTCATGCCTAAAAGCTTGCTAAAAACAGGCTTTGTCTCAGTAGCCTAGAGTTGAGTCTGAGGGCGCTTTTTATGCAGTTTTAGCACTCTTAGTGGTTGCTTCCTCTGTGGTTGCTCTCAAGCGGGTTGCTGTGCTTTTACGGATGCGATCGCTTTTGCGAACACCACCTGCCATTTCATATTCACGGCTATCTTTGCCGTACTTAAAGGCAACTCCCAGGAGCATTTTCTCAGTTAGATCGCTTAAATTCCTGTCCAATTCGTCCATCTCAGTTTTAGAAGAGTCAATCACGGCTAGAGCAGTATTATAAGCATCTATCTTGGTACGGTATTGCTCAATTAGTTGTGTCATGCTTTCTAAGTTGCGCCCATCCCCAAAATCCATAGTCGGATCGATGGCTTTAAGTCCCGCCGTTCTGAATTCAGCTTTTTCTAGAACGCGGTATGTACGTTTTTGACGCGACATAAATATATCCTTTTTATCTGCTTTAGAGCTAGTTTGCCTCACTAAAGCTGGATCTTAGCTCAGTAAAGTCCTCAAAAATTAGTATTTAATATAACGACTAATTCAGTATTTAACGCAAAAATCATGAGTTTGTCAATGAAAATCGTGATTTTGTTAATGAAAATCGTGATTTTGTTAATGAAAATCGTGATTTTGTTAATCAAACTCGTGATTTTGTTAATGAAACTCGTGATTTTGTTAATCAAACTCGTGATTTTGTTAATCAAACTCGTGATTTTCTTGGATTTCTTGGAGTTTGGCTGTCGCATTTTCTACAAAGATTTGATAGGGAATCTCTCTAGAAAGCTCAATAGCGCGATTGAGCGCATCTACAGCCTCTTTTTGCCGTCCCAGTTTTAAGAGAATTTTAGATGTAAAGTAAATTAAATTACCGCTTTGGCTATACTTGTCACCAATTTGGGTATACAGTTCTAACGCTGCCTGACAATACTCTAAACCCAAAGTTAAATTTTCTTGCAAGATGCCGATTGCTTGTAATGTATTAGCTTCACCCAAGCGATCGCCAATGTCGCGGTAGAATGCCAATGCAGCTTCGTATAGCTCTAAGGCTTCGGTGCATCGGTCTAGGAACTGCAAGACATCGCCGATTGCTCTTAATGTATTAGCTTTACCCAAGCGAGAACCTATGTTGCGGTAGAATGCCAATGCAGCTTCGTAGCGCTCTAAGGCTTCGGTGCGTTGGTCTAGGAACTGCAAGACATTGCCGATTGCTCTTAATGTATTAGCTTCACCCAAGCGATCGCCTATGTCGCGGTAGAATGCCAATGCAGCTTCGTAGCGCTCTAAGGCTTCGGTGCGTTGGTCTAGGAACTGCAAGACATTGCCGATTGCTCTTAATGTATTAGCTTCACCCAAGCGATCGCCTATGTCGCGGTAGAATGCCAATGCAGCTTCGTAGCGCTCTAAGGCTTCGGTGCGTCGGTCTAGGAACTGCAAGACATCGCCGATTGCTATTAATGTATTAGCTTCACCCAAGCGATCGCCTATGTCGCGGTAGAATGCCAATGCAGCTTCGTAGCGCTCTAAGGCTTCGGTGCGT
>NZ_JABXKQ010000114.1:6426-10346 GCF_017114945.1 Nostoc sp. JL34
TATGTCGCGGTAGAATGCCAATGCAGCTTCGTAGCGCTCTAAGGCTTCGGTGCGTTGGTCTAGGAACTGCAAGACATTGCCGATTGCTCTTAATGTATTAGCTTCACCCAAGCGATCGCCTATGTCGCGGTAGAATGCCAATGCAGCTTCGTAGCGCTCTAAGGCTTCGGTGCGTCGGTCTAGGAACTGCAAGACATCGCCGATTGCTATTAATGTATTAGCTTCACCCAAGCGATCGCCTATGTCGCGGTAGAATGCTAATGCTGCTTCGTATAGCTCTAAGGCTTCTGTTGCTCTATAAACTCGAAACTTCGCTTTACCTGCCCAATAATAAACCTCTGCTTTAGCGGGTGTTGCTACTCTCTCTGCTGCAATCTGTTCTAATAATGCTGTAATCAGCGATTCTAATTCGGCAACACGAAAATTATTGTCCCAATTTTGTGCTAAATCCCAAAATTCACTACCTTTCCACTCTGAGTCAACTACAACCAAGTGATACAGCCATTCAATTTGAGATTCTGGCTGTTCGTTGCTGCTGCCAAAATACTCAACTGCCCGTTGCGACAACGTGATAAACTCATCCCAACGTTCAAGACGCAGATGTTTTAACATCAGATTCCGCGTCAAATCATGAACATTATGCCCTCTATCAGGAAACTCTTCCACAAAAGGTAAAGCTTGCAATTCTGTATAAAGCTGAGATGATTGTGTTTGCAATTCTGGGCGCAGTGCTGCCAAAATCTCTGCATTAAACCAGTGTGGCACTACCACCGCCCATACAGCCGCAGCTAACTCAGGCGAAAGCGTTAAGAGAAAACTCTCCGTGACAATCCAAGACCGTTCCTCATCTGTTTGTGCCTTTGCTAGCTTCTGCAATAACTCACTATTCATTGCTGTTTGCTCTTTAGGGCTTGTAAAGTCTTATCAATCTCCTGAGGTTGTCCTTTTAATATCAACATCGCCATGTTTACCTCATCTCGATTGAAAGGCAGTTTTTTGTTTTGGCTGTACTCATACCACGCCTCTCTATCTAAAATGGCTTCCAAGCAACAACAGTGATGTAAATCCATCCACTCAATTGTCGCTTGAGGAATCCGCTGCCCAGCAATTACTACAATTAACTTGGGTGTATCAACAACATCTGCTAAAAATTCGCCCTCTAACCAGTCTGCCAATTCTTGGGGAGCTTTTTCGTAAGTATCAAACAAAAACACTAGTTTTTGGGGAATTCTTTGCAAGTCGTGAAAAAATGCCTCGCGTAGTTCAGTCAAACGAAAATTCCGCGTACTTTCATCCACATTAGATAACACCACACTAAACTGATTATCTTTGCCAATTATTGTGGTGTCAGAGACTTCTATCCCCGAACGAAGATATCGTTCAACAGCAGCATTTAAGCAAGGAAAACGTTGTTCTCCTAAAACCTTACGTATACGAGAAAAGACGTAAGAAATTCCTCGCTGTGCTGATTTAAGATCCATTTCCACACATAATGTATTTTTTGTAGACAACGTATGCTTAAACCGTATCAGCAACGAAGTCTTACCTAAACCAGATTCAGCTTTAATCAATAGCACTCGGTTAGCAACGCTTCCCTCCACCATCCGATTAAAAAGTAGAAGTTCCTGTGTGCGATTAGCAATAATTATGGATTCGGAGGATTATTTTGTTGGGGAGAAGATGGAGGATTAGCATCATCTGTCACAGAAAACTCTTGGTTTTCACCGTCTATCTGAGTATCTTCTACCGAAACATCTCCTTTAGTAACTCTTGCTTTATTTCCCTTCCCTGTCATCCGTGTCCCTCTGACAACAGTTCCCCGATTTGTCCCTGGCTGAGAGGGAGTTGGTTGTGCAGACTGTCTACCCCAAACGTTACCAAAGATAAGTTGGAGAATATTAGCTAAAAAAGCTCCCGCTAACGCAATGCCAATCTTTTCAACCAATCCTCTGACATTTGATGTTTTAGCAACTTCTCCAGACAACCATGCCCAAATGCCTGACAAGAGAGCAACTTCAATCACTACAGCAATAACCAAGAACTTGCTACCCCGAAAGGTTCTTAGTGGGGGTAATTGATTAATTAGATACCCAGAAACCAGACCGATAAATGCAGGTACTAAAATCTGTAAAAGCTCGTTTGGCATAGCAAATCAACTAATTCAGTTGCGATTCCGCTTAATTACGCTGAACTTACTATACACCTTGGATACTTAAAGGCATACTGAATATCTAGATTGGTGTCGTTGGCAGTGAGAAAGCGCCTGTTTGTTAGCATCTACGGCGGGCTAGGGCGTGTTTTCAAACTGCTCGTTTAGCCTCTTAACTTTTTAGATCCCCCTAAATCCCCCTTAAAAAGGGGGACTTTAAGAGACTCTTTGCCCCCCTTAAAAAGGGGGGTTGGGGGGATCTAAGACTTTGAAAACACGCCCTACGCCTACGCAATCTTAGCGCCTTCCGTGCTGAGTGCGTTGGCGTAGCCCGCCGTAGGCATCGCTCTACTGCAACTGTTAAATATCTTTAACTTAATCCTGCCATATCTCAACGAACTTAACTGCGATCGCTTGGAAACTAAACCAGATAATCGTCCAGTCAAAAGAGACACAAAAGTTATAACTTGGCAATGTCAAAAACCGCAGGAATAATTGACAGGCTAATTATATACGCAATACAATTACTGTTATAGAACCTAACGATAGAGTTAATTAAAATAATTTACCCAGAGAATAAAGACAAGCAATATTAAAGATAATTTGGATAAAAAAATGAACACCAAAATTATTGCTTTCTTGGGAATTACGGTAGCTGTGGCAAGCTTAGGAAGCCAAGTATACGCACAGTCACCAGCATCAAGCTCAAATCCAGGACAATACAGATTAACTGGTGATTCTTTAGTTGGAATTGATCGCAGAACAGCTCAAGACGATTTTAGAAGCTTTTTTGAGCAAACTAATCCAGCAAGTCTCTCTAATAATAATAGAAGAGACAATAGAACTCCAGCCAAAATCCACTTTAACGAATCATTATCACAACCAGACACTTCGGTTTTCTTAACACCGGCTCAGTCTGGGAGTGACAATGATGGATTGCAAGTACAGTTAGATATAGGGAGAGAATAATCAGGTACAAGGGCTGACTAAATAATTACTAGTTTGTAATTAGTAATTCGTAATTAAGAGGGTACACAATCTTACACAGATAGTGTAGCAATAGCGAATCTGCGTTGCAGCATCTTAGAGAGATCATAATTATCAATTACGAATTACTTTGACGCTGTAGTTTTAATTAATTATGCGTTGCCCAGAATCCTTGCTAGGCACAATTCCTAAATTGTGCCTATGTCATTTTCACTCTTATATCTAAATAGTATTAAAGCGAATATTTTTACTTGAATCAAAACAGTTTGATTAAAAAACGTGAGTTCAATGAACCTCTCCCTCTCCGAAACGGAAAGGGAGGAGAAACGAAAAATTAAGCTTTTTGCTCTCCTCTGGGCGTCGGGGAGAGGTCAAATAAGACTTGTCGAACTCACGTTAAAAAACGTCATTATAGCGGTTCCCATTCAGATGCAGTATAAAATTATATCGCGAGTTGTAGGGGCACGGCACTGCCCATTGGTGTCAACTTAAGCAAAAAATAGCTTGACCCTTGGCCTCTTTGCCCGCCTGGGAATGAATTCCCAGGCTAATAGCGAAAGTCTACTCAAGTAGACTAAAGATTTTTGGTGATATTTAGTCATCTTTAGATGACTTTAGCTATGAGCAGGGAATTTCAATTCCTGGCGGACAAGCGGTTTCACGTTAAGTTGACACCAATGGGCAGTGCCGTGCCCCTACGGCTGTACTTCGCTAGGTTGGGAAACGCTATATAGAACCCATTTGACATCTAAGAAGGTGCAGCAAGCCTCTTAACCATCAACCG
>NZ_JABXKQ010000037.1 GCF_017114945.1 Nostoc sp. JL34
TGGCGCTCGGTGCGGCTGCGCCGCACCATCGCTTGTGACAGTTGCGTAAGTCCTGGAAACATTAGAGTCCGCGTAGCTTGGACAAGCTAGTGGCAAAATCGCGATGAGGCGTTGTTCTCAGTTCTAAAGCTTGCTAATACAGGGGTTAGTTAAACTTCGCTGTAGCGTCCGGCGAGATTGTTCAAGCTATTAGCGACATGGGGATGATTATCTCCCAGCAGGCATTGTCTCAATTCTCAAGCTTGCTGAAACCTGAGAATTTATATTTTTCCTCTACCTAGAACTACGGTGTACACACAAGTCAAGTTGGGAATCAAATGGACGGAAAAGAACGGAAATTCTTTTTAAGATCCTTGATTTTACATTAGAACCTGTCAATAATGTGACATTATTGATAATCAACTTGCTCAACTCAAAACCTTACCTACTAAGGCTTGTATTTTACCAGGTAAGGTTTTTAGCACTTGTGCGTACACTGTAGCTACCTAGAGGAAGCACAAGGGTTTAAGATCCCACTGTTGCGTATGGGCTGGCTGTGTTACTGCCTCCTACCTTCTTTAATTATTCGCTAGCAGCACTATCTATCACCAACAGCATTTTCTAAAATTCATCCCTAAGAATCATATGCTCCCCCTTACCAGCTGCCACATACAGTCCTAAACTGAGAGTGAGAGTTGAAAGGCAGTCGGGAGAAATTTTGTGAAGAAAGTATTATCAATCATTCTTGGTGGTGGTGCGGGTACTCGACTTTACCCACTAACGAAACTACGCGCTAAACCAGCAGTGCCAGTGGCGGGGAAGTACCGCTTAATCGATATCCCTGTCAGTAACTGCATCAATTCCGAAATATTCAAAATCTACGTCCTGACACAATTCAACTCAGCTTCCCTGAATCGTCACATCGCCCGTACCTATAACTTTACTGGCTTCAATGAAGGGTTTGTGGAAGTGCTAGCTGCACAACAAACACCAGAAAACCCCAACTGGTTCCAAGGTACAGCCGATGCTGTCCGTCAGTACTTGTGGTTAATGGAAGAATGGAATGCAGAAGAATATCTAATTCTCTCAGGCGATCACCTCTACCGGATGGATTATCGCCAGTTTATCCAACGCCATAGGGAAACGGGGGCTGATATTACTCTCTCAGTCATCCCCATTGATGAGCGCCGCGCCTCAGATTTTGGTTTGATGAAAATTGACGATTCTGGTAGAATAATCGATTTTAGTGAAAAACCCAAAGGTGAAGCGTTAATCAAAATGCGTGTTGATACAAGCGTACTGGGATTAACAAAAGAACAAGCCCAGGAACAGCCTTATATCGCCTCAATGGGGATTTATGTCTTTAAAAAAGAGGTTTTGTTCAAGTTGTTGAGAGAAGGTATAGAAAGGACTGATTTCGGTAAAGAAATTATTCCTGATGCCGCTAAAGATTACAATGTTCAAGCTTACCTTTTTGATGACTACTGGGAAGATATTGGAACAATCGAAGCATTCTATCATGCCAATTTAGCCCTAACTCAGCAGCCTCAACCACCATTTAGTTTTTACGATGAAGAAGCGCCAATTTATACCCGCGCTCGCTACTTACCTCCAAGTAAACTTTTAGATTGCCAAATCACAGAATCAATTATCGGCGAAGGTTGTATTTTGAAGAATTGCCGCATTCAACATTCAGTGTTGGGAGTGCGATCGCGAATTGAATCTGGTTGTGTCATCGAAGAGTCCCTACTCATGGGTGCAGATTTTTATCAAGCTTTTGTAGAACGCCAATGTAACGTAGAAAAAGGTGATATCCCTGTAGGTATTGGTACTGACTCGATTATTCGCGGTGCCATCATTGATAAAAACGCCAGTATCGGTCACGATGTCAAAATCATCAATAAAGATAACGTGCAAGAAGCTGACCGCGAAAGTCAAGGTTTCTACATCCGTAGTGGCATCGTCGTCGTGCTGAAAAATGCTGTAATTCCTGATGGAACAATCATTTAATAGTGCTGAGTGCTGAGTTGTGAGTCCTGAGTTAGGAGTTATGAGTTATGAGTTATGAATAAAATTTCTAATCACTCTTCACTCCTAACTTCTTACTCAGCCCGGGCTGAACGCCCCGCTACCGCTAACAGCACTCAAAACTCAGCACTCACTTTGCTGATTGGTCTTCCAGGTAGCGGCAAATCAACTTTGGCAAAACAATTATTGGCAGAATGTCCCCAAATGCAGATGATTTCTACAGATGCCATCCGGGGACAATTGTTTGGTTCCCAAGCCGTTCAGGGGCCGTGGCTGCTGATTTGGCACGAAATTGAGCGGCAATTTCAGCAAGCTATTTCCACTAAGAATACAGCTATTTTCGATGCCACCAATGCCCAGCGCCGCCATCGTCGTGAGGTCATTACTTTAGCCCGTAATTTGGGCTTTACCCAGATTACGGGAATTTGGGTTGACATGCCAGTTTGGTTGTGTTTGGCACACAATAAAAGGCGATCGCGCCAGGTTCCAGAAGAAATTATTTTGCGGATGCACCGTCAACTCCGGGATGCTCCCCCAAGCTTGGAAGAAGGACTAGACAACCTGATCCGCTTATCAGAAAAATCGGAGTACGGAAATTGCGATCGCTTGGTGAGCGAGAACCACACTTGATTTTATATATTTTTTGTTAATTTAAAATCAGATTCTTTTTGTTTGGCACTCTACCAGGCAAATTAAACATCTCTGATCTTAAAAAAAAACATAACGGGAATTTCTATAGGAGGCTGGTAGATGGCTGCAACCGACTTCAAAGACTATTACGCTATTTTGGGAGTCAGTAAGACTGCCAGTCCAGAGGAAATTAAACAAGCTTTTCGTAAACTAGCTCGCAAATATCACCCTGATGTCAACCCAAACAACAAACAGGCAGAGGCACGCTTCAAAGAAGTTAGTGAAGCCTACGAAGTTGTATCAGATCCAGATAAACGCAAAAAGTACGACCAATTCGGTCAATATTGGAAACAAGCTGGTGAAGGTTTCCCATCTGGCGGTGTTGGTGCCGATATGGGTAACTTTGACTTTAGTCAATACGGCAATTTTGATGAGTTCATTAATGAGTTGCTAGGACGCTTTGGTGGTGCTACCCCTCGTGGAGGGCGACAAAGTAACTCACAAAGTTATTCTTACCGCACTCCTACAGGTGCGCCAAGTGGTTTTAGCGGCTTTAACGATTTTGGGTTTCAAGATGCAGGTGCAGGTACCGCCCAAGATAGTGAAGCTGCGATCGCTCTAACTTTTGCTGAAGCATTTAATGGTGTGCAAAAACGCTTCAGTTTAGGTAACGAAACAATAGATGTCCGCATCCCATCTGGGGCTAAAACTGGCACTCGCCTGCGCGTGCGGGGCAAAGGTCAAATCAACCCTATGACTCAACAACGTGGGGATTTATACTTAAAAGTCGAACTTCAGCCGCACTCGTTCTTCCAAATGGAAGGCGATAACTTGGTGTGCGAAGTAGCAATCACACCAGATGAAGCCACTCTGGGAGCGTCTATTGATGTACCCACTCCCGATGGTTCTGTTAATGTCAAGCTACCAGCAGGAGTCCGTTCTGGTCAATCTCTGCGTTTACGTGGCAAAGGTTGGCCTCTAGCTAAGGGTGGACGCGGCGATCAGTTGGTGAAGGTGGCGATCGTGCCACCAAAAGACCTCAGCCAACAAGAGCGGGAATATTATGAAAAAATCCGGGCTATACGTACTTATAATCCCCGCAGTCATTTGAACCAAGTCAGGCTTTAAAAAGTAAAAAGTAAAAAGAGAATCCCCATAAATTAAAGTTTGTAGTCAGGATTTTAGTCCTGAAAATCCTTGTATTGAACCATGAATTGCTCAATACAAGGATTTTATTTTATGTTTAACTTTTGCCTACTTAGTAAATTGCAAGGGTCTTATTTTACGTTGCCATTTTTGCGATCTACAAGAATCTTAAGAGTTCCCAATCCCTACTCCCTAGTCTCTAGCACCAAATTCTATTTATTTTTAATATTTATAATCAATTGAATTGTTCTAACAAAGTCTCAACACTAGCATTGTGATCCAAAAAAGAAAATAAATGCCAGTAGCGGAGTTTTCCTTCTTTATCTAATACAAGCTGTGCTGGTAAAGGCGCTCCTAGTGCTTGTCCTACTTGATATGTACGAAAGACTCGACAACTAGGATCGCTCAATAATGGCATTTTTAACCCTAAATCTCTGACAACAATTTGACTCTGCCGTTCATCGGTACTAGTAATCATCAAAACTTCTACACCAAGTTTTTTAAATTGCTCGTAGTTCTCATTCAAGGCTTTGATGTGAGGGAAACAAAAGGGACAATATTGCTTTTCAGTAAAGATCCGAGTAAAGGCAAGTAACACTGGTTGTTTGCCTTTATAATCAGACAATTTTACTAAAGTCCCGTTGGTAATATCTGGCAATTGAAAATCTGGCGTTCCCACTCCCAACCTGAGTTTATTGCTAGCTGGAACTGGTAAAAAATTTCGGAAGAATCGCTCATTTAATAAGCCACTAAAATCAGTTGAAGTCAGCATATTTTTAACCCTGATTATTTCAATACAATTTTATAAAAAAACCACAGATATATACGGAGGTTGACATTGTTTAATGTGTATCTCTGTTTATCTGTGGTTTTCATTGATTTTGCTCTCAACTCCAACAGTATGGATTAGAGTTTGCTAGCTAGCTAAATTTAGACAGCAGAGAAGTAAACTTTAGACTTCACTGGGTCAGGATTCATTGTCTTGTCACCAGGTTGCCAACCAGCTGGGCAAACTTCGTCGGGGTGAGACTGAACATACTGAATTGCTTGTAATGTCCGCAGGGTTTCATCAACGCTGCGACCAAAAGCTAGGTTGTTAATGGTGGCGTGCTGTATGATACCATCTTTATCGATGATGAACAAACCACGCAAGGCAATGCCTGCTGCTGGGTCAAGAACGTTGTAAGCGGCGCTAATCTCTTTTTTGATGTCGGAAACTAGAGGATAATTTAGGTCACCGACGCCACCAGACTTACGATCTGTTTGAATCCAAGCGAGGTGGGAGAATTCACTGTCAACGGAAGCCCCAAGGATTTCCGTATTAATTTTCTTGAATTCTTCGTAGCGATCGCTAAATGCTGTAATTTCAGTAGGACAAACAAAGGTAAAGTCTAGTGGGTAGAAAAACAGGACGACATACTTACCGCGATAATCGGAAAGTTTGATTGTCTTAAATTCCTGATCTACCACAGCCGTTGCTGTGAAATCGGGAGCTTGTTGACCAACGCGGAGGCTTCCTTCGGTTCCGTAAGTAAGGGACATTAACCTAATTCTCCTTTATCGGTTTAGTAGCGTTGGAATTTGGGTCAAGTAAAACTCACCCATCCACGCTCTCACAGTTTAATTACGATCTGTTACGACTATATCATACTCATAACGATTTTGAGTAGCAAATGCTTGATTTAGATACAAGAGAATGGTTGCTTACCAATGGCTTGGGAAGTTTTGCCAGCGGTACAGTTTCTGATGTCCGCACACGCACTTATCATGGTTGGCTGTTTGCCGCGACAAACCCACCTTCTGGGAGAACTCTGCTGTTTTCACACCTAGAAGCTAGCTTGGAAGTACTAGGGAACGTTGTGGCACTAGGGACAAATTTTTGGGGTAATGGTCAGATTGAGCGGGCAGGCTACGAACTGTTACGTCATTTTGATATTAACCCAGTTCCAAAATGGATTTGGGGTCAAGATAACTGGCAGTTAACCAGACAATTGGTGATGCCCTATGGTTTAGTGGGGACTGGGGACTGGGGAATGGGGGCTGAGGACTGGGCACAAGAAGCACAAGGGAGAATAAGTAATGCCCCATACCCAATGCCCAATGCCCAATGCCCAATGCCCAATGCTTCTGCCCAATTTTGCCATCGAATTTTAATCCAATATCGCTACGAGGGAAGTCATACAGCAATTTTACGGTTGCGACTGTTAATAGCAGAACGTGACTTTCACCACCAGCAGACTGCTAGTCCAGAATTAAAGTTCTCACAATTGCTAGGGCAACAGCAAGTCTGCCTGCAAGCAGTGAATTCTGGGCGTTTCGGTATACCTTGGCACTTGCGCTGGACACAAGGAAATTATCAACCAGATGCAGTTTGGTATTGGCATTATGGATTGCCCGAAGAGACGAAACGGGGATTAGGCGATAAAGAAGACCTCTACAGTCCTGGTTACTTGATAGTCCCCCTCCAACCAGGAGATACGGTGACTCTAGAAGCACGAGTGGGTTTTCCCGACTCGGTGCCAGGTATTCTTACCCCCGAAACCTTTGCAGAAGCCGTAGAGGCAGAGCAAGAAAGGCTCTCACATATTTTTGGATGGAGTAAAGGAGCAACTGAAGGTTGGGGACTGGGGACTGAGGAAGAGTTTTCCAATCCCCAATCCCTAATCCCCAATCCCCAATCCCTAATCCCCAGTCCCCAGTCCCTACTCTGGCAACAACTAATCAAAGCAAGCGATCAGTTTATCGTTTATCGAGCATCAATTGCAGGCCCTACAGTTATTGCTGGTTATCACTGGTTTAATGATTGGGGACGCGATACATTAATTGCCTTACCGGGGTTGGCACTAGTTCCACAACGCTTTGACCTGGCAAAAGGAGTATTGCGAACTTTTGGGCATTATTGTCGCCACGGTTTGATTCCTAATGCATTTCCTGATGTCAATGGCGAACCAATTTATAACAGTATTGATGCGGCGTTGTGGTGGATTGAAACTCTAGGACTTTATTTAGAAGCTACCCAAGACTGGGATTTTTTGGCAGAGCAATTCTCTGTAGTACAGCAAATCTACAAAGCATTTGTGGGTGGTACACATTTCAATATCCAGGTCGATGCTACTGATGGGCTAATTAGTTGGGATACTCGTGGTGTAGCCCTCACTTGGATGGATGTGGTAATTGGGTCACACCCTGTCACTCCCCGTCACGGGAAGCCAGTGGAAATCAACGCGCTGTGGTATTCTGCTTTATGTTGGCTGAGTCAATGGGCAAAGCGCTTGAGCCAGCTTGAGTATGGTGAGCCAGTGCGTCTCACTAAGCAAGCACAGCGTTATGCTCAACAAGCACAACACGTGAAAACCTCGCTGCAAAAGTTCTGGAATCCTCAGCTTGGTTATTTGTACGATACTATTGAGCCGGACGATCGCCGGAATTTTCAAATTCGTCCCAATGCTGTTTTGGCGCTGTCGCTACACCATTGTGGATTTTCTGAACAGCAAGGGTGTCAGATATTAGATTTGGCAACTGCCAGTTTGCTTACCCCCTATGGTCTTCGCAGTCTCGATCCAGGAGATCCCGAATATAAAGGGAAATATGAAGGCAACCAAGAGCAACGCGATCGCGCTTATCACCAAGGCACTGTTTGGGCTTGGCTAATTGGGCCATATATTCGGGCTTGGCAACGTTTTTATCCACAGCGATCGCTGCCTTTTAATTGGCAATCTCTGCTAGATCACTTTCTATTTGATGCTTGTCTTGGTTCTATTTCTGAGATTTTTGATGGCGATTCACCTCACACACCCAGAGGAGCGATCGCTCAAGCTTGGTCAGTTGCCGAAGTAATCCGCCACCTTAAATAGTGCTGAGTACTGAGTTTTGAGTCCTGAGTATAGATCGTGTACATTCACAAATTGAATGTCGCTATTTCACAAATTAATGTCGCAGTTTTTAAGCCATAAAACCTTTGCTAAGCAAGGGTTTTCTCAATTTATACGAGTAACCAAAAGTCACTATAGATTTTACCCTATTTCACAAATTCAGGTCGCAAAACCAAAAATTTCACATTTTAAGGGTCGTTTATTTTTTTCAGTAAGAAAGTGTGCTAAAAAACTTCACAAATTAGATGTCGGATTATTTTTTACCACAATGACAGGTAAATTACTGAAGCTTTCTGACTGGTTGGTAGCTTTAGAGTGCACGCACGTAGCAATGGAGAGTACGGGAGTTGTTAGCTGCGGTTAGATTTTCAAGTCAGTGTCTTTGAGACACAATACTACGTCGTATTCCGCAACAGTTTCCGCCGTCATTTGGCAGTGCGGCTGTATTAGGTTTAAAAATTTCACTTTTGGGTTGGCAAAAACTCATAAGCTCTCTTGAGTACTGTTTCACTGTTGATGATTTATGACAGTGCTTTGCCAAATCCTTGACTTAGCATCCCTGCGGGAATAAATTAAACAAACCTTCGATACCTCACGATTAATAGTGTGGCCAAAACAGATACTCCAAAAAAGGTTTGTTCAATTTATTTTTGCTCAACCCCTTAGAGCATAACCTATCGATATTGCACGCTCATTCAATCTGCGATCGCCTAACTCACAGGTTGCAAAATTTTTCTCCTACCAATCCAGCATTGCTCGTCTCCTTTAACACCCGATTTCAATTACTGTATTGTATATGCTGTGCTGTTTCTTAAATTCTTTGCCAGTCTGCCTTTCAAGACTTAACGGGAAAAGTCAGATATGAGCCAAGCGATCGCCAGTCTCCAAGTTAGATTTATCCCCTTTTCCCGTACCCTCTTGACAAATGTGCAATCCCTTAATTCTCATGGCTGCACAGGATCTACCAAGTGTGTATGAATAGAGTACATTTTCTTCTTCGTAAAGTTTCCTAAAGAAAAATGATCAAAATCAGTTACTTTTTTCGTAGCTACATCAGTTCTCTCGTATACTTTCTGTTATAAAAATTCAACCGTACTCTCAATAAAGCTACTGGACATCAGTAGGTAAAAGGCAAAGCGAGTAGTACTTTATATTAATATTATTAAATTATGGCCTATCCCTTTCGTATTAATACCTCCAAGGTTAGCGGCGATGCGTTAACCTCAGATACAGTTAGCGCTGAGTATTCAGAGCGCCTCCTGAAACTTATTCCATCAGAGGTACTTAGTCTTTATGTTGCAGTACGAGGGCTTTGGATAGATCCGTTGAAATTAAATTCTTCGCCCGCTGAAGGTGCTTCCCTAAGCTTTCTGGACTTTTGGCCGATTATTTGTATTGTGCTCCTTATCCTTTTCCGTTTATGGGGAACCCGACTTACCACAGACTGGAAAACCACCCAACTGAAGGCGGTTGCAATCTCTGCTATTTCCTTTGTTATTTGGGTTTATACGCTCGGCGACGATATTTTAGGATGGCACCTGCCTGACACGCGCTATGCCGCCACTGCAGCTATTGTATGGGTGTTTGCGATTCCCATCTTCTTTCCCTATTTAGTTACTGACACTAGCAAATCCTGAAAGGCATAGTTTTTTGTAATGCTGTGAGTATCTCATTCTCAAAGTTAGAAAATAAAAGTAGAAAACTAGGGTATGGATGAGAGTCAAATACTAAAAAATGAGTAAGCTAATGAGCATTTAAGTTGCATAAAACCAGGGATAAAGCCTTTACTACAAGCGAATCAGTCTGGAAAAATGAATGACGATTAGCTTATCTCAAACAGTGGGCACCCATAGTATCAGAGAAGATGCCACATCTGTCGATACCGCAAGTGGTGGGGCTGGCGACATGGAGTTTTGGCATGGTAATGACCAAAGAAGTGTCTCATGTAACAAAAATTACGATAATCATATTAATACTTATAAATAAAAGCACCTTACCTTACCAGCGAATTTGAGCTAAGTAAAGATAACAACAAAAAACTTGACGGAGACCAACTTATGCAATTCGACTCGGTTCTTGAGCTTAAAAACGAATTTTTAAGTAAAAACTTTAAAGACGATTTGGAAAGTAAGCAAGATAAAGACGATTTGCAGCCCAAAGCACATACAGATCACGTAAGTGAATTTAGCCTTATGAGGTCTTCAATGGGATATTTTGGTTTTGGCTACATAGCCAAGGGCAGGAATGATTATGAGCTCGATCTACGCCTTCAAAACCCAGACAAGGAGATGTATAAGGAAGCCGAAAAATTTAGGGATGAGAGAGCAAAGCGCGAGGCGCGCATAGCAGTTATAAAGGATGTAAAAATCCCTTCTCGAGGTACCCTTCCACAATCAGGAAGCGGTAATGGACATCTTCAGCTAATCGCCACAATGCGTCCACTTCACATAGGTTTATCAGTAGCGCATCTACATGGCCAGGCGGGCACACTAGGTGCATTCGTTCGCACATCCAACAGAGATATAGGAGTATTGTCCAATAACCATATTCTTAGCTCAATATCTACACTAAGACATTTAATAATTCAACCGAGCGCGCTAGATATAAAGCTCCAAAGTCAAGAGATCCAAAGGCACCACGAGATTGGTTACTTTGAGAACTGTATCCATATCTCTAAACGTGTAGATAATAAAGTGGATGCGGCTTACGCCATTCTTAATAAGGACATTTCTCATGAGGGTAATTTACTGCCAAGAGGATTCGCCATTCCGGATGAAGGACGGAGAATTGCGGAAGCCGCAGATCCTCTCGATCCTGAAGTGCTAGTCGGCAACAGCACTGTTGCGAAATTTGGTCGTACTACTGGATACACTAGTGTATCTGGAAATACTGATAAACCACTAGTAGCAGTAGCGAGTGTGTCAGTTAAGTTCGCAGATGTTGGGGAAATCAACTTTTGTGATGTCATTGAAATCCCTTGGGAATCAAATAATATTCCATTTAGTCAAGGCGGAGATTCTGGTAGCTTAATTTTCCTACCCGGTTCTCTTAGGGCTATTGGTCTCCATTTTGCAAGCGGTGAAAGAAAAGACCTTGATACTGGTAGATCGATAATGGTGAGCTATGCCTGTAATTTATCTTATGTTCTAAGGCATTTAGAACTTACTTTAGTGACGTAATTAGGGGTTCAGCCGAAATACATGGAAGTACGATTAGTTCTGGAGAAAACCATCCTAAAGGGAGAATTCCAGGCTTCAGTAGACTAACCCCAACAGGGGTTGAATTGGCACTTTAATCCTCTGCTGATGACAACTTGATATTCATGTAAGTGAAGTGAAATTTTCAACCAAATCCTATCCCCTGGTGCAGGGTTGAAAGCATCTAAAACTATTTAGATACTAGTAGCTTATACGGAGGAGACTGACTATCAAATTCGTAAAGCGGGGACAAAAGCGGTTATGAATCGTACCTATTATTGCAGTCTTTTGATCGGAAGTTAACATGAATTAAACTGTTTCCGTTTCATCTGGATAACAAGTATGTAGGCTCTTTATGCGTAGATAAGGAAGAGAAAAGGGGTAGCTAAACGCTACCCCTTTTCTCTGCATAAAATGATCATCATTAGAGAATCCTATCTATTTTTTTTTGTACAGATAATTTCTTACCTAGAAGTCCCTTATGAAAACCTCTAATCAGCTCGTGCGTAAGTCCTGACACAGTCAATTTTTACTACAGTGTTGGGCGGGTTTATATTCTTTAAATGTTTCTCTATCACCTCACGCCGAGTACCAGGGTCTACATCAATGCGAAGAACAGGTTGATCAGGGTTATCCCAGTATGCACCAATACTAGTAACTCCCGATACTCCTGTTAAAAGTTGATTTGCTTGGCTTTTTAATGAAACTAGACTTATTTTAGACATAAAAACGCAATCAAAATAAGGTTTAAAGCGTTTGGAAATTATTCTTCTTCAAATACCATCAAACCCTATATTTCTTAACTCTTGGTCGGACAAAGATGTAAAACTTGTGTAAAACTTGTGTAGAAGCTATCATCATAGCATGGGCAGATCATTCCAAGCATCGAAAGATGGGCTTCAAAAAGCTGCGAAAGCGTTAAAACTTAAAGGGTGGACGCAAGAGTACCTGGCGGGGGCTGTAGGTTGTACTCGACAGACCATAATCAAATTTTTTGCTAGGCGACCTATTGAAAAGCACTTGTTCCAAAATATATCTAATAAACTAGGCTTGGAATGGGGTGAGATTGTGGAACTGGAGTCAGCAGAAGAGCAAGCCAGGATGAGTCTTGGTATGGAGACAGAACGAGGGAAAACCTCTGAGGTTGTCCAGGAGGAGCGCAGCGCTACACAGATATTGACTTCTCCAGTATCCCTAGTAGAAAAACAAAATGCTAACTATAAAGAACAACTTGTTATTACACTTACTGGAGATGTAGAAAGTCTCCTTAATAATCCGGATGTTCAGGCAGCTTTGCTAGTGTTGATGCAACAGGCTTCAAAGGATGCAAGCTTAAGAATTGATAGGATTGAGAAAGGCAGTATAAAAATAACCTTCAGCGGTTCAAAAGAAGGTTTTAAAAGGCTTAATGAGCAAATCGAATCAGGCAATTTGACTGAAGTATTGGGTATTCCTGTTGAAGATGTACAGTTATTACCTAGCAGCACTACAAGTGAAGAGCAATATAAAATTCGTCTAGTCCAAGAAATTATTGCTCAGGGAGCTAGTGGTCGAGACCTAAGTGATTCTAACTTTAGTGGTTTAGAGCTATAGCTCACGACTCACTACTTATATTTTTTAAAGTGGCTCAGGTCGGAGTTGAACCAACGACCCCAGGCTTATGAGTCCCAAAATAAAGCCAACTATATAAGGAGCTTCAGCTCCAGGTATCTTATTGCATAGTCAGGTAATAGTCAATACCTATCTTATTTTATTGGTGTTTATTGAAACTAATAAATTCACTGATTAATATTGATACAGCTTAAAAGTCAGGATTAAAAACTTTATGAATATATACAAATCAGGTGATGGTTACAGTGACTACAAAGACATAACCCTTCAGGTAGTACTAAAATCAGGAAATACGTACCCAGAAATCAAGTGCCCTTGGTTTCGTATTTTCTCTCCTCCATTTAATGCTCTATTTGAAAACCCTTCTGTTTCGTATGATGCTAGTGTTCCAATTTATTATAGTGAAATAAATAGTGTAAGACTAGATCACAATAAAGTTGGCCCTGAAAATTATGTAAGTTTTATTGATGACGAAGGAGAAATTTGGAATATTGTTAGTTATGAAAAATTGAATAATATTCCAGATCCACCTGGGTTGGCTTTTCATTTAAAAAAACAAGAAAACTAAATAAAACATCTTTAGACAAAAAGGAAGGAATGTTATTTCCTTCCTTTTTGTCTACTTAGCTTAAGCAACTCTATCCATTAAATAGTCTGCTGCTTCCTCTTGATCGTAATAGGTATTATTACTCTCTCTTCTCTTCCAAGCATAGCTAGCTAAAGCCAAGCTCATAACTGTATCTGTAGGTAAACCTCGATCATCCAATTTATAAAATCTCATTTCAGTTTTAAGTTGCTTCAGACGGTCTAACTCATCATAAGGAATTACAAGTTTACCTCTCTCTACAATCCCTGCCAAGTTAGACAGCATAAAAGTTTTATGGTTATGTTTATTATTTTTAGCTGGCTTCTTAGTTGAATTGATTGGGGTACACATTAATATCTCTTCAGGTGTAAGCTCCTTCTCTATAGCCTCTTTCAGGTACTGACCAGCTAGGGCTGTCGCATCATAATAAAGTTCACCAGGGAATTGGTTTAACCTTCTTCTAATTCTTTCAATAGTGCCATCTTGTTGAAATAGTGGAGTCTTACTAATTCTTTCAAAAGCTACTATTCTTAATTCTCTATCAATATATTGAAGAGTAGTAAGTACAGTTGAGTCACCATTAGTACAACCAGCTACATCAACTCCAGTAAAGAATTGTGAAGTTGGTCCTCCTTTAGGGAGATAAGGATAGTCAGGATGAGTACCATGTTCAGGTAAACAGAAGCCTGTAACTGGGTCATCATAAGGGAAGAAGCAAGTATGCCTCTCTCCTTTTTCAACAGCAATATCAAGCCAATTACCAGCAAAGAATGTAGAACCATAGTTGGCAAACTTACCATATACCTCTTCCCTGATCTGAGCCTGGGTCATATTGACCATGTTGGCTTGGATAGTTTCAGGGGGATTGACAGGGTTATCAAACTGAGAAAACTCTGCGATCACAACTGAATTATCTTTTTTAAGTTTGCGCTCTTTAAACTCTGCCCATAGCTTTCTAAAATAAATAGCTCCCTGCCCTGCAGATTCCCCTTCTCCTTGAGGGGTAGAGATAAAGTACTTACGCCCACTAACTTCAGTTCCTCTGACATTAAGTATTTTCATACGTAAATGTTCTAAGGCATACTCAGAAGCAGACTCATCTAAAGTGGCTATATCTAAATAGAAACCTAGAATGAATCTTCCTCTTTGAACAGTAGCTTGAAACCAAATAATACTATTTAAACAAGTTTCTATAAAAGGTTGCTGTCCATCAGAGATGTGCTTAATGAAGCCTATGCTGGTCAGGAAGGGGCTATCATTAACTAGGTTGATTATTTCATCCTTTACTAACTTTGCTTGCTTCAGAGAGGGCGCACAGTTAATAGATTGAAACCTTTTACTATAGTCACCATAGAAGACAGAAGTAGTAGGGCGCTTTCTATAAAATAAAAACCATAAATGCATAAGAGCAGTAACAAAAGTCTTACCACTTCTACTACCTGCTTTTAATATTCCTTCTTGAGCATTAACAGCTTGCCTTAACCATTGTCTTTGTTTAGGGTGCCCTTTAACTGTCTCACCTGTTTCAGGATGTAAACGCTCAACTTCATTTAAATATAAGTTTACCTTTTCCCCTAAAAAGTATTTAACAAATAACACAGGATCATTTGCTCCAGCTAAGAATTGTTGTCTTAATGTTTCTGACTTTAATATACCTTCTAAATCTGATGGGATAGCACTCATTAGTCATCATCCCCTAATTCATATTCAACTTCTATATCAGCAGGTTTGAGAGCTAATAAGTCATCTAACTTAGCTTCAGGATTAGCAGACAAATAACCTCTAACCATATCTTGAATTAACATTACAGGGTCAACACTTATCTGGTCATATAAAGATTTAAGGATAGCTTCATTCTCATTTCTATCACGTAATTCTTTTCTAGTCTTTAAGGTGGAATTAATCTGAGCTTGATGGACTTGAATAACTTTAGATATATCAGTTATAGCTTTACTTAGTCCGTTAATATTATTAGTTAAAACTTCTAGTTCCCGTGGTTCTCTTCTTTTAGAACCAGATAATAATTCAACAGCAGTGTTATATCTTTCTATTATTTCAGACTGATGCTCAATTAATCTGCTAATCATGGCATCAGTAAGCATTAAACTATTATCTAGTAAGCTTTCTTTATTATAGTCAGTAGCTAATAGTTCCTTCTTTTCTTTACTTGTTAGTGATTTAATAGCTCTCATATTTTCATATTTAATTAATTTAGAATTTAAACCATGTGTAATCTTAGCTTTAGCTGCTTTACCTCCATGAGATGCACAACACTTATAGCCAAGCATTACTTTATTTTTACATTGTGTGCCATCTTTTTTAATAACAGAACATCTAACTGGTTCCTCTCTTTTACCTGATAAATATCTATGTTTATATACTGCACTTTCTTTATATGATGACAAAAGATATCCTCCAAATACTTACATAATTAAAGGATATCATATCGAGATTTAGCATAAATAGGATAATTATACCTTTACTTATTGCCTATAATTATTTTAATTTCTTTGACATCTAGCTCAATTGTTTCTAATTTAGTAATTATTTTATTATGAGCTTCACTTGCATCAGTTTCTATTACTATAAGATTTTTTTTAATATCTTCTGAATTAGAATTAATAGCTTTGATAAACTTTTCTTGAGTAGACAAATAAGACCTTAATTCAGGTACTATATGTTTACCTATAACCTGACTTATTTTTTTACCTAAAAAGAATATCCCTACTCCTACAATTGATAAAGTAATTAAGACAGTTAAAGCATTACTAGTAACTGAGTTTTTACCTATTTCATAAATATCCTCTTGGATATCAGCTTTATTAATTTTTTGAGTTTCTATTATTTTATTTAATTTCTCTATACCAGGTTGAGAAGTGGATTTTTGTATTTGGGTTTCCATTTACTAAACTCCATAGATATTGAAAGTAGAATTTAAATAAATATATAAATAAATCATTTTTTGTTTGTTGTTGAATAGATATAAACATACTTTTTAAGTAGCAGTTTTAAAGAACATAATTGGAACACCAAACGTTATATTACTAAGTCCATCTACGGGGGCATTAGTAGGTAAAGTACTATTAGCATAAGTCAAATTATTTCTTAACCCATATTGAACAATACTAGTAGAAAAAGTTGAATTAGATAGATAATAATTATAAGCAGGATATGCATTTTCACAAGAAAGACTTGGAGCTACATTTCCATTTATAGCCTTCCAATACCATCCTGGTGTAAGACTAATATTAGTATCAAATCCTTTTTCTCCTGTACCAGTTGCATTTATTTCTGTACTACTAGCTAATAAAATGTCAGGTAGAGCGGTACTATAGTTATTACTATAAATGCCAATTCTAAAACCCCCAGTGGCAGTAGTACCTTGATTAAAAGCAAATCTTACTATATTTACAGTTCTAGGAATTTGAAAAAGAAAATAACTTATAGTGTTAATAGCAGTTGTAGTAGTTACAGCACTATAGGCATCAAATAAAATAGTATCATTATACCAACTATTAGCCCTGTAACCTGGGTGTAAAGTGTTTTCCGTAGCTAATTGTTCAGTACCATTTAATTTAATAATACTTGAGCCACTTCTATTTAAAGTAGGTCCAGCTTTACCTATTTTAAATGAATCAATTGTTGTACCTTTTAAATCAAAATAAGAAGCCATATATTTTAGTTATCTTTTATTTATAAAAAAGTCATCAGGATAATTTTTAATTACCCTGATGTTAATCTCACATAATAGAATTTATTATTAACCAGGATTGCTGTAATAAACTAGGACTCTTGCAGCACCAGCAGAAGAAGTAGAAGCAGCATAAGTAATGATTAAAGACTCAGCAGAACCATTAGCAGTTTCACCAGGAGTAGATACATAAATATCTTTAGCTGTTCCATATAAATCAATTAGGTTGCTACCTGCATATTTAGCAGTAGTACCTGAAACTCCTACTGTCATTGTAGCAGTTCCAGTAGCCCAAGGTGTATCAATAATAACTTCAACTCTCTGAACAATTGCGTTAGCAGGTAGAGTAAACATTGATACAGAAGAAGCACTGTTAAAGGCTAAAGAGGTTGTGTCAACTAATTGACCATTAGCAGTACCACCTGAAGAAGTTGTCCAACTTGTATTACCACTACCATCAGTAGTAAGTACTTGAGAAGGTGAACCAGCACTAGTAGGTAAAGTCAAAGTGTAATTAGCCGTCATACCTGAGGAAGGTCTAGCTACTGTAATCTTCCAATCTGCTGCACTACCTGCTGCATCTGAATTAATTACTAAACCAATATCATTAGTTGATTCAAACTGAGATGCTGTAACTTTAGTAAAAGCAGAATCACCAGAGTTTTTAACTTGTAAATCACCAGTACTATTTTTTAGTCTTACACCTGCTTTTTCAATTTGCAGTGAAGAAATAGAAGTTCCTTTTAAATCTAAAATCTGAGCCATAATATTTATTAATTAATTTTATTATTATTTACTTTCAATTATAATGTATCCACTACCTTGAGTAGCTCCAGCACCAGGAGTTATTATTAAGTTAATAGGGGTAGCTGAAGTGTATTTGTAAGTAGGATTGATAGAATATTCTCCTACTTCATTAAGGTAAATCTGGGTATTGTTAGCCAACCTATCTGTTACTGTTGAATCTCCTATTGAAATAGAAGCTCCTGTTCCATTAAAAGGTATTAATATAACTACAGTTACAGTTAAAATTATTTCATTGATACCTGTAGTGTAAATTAATCTTGAAGTTACATCTGCATAAGTAAAATATATATCTTTTTCAGATGTATCAACTGTGTCATTTGAACCTAAAGCTAACACATCCCAATCAACACTATATGAGGAAGGTGTTTGAGTTGTAGTTTTATTTGCCCTATAAGAAGAACCTAAATAACTAACAGCTTGATTCTTTCTATATGTTTTTGTATTTAACCAATTTCCTGCCCATATTACTGATAAACCATTTACGGAAATAGTGTCATTAGTAACTTTATCAGGAGTAATTTCTATTGCCATTAAAAAGCAACCTCCATATTACAGATATTCCATTATTCATATTAGTTACTATGTAATTGTCCAGATAGTACAAGTTCAGTATTAGCTTCTAAACCAGTAATTACTATTTTTATAAGAGAAGTATTAACTAAAGAATAGCTTTTTACTATTGCATTATCTGTTAATTCTAGGCTGACATCTTCCCATTCAATACCTACAAGTTCTTGTAATTTGAAAGTAATATTAGCAGAAGCTACTATTGAAATATCTAATCTCTTATAGTTAATAACTGGTATTGAAGCTTCATAATTACCTGTTTGTAATATAGAAGGAATACCATAATCTGAGTTAGTAAAATCTTTAACAATTAAAGATACAGTATCTTCTAAATCAGTTGCATAGTAATCTAAGTAGCTAATAGTAAACTGTCCTGCTGAAGTCCATGCTCCATTAGTTGCAGTTCTTTCAATAAGAGCAGCTTTATTTTCTAGTTCATAAGCTTTATCAACTTGCTTTAATTCAATAGAAGATAATCTCTTCTGATCGCCTATAGCTAAAGCTTTATCTTCTTCTCTAGCAATCTCTTCTAACTTAGCATTCTTTTCAGCTTCAATAATTGCAAGTCTTTCTGCTAATGTTAATTGTCCAGATGTATTAGCAGTTTGGGTAGAAGAAACTTGTAACTTTTCTTTCCAAAAAGCAGAAGCAGTTATCTCATTAAGAATATGTATCCTTAAATAAGCAAGAATTAATGTCTCATAGTTTGCTTTACAAGCAGTCGTTAATGCTTCATTCTTTTGAATATCTAAACCAGCAGCAGTTTGTAATTTAACTACAGGGTCAGATACTAAAAAGTATTTAACTCCAGCAGCTAAAGTAGTAAAAGCATCTGCATGATCAGCAGTTAGTATTGTTAAATCAGTTACTAATAATTCAGAGTCAGTGGCTTCATTATTAATAATTAATTCTAATACAGGATTACCAGTACCTAAATCTCTTTCAGCTAATGTATAAAATTCTTGTGATTCTCCTAAGTTAGTTCCTACTAATCTTATTCTGGTAGAATCGTCATAAGCTGTAAACTTAGTATTAAAAGTAGAGTTTGCATTTATTAAACTAGTTAAGTTTGAAGTTACATTTCCAACAGTTGCAGCAGTAGCTGTAAAAGAAATAGAAGTATTATTATAAGTAAAAGAGAATTTATTTCCTATAGTAACTTGACTAGGATTTAAATAAGTTATTTGAGCAGTTGCAGGTATTACAGTAGTACTAGGTAAAGGGCCTATGTCTACTAATCCTTTACTAACTAAATCAACTATAGAAGCAGATGTAGTTTTCTTTAAAGTATCCTCATCATATTGAGCACCATATACATCAGATATCTGAGGTCTAAGATAAGTGCTTTCAAATAAATCCCAACTAATTGATGTAGCCATAAATATTAATATTCATATATAACTAAATAGTATCTTGAAAGTTAGCCATTAATTTGTAGCCAACCTTTTCTACATTCATATACAATCCGCCTTTAAAAGTTTTAGATAAAAAATCAGGTTTAAGTAATAACTTTAAATCTGATTTAAAATAGTATCCATTTCTTTTTAGTAATTCTTTATTCTTTTCTTTATTACTAATTAATTTAAAACTAATCTTTTCACTAACTGTACCTTCTTCTTCATCTACTATTAAATCAGAATAGGCAATAGCTGCATCAATACCACCAAGACTAGTAGGGTCTAAATATCCAACTAAGACAGTCTTATAAATAAGACTTCCTGTTCTAGTACCTCTTCTAATATTATTAACTTCTTGAGTTGCAAACAGAGTAGTACCTGTAGCAGAATCAGTAGCGTTAATATCGTAAACTCTATAATCTTGATTAGGTAAAATTTTAGTAGTAATGGCAGTTATTAAATCACCATCTTCTGTAGTTGTATAACCTTTTATAATTTTAGTAGTAAATATTCTTTTTTCTTTTCTAATAGCTACTGCTAACTTTGACCAAAACTCAGGGTCACTTTTTAATTGCTTTAATAGATTATCAATATAATTAATAACTTTTGTCGTCTTATCAGAAACAACAGCTATTCCAAATAAACCTATACTATTATTATATAAAAGATAATTAGCTTTATAGTTTTTTAGTAGAGCATAGTTACCATATACTGAAGCATCTTTCTTTTCAACATTTCCATATATTATGGTATAAAGGTTATCTATAATATCTGGACTTAAATTAATTTTAAGTAAGCCTGAGTTTAAGTCATCCATTAGTTATGTAAAATTAAAATCAAAATTTCCATTAAGAGAAGAAATAGTAGTAGCAGAAGCAGGTTGAGCAGAAAGTTGTATAACTAATACTCCCTCTTCTAAAATACTATTCTGTCCTACTTTAAATAATTGTCTATTATTCTTTAAATCTAAAAAAGGTATATCAAATCTCAACTCATAAGAATTAAGTTTATTCCCATTAGGAACTTGAGGATACCAGTAATAAGGTATTGTAGTAACTAGTAGAACGTCAGCAGGGGTGGTAGAAACAGAACCTGTAGGTAGAGTTGGTAATTCTATTCCTGGGCTAATCTGAGGGCGTTTAATACCCTCTAATAGATAACCAGGTAAAGCCCAAGCTCTCTGAGTTTTTTGAATTACTCTAGGACCATTAGAAGAATTCTCTACTTCTTTAAATCTAACAGCAGCATCATCAATAAAATAGTTAATACCAGAAGTAATATTACCTTTGTAATCAACAGCTAGTATTCCACTAAACTGAGATATTAAATGTGATAAAGAATTCCTCCTTGCCATTAACTCATAATGTTCAATGGATGTAATTAAACTCATACTGTTATACCTGCTATATCTAAAAGTTGTTGAAGGACTGCAATATCTATATCTATTCTGCTTGAATCTCCACCTGAAAGAAACCAAAGTCTACCAGCAGGAAGATTACTTTCTATATCAAAATTTCCACTAGTAATAATTTCATAAGTCTTAACACCAGAAGCTATTACATTTTCTATAGGGAGAGTAGAATTATCAAACTGTAGTGCATCAACTGTATAAGTTTCAAAGTTAGTAACTGATCTAATATTATTAGAATACTGCCAAAACTTTAAGCAGGTAGATTTACAATAATCAATTAACTCTTTAAGAAATGCACTAAACTTAATTCTAAAATAATATACAACTACATCTAATCCTCTAGTATCAGCTTCTGTTTTGAATTGAATTAATTCAGCAGAAGTAGGTAAAGGAATTATCTTATTATTTATATAATCTTCAAGGTAATTAAAATCAACAGGTACTTCTCTAACTGTAGCTGCACTAGATTTAATTTGGCTTTCTAAAAATATTCCACTAGAAGGTAATGTATAAGGCATTAACTTCCATTTATCTACATTGGTTCCAGTAAAGTTTACTAGTCCAAAAGCAGAACTAGCTACAGTATCTGAGAAAGTTACATTACCAATATCAAATGCTTCAGGAGAATAAGTAGTCCAATAGGCATCAGTATAAGTAGGGGTATAATTATTATTTACACTTACTCCATTATTTAATTGAGTAACAATAGATTTGATTGTCCCTTTAACATAAGGAAAACCAACAATGTAAGGTCTTAAAATTGTGTTATCTACTACACCTGAAGTTATTTCTAAAGACCTAATTCCTTTCATTGATATAGGAGATTCACAAGTACCATAACAAATTACTCCTCCTCCACTAGAACTTATGTCTATTACTTCAAAGTATCCATAATTTAAAGGAGCAAGAGCATTTGTTCTATACTGTAAAGGTATTAGATTCATCAAAGTACCAACAGTATATCTACTAATATTATTTTGAAAGAACCAAGTTTTTACAATACAAGTTTTAGGAACACCACTTTTATAAATAGTTATTACTTCTACTTCATGTCCTTTTAGAGCTTTACTAATTACAAATGAACTTAAATCATAACTAGAAGATTTAAAATCAATTGATTTTACTTTAGTAGGAAAAGGAGAATCATTAGTAAAATAAGTATCAATATTAGCTTGAGCATTATTTGGTATATAAGCTCCTAATAAACCTGAATAAGTAGAAGAGCAATAATTTGAAATATTATTTAAAGCTGTTACAAAACTAGGATTAGTAACTGTACCAATACCAGAACCAGATGTACCTATTTGTCTCCAGTCATAAAACTTATTAGGTCCTGTAGCTGTCTGAACTAATTGATTTAAAGCTGTAATGATTTTGTTATATTCAAAGGATGAAGTATAATTAATTCCATCATAAGAAGAACGTATCTTAAAATTACTAGGATAGAACCAATTAAATAAACCAGCTTCAGGTGTAGCAGGATCTGCTGTTGCATAAGGAGGAGGTATCAAAACTGAATCTATATCTACAGCACTATCAAATAATAGTTCACATTTAATAGGTCCTCCATATAAAGCAGCTATACTACCTACTGGTAAGCTAGCAAGCAAGTTTGCAGATACATCAGCTACATCAAATAAAACTGTAGGGATGTAAGGAAGTAATGATACTTCTCTAGTACTACCTGCTGTAGAAACTCTTTTAATTCCTGGGTCTGGAGTAGCTGAGTCATATTTACCTTGAGTAAAAGCTCCAGTTAATGTACTACCATCTATAGTCCCAGAGTTTAAATTACCAGTAAATTTTACTTGGTACTCATCAGTGCCTAATAATTTATTTTTGGTTACAACTGTAGAACTTAATGGATTTGAATAAGGTCTTTTAACAGATTTACACCAGTGGTAATAAGTTCTATAAGTAGCAGCCCATAATCTCATTAAACCAAAAGGATTAATATTATTTCTAACTAATCCTCCAGCTACCCACATATCTATTAAGTCATTAAAGTTAGCTGGATTACCTGCTTGATTTGATAACCCTACTGAACAACCAGGAGTAAAACTAGTAGTGGTATTACCATTTGATAATGGAGTGTTACCTGTTGTTAATATAAAATCTTCTGAGTTTGGATATCTTTTTATAAATTGAATTACTTTATTTTTATGTAAAGGATTAGCCATTTGTTCCTTAAATATTATTTATAAGGGGATATTAATAACCCCCTTAATTAATCCAATACTAAACAGTAGGAGCTGTGTAGGAAGTAGCATTCAATTGAAGTACAGCAGCAGCACCACGATGGTTAGGAGCAAATCCCCAACCTTCAGACATGATCGTGTTTTCCAGCGCAAATGTGCTCTTAACATCAGTCTGCAATCCAGCTAGTGAAGCTACAGCAGGTTGACGGCTAAGTAAAGGTGTGCGATTAGCTCCGCCGTCTGCGCCTATGCAAACTGCATATCCAACTGGAACTATAGGAGTTTTGACTACTGGCACATTACTAACAAAACCTACCAAACCTTCAAAAGGAGATAGTTGGCGTTGAGTTTCACCAGAAGCACCAGCAGTATTAATTTGCAGGTTACGACCAAGTTGATTTTCAGAAGGTATAAATCCTGTCAAACTTTCAAGTGAGTAATCATAATCTGATACCCAAATTTCAAGTTTACGGAAACCATGATGGCGAACTTTGTCAATTAGCTTAGTGCGTATTTCAGTAGGAGTAGGGCTACCAGCAGAAGCTACAGCGTTGTAATGTTGCAAGTCTCCAGCTTGGAATGTATAACCATTAATAGCAGGAGAAGCTGTGCTTGTATCACTGTTATAAAAAGGTAAGCTGGTAGTTTGATACTTATTAGTAGAATCAATAATTACTCTGTTAGTGTTGCTAAACAGAGCTTGACGCAGAGAAGAGAACCTAGACTTTTGGAAGCTGGTCAATTTAGATTGCACATAAGCTGCAACTTCTTCTGAAGTCATCAATTGTACAGCTCTTTTGGTAAGAGTCAAAGCTGTGAAAAATTCAGAGTAAGGAATCTCTTGCACATAATCATAGATCGTTTCTCTAGAAGTAGGTCTAGCTGCTTCTGTATAACTTTCTAAATCTTCTCCATCATAAACTTTTACAACTTTTTGAGGAGTAGAAACATTCTCAACTAAAGGACCAAAGAACCTTGAGTTCATATCAGTATAGAACTGCAAATCTTGGTCTAGTTCACGCAGAATAGAAACAACACTGATGTTGTCAACCGTGATTAATTCAGCATCATTTGAATTTAATTCACCAAAATAGGTAGTGTTATAAGTCATATATTTTTAAATAGTTTAATTAATAATATTAAAGAGAGATTTTAATCTTATTTGCAGTAAGAGCAACACCAACTTTATTGGTTCCTGTACCAGCTACAATACCCGCAGCTCCAGCAAATACTGCTGTGCCAGGTGTAAGAGCCAAGGAGGTACCTTTGTTTTCAATAATGCAATTACCTTCAACTGCAACAGTTGTACCAGCTTTACGAGAATGTCTAGCTACTCCAACAGGAATAGTAGAAGCGGTTGCAAGGATAGCTAAACCAGAAGAGTTAACAGAAACTACTGAACCTTCTGCAATATCAACTGCCGCAACTAGGTTAACAATTGAACCATCTAAGTTAGCAGAAGAAATGAAGCGGTATAGTACTACGTTGTAAGCTACATTTAACATAATTTTCTTTATAAATAATTAGGGGATTAATAACCTTTCCAGGCTTTAAGTTTACGTTCTATTTTGTCAGACTGAGAATTTACTGCAACACCAGGCTTAGGAGAAATATTGCTATTAGATTTACCTGCTGTCTTAGAAGTTAATCCTTGTAAAGCTGTTTGAATCTTAGGAACCAAATTAGTTTTTAAATCTGTTTCATAAGCTGTTTGTTTCGCAAGGATGTCTGTCTCAACTTCTTCTTGAGTACTACCAGAAGGCTGGATTCCTAGAAGCTTTACCATTCTCTGAAAGTCAGGTTTGGTTTTAGCTATGGCTATTTCATAATCAATAACAGGTGCAGCTACTTCTAAACCTAGATCCAGTTCTTCAGAGACAATATTTTCTTGTACAGTATCTTGAGTATCACTCATACTTTGAATTATTTTTTAACTTTACCAGGAGCCATTTTATTAGCTGGAACTTTAGCTGCTTTCTCTTTAGCTAATTTATCTTTTTCTTTTTGCTTAGGGTCAACTTTAGCAGGTGCAGCTTTCTTAATTGGGAATGCCATAATTATTGATTATTATTAATTGTATTATCTGGGTTAATTGAATTTGTATTTACTGGAGCTTCTTCATCTATTATATTAGATTTTAGTCCAGGATTGTTAATTGCTTTATCAGAGAATAACGTACCATCATCTGCATTAGGTGCGTCTTTTGAATCAACTAGAGCAGCAGAGAATTGAATATTTAATCCCTTCTCATTATCTAATTGTTCAAGTTCCTTAATTGCTTCTTCTTCTGATAATCCTTCTACCTGAATTAGATAACGTTTTCTAGAAATCAATTTATTCTTTACTGCTTCAACTTGCAACTTTTGATCTTCTAAATTCCTTGGCATCACATCAGGAAGTTCTACTCGATAAGTAATAGTAATCCCTAGTTGTTCAAATATAGAAGAAATAGCAGCTATTAAATAACTAGCCCTATTTAAAGTTGACCGTTGTAATGGTTCATAAAGGACTGAGAGGGAGGAGGAACTACTAGCTGATCTTGCATTTTGTAACTCAAGTACCATTACTCCACATAAAGAATAAATATCTTGAAGGATAATTAATCTTTGTCTTTCAAGGTATGAAGAATCAACTGGTTGTAGATAACCAATTTTAGGAGTGATACCTGACTCAGCAGCAGCAGCACTAATAGGTAAATGTAGAATACTAGCAGCATCATTTGTAAAAGCTGTCTGGAACTCAGCACTCCCAGTAGATGAATCAATTGCTTCAGGTCTACTACCATTGGTGCGTCCAATAATTGCAGGGGCAGATGTACCTATTGTATATAACTGAGGTTTTTGATGTTTACCATTTAAGTTAATCCTGCTACGAATATCATTGTATTCAAGCTGTAAGTGTATTAATCTTTCTACTGGAGATTTAGCTTCTTTACCATTTAGCGAATCTACTACCCTCACTATTGGAAGGCGATCGCCCATCTCAACAGGATCACTATTTCCTACTTTTACAAAGTATTTATAGTCAGGAAGATTAAGCAAATCTAAATCACTTTCACTTTGGGCAGTATTATTAACTCCTAAGTAATGTTCAACCTCAATAGTCTTGTAATTGTTTTCACTGGCAATGTAGAATTCCCTTTGCTCTTTTAAGTAAACAACTTTAAGAGGATCAGCAGGATCTACTTTTATTTCTGTTACATCTAAGGATTTAATATGTCTTAATACACCATTGGATATGTCAATGAAGCTTTCTCCATATAAGGGTACATCTAAATACAGATCATTCAATAATGAATATAATTTTAACTCATTTAATTTAGTATCTAATTCAGCTTGTTGGTCAGAGTTGGTTGCTAAGAACTTAATCTTTTTTTCAAAGCCATCTCCTAGTAAGAATGACTTAAGCTGCTCTACTACTAACTGAACTAACCTTATAGGCAACTCCCTACCACTCGCGGGATTAACACCTTTATAGGCATCTGATAATTCTTGTTTTGTAGCCATTTAAAAATAATATTATTAATGTATTTATATTACTATCTTAACTCTATTAAAAGTAGGATAAAAGTAATATGTAAAAATAGATATTAGTATGGTTAAAATTATATGTGAAACTGGGAGTACACAGAAAAGGCTCCCCCACCCCCGGCAGTCTTTATTTTTATTACATATAAATACCCCTATCTTTGGCTCCACAATTATGAGCTACCACTCCCTAAATTTATTCATTTTAAATGCTTCAGTAAGAAGGTTAGAAGACTGCTCTCAACAGCAATAGATAACACACTGATGTTAGGCTACTCTACTACATTCACTACATATATGTTGTTAGTAGTATCTTTGCTATTACTTTTCATAGATGAGTAAAGTGTGTATATAACAATCAATTAAGACTAAGTTACGGACAATTCTTAAGATTTAAGAATGCTTCAGTGAAGGTGTATGTTGCGATCGCACTATAAGAACGCTTCAGTGTAAAGATTACTCTATCTCTTACTACTCTCACATGCTTCAGTGGATAGGTATGTAGTGTAGTTACATCTAGTACACATCACTCTCACTTACTCACTGCTCACTAGTACAGTGGTGTGTAGTACCTCAGTGGGTAGTGTAGTGGGTGCTACTACCATACACTGCTGTAGACTGTACGCCGTACATACTCTGCTGTTAACTATTGTTTAGTTATGTTGTATAAGTATATACATCTGTGGTGTGGTATGGGGTACTGCTACTGTGTATACCAAGGGGTATGAGAGGGTGGGTATATATAGTGGTGGTATGGATAGTATGTATGGGTGAATATAGATTAGTTTCGGACCCCCTTTCAGGAGTCCTCATTGTACAGTATCCCTAAGTTTAGAAGCCTTATTTGTAGCTACCTTAACTATTTAAAAGCTTCAGTAAGGGAGTTCATAAGTCCTTTCAGGACACTTCTTTTTACGGATACAGAACTATTTAATACAGCTTTCTTAATTAAGATTGCTACACTTTACGCACCTGATAGTTGAAGAAAACTATACGCAGGATGCTGCAACTTTTCTTCACTAAATTGAACTTGACTTAAATATCGTTAAAAATATTCCTTCAATTAAGGCAAATTAACTGCTCTCTACTAATAAAACTTGTCCAAAGGCTTCAGTTAGGAGACTTAAATTTAAATAACTTCCTACAGTTATTAGGCTATTACAGTTTCTAAAGGTGTATATACTACTGCTGAAGTTCTCTTATGGTTTTAGGGATAGGTGAATATGTATTAGTGTTCTTCTCTCTATATAGTATTGATTGAGGCGGCTCAATTTTAAGTTAACTAAATTATTTAAACTGCTCAATTAATACAACTTTAGCTATGGCCATTTATTATTAAGCAGAATATAATAGATATAGAAGGAATACAAAAATTACTAAATATTATGAAACTAGATAAGATTACTTCAATTAGATTATTCCAAGGTCACAATGAGAAGCTAGAGATTGTAGCTAACCATCAGGGTTTAGATAGAGCTGATATTTTAAGGAAGGCTGTTAATGATTACTTAGCTATCTACTATAATAATCATTCCTTTCTTCCTACTACATTGAAAGAGGCGGCAGAAGATGAGGCTATCTTTAAAGTAAGCTCCTCTATTAAATAGAAAAACCACTCTTATTAAAAGGGTGGTTTAAATTAAAACTTATACAAAATTACTATTATTTAATTATATGTCAAATATTACTATTCAAACAATTGATTCCACTTTTGTAGTTGACTCTAGACTTATTGCTGCTGAACTTGGTATTACACATAAGTCATTTAAAGAAACAATTAGAACTTATAAAACTGACTTTGAAGAGTTTGGCAACCTCGCCGTTCACACCGAAGGGGTTAAAGGAACTTCTAGTTACTCTGAATTTCTTTACTTAACTGAAGACCACTCTTACTTATCTTTAACTTATAGCCATAATACCCCTCAGGTTCGACGAGCGAAAGTTAACTTAGTAAAGGCATTCAGAATAGCAAGAGAATCAACTGCTCCTAAAATGTCTCTTACCCTGATTGAATCTGTAGAAGCATACTTGAATACTCTTAAGGAAGTAGAGGCTACTAAACTCCTTCTAGCTGCTGCTGATGAGAAAGTAAAGGAGATGCAGCCTAAGGTTGAAGAATATAATTTACTTTGTGAGCAAGGTAAAGATATTAAAGTAGGTGAGCTATCTAAAATTCTTGGTGTAAAGAATATGGGACCTATAAAGCTATTTAAATTCCTTAATGCTCAAAAAGTTCTTATAGAAAAAAGTAACTTACCTTATGCTGAATATATTCATTGCTTTAATGTGGTGCGTAAACTTAATCCTCATAATGGGGATGTATATAATGTACCTTTAGTCAATACTGAAGGTGTTAGCCTTATTATTAAAAAGTTAAAAGCTGCTGGTCATATTGTTACTTCTATGTCTAAAGCCGCCTAATAGATAAATAACAAAGGGAGGGATGACTATTTCTCTCTCCTTTATTTCCAAGAAAACTAAAACTTAGATTTTAACTTATATAAAAAATTAATATACAACTGAATATGTCTGCACATATAATCAATACCTTTAGAAGCACAGAGAAAGTTAAATTATTTATTGATACCTTACTACAAGATTACAATCAACCTACATATCAAGCTTTTATTCACATCCTTGATGGAACCATGCACTCATACCTACAGAAAGAAGAAGGTTGGGTTCCTCTGCCTTCCACACTAATTAGGAAGCATTGGAAGAGGGCTAAGGTAGATTTAAAAGGATTATTAAATGCTGGTTTAATAGAGGTCAAGGTAATAGGTGAAATAGAAGTGGCTGAAGGAGTTATACTAACTCAAACCTACTCAAGGAGAGATAACCAATGCACTGAGTATAGAATCTGCCCTGAGATTCTAGATATTATTTCTACTCAGTCCCCTAAAACATTATCAGATTATAAGAATGCTAAATACTATAATTTAATGAAGGGTACTGCTATGAAGGTAGTACAGAGATATAGAAAAGTTGATGAGAATAAACATTCTTTTCCTAAATTAGTTCTTGATGCTATGTCTATTATTGAAAGCTGCCCAGTAAATCAAGTAGCCCTTGAGAAGTATATAGGTAAATTAGAAGCTGATTTAGACCCTGACTTTGGTGCTGATAATTTACAAAAAGCTAGAAAACTATATGCTATTGCTAACTACTGCTACACAAATATTATGAACAACATCAAAGAAGAATTAACTGATGGGCTTATAACCTACAATGTTGTATTCAAGGACCCACAAAACTCTGGTCGGTTAACTGAAAAGGGTGGGATGCAAGCTTGTCCAAGAGAAATGAAGAAGGTAGGCTTCTCTAATATTCCTAACATCAGAAACTATGATTTGAAATCTAGCCAAGTATACGGTTTAATCCAATGGTTTAAGTATGCTGGTATTAGTACCAACTGGTTAGACAGGTACCTAAGGCAAGATAAGCAGGTTTATGCTGACAGGGTTGGTATTTCAAAGGATCGATGGAAAGAGTGCTTCATGGCTTTAGTTATGGCAGCAAGGATTACTAAACAAACTAGTAGTACTAGGTTTGAATCAACGAAGGTAATCAGAAAAGGTAAAGAAGTTGAAGTAGGACCTACTGAAGCTATCATTGCTGCATTACTTGAAGAGGCAAATGGGGATATATTCTTAGCAATGGAATTCTATAATAAATTTCACAATGAGGTAGCTGAACTCAAAATTAATATTGATGACTGGCAGGATTGGTTGATTAAAACTCACGTACCTTTAGTTTCTATTTGCCCTGGTGGTAAGCAAATAATATATAACAGAGCTGGAGGAACCTTTGACCTTAGTTCATATAAAAATGAAAAGGGTGAATGGACTACCCTGAACAAGCTAAAGAGTAGATTATCTGCTTTCCTTTTACAAGGAGGGGAGGCAGCATACATTCACCATTTAACTTGGGTTAGCCAACATTATGGATATAAGGTTCTTTCAAATCAGCATGATGGGCTAGTGACTATAGGAGTCATACCACAGGCAGCTATGGACTATGCTTCGAGAGAAAGTGGGTTGGAGGATTACGCTTTGCTTGAAGAAAAGGAATTCTGTTAAATTAGACTGAAGATTACTATAAGCCTCTACGGGCAAATAAGGGGTGGTTGAACTTAAGCTTCGCCGCCCTATTTTGTTTTTTTACTGAAAAAAAAAGAAATATAGGAAGGGTAGGAATAGGAGAAGATATTGGGGGATATGGATGAGGAATAGAGATAGAGATAACTTAATATATAGAGTATGGCTAGTTGGCTAAGGTGATGGCTGAAAGGCATACCATATAAAGGTTTCAAGCGTTTTACTGAGGTAGCACATTGATAGTAACCTGACGGTTGAAAAGGGCGAGGGCAGGGGATATTTTTTTTTACTTAGCATAGGAAGTTAGGTATAGGAATATAAGGAGATATAGAGGTAGCGAGGGGAAGATAAGATATCTAGAGTGTATAGTATGGCTAGTTAGCTATAGCAACCTCTGTAACCTATACTAGGTAAGCTTTATAGCCATTTTGCTGAGGTAGCACATTTATACTTGCTTGATGGTTGAATTAAGGTCAGGCTTAATGCGATCGCACATACAGGTAATCAATTTGAATTTTTATAGTAAGTTTCCCAATCATCTACTATAAAAGTAACATCATCAACTCTTCCTGTTTTATTTGCAAAAGCAGCAGCTACTTCCATTGAGGAAACCCACTTTTGTATCCAGTCTATATTTTTACCATAATGGGTAAATAAGTCTTTAGTAATTAACTGTATTTGCAATTCAAAAGGTTTTTTATCATCTTGACCTCTAAACCACGCTCCTGCACTATTCTGACCCTTTAAGTAATTAGACCTTATCTCTTTTTTAGAATCTTCAATAAATTCTTTGATTGCTATATCAAATGGTATCTCTTGATCAGGATTGCCTTCAGACATCTTATTTACCTGGGTGTATTAATATACTTAAGTTGTATGCTGAAATTACTCTAGTGTCAACTTTAACTGAAGAGATGTATATGTACTGAAATTACCCTTGCCTTAGCTCACTTCATAAGCGATCGCACCTGTAGAAATATAAATCAGCAGACTTGGTTCAGGCCCCCATAAATCAAGGAATCTGTAGTGCGATCGCAGCACTATATAGATTAATTAGGGTATTATTTTAATCTTTCATTCCTGTCAAGAAAAAGGCACTGAGTCCTACCATACCAACAAATATAAACCCAATTGTTGGAGTTTCCCAAGTTAAATTCTGTTTTTGAGTGTATTCAGGTAAGTTTGTGGAAGGATTTATAACTTTATTTCTGGTCAAATCCTGAATTTTAGTGCAGCCTGTGTACCACATTATTATTACAATAAAAAGGTAGAAAGATGGATGAATTTTTTCTTGCATGATTTTCCAAAAAAATAAGGTTATAGAATCCTTACTCCTAGTGTGGGGCTAATAAGAATTTATTAAGAAACTAGATTATTAAACTTAGGGAATGCCACATCATCAGGCTAATCCTATTCAGTAACCAATAGCCTACATCTCAGACTAGCAGTACTCTTAAGAGCCTTTCATCTGAGTTTGACTTATTGAATGTATCCGCTAGTTGTACCCCTAAGAGCCTTTTGCAAATACAGTTACTGAATGTTTGACCTAATGGTTAAGCAAGCACATGCTGGCTTCAGTATAGGTTACAGATTTAACTTTGTCACTCTAGTCATTCCTATTTTTGAAGGCTATAATGTACCAACTTACTAGTCACACAGGGTAACTCCCATCTGCAGATGAGTTGCAGTTTAACTGTGTAAATCACCAGAGGGTACGGCCCATTTCTTAAGGATGGTTGAACGTTAACTTTAGTGCGGCTACATATAGAATAAGCACCCCCAGCTAGGTTAACCTAGTCTTTCTTAAATTCTCTCTTACAGTGAGTTACTAAAGAAAGGCTAGGTTTAAGTGGCATATTGTAAGCCCCTAAGTTTCCTCTTTATCTTCTACAGGTTCATTATCTTTTATTTTATATTCTTCACTAACATCAAATAAACGTTGCCAGATTGCATTGTCCATTCTTTTAACAACAGTTCCAAAAAAATTAATCTCAGCACCTTCTGGTAATTGAGAAAGCAAATCTACGAAAGCCTTATTATCCATAGGGACTCCTTGTATTTGGTTTATTTTTAAAATATTTCTGGCACTTCAAGTTGTTGGATTATTCCTGAATAATGCTTGTATATTACTTCAGGAGAATTACCCACCCATGAGGCTACTTGCTTAACACTAATACCTGCCTCCAGAGATAAGGTAATAAAAGTATGGCGACAGTGATATTGAGGTAGATAATACCTAATTAGATCATCATTCACTAATTTAGTTAATATAGGTTTCCACACTCTATTTAGAAAATTATGAGTATTTAGCTCTCTACCATTGCGGTTACAAAATAGTAATTTCTCAGCTTGCCCATACCCAATATTATTCAAAATCTCTCTCAATTGATTATTGATAGGAAATAATCTAATTTGATGAGTTTTTGTATCTTTCCTAATTCGGACATCAGAAGGTACAGCTTCTGCAAAAGTAATGTGTGTAGCAGTAATATGTTTCCACTTCAATGCCACAGCTTCTTCAGGTCTACAGCCTGAGAGAAATAATAGACGAACATAATTGACATAATATGAATGAGGCAGTGGTGAATACTTAGGACAATATTTATTGCTAATAAAAGCATCAATAATAGTATTTATTTCCTCTCTGTTAAAAGTGAGTATAGTGCTATCTTTTCTTTTGGTCTTAATACTTTTAGCTAAATCTTTGAAGGGATTACTTTCTATTAGCTTAGATAGGGCAGCCCAATTACAGCAGGCATTCATTTGTTTAAGAGTGCGCTTGGCTGTTTCAGCAGAATAAGTACTCAGTAAATGATCCCTTACCATCACTGCTTGATTAATATCAGCAGTAGGTAATCCTCTGATGCGCTTCTCTATTAATGAGTAGTCACGGACAAGAGTTGATTCCTGTACTTGACCATTTTTAAACTGAGTATACTTTTCCCATAAATCAAGTAGGCTGTATACCTTTTGTTTCTTAGGGGTAGCGGTGTGGTCAGCTTTGTATTTGGCAAGGGTAGGGTCAAAATAGCCAGCTAGGATATCTAACTCTATTCGTCGTGCCTGAATCTCAGCAGCCACTCTGTTCTCTGGGGTGTCAACCAAATTCAGAGATAAGTATTTCTGATTGCCATTAAATCAAGCTCTAGGAAATCTTAATCTAAGATAACCTTTAGATACTTCAATACCAACTTTCATGGTAATCCTTTGACTATTTTGGATAGTCATTGGATAGTCAAAGGAGAGTTAAAACAAAGATTCAGCTTCCATGACCACCAATGTGCAGAAGCTGAAACCCTTATAATATCGTACTTTTAAAGTGGCTCAGGTCGGAGTTGAACCAACGACCCCAGGCTTATGAGTCCCGTGCTCTAACCAACTGAGCTACTGAGCCATGTTTTTCCAAATCATTAACTAATATAGCATACAAATTTGCTCAAGACCAGCCCCTTTTGCAATTTTGTTAGAACTTCCATCCCTGTTGAGGTCATAGAAAGCAAATGAGGGAGTTTACCTCCCTCAACTAACAAATCAATGATTTAGTTACAGACAACTAAGAATTACAGGCGTTGCGGTAGGAAAGCTATTGGGTTAACAGCGCCCTTACCTGGTGGATGGACTTCAAAGTGGCAGTGTGTACCAGTGCTGTGACCAGTAGTACCCATTAAAGCAATTATTTCTCCTTGATGTACCTGCTGACCCGGTTGCACCAGAATCTTGCTGTTATGAGCATAGCGAGTGCTGCTGCCATCAGGATGGTGGATTTCGACGAGGTTGCCGTAGCCACCGCTGTTCCAGCCAGCTTTTTCTATCGTACCCTCAGCTGAGGCAACAACTGGCGTGCCAGTGGAGTTAGCAATATCAATTCCCTTGTGCGGTCTTCCCCAACGCATACCAAAGCCAGAAGTGAGAGTGCCCTTCGTCGGCCAGATATAAGCCAAGGTTGAAGTAGATGGAGGAGGTGTAAGTTCGTCAATCGGTCTGGGCAGATATTGATCCACTGCTGCTAAAGGCGGCATTGTCTGTGGAGAAACTGTGGTTCCCCGCATCTTTCCTAAAGAGTCAGAGGCATTTACTCTTCCAGAAGGCGTTGCAACCCTCGTAGCCGATTGAGTCCGAGAGGGAGTCCACTGACTAGCAGACCCTAAATTAGGCAAGAACTCTGGGTTTACTGCCTCGGTAGGGCGTACAGTAGTACGGAATTGGGGCTTAATTGGCTGAACGCTATAGTTAGACCGAATTGGTGTAGGAACTGGAATTGGTATCGCTACACTATTGGGTCGAGATACAGGGTTGGGTACAGTGAAGTTATTAGGCGTAGAAATAGGAGTAAGCATCGCAGCATTATTAGCTTCGATCGCTGCTGCTGGCACAACTAAATTACCAGACTGTTGAGCGCGATATTTCTGCTGTAACCTCTGGATTTCCGCTTGTAAGCCCCGCAAACGGTCATTATTGTTATTGTTTACCCTTGCTACCCTATTTGTTGGTGTTTTAGGCTGTTGCATTTCGGCAGCAGCTTGTGGCACTGGAATATCACCACCGACACCATAATATTTCGCAGTGGGGCGGGCTATTTCTGAGTTGGTCGCACTATTTGCCTGAATCTTAACAGTTACCGGTGTAGGGACGGCAACGCTACTGTTGTCGGCAATAGTTGGTGATTGTGAACTAGGTAGATATGAGTTGGCACTACCAATATTCAGAGGAGAAGTGGCTGCTTTGGGAGTTTTACTGGACTCTACGAAAGTGGGCTTACTCGCTACAGTTGCCTCAACTGGAACATTTGCCTCAACTTGAACAGCAGGAATAACTAGTTTTTGACTAATTTGCAGTTCATTTGGATTATTGAGGTTATTTGCCTTAACTAGTTCTGATACTGAAGTATTGTATCTGCTGGCGATCGCTGCTAGTGTATCTCCAGGCTTAACTTCATAGGCTGTTCGAGTCGAGGACGCAATAACTGTTGGTGTAACTGCTGGTACTGGTACAATTGCACTCGCCTGTGTCTTCTGTTTTAACTTCGATATCAGGTTCGCTTTGCTTGCATCGTCAGAAGTGTCCAACTGGGCTAATACAGTCTTCTCAACCACAGTTGTGGGCTGCGCCAACTCTATATCAGGTTGTGATAAATTTTTGGTCTCCCCAGACCGCAACTCCGCCAGACTCTTTCTTAAACGGTTCGATTTTTCTTGTAAGCGATTCAGTGCAAACTCTTGTTGCGCCTTAAGTTGTGCATTTATTTCACTGTTGGCTGCGGTTGACGTTGCCACTGTTTGTGGCTGGGCAGTTAGTGATGCATTTGTACTACCAACACCATCAGCACTATAGTCAGACAGATTATTGACTGTTGGGAAACTAGTTTCTGCTAAGGTATTGTTCAATCCCTGTGCCACTTGGGGCTTCAGGTGGGTGGAATTTTTATAAACCGCTGTTGCTTGGGAAAATGTTTCTGATGCAGGAACTTGCGAAGACATCCCACTTGCCGCAACTTGCCATTTAGCTTCAAGCCCAGGCACTTGGGAGACAGCCGTTGGTTCCACGATCACAGGATTTTCCGGCACGCTCGCTGATGAGACTGCTTGGGACTCCAGCTTTGTGGAGGCAAATTTCACCTCAGTGTCAGGAACAGCAGGAATCGCTGAAGTTGCCTTTTGGCTGCCTACTGGCACCGCTGCTTGGGCTTGATCGCTTTGTCGAGTCACCAAAAGGCTGGTTGCTCCCATAGAGATTGCCAAGCCAATCATGGCAGCTTTTGTCCGCACCCGGCGGTTAACTTTTGGATTCGTCACATTTAGCAGTTCTACCGGGGCATCATCGCTGCTGGGGTTATTGTTCAACACAGCTTTTACTCTCTTTTTCAATGCTCGTTTCAAAGACGACCTCCTATGATCACTAGCGCTTAACTGATCTCGATTTTTCAGTTGGATACTAGTCAATGATTTAGATCACAACGAACGATAGACCAAGATCACATTCACCAGAGATGCTTACGCAAGATTAACCTGCTTCTCTGATTTAGACAAGTTCACACGTGTTAGCAAAACTTAAATTTTGCTGTGTTTACTTATCCTAACCACTCCTAACACCACTTAGGACGTTTGTACTCTTTACCATTGTCCGCGCTTGTCTTGCGTCAATTGCGGGGACTGGACAAACTATTTGCCAAGTCCATAGTCGCTGCTGAGAATGAAATTGCTGCGACTTCTGGAAAAGTTATGCCCCCTGCTGTAGATATCTTCAAGATATTTCTACCCAATCCGTCTTCTCAACACGAGACTTTACGTTGATTATTCCCTAAAAAACAACCGTATTAACTATCCGCTACTTTTAGGCTGCTTTCTGACGTTCATCGAGGCAAAATAGCTCAAATGCAAGATATGAATGGGTTTTAGGGCGTTTGTTCCTCAATCTAGGATGTTTGAAATTCATCAAAATCTATCATTCAAATTTGGCAATATCCCAAGTTTTATATACAAATTTCTTATAATAACCTTCCTATGTTTGTAAGTATCTTCCACTACATTTTGGCAATAAACACAATTTTCGGTATATTGTTTTACATATTATCGCAGTAACCAAGAAAATTTTTGCTGTCAAAAATAAATCGTCTAATGGATTCTGGGATAGATGCGTAAGTAAATATACGTATGAGCGTAAAGGTAAACAACTATTGTAAATAGCCTAACTGACGACGGGTTTCAAATAAACCAATTGCCACACTCACTGACAGATTTAAGCTGCGAACCCCTGGTTGACTCATGGGAATATACAGGGTGGCATCGCAATCTGACAGAATTGCTGGTGGTAAGCCCGTGGTTTCACTACCAAATAGCAGCCAATCATCAGCTTGAAACTGAAAGTTGACATAATTACAATTTCCACCAACCGTATAACCCAACCATCTGCCTCCACGCTTCTGATGTACGGTTTTAAAGGCTTCTAGCGATTCGTGATAGTGTAGCTTGACATAAGGCCAGTAATCTAAGCCGGCTCTTTTGAGGTAGCGATCGCTAATTTCAAACCCCAAAGGCCCTACCAAATGTAACTCTGTACCCGTAGCTGCACAAGTACGAGCAATATTACCTGTATTAGGAGGGATTTGCGGGTTAACTAAAACTACCTGAGGCATTGTCCGTATAATTTACGTATTGTATAAAACAATCTATTGTCAATGTTAAATCTACCAAAAGGTAGAGGTGATTCATAGGTTTTGTTAATAATAATCAAGCATCATCTATCGATTAGATTTTTAAAACGAAACGCAAACCCTCCCAGAGCAATGCCTGAGAGGATATTTGGCTCAAATCAGAAAATATTAAGTTTTATGTAGTTTATGTAGAAAAAGTAAGTGCTTGTGTCTTTTAGGGCTAGTAATGTCTCCAAGAAAATCTACCATTTGTATGAAGACGAGAGTAATGAGCAAGGAGTAGGGAGATAAGGGAGAAATAAGCAATGCCCTCTCAATAGTGCTGAGTGCTGAGTAGGGGATCTTACTTTTTTACTCAGAACTCGGAACAGAACTGTTTTGCCCAATGCCCCATACCCCATACCTCTGGAGTTAAGCCAGCAGAGACGAGTACAATTTGTCTTCGAGTTCGATTTCGCGCTCTTGGGTGGCAACAATAGCCTGAGTGATGACACGCTGGCTGTCAAAACCGACTGCGTGCAATTGCAACCACTGTTGAGCTTCATTGCCTTCGCGGAGGATTTTTTGCAAAGGGGAAAGGAAACAGCTAAAGCCTCGTTGTTTGGCGATCGCCCAAACATCTTGGTACATTTGAGCAATCCAATCTCTGGCTAGGATGCTTCTGCCATCTTGCCAATGTCTTAAATAAGCATCAAGACTACCAGCAGCAGCAGCAGCTTCGTTGTCAGCAGTTAGGGTAACGAGTTCTTCAGCAGAGAAAGTACTTTGAGTTAACGGATCAATGTTGGGATTTTCGATTACTTGCAACAAACGCGCTTCTAATAAGGCAGTAATCGCCAGCAAGGCAATGGGATCTGTGACTAAATCACAAATTCGCAATTCTAACCGATTCAAGTCATAAGGACGGCGATCGCCATTTGGTCGCACTGATGCCCACAGATGCCGCACGTTTTGCATGGTTCCGGCAACGAGTTGATCTTCTACCCACTGGATATGATCGGCGTGGCTGGCAAATAACGGCACATGGCTAGGCGTTTGTGGGAAGAGTCCCCAACGCGTGGAGTGATAGCCAGTAGTTTTGCCATCTAGGAAGGGAGATGAGGCACTCAGAGCAAGGAAAAGAGGTGCTTCCATGCGGATTACCCGACACGCCCGCATTAATACTTCTGGGTCGCTGATGCCTACATTAATGTGTACGCTAGCTGTGACTACTTTCGTACCGTAGGTATTTTCAATGTAGTCATGATAGGGATTTGCTGGATCGGAACGGAGAAAGCGATCGCTCCCACCCAAAGATAAAGTACTCCCCGGTATCAGCGTGTAATCGCCCAAGCGATTGAGGTAGTTTCGCAACTCGCGCCGGGGACGCAGCAACGCACACAATAAATTTTCGTAATTATGGGATGGTTGGGTTATGTATTCGACGTTGCGGCTATCTGGCTCCCGCATAAATTCACCCAAAGCGGCAACAATTTTGTCGGAGAGACCGACGATTTCACCTTGAGGCGTGCCAGTGTAAATCTCAATCTCAAAGCCTTTTAATAAGACCACCTTGTTCTCCTCGGCTCTCTCTACCTATAAATTGTATCGAATTAGACGAATCTCTGGATCTATCTTTCAGTTAATCAAAGGTTAAGAATCATTTAATTGCCAACTCACACTAAATCAGGATGCCAGCAGATTTCTTAGCTGGATTCGGTAAAATTATTATTACTTAAGTATGAAAAACATCCTAATTATGATTTATGCGATGTACAAATAGACACCATGCATGTATGCTAGTAAGCTTATGTCATTTTTAGACAGTTTTTTAGACAGTTAGCGTAGACCAAACACACACTTGATCGCTTCCTATCTGAATAGATAAATATCTCTCTCAAGATACATATTCGTTTTACGTGCATACACTATGACCTTAATATTACCTAATACAGCAGATATAATGTTAGCGTCTCTGGATAATAGAAATCTTTAGTATAGTACTAAGGGTTTCTACTATTGAATTATGTATGTTGTAATATAAAACCACTGGGTGAATCACTCTTTTTAACAATATTGAGACGTAAAAACTGCGCCCACACTTCATCACTAAGTAAGTTTAAAGCAGCATCAGGATTGTGACTTGCGATCGCGCCTATAACTTTACGCCATCCCTGTTGTAATAACTCAAGAAAAACCTCTTCAAGAGAAACTTTACTTAGCAACAAAAGTGCCGTTTTAAAACTTACTGAATCAGCTTGTATATTCTTCAACCTTAATCCTTGAAGTGCTATATTCAACCACACAGGCAGAAGTTCCAGCCAATTGTTTTGCTGTATCTCTTTGAGTGCAATATCTTCCATACCTAGCGCACCCCACAGACATAAAGACTGTACAGCAAGTTGAAAATCGCGGTTTTCTAGAGCATTATGCCATAAATTTTGAGCGTGATTTTGGAAGCGATTAGCGAGAAATTCATAAGCTTCCTTAACTTGATAGGGAATTGTAACTTTATAAACTGACTCACCTAGTGGTAGGTAGTCGCCGCGATAAGATAGCCAGTTATGAGAGCCACAAAGATAGATTTCCTGATCAACTATTACTTCTTTAACATGTGAATCTCCCAACCAAAAAAACTGTACAGATGGTAAACCATCAGGTGTTTTTATTGCTCGAAGTTTTTTCTCTACTTCTGGTGGAATTGGGTTATCTTCATCTTCTAGTTGCCGCGCAATTCCGTGTCCAATCAAAATCCAAACTCCGCGATTAGCTAATTTCTGTAATAAAGGAAGAGATTTTTCATTTATAATTGCCTGATTTCCCCAAGGAGAATAAATCATAACCTGACTTTTAGCCGAATTTAAAACTTCTGAAAAAACTTGGCTAATTTGTCCATCACGTAACTGCACAGCTTTAGCTAGCACTATGGAATTATCTACTTTTTTACCAGCTTTTGTGGCAGCCTCTAGCGCCTTTTGACGAATGTTTTCGAGCCTAGCTTCTATTTCTGTGTTTTTCTGCTTTAGAATAGCTTCAGGCTTATAATGGATGGTTTCAGTTGACAATTTACATAATGTTTGGAAAGATATTTTACCTTCAGTATGTAGAACTTCTAACCAATTTGATGCTGACTCTAAAATTTGCTTTCCATTTCTTATTTGAATAGTCAATTTATCTTCAAGAGAATCAAACATAACGAAAAGCGATATCTTTCTCCAGATTTTTTGAGTTGAAGCTAGCACCCTATAGGAAGTTACGATTTTTCCCTCTTCTGGTACATGAAGTGCTAAATTTGAAGCTTGAATACTTTTTTGTATTGCCTCAAGCGGTAAAGAAGCAATATCAGCAATTGTATGATCAATAGTTATAAAGTCTGCCAAGTCAGGAAAATTTATCACTGTCTCATTTAATGATTCAGATTGAAAGGTTATATTGTCGCTTAAAGGGTCTGTAATAGCATAAATTTGTATAGGATATGGTGGCTGTGGTACAGACCCTTTTTCATAGAATGAGCGACCTTCAGCAGTAACTGTTAGTGGCGATGTTGGTGATAAAGTTTGTAAGGAACGAAGAGTTGTAGTAGTAGTTTTGATAAATACAGAATCAAGTCCAAGTACAGATGCTAATTCATCCTCTGTTGGCGGAGGTTGAAATTCAATAGCAGCGCGGATAATAAATTCTTCGAGTACGTTAAACTGGCGGGGTTCTTTGATATTGAGTTCTATAGGAGTTTGGCGCAAGCTATAACGGAATTGACGCGCTGCTAAAACTGATAAACTAGAATTTTGCGCTTCTATTTCGTCTACCAAATTTTTGAGATTGTCATCAATAGGTTTAGCAGAAGAGGCGAGAAACATCAACGAAACCTCCATGAAGACTTACAATATTTGAAACTTCCGAATACATCCTTCCCACCTTACCTGATTGATGAGTAAATAAATTATGACAACCCACAATTATCAAGAGTTCTTGAGCGCGAGAAAAAGCAACATTCACCCGTTCTGGCTTCTTAGCAAATCCCACATCTCCTTTGCTATTGTTGCGAACCATACTTACAATTACAACAGGTCTTTCCATACCTTGAAATCTATCTACTGTCCCAGTACGAATTTCTAGCGAAGGGAAAAGTTCAGATTGCAGACGTTCATCGATTTTTCTTAATTGAGCGCCATAAAATGTAATTACGGCAATTTCTTTTTTTGCTTCACAATTAGCAACTTTAGAAGCCCAAGTAGCCTCAAATTGCTGACACAGACGTTCAATCGCATCAATTTCTGGAGTATTAAAGTAAGAGGTTCCATTTCGTTGCTCTAAAAACTGGTTCTCTATAGGAGTTTTTACCCAAATAAGATGCTGAGATTCTTGAATAATTTCGCCTGCTAGATGATGTGCGCGTTTTGTGTCTGGCTCCACAATACCAGATTCTAGTTTACCGTCATAAAATTGGTTGATTGCTCCCATAATAAATGGGTGCATTCGATACTGTGTAGTTAGCATTTGTTTCACGCTTTCATCAGCAGATTCAAACTGACTTTTGAACAATGATTCTTCTAAGAATTGTAGTTCTTCTCGTGTATTGCCAATTGTTTGAGCAACTTCTTCTAAAGTGCTAGTATCAAGCATGGGTGGTAATTGCCGATGATCGCCTACCATGACTAACTTTTTGCCTTTCAAAGCTGGGATTAGTAATTCTGGTGGAGTACACTTACTAACTTCATCAATGATAACGACATCAAAGGATTTGAATTCTTCAGAAAAACCTCTATTTGCAGCTTGAACACAGGTGATACCGACGACGTTTGCATTATCTAGATAGATACGCCTTAAATCGTCGCGATCGCGTTCATTTGGCTGTCTTAATTTTTCTATCCAATCTTGTACAAAGTTCTGATATCTATTGATATAGCTCTCGTCTTTTTGGAGTTGCTGATCCAAAGATTCAAACTTAATATTAATGCTGCGTAAAAACTCTAAATTAAATAATTCACCATTGGAACTTTCAACCTTAAAATTATCAGGTATTGTTTGCCATTCTTTCACCCACCAGTTTCTTTCTAATATTAAAGTTTCTGATGGCTGCGGTTGTGACTTCTGTTCTATTTCACGTAGATTAGTTTGTAATTTCTGTAGATGTTTTAGAGAAGTTTCAGTTTCTTCTTGTAGCTTTGATAAATACTCATTTAGAGAATGTTTAATTATCTCCAGTACAGTAAAAGGTTCTAATGATGAGATTAAGGTTTCAAATTGATTAATGGAAGTTCTACAATAATTCACTTGATTTGCAAATTCTTGAGGATGCTCCCAAATATTTGATTGTGTTGCAAGATATTTTTCAACTATAATACGTAATTGATCAGGGATATTTTGTTGATTAAGTTCTTGCAAGATATTAATAACTTGTCCAAGTTGCAAATTAGCATCTTGCTGTGCTTTTTCCACCTCAGCTTGAGTAATGGATATTTGCTGTTGACTAACTTCATTTTTCTGAAGTTCATTTAATTGTCGTTGCAGATACTGAAGCTGTTGATCGGTTTCAGTTTTGACTTTTAAAACACATTGACGCGCATTTGCCAGGATTGTATCTAGCAATTCTTGGGTAATTTTGGTGAGAGTAGAGTCAATGTTATTCCATTCCCATGATGCACCATAAGTTTTTTGAATTCTAATTAAAAAAACTTGGGTATTTTCAACTAATAACTTTCGCTGTTTGGGGTTTAGTAGCTGATAATTACTAAACTGTTGATAGGTTTCTTGCCATTGGGTGCGATCGCTCTTTGATAGCACCATCGGAATCTGACTAAAATTTTCTTGTAAAAAATAGCTAAAATTATGCTGTTTGCCTCGCCTATCAGTAAAACCTCCGTCTATCTCATAAGCGATCGCCTTTGCCAATACTTCCCATTCGGGTAGGTTTATTTTGTATGTTTTTGGTACTATGGTGAGCTTTAATGTATTAGCAAACATCAACAAACCTAGCGGTAAGTCTACTAAATTCTCTGTTAGTGGTAAACCTGATTGATGGCATTCTTTCAAGGTTTGATACAGATGAGAAGGTGCTGTAGATTTCCATTCCTTAACTGCTGAGATAATATAATCAATTTCCCGTTGGCGGTTTTCCCAAATCTGGATTGTTTCCTGTAGGTTTTGCAGCTTGTTAAGATATTGCTGATAATCTGGTTGTAGCTGATTTAATGAGGCAAAATTTTGTTTGACAACTTGCACCAATGCCGCAACTTCTGAAATGGCTTGACTCGCATTTTGAGCAGAAGTCAACGCAGTTTTAAATTCAGCAATTTCTGTTGCTACAGTTTCACGCAACCAAGCCGCTAAACCAAAAGCACCAAGTGCCGGACGCACAAAGCCAAGTTCATTAGTATATTTGATGGTTTGACGAACATTTGCTAAAAATTCTTCTACTAAACTGTTACCTTCTGTATATGGCTTAAGAATTGGCAAAAAATCTATGACTTCTGGAGCTTCCCAGTTTACATTTTGTGAAGCATTTAATATGTTTTCTAGTCCGGAAATTAGGGATTTAACCTCGTTCCCTTTTTCTAAGGTTTCGTTGTAATAATTTTCTTGATTTTTAAAGTTTGTTTCTAGTTTTATCTTATTTTTATTGAATTTATTTTGTTGCTGATTGAATTCTTCCTCCGCTTGTAAGTAAGCTGTAAATCTTGGTGCTGATGCTAGTAATTGACTGAAAATTTTGATGTTTTCCAGCCGTTGAGTCAGATTATTTTCACAGTCAGTTGCAGTATTTTCTAGCCATCTGCCAATCACTTGGTCTTCTAAAAAGGGCTGTCCTTCTTCCCCAACTTTTTCGGCTCTCCCCTTGCGTACTGCCCGAATCACTGGGTTGTGAACTAATCTACTCAGAGCATTATCTACTGCTAAATTGGCTTGAGATGCAATTAAAGTTCGTCCACCGCGAAGGGCAATTTGATAGCAAATTTCGGCAATTACGGTAGTTTTCCCAGTACCTGGTGGCCCTTGGATGAGAACAAGATCCTTAGCGGCAAGTACCTTTTCTACTGCTGCTTTCTGACCAGGATTTGCAGAAGATAATAATAAATCTTGTGGTTGAAGTTCAACAGTTGTTTTGATTTGTCTAGCCTGAGAAGCATCGAATAAAAAGTTACCCAAATAGGGATTTTGGGTGTAACCATTATTCAAATCATCTAAAGCTTTTTTCTTACGCTGAATCTGCTGAATATCACCAACTGCCTCAAAACACAAAAATCCTGTATCTGGCAACTTATAACGTTCTGCTGCCATGAATTCAGCTAAGTCGCGTTCTAATCTGAGGCTGATAATACAACGGTTGGGGTCAACTTCTTCAACAGTTCCTAATTGACGACCGCTAATCCAATTTTTGCCGACGGGAGCAGTTTCAAAAAGTTTTAAATCTTCGTTTTTTGTGCGTCTTGCTCGTTCCCAAAAGTTTTCTAATTCGAGGGAATTTTGATAAAAGCCGTCAAGGGTAGCTGAGGCTACATCAATTTCAAAACTGATTCGTCTTTTGAAGTTATAGTTATGACTTACGTAACGCACGCAAAACTGACGCGCTTTAGCGATTTTTTCTTCAATCTGCAAAAACGCTTTCCAAGCTTTAAGCTGATCTTCTGTAGGCACATTTTCGCCACAAACTGGCGCAGCAGCGATGCGTTTTAATGTCGTGGGTGCAATGTCGAGATGATGCTGATGATTAGGTAGCAAACGTAAGCGACAAGGTATAGCATAGCTATCAGCGTGTCCCCGTGAGGGTTGTAATAACTGAGCCGATAGTATTTTTAAACCGCCGCGTCCATCTTTTGGTACAGCCGCTCTAAATCCTAATGTTTTTCTGAGCTTCTCAAGTCTTGTCGGTAACTGAAAATCATTGCTGTCTGTTGCTATTGTCAAATCCCAAATTTCTTCTCTTGCTTCTTTGCCTGCACCTTTGCGGCGTACATAAAATAGAGAGGGCTTTTTACCAACACATTCCAACATTAACTCGTTGGCGCGATCGCGCCGCTCCCTAAATTCGGGATATGATTTCAGGGCAGTTTCACCTTCAAGATGGCGGATAAAACTATCAATTGCTGAAGCTATAAACATATAGCCCCAATCTTCAGAGTTTGTTTTAGTTTTCGAGGATTTTGCCGTTAGTTTATTTGCCACTGAACGAATACGTTCTGCATCTGATTCTGAGATTGCACTGGTATGACTTTTGACTGCAATTTTGAGTTTTTCGCAAATTAATAATAGCTTCTTGCTATCCAAATTTAATTCTTTTGCTAGTTCGTAGATTCTGAGTTTGCCGTTGTTCATCCAGTACTGCCTTTGCACACAAAGTTTTTATATTTTAAAACTTACGCAATAACTCTGTGAAACTCTTCTTCAGTTTCTCTAAGAAAGGCTGCATCAAAGTTTATATTGCTGGTAAACTTCACTGGCGGCGCGATGCAGCAGGGAGTGTCGCCAAACCAGGGATTTCATATCATCCGCATAACCACCGCCAATGACGCAAGCAACAGGATAACCGCTACTCATACAGGTACTCAAAACCTGCATTTCTCGGCGAAAAATCCCAGCATCGGTAAGGGCCAATTTGCCCAAGCGATCGCCTATATGAGGATCAACACCAGCATCATAAAATACTAAATCTGGCTTGACTTTAGACAATAAATCTGCTAGATAATTTGCCAAGGTTTGTAAATAAGCGTCATCCTCCATTCCTATCGGCAAAGGAACATCCAAATCGCTGTTTTGTTTAGTACCAGGGAAATTGACTTCGCAGTGCATAGAGAAAGTAAAAACACTGTCATCGTTTTGGAAGATAAAAGCGGTACCGTCTCCTTGATGGACATCCAAATCTACAATTAGGATTTTTTCAACGAGTCCGAATTTTTGTAAAACGCGACAGGCGATCGCTAAATCGTTGAAAATACAAAAACCAGACCCATAACTAGGAAAAGCATGATGAGTTCCACCAGCCGTATTACAAGCTAAACCCTGACTTAGTGCCAGTTTAGCAGTCAGTATCGTACCACCTACCGCCACACAGGTACGATTCGCTAATGCTGGACTCCAAGGTAAACCAATGCGTCGCTGTGCTTTAGGGTCTAGGGTTCCTTCACAATAAGCTTGAACATAGCTTGGGGTGTGAACTAACTCTATCAATTCTAGCGATGGACGTTCGGGGGTGTGAAATTGTTCTTGATTAGCCACACCATCAGCTAACAGCAATTCATAGAGTTGTCGGAACTTAGACATCGGGAAGCGATGTCCTTCAGGTAGCGGAGCAATATAATCTGAGTGGTAAATAATTGGCAAGTCCATAATCCAGAAAATCTCAAGCAGGTAATCCGGCAAATAACAAGGTAAAATTTAGCCATAATCGCAGCTACAGTGCTGTTATCCTAAATCTAAAATTCCAAATTTAAAATTGATATGATTGAATGGATTACGCCATTAGTGTTTATTCTAGCTGGCTTCCTGGCTGGAATAATTGGTGAAAAAGTTCTCTTCAAAAAACTGGAAATATTCGTTAATAATAAACGAATTGCTGGGGGTAATATTATATTTCACTCTCTGCACCGCATGACTTTTATTTGGTTTGTTATTAGCGGTTTTTTTTGGGCAGTTGTGAGCGCACCTATCAAGCCAGATATTGCGATCGTACTGCAAAAAGTTCTGACGATCGCACTGCTCTATTCAATAACCCTCGTCTTAGCCAAATTGACTGCTGGTTTTGTTAATTTATTTATTCAGAGAGCAGAAGGGGTTCCCACATCACTAATTTCTAACCTTGCTAAGGCTACTGTTTTAATTTTAGGAACATTAATTGTATTGCAAACGGTGGGGATTGAAATTACCCCAATAGTCACGACTTTAGGTATTGGTGGTATAGCAGTTGGTTTGGCACTGCAAGATACACTTGCAAATTTGTTTTCTGGCTTTTATTTAATTATTTCTAAGCAAGTTAGAACGGGAGATTATGTAAAACTAGATGCTGGGCATGAAGGATATGTCATAGATATTTCTTGGCGCAATACGACTATTAAAGAAATGTCAAATAATGTAGTCATTGTTCCCAATTCTAAGTTGTCTTCTGCAATTTTCATAAATTATCATTTACCCGCAAAGGAAATTACTTTAACAATGGATGTGGGTGTCAGTTATGATAGCGATTTGGAAGAAGTTGAAAAAGTCACTGTAGAAGTTGCCAAAGAAGTCATGCAAGAAATTGCACCGGAATTAAAAGAAAGTGAACCATATATCAGATTTCATACTTTTAATGATTTTAGTATAGATTTTACGCTTTATATGCGCGTAAGTGAATACTTTGATCAGCGGATTGGTAAACATCTATTTGTCAAAAAATTACACAAACGTTATCAGCAAGTAGGAATTCAAATTCCCTTTCCCATCAAAGAGGTTTATGTACGAAATAATATAGATAAAAATTCGGTATTAAATCCAGACTAACTCTTGCTAAGGGAAGTATTTTGGAAGGTGAGGGAGACGGCGTTTATATCGTCCTTGCAGGTTTTTGGTGAGCAACACGCAGGCAAATATGGCGGTTGACAGCAGCACTACACTAGCTCCAGAGGCAATGTCGAGGTAGTAGCTGAGGTAAATGCCTACAAACGAAATCGCAGCTCCTAAAATCCCGGAAATAATCATGATATAACCAAAGCGATCGCTCACTAATCGGGCAATTGATGCCGGAATCACCACTGCTGAAATAATCAGAGTTACCCCTAAGACGTTCAACGTCGCCACCAGTAAAGTCGCCAACATCAAAGCAAATAAAGTATCCATTGCAAAAATGGGTACGCCATGAACCTGAGCAACTTCCCGGTCAAAACACCAAAATAGCAACGGGCGATAAAACAAGAAAACGAGGCTGAGTAAGACAATCGTCACACCCGTTACCACCCACAAATCATTAGGGGAAACGCCCAACACATTACCAAACAAAGCGGCTTCAAAGTTTTGGCTAAACTTACGATAGCTACTGATTACAGCTACTCCTAAAGCAAAGCTAGCAGTTGTCACAATTCCAATAGCTGCATCCGAGTAGACTTTGCGTCCTGTCAAATACTGAATCAGCAGGGCAGCTGCAAAACCCCAAATTCCAGAGCCAATGTAGAAATTTAAGCCCAGTACATAACTCAGCACGGCTCCTCCCAAAATCGCATGAGATAAACCGTGGGCAATGTAACTCATTCTCCGAGTTGTAATATAAACTCCCATAATGCCGCATAATAGCCCTGCCATCATGCCTACTAAAATGGCACGGCTAAAAAATTCATAGCGAAAGGGTGCTAGTAAAAAATCCATATTATGTTTATGTTAAGCAGACTTCGACGAGTTGGAGCGGCGCAATATTTCCGGCAAGTTGTCTTGCATTTGATGACGTAGGGAAGTACCGCCGCTAGCGATCAAGATTCGGTCTTGTTGGTGGAAAACTACCATTTCTCCACCAAAAGTCTGCTCAAGATTTGCGGGAGTAAAGACATCAATAGGTTGACCTTGGCAAATTAAACCCTGGTTGAAACACAACACCCAAGGTAGATGAGTTGCTACCGAGTTGAGGTCATGGGTGGAGAGGATAATTGTCAAGCCTTGCTGATTCAAATCAGCCAATAGGTGCAATAGTTCGTGTTGAACGTGCAAGTCTGAACTACTGGTGGGTTCATCTAGAAGAACTATTTCTGGTTCTCCGACTAAAGCCCGGGCAATGAAAACCCTTTGCTGTTGCCCACCAGATAGATTACCGATCGGTTGATGGGCTACATGGGCAACTCCAACGCGCTCTAGCAGTTCCTTGGCAACTTGGCGATCGCGCTGCGAAGACCAAGGCAACATCTTCTGCTTTTGATAACGCCCCATCATCACCACTTCCAAAGCCGTAACTGGAAAAGTCCAATCTACCGTTTCTACCTGCGGCACATAGCCCACCAAAGGCGGCGCTACTCCAGGTTTTAAGCGCTTTCCTCGAAACCAAATCTCTCCAGCCCAAGGATGAACAAGCCCTAAAATCGCTCTGATTAAAGTGCTTTTACCGCTACCAGAAGGCCCTACCAAGCCAGTCAGTTGACCAGGGTAAAGCGTCAAATTAACATTGCTAAATACTGGCTGGGTTTGATAACCACAGGTTAAACTTCTAACTTCAAGTATTGGTTGCATATACAGCAGATTTCAAGTTGGTGAAGTACATAAGCTAAGTTTTCAAGCCAGGTATAAAGCCTGTTTTATCGAGGAAGGCCGGAGGCAGGAAGAAAACTGCGGACTCGCTCTCCGTGGTGCTATCTGTCTCCTGCCGCAACCAGATGGGTCTTGGGTTTAAGACTCATCTGGTTGCGGCAGATTCCCGCTCTTTACGAGAGTTCAATGGCTCCAAATCATCTGGGTCTAATAAAGGGATGATTTGCTCCTCCTGCCTCCTTCAATCCTGAATTCTGCTGTATTTATTTTGTTGCTCTTACTTGGTTGCTGTTGGCCCAACAACATTTCCAGTGTTCAAGTTCTTCGCTAAATCAGGATTTCCTCCCAAATTAGAGGCGATAATCCGCATATTGTTAGCCATCATGCCAATATAAGTATGCTCAGGATTCGTGTTTTCAATTGCATTAGCTGAACCCGTTCCTGGTAACTCATCATCGGCTGTGTTAGCTGTTTTTATCTTAGCTTCGCGGGCAATTTGTTCTTCTACCTTGCTGGGGTAGACCTCAGAACCAAAAATGGCTGGAACGCCTGTTTGACGAATTTGGTCAATTAGCTTTGTGACATCTTGAGCGGATGGTTCCTTGAAATCTGAAGGTTGAATCGCACCAATTACTTGAAAACCATACTCTCTAGCCCAATACGCCCAAGAATCGTGGTAGGTCAAAAGTTTACGGTTTTTGGCAGGAATGCTGGCGACGATTTCCCGTGTTGCTTTGTCTAGAGCATCCAGGCGTTGTAAATAATTTTTCAGATTAGTCGCGTAGTAGTCTTTGCCAGCAGGATCTAAGGCTGTTAATTGTTGGGCGGCTAGTTTGGCATAAGCCTCAGCATACTTGGGGTTTACCCACAGATGAGGATTGGGATCACCCTTTTCTTTAGGAAAGCTGAAGTCGAAAAGCCATTGGTCTTGGGTAATAGTTTTACTGCCTAGTTCAAAGATTTTAGTTTCTTTGGGCTTCGAGGCTTTAGCTAGTTTTTCTGTCGGGGATTCCAAATGCAACCCATTGGCGATGATCAGATTGGCTTTGGATAGCAAATCAGCATCGCTGGGACGAGGTTCAAAGGTATGGGAGTCGGTTCCTTCTGGAATAATACCCTTAACTTCTAAGCGATCGCCTGCAATATTACTCACAATATTAGTTAAAGGAGCAACTGTTGTCACAACTAAAAGCTTATTTTGTGTCTTTTCCTCTCCTACTTGAACTGGAGTAGTTCTGACTTCAGGGTTGGAAGACACCGTTTTATCTGGAGACGGACTGCAAGCTACTACCATGAAGCTAAGTAAAAATAGCAATCCAGCAAGGGTCTTCATTACACTCAAGCCTTCTAAATTCAAGGATCAACCTTTGATTAAACCTTTACCCGATATCAAAATGCAATGCCCCATCAGGGTATTTTCGGTTGATTTTTTAGATTTTTTTACCCCACACTGGCTTTGATCAAATTTCAGTGTGAGGCTTCTGTCGGTTGAAGACAAACATTGGTCGGATGTCGGCATCCACTCCTCTCAGAGTTAGATTGCTAATGCTCGTTTTTCTAATGGTAGTTCAAAGCGATCGCCTGGTTTAGGTTCCATCACCCGCGTCGAAAGATTGTTTTTTTCTAGTAAGGAACGAAATTCCTCACCACTGCCTTTTGTCTGAATGAATTTCATCAACAATCCCTCAAATGCCACATCCCCGCCAGCCGCAGTAGGTAATATTACTTGAGGCTGTAACGACTTTACTACTTCCAAGGCACTGTTATTTCCTTTAATAATCGGCCCAAGCAAAGGCAAAGTCATGTCAATAAATGGTGTAATCACTACATCGATAGGTACAGCCTGCTGAAGTTGTGGAGAATGATACCCATGAGGCTCGTAGTATACAGTTAAACCACTCTCCAATTCTTTGAGGAGATAACTATTTTCTACCAGAGTTGGGCCAATGGGCGAGCCGGGGAAAGCCTTGATTTCAACTTGATTATTTAAAGTGAAAGTTTCACCGTGAGCCAATACTGTTACTTGGGTGTAGCCTAACTGCTGTACTACCTTAGCTGCATTGGGAGAAGCGACAACCTTAATGCTGTGATCGAGCAGCTTAAGCGTTGGTGGATGAGCGTGGTCTTCTAAACCCTGAGACAGCAGGATCAAATCAATATTATCTGGTATTGGACGATTTTGCGATCGCGAACCTTTAAATAACCAATCCAAATTGCTAAAAATTAACGAACCAACCAGCCAAGGGTCAATTAGTATTCGTTTCCCGCCGATTTCCAGCAGCCAAGAGTTGCTGTCTAACCAAGTTAAAAACATAAATTTTGTGAAGATAACGCCTATCTTCATTATCAATCGTGTCAGCTTTCTTGCGGGTGTCGAGGTTAGTGCCTACATTTATTTGATGCTGGGGTTCGCTAGTCTTGCTTGATGATAAGGTTACATATATTGAGTTATATTTTCTGATAAGTCGCTCCAAGTCTACACACGGAGTTTTCTTAATGTCCGATCTTGGTTTCACTCACATTGCACTTGCAGTCAGTGATATTGATGCAAGTATCTTATTTTATGCAAAGTACGCTCAGATGACAGTCGTACATCATCGCATTGATCGAGCGACTCAATCAGATGTTGCTTGGATTAGCGACCTGACTAGACCTTTTGTGATTGTCCTAATTAAAGCAGCTAAAGTAGAAGGCAAATTGTTACCGCAATCCCATCTTGGGGTAGCTTATCAGAATCGTGAGGAAGTTACTCGCCTGTGCAATGAGGCACGCACTGAGGGAATACTACTGGCTGGGCCAAATGATTGGGGTTCTCCAGTTGGTTACTGGGCTTTTATTCGAGACCCTGATGGTCATACACTGGAAATTTCCTATGGTCAGGAAATTAGTTTTACAATCGAGCAAGCTAGAGACGCGATTAATCGCGTCTTTTAAAAAAAATGGTATTACCTGTTACCAGGAGTACGTCACCTTCATCGTTACTACCACCGTGAGGACGGAAATTGCCTGGATTACAGCCCTCAACACCATTACTTATTCCTTGGTTGCAATGGCGACGCCGTTTGACGCCCTCCCTTGAAGTTTCAGTCTGCTCATCAACTGCAATTTATTGTTGTCCAACGACGTACTGCGAGGAGATATTTGCTACCTGTCCAGTGCTAGATAGGGCTTGGTAAAGTAAAGCAGACACTTCAGACCTGGTTGCTACCCGTCCTGCATTTAGCAACATCATATTTGGATAGTTGACGACTATACCGCGTTCTGTCAGAGCAGCAATCAAACTGCGATGTTCACTAGCAATAGTAGTTGCATCGCTATAAACAGATAAAATTGTGTCCGTGGAACCACTGACTTTGTAATTTAGTAACCGCGCTAATGCTACCAAAATTTCAAGGCGAGAAAGGCTTTGAGTGGGGTTAAAATCCTTGCCAACAACAGCGTTTAAAAAGCCCATTTGATAAACTTCGCTGATGGCATTGTAAGCCCAAGATTGAGTTGGAACATCCTTAAAAGCAATCCCTTGGCGAATTTTCCCTTTAGCAAACGCTTTCCGCAGCATTACTGCAAATTGGGCACGAGTTACCGGTGCATCAGGGCGGAAAGTCCCATCAGGAAAACCTTCAAGAATTTCCATCGCTGCTAATTTGGCAATAAAATCTTTAGCCCAGTAGTTTGTGGAAATATCAGAAAACCCAACCTGGAGAGGACGAGACATGCTGACTTGGCGATAATTCATTAGCATTTGGCTGATGTCGTAGCTAGAGTTATTGCTGACTTCAATCACCTGCACCAAGCTGCCAGGAGTAGCTTGCAAAACCTCTGCCAAATCGGAACTAAAGATGCTAATGAACGACTGGCGCACTACAGCAAATTCACCTTGCGTGAAAGAGAGGGGATAAATACTAGTTGCTGCAATTTTTGACAAACCTTCTACTTGAAACTGACTACCTTGGAAAGTTTGGGAACTGCTCAGGAAAATAACACGTTGGTTTCTGACTTGGGTAAAATAGTCGTAGGTGGTAGTACCTGTGTCAATAGTGCCATTTTGGTCAGCATCAACACCATAAACAGTCCGAACGACTTGGTATTGTGTAGGTTTGGCTGACAAAATCAGGTTAACTGTGGTATTTGCCGACAAACATTCAAATTCGCTGTAGCCAATAAAGCGGTTTTGAACATCATACAATCGCACGACGATGCGATCGCTAGCTTTTAACCCTTTAGCAAATTTCGCTTTTTGCTTAATTTTGTACTTGTAATCACCCAAAAACCGCTCTTTTAAATAGTCATTGCCACGTTTACTCTTGACAGAAATACGAGCAATCACTTCTGAAAAATTACCAGATGGTTGCCAAATGGCAAGGCTAAAACCTGTTTTTTTCGATTTTACCGAAACATTACGGCTGACTGTAGTCACAGTTTGCCGTTGGATAGTGGGGCGATTCCTTGTTTCTACTTCGTTATGGGCTAAAAGTTGTTGTTCTGTGGAATTATCTGTTATTTGGGCGACGGTGGTAGAGAAGCCTACAGCTGCATAGGCAGAAGCTATTGGCGAAAATATTGCCACAGAGGTTGCAGCAAGAACAAATTTGCTCAAATAAGCAAAGTAACTTTGAGTTATGTATTTCATCCCACACTACCATTCGTCTAAAAAGTCACAGGGGTATTTGGTATCCCTCGACTTATTAATCCCTTGGGGTGGATGGAACTAACATCTAATGAGTAATGAGTAATAAGTTAGGAGTTAGGAGTTAGGAGTTAGGAGTTAGGAGTTATGAGTTATGAGGTCAGAGAACATTACTATATTGAAGAAGAAACACTTTATGAATCTTATTAATGACTGTCACTACACAGCAGCTTGCAACCCAAGACGCCTTTGAAAAATTCTTTTGGAATTGGCAGGGATACAAAATTCAGTATACTGTCATGGGTACAGGACGCCCTTTGGTACTGGTTCACGGCTTTGGTGCTTCCATTGGACACTGGCGCAAGAATATCCCAGTTTTAGCTCATGCTGGCTACCAGGTATTTGCCATAGACCTTTTAGGTTTTGGTGGTTCTGATAAAGCGCCCATTGATTACAGTGTGGAAGTTTGGGTGGAACTGCTGAAAGATTTCTGCACAGCACATATACACGAACCTGCTGTATTTATTGGCAACTCTATCGGCGCACTTTTGAGCTTAATAGTACTGGTAGAACATCCAGAAATTGCTGCTGGTGGTATTTTAATTAATTCTGCGGGTGGGTTGAGTCATCGGGCCCACGAATTGAACCCACCACTACGGATTGTCATGGCAGCTTTTAACAGGTTTGTACGATCGCCAATTACAGGTAAATTTGTCTATAACCGCATCCGCCAAAAAGCCCAAATTCGCCGTACCCTCTACCAAGTTTACCGCGATCGCCAAGCCGTCACGGATGAATTGGTCGATTTACTTTATACTCCCTCTTGCGACCCAGGAGCGCAACAAGTCTTCGCCTCCATTCTCACAGCACCTCCTGGCCCAAGTCCAGAGGAACTATTGCCTAAAGTAGAACGTCCTATATTAGTGATTTGGGGTGCTGACGACCCTTGGACACCAATTACTGGGGCCAAGATTTACGAAAAGGCCCGTGAGAATGGCAAAGAAATCAAAATTGTTCCTATTCCCAATGCCGGTCATTGTCCCCACGATGAAGTTCCAGATGTTGTCAATGCCCAGATTCTCGATTGGCTGGCGCAACATCAAGAGTCCTAAGTCAGGAGTGAGGAGTTAAAAGTTAGAAGTGAAGAATTATTAAAAGTTTTACTCCTAACTCATAACTCCTAACTCACAATTAAACACTCAGTTAGTCAATAAATTCGTGTCTAGACTCAAGACGAGGGCAAACTGTCCATTAACAACACTTGCGTGTGACATTAAGCAAAGTGTCCGTCACCAAAAATAATTTTGTGCCTATGCACCTCGGCGCGTGCAAGGTAAAAATGCGGCTAACAATCTGGGTGAGTCACTCTTATTTTTTTATTGCACTTTGAAAAAATCAAACTCATTTGGTGAATGTAATGGAGCTTGATGTGCGTAATGGATATAAAGGGTTAATTCCCTTAAATCACCATCCAGATTTTTCTAAACAAGGCTATAAAGTCATCAGCGAACTAGGACGCAACCGAGAAGGAGGACGCATTACTTACCTCGCTAATGTCCTCAACTCTAATCAACAGGTAGTAATTAAAGAGTTTTGTTTTGCTTGTGCGAGTGCTGATTTGTCAGGTGTAAAAACCTATGAGCGCGAAATTGAAATTTTGCAACAACTGAATCATTCCCGCATCCCTCGCTATATAGATTCCTTTGAAATGTTAGGGGATTTTTATCTAGTGCAGGAATATAAAAATGCCCCATCTTTGGGATTAAGACGCAACTTTCATCCTGAAGAAATCAAGCAAATTTCTCTGTCAATCTTAGAGATTCTAGTTTATTTACAAAAGCAAGTTCCCCCAATTATTCATCGGGATATTAAGCCAGAGAATATTTTGGTTGATGAGCAACTAAATGCTTATCTGGTTGATTTTGGTTTAGCTAGGATACAGGGTGCAAAAATAGCTCTTAGCAGTTTTGTAACAGGAACTCCAGGTTTTATGCCACCAGAGGAACAGTTTGGTCATTCCCTGACTGAAGCATCAGATTTATATAGTTTAGGAGCAACACTAATTTGCTTACTTACTAATACCCGTTCTGTTGAGATTGGGAAATTAATTGATGAGAACTATCGCTTTAATTTCCAGAAATTAGTTCCTCAAATCAGTCCGCGTTTTCGGTCGTGGTTGATGAGAATGGTGGAATGTAAACGGAAACGTCGCTATGTCAATGCATCTTTTGCTTTAAAAGCACTTGGGCCAATTGAGGTTGTTGGTACTGCCAATGGGATAGATACTTTAGTTAGTACAATCAAACCTAGAAAACGAGCAACAGTGCTGGGACTAGCTACTGTTGTTACACTGGTTGCTGTGGGATCAACTTTGATGAGTTGTCAGCCGGATGATCAGGTTAGACAATTGCTGGAAGCTACAGAATGTCAACGCTTTTATTTAAACTCAAGCTGCCAAGAAAAAACCGGACATTAAAATTAATTAGGTCGCATCCAGCTAAGGATTATAGCGCTTTTTATGGCATGGCTAAGGAGTCGTTAGGGTAGATGAGCGATCGCTCTACCTGAAGGCAAAAAATTCACAAAATAAAATGGCTAATTGTGATTCAATTAGCCATTTTATTTTGTAATTAACATCCGTTAAGCTGTCCGAAAACGTGCTAGTTCTTCACCCGTTTTGGCATCATGGGCGTGGACTGTACAAACTAAACATGAATCAAACGATCGCGCCACATGACCAACTTCCACCGGATCGCTAGAATCATAAATGGGTGTCCCAATTAAAGCTTCTTCAATGGGCCCGCGGATACCTTCACCGTCACGAGGGCCAATATTCCATGTACCAGGGGCAATCACTTGGTAATTCTTAATTTTACCGCCTTCCACTTCTACCCAGTGACACAGGGAACCCCGCGCTGCTTCTGTTGCACCCCAACCACGACCATCTTTTTCTGTGGGTTTGATATACCAAGGGTCGTTTAACTTGAATTCGCGCAAACAATGTTCAGCTTGCCGATATAACTTGACAAGTTCGTGAACTCGTGCTAACTGACGCACATGAATACTAGCACCACCCATCTGCTTGAATACATCAAGGATAAATCCGTCGTAGTGTTGCCAAGATTCGCCATGTTTCCCACCTGCAACTAATTGACGCGCTAAGGGGCCGGTTTCCAAACGTCCGAAGTCTTGGTGAAGGACTGCACTCGACCAAGAGTAGGCATTATCGAAGTCTTTTGTATTAATTGCAGTAGGTTTAGTGGTGCGATCGCTAGGATGAATATTTTCTGTCCCCTCATCGTACCAAGAGTGAGTTGTATTCTCACGGGTAAATGACTGATCCATTAAGGTGTGAGTGTCTGCGAAGCTATCGTACACTCCACTTTTCATGATCATCGCCGCATTTCGTCCTTCAATAGTCGGCTTTTGGTATTTATCTTCATGGGCTAAATATCCCCAAGTGACATATTTGCCAACACCAGCGCCATATCTATCTAAACCGATGTCTAAACCCATGCGCCAATAAAAACCTAAGTCGGAATCTCGATGATTTCGGTCTTCATCCAACCAATTTCTAAAGTCATCATAAGTCTGGATTTGTTCGTAGCGTTCTAAAGAACAACCCAACCACACTGGTTCTAACCAATTGGTGCGGAAGTATTCTAGAATTGCCCAAGCGCGGGTAATGTCTGTGAGGGTGGGGGCGCACATTACGCCACCAGGAACCATGTAGCTGGAATGAGGCCATTGTCCGCCTAATAGTGCATAAATTTCTACAGGTTTAGCAGAAATTGTTATGCCTAGTTCATAAGATTTGCCTGTGAAAGCAGCAAAGCGTCTAACAGCTTCGTCATAAAAGCGACTATGGCGGTATTTTTTATTAGTTAAATCAATGGCAAACAAACCATAAAAATAGCGGGGGATACTTTGAATTGTTTCGACAATTTGACCGAGATTTCTCGCTAAAATTGCATTGCGCGGAACTTCTGTTTCCCAAGCTGTATCTAATGCCCAAGATGCACAAGTCAGGTGAGAACCGCCGCAAATGCCGCAAATGCGAGGTGTGACAATTAATCCGGCTTGGGGGTCTTTACCGCGTAGTATAACTTCAAATCCGCGAAATAATTCGGCATGTGTCCAGGCATTGACTACCCGCCCATTCTCGATATCAACTCGGACATCTAAATCGCCTTCAACTCTACCGACGGGCGATATATCTAATGATTGAATTCCCATTTGTTATTTGTCCTTTGTCATTGGTCATTGGTTATTGGTCATTGGTCATTGGTCATTGGTTTTTCACAAATAACAAAGGACTAATGACTAAACTGTAAAAAAGTCTTCTTCTGCCCAAGGTGGTGCGGCGTCTTTGGCAACCATTGTGAGTAAGGCGTAGTCTTTTTTGTTCACCCCTGGCGGTAATTCTTTGGGAACTCCCATGACTGTTTGGGTTTTAAATACGGTTCCTGGTTTGAGGTCAAAGAAGGGAAATTCTGGTTCTGTGCAACCTAAACAAGGCATTCCAGCGCGGGTTTTGGAAGAGACGCGGTTCCATAAGATGCGGTTGCAGGAAGAATGGGTCATGGGGCCGCGACAACCCAAGTCGTAGAATAAGCAGCCTTTACGCTGACCAAATTCGGCGGTTGAGGCTTTGTAGGCAAAGTGGACGTTGCGAGTACAACCTGTTTGGGTATAGGTGTTGAAGAAGGTTTGGGGACGATTTAGTTCGTCGAAAGCAATGTCTGCTATGCGTCCAGTGGCGATCGCAACTAATATCTGCGTAATCCAGTCGGGATGGGCAGGACATCCAGGTATATTAATTACAGGTAATCCGGCTTGAGACAGGAAGTCTTTTCCTAAAAAGCCGCCTTCTTGACGTTTGAGAAATTGCAACCCTTCTGATTCGCTGGGATTGGGTGACATGGCGGGAATTCCTCCCCATGTTGCACAATCTCCCACCGCTACGATAAATTTAGCAACTTTGGCGAGGTCTGCTAACCAATCTTTCATGGCGCGATCGGCAAACCGATTCCATTCACCAGTGCCGTTGGGGGCGTTGACAACGCTACCTTCAAATACCAGGATATCTAGGGGAATTGTGCCAGAAATGCAATCCCGTAGCAGTGTTTGCAAGTTGTTGCCTAGTTCCACTCCCAAAGAAGGATGCCAAAGTAAATTGATGCCAAAATCGGCAATCAAATCACAGACTGTCGGTTCTTCGGCGTTGAGAAATGACATAGTGTTGCCTGAACAAGCACCACCCTGTAGCCATAGTACGTTAGTCATCGGCTATGCGTTTTTCTATTGTTTACCATGTATGATGTAGGTGATAATGCTTGTAAAGTCTCACCTGTTTATCAATATTTATTTTTCAATCCTAAGATATTTTTTGATTTAATTCGCTTTCGTTAAAAAAGAATTAATCATTAATAGTAACTGATATTTCATCAGGTTATTTTAAAGGATTTTATCTGTTAGATGTGTTACATATTTAACAAATAAAAAAATAGTAAAAGTAAAATTTTCTCTTTTTTTAATTCTGATCGTGCCAATTTTGGATTTGGGATAAGAGAATGTTTTAACCCTCGATAGCGTTCAGCTAAAAATTAAACTTTTAATTCTAGTCTCTTTGTTTATTGATAGTTTAATAACAAAAAAGGTAGGCAATGCTGCCCACCTTACCCAATACTGCGTAGGTTTTACCTAAAAAATCCGGGGTAGGTTGGGTTGAGGAACGAAACCCAACATTGTCAGGGCTTTGTTGGATTTCACTAGCTTCAACTAACCTATAAATCTTCTTAACGCAGCGGTATTACCATCTGTTTTAATCGGCACCTTCAATTGGTGCAAAACCTTGGCGCTGAATATTTTCTGTCACCGCGCGTGGTTCCAAAAATTGTAGGAGGTAATCAGGGCCACCTGCTTTAGAACCTACTCCAGAAAGTTTGAATCCACCAAAAGGTTGCCGCCCAACGATCGCTCCGGTAATATTGCGGTTGATGTACAAATTCCCGACTTCAAATTCTACCTGCGCCTGCTGAATGTGCGAAGGTGTTCTAGAATAAAGTCCTCCAGTCAAAGCGAAGTTTGTACCGTTGGCGACTGCTAGTGCTTCTGGGAAATCTTTCACCCGAATTACCGCCAGCACAGGGCCAAAAATCTCTTCCTGGGAAATTACCGCATTTGGCGATACTTCACTAAAGATCACAGGGCCGATAAAATATCCTTGTTTGGGTGCTGGTAATTCTAAGGCTACCTCTGCTGATTGGCGACCTATCTCAATATACTTCTGGATGCGATCGCGAGCATTAGCATCAATTACCGGCCCAACTTGTGTACTCGGTAACTCTGCTTCCCCAATATTCAAGGATTTTGTCGCTTCTACCAATCGTTGCACAAAGGCATCATAAATCGGTTGCATTACAATCACCCTGGAGGCGGCAGAACATTTTTGTCCACTGTAACCAAATGCCGACTGCACTACCCCCACAACAGCTTGGTCTAAATCAGCACTTTCATCGACGATAATGGCATTTTTGCCACCCATTTCAGCAATCACCCGTTTCATGTGCTTTTGTCCGGGTTTTAATGTTGCCGCCTCTGCGTAAATTCGACAGCCAACTTCCTGAGAACCTGTAAAAGCAATTACATGAGTATCTGGATGATTTACCAAATAAGCGCCGACTTGGGAACCCTTGCCAGGTACGTATTGAAATACACCTTTAGGAAAACCAGCATCTACCAAGATTTCTGTGAGTTTGGCTGCAATTACAGAAGATGTTTCCGCAGGTTTTAGGAGAGTGCAATTGCCTGAAACCAAAGCTGCAACAGTCATTCCACACGCGATCGCCAGTGGAAAATTCCAGGGAGAAATTACTACAGCAATACCCCGTGGCTGGTAAATATAACGGTTAGTTTCACCAGGAATATCGTAATTAACACCTTCGTCTAACCGTTCTATCTCATCAGCGTAGTAACGACAAAAGTCTATCGCTTCCGAAACCTCTCCATCAGCTTCCTTAACTGGTTTCCCAACTTCCAAAACTATCCAAACTGAAAGTTCAGCGCGGCGGAGTTCCATCAAATCACCCGCTTTGCGCAAAATATCAGCGCGTTGTTTAGCTGGTGTTTTCTTCCACCCAGGAAACGCCGCTTTAGCAGCTTGCATCGCCTGTTCCGCCTGTTCAACGCTAATCAACCCAACTTTACCAACTACCTGACTGAAATTAGAAGGATTGAGAGAATCAACAAATTCTGGCGGATTAACATACTCCCCATTAATTAGCGGTAAATAAGTTTTACCCAACTGTTGGCGAACGCTTTGGAAAGCTTGCGCCGCCTTCGTTCTCACTTCTTCTTCAGCGTAATCGGTATCAGCAGCACCAAGGAAAGAAGAGGAGACGGGGACGGGGGGACGGGGGGACGGGGGGAAATTTTGATTTTCTGCGTCTTTTACAACTGGCGGCGCTAATAATTCTTCAATCGGTCGATTTTCCAGATTTTGCCGTAAAAAAGAACTGTTAGCTGTGTTTTCCAACAACCGCCGAATTAAATACGCCATCCCCGGCAATAATTCACCGTAAGGACAGTAAACTCTCACCCGATAACCTCTGTCAACCAATGCCTTAGCAACTTTATCACCCATACCGTATAGGACTTGCAATTCAAAGCGACGGCGAGGGACATTCAAACTTTCAGCTATGGCAATGGCGCGAGAGTGCGATCGCACATTATGGCTACCAATAGCAGAATACACATATTGATGATTTTCTAGCAATAACTGAGTGATGGTTTCAAAGTTAGCATCAGTTGCCGCTTTGTCGTTGTAAACTGGCTGTGGCCAATGCTTCTGCGCTGCTTTGATAGTTTCCTGATCCCAATATGCGCCTTTCACCAAACGGATTGTCAGAGGATAACCACGCTGTTTCAACCAAGAAATGACATCTTTGGTATCTTGCTCGCTATCACGCAGATATGCTTGAATTGTCATACCGATATCTGTGCGTTGCCGAAACTCTTCCTCTAATAACAGTTTTTTCAGGATGCTGAAAGTTATGTCTTTATAGGCATACTGTTCCATATCAAAATGTACAGCTGCGCCTAATTCTTTAGCACGACGTAAGAGAATCCGAATGCGATCGCTAACTTTATCTTCACTACCTTTAGCATCTAAAGGATCAAATTGGGAATAAAACGCCGTTAACTTCACAGAAACCTGAACTTTTGGTATTAGTTCGCCATCAGCCTCATCAATAGCCGGAATAGCTGACCAATTCTTCGATGCTTCCACCAATTGTTGCATTAATTCTAGATAGCGTTCTAGATAAGACTGCGCTTCCGCTTCGGTAATTACAGCTTCACCAAGTAAATCGATGGTGAAAGCCATTTTTTCTTTTCGCAGTCGTTCAACTGTTTTGATGACTTGTTTAATATTTTCCCCAGAAATATATTTATGAGCAAGAGTCTCAACCGCTGTGCCAACGGTTGTAGCAGCAACTTGTCCAGGCATAGAGTCGGGGTTAGCAAAGTTGAGCATTCCCTTCAAAGCTGCCGGTAATTCTACAGATTCATCACCGAGATATTCTTGTAAATGTGAGGCAATTTCTGATTTACTGTGCAAAGCAGGTAGTGTATCTATAAAGCGAAATAGTTGCACCCGCAACCCAGGATTACTCATTGCCCAAGCTAGTAATTTATCATCCCAGCGCATTTGATCCCGCAGGGAAGAAAAAAACGAACGATTTTCCTGCGTTGCTGCGAGAAGTTGTTTAGCAATTTCTTGGGTTTTAGCTTCGTAGGTGCTTGTTTGTACTTGTAATACCACTGATAGTAAACTCCTTAATTAAGGCAAGGCTTTTTGTACAAAGCCTGTGTCTTCTATTTTGACGCTTTCATTTAGCTGTCACCATATTTAGTGGGGAGTGGGGAATTCAATTAAAAATTAAAAATTAAAGAATTTCTGCCTTCTCTCAAAGGGAGACGCTAAAAGCGATCTGCTTTCTGCCTTATCTTTGCCAATGCCCAATTCAATAACAAATGTTATCCTTTTGTTGATCTATTTCTAACTTGATTGACAGATGTTGCAACACAAGAGATTAGCTCAGTCATACTAAGAGTGTGAATACTACATTTATGCCTACAGAAAACCTCACGCATATTTTATTTTCTAACTGGCAACACACACTCCAACCCTTTGGTGTTGACCAGGTAGCGGCTGAGAAAGCCTTTAATCCCTTGGTTGTAGCTTACTCTACCTCTGGTCGCTACTACCATACACTCAAACACATTGATCACGTCCTCAGCACAATTCAGATTTTGCAAGGCTACACCAACAACCTCGCTGCTGTTCAACTAGCTGCCTGGTTTCACGATGTAGTGTATGACACTGAAGCTCAAGATAATGAAAAACGAAGCGCAGACTATGCTTGGGAATTGCTGAGTAATTTGGGTATTCCAGAAAGTACCATAAATACTGTCACCCGTCTGATTTTGAACACTAAAGACCACCAAGCTGCGGTGGATGACTATGATAGCCAAGTTCTACTTGATGCAGATTTAGCGATTTTGGCTACTAACTCAGTGCAGTATAAAGAATACGCCCATGCCATTCGCCAAGAATATGGCTGGGTGGCAGAGGCAGAGTATATCATAGGTCGTCAGCACGTTTTAGAACGATTTTTACTGCGATCGCGTATCTACTTTACGCCTTTAATGTCAGAGTTCGCCGAACCATCTGCCCGTGGGAATATCCAGGGAGAAATTCAGTCTTTATTGTCTGGTTAGTTTTCCAGCGATTCTCATTTAGATGCAACCCGCACTAGAGGCATACAGTCAATTTAAGTCCCAGCGAAGGTCATTCGCAACTACACAAACAAGAGCAACACCTAAGAGAAAATTAAGGTTTTTAACCCGCGCAGGCGGGTTTTGCCTGTGTAGATGCGGTTTCTAACCGCTATTCCCGATGAATTGGGAAACCCCGTCCGTCTTCCAGGGAGTTAGTTCACCGTCTGCCACCACCACGATGAGGCACTTCCGGCACTTCAGTCTCTTCTAGCTTTCTTTTAGGTGCAAACACTTCTTGATGTTGCTGCTGCTGAATTTTTTCCTGTGCAAACTTTACACGGGTGCGAACTCCCAAATCAACATCTGTATCGAGCATTTGCTGAAGTTGATTTGTAATCCTCGACGCTTGATCGGGTAAAGTGGTTGCTATGGCGATGCCTAGTGTTTCTAAACTGGTTACTGCTGCATAGCGCACTATCCACTCTGGATCTTGAGAAATTAGTAATAGCGCCTCTAATACTTGAGTCTGAACAGATTCCACTTTCTCAGGCGGTAGTTGCTGCCAGCGCAAAGTGCCTAATCCCCTGGCCGCCGCCCGCCGCACACTTAAGGAAAAATCGGTTTTTGCTGCCTCAAACAAGGTATCTAGGGCCCGGACATCGCCAATTCCTGCTAAGGCCCGAATAGCCCAAGCCCTAGCACTGTAGTTGTAGTCATCAATTAGTTCCAATAGTGACGGTACTGCGGCTTCCCCGATCGCAATTAGTCCATCTACTGCCGCCACCGCTGCCCCTGGATTGTTGTACCCCAAAGCTGCAATCAAAGTGGGAACAGATTCTTCTATACCAGCTGCTGCTAACTCTTGAACTGCGTCTAATAAGCGCTCTGAGGAGTCTGCTTCTTCCACAGCACGGATTAATATTTGGGCAAGGTCACTGTTATTCATAATAATTTTTCATGAGTCATTAGGGGTCAGCCAATTGTAGCTTAAGTTCTCCGTAGTTGACATTATACATAAACCCCCTAGCCCTTATTTTGCAGTTGGCTAGGGGGTTTATGTGTGGTAAACATTTGGTTTCAACGTATTAATAACAACTAACTACTGCTAAATTATGCTTACAACAGCAAGTCCATCAAATTCATCACTTTAATCGCACCTGCTGACAAGGTGCTTGCTACTGTGTGGTTAACTTGATGTTCTAGTAATCCTTTAAGAGAAATTAGCTTCAGACTATTTTCGGCAAGAGTCTCGGCGATCGCATCTGCTGCGGGTAGATATCCAATCGCTCCCAAGTCTGCTAATACTGCTCGACGCAATTGCAATTTTTCTCCTGCCAGAGCTTTTACTAAGCGTTCTCCATAAGCTGGTTCTTGGGTTAATTGATACATCGCTCGTGCGGCAGCATATTGCACCAATTCGATGGGATGCTCTAAAAATGGTTTGACCAAAGGGATGCACTCAGTCGCCCTCAAGGCTCCCAAGGCTTCTAAAATGGCTTCGTAGGGTTGAGATAAATCAGGCTGCTTTGATATCAGCTGCTCTCCCTGCAAACCTACTTTTAATAACTCAATCAGGGCGGGAATACAAACCGGATCGCCCAGCATTTCTAAGGATTGTGCCGCCGCTTCCCGGACATAAAAATCTGAGCAGTCTAAACACCCAATTAAAGGTGAGACTGCTTGGCGATCGCCTAGTTTCCCTAAGGCCCTAGCTGCGTTCCGTCGCAGAGGATATCCGCCTTCTGGTGTCCGATCGGCTTCATCCTCTAACGCTTTAATCAATCCTGTAACCGCAGCTGCTTCATTTATCCGAAACCTGCCTAACCACCAGGCAGCATAAAATCGCAGACCTAAATCTGTACTCTCAAGATTAGCGATCGCCTGTTCTACTGTTAAAGATTCACCATCGCCAGAGTTCTCTGTCGATGATAAATCTTCAAATTTCTGCGGACTGGAATTCATTATGAAGAAGGAGGATCGCTTTGTTCGCTATCTGTTTTAGTAGCTTCAGCGTTTAATGCCTGAATGCTGACTATTTTGCCACCCAAGCGAGTAATCCGCTGCATTTCTTGATTCATCCGGTTCTCAGGTACTGTGAAAAACACAGTGGCACTAGAACGAATGGGATAGTTGGTTTTTTCAGTTTCTTCGCTTTGGCGCAGACCCACTACTTCATACCGAAAGGTGCGACTACTCGTTCTACTACTAATTGATCCAACCATAAAATTAATTCCCAATTCTAAATTGTCATTAGTCTTTTGCCCTTAATAGTGACTATTGACTAATGACTATTGACAAATGACACTAAAGGGGTTTCACACTAGCTATTTTACCACCTTGTTTTACCACTCTTTGGAAGTAACTAGATAGTTCTTCATAAGGGATAATCACCGCTTGATTGACCCGGCGTGTGCTAGGATATCCGGCTCCAAAAACACCTGCTACTTCAATGCGGTAAAGTCTGCCTTCTTTACCAAAAGTTCCCGCACCACCGAATGTACTGTTGGGGGTAACGCCTTTTTCAGAAGCAACGTATGAAAAGCCTGATGGGCCACCAGAGGGAGGAACAACTATAGATGCACTATTGCGACCTAGTTCGGCGGCTAGGCGGGAGGATTTGCCTTTGAGTTGGGAAGTATCGCTACTGGCATAGCCGCGATAAAGTTGGAATATCCGGCTAAATCCGACAGTTTTCTGTCCTGTTTGGGTATTAAAGCCGCGATAGTAAGGCACTATATTTTCACCAAAGCTAGATTGATACTCTGGGGAATCAATATAAGAATCAATATCGGCTTCATATCCCTTGGTTTGATACAAGTCTAAGTGATAGACAACATCAGACTCATCATAAGGGGCACGACCCAGCAAATGTTTGTAGTTGAGTTCGATGACGCGAGTTTGGAAGTTGTCGTAGAAAAACTTGGTTTTGTACAGTTCTGATTTAGCTAGTTGACGCACAAACTCTTGCACTGTACTTTTGCCATCGCGCAGGATAGATTCAGCACTTGTCAGGCGGTCAGATGCCAATATGTAGTTGTTGCCCAAAACTTGACGATAGACGGCAGCAATTACTCTCTCAATATCTTCTTTGGTTGCATTAGGGCGCAATTCCACAGGAGACTGATCGCTAAAAGGTTCTGTTCCCAGACGAGAAGCTGCTGTTGTAATAGCCATTGGTAATTTTCCCTTTGTAATTAATAATTGGGGACTGGGGATTAGGGATCGGGGATTGGGTATTGGGTATTGGGTATTGGTTATCCCCTTTGTCCTTCTTGTCCCCAATTCCTAGTCCCCAGTCCCCAGTCCCCAGTCCCCAGCCCCTATTTATACGGCTGTAATGCTAATAACCTTACTGCCCTTGCGATTCAACTGCTGCAATTTACTAGAAAGTTGCTCGTAGGGTACGATCAATTCCGCAGTACCGCGCCGTACTACAGTTGAGTTTGGAGAAGCTGCTTGTAGCACTCTGATGCGGTATGTTTCGCCGCGACCACCTGTAGAGAGGCCTGTTAAGGCTCCGGCGGAGACTGGGTAAATGGGTGAAGCTAGATTCTTCGCCAGTTCCCAGGTTAGCCGTCCTTGTTTTTGTCCTTGAGCGCGATCGCTATTGGCATAACCCCGATACAGTTGGAACAGTCGGCTATAGCCAACGTTTTTCTGTCCTACTTGACTTTTAAAGCCTCGATAGTAGGGCACAATATTTTCGCCAAAACTCTCTTGATATTCTAATGAGTCAATGTAGGAATTAATCTCAGCTTCATAACCTTGTGAGTTATAAAGCTCAACATGGTACGAAATTTCTGACTCATCTTCCGGGGCACGCCCCAATAAATGCTTATAATTCAACTCGATAAACCGAGTTTGGGAGTTGGAGTAGAAAAACTTATCCCGATAGAGTTCTGATTGAGCAATGGCTAGCACAAATCCCCGAACGGAGATTGCACCTTGCTGCAACAGTGATTCTGCACTCTCTAGACGGTCTCCTTCTAGTAGATATGCATTACCCAAAACCTGACGGTAAGCCGCCCGGATAACCACTGCCACATCCGCTTCTGTTCTATCAGGACGTAGTTCTACTGGTGCTGAATTTTCAAACGCTCCAATCCCTAACCTTGCTGCTTGTCCCAAAGCTGCCATCTTTAACCTCCTCAGTTTTAACTGCAAAACTGAAAACTTTTTAGAAAATTTTTTTTCTAGTCTTTTAACAGTCTTTATTGAAATTTGACACTCACCATACCTTTAAGCACAGTGATTTTTAAGACATTGCTGCCTTAATATCCTGTTTTCACAGGTTCCCAGGCTCACTCTACGGGTTCGGCAGTTTCTCATGGGGGGAAACCCAGACGTTCTTTGCCAGACGCTGTGCGTAGCTTACTTCCCCTTAGGGGTATGCTGACTCGTTAACCTTGCGCTAGCGCCTTTTCTTCGGAACACTCTGCGATCGCGTAGCGTCTCGTAGAGAAGGGAGAAGATTGCACTCGCTGCCTCACCACATTTGCCACAAGGGCGTAGTGATATCTCCTTACGTTGTTTCGGGCGTATACTTTCCCCTAGTCTAGGGGGAGATTTTTAAATCTTGTATTGGCAAAAATATCGTGCCAATTGACACTAGCTTAAAAGAGGCACTGGGTTGCTAACTTTCCCAAAGTTGTAGCAAGTGCCCGTACTTTGTCGGCAGTTTTGATCCCTGGCCTAAAGCAAAAAATACAGAACTACGTTCGTCTTTCTCCAGGTTTTTTAGCTAGCCTTTCTTATAAAACTGCCCGGAGAGGTAAACAACTCATAGAACTTACTTGTCATAAGAGCTGATTTCCTCTCCGGGCTAAAGAAAAACTCTAGCTTAGAGTATTGATTACATAGTCGATGTAGGAATTTGCTTCAACAGCTGGATCGCCGCTGAGACCGTGGTTAGCTTTGATGTACTTGAGGGCTTCAATGTACCAGCTAGGAGACAGGTCAAAAGTCCGGTTGATTTCAGCCAAGCCAGAAATCAAGAAATCATCCAAGGGGCCTGTGCCACCAACAACTAAAGCGTATGTGATAATCCGCAAGTAGTAGCCGACATCACGTACACACTTGCCTTTACCGCGTGAATCAGACGCGAAGTTAGGGCCTTGTTGTTGAGTGGTGTAAGGGAACTTGTTATACACTGCTTGAGCAGCACCTTCGGTCAAGCGTTGAGCATTGGCGCTCAATGCTTTTGCTGCTTGTAAGCTAGCAGGAGCTTGGCGGAAGCGACCAAAAGCAACTTGAATTTCGGTGCTGCTGAGGTAGCGTCCTTGAGAATCAGCCGATGCGATTGCTTCAGTTAGAGGTGTTTTTGTCATTTTGGTATTTCCCTTTTACAAACGTTATGGTTGAAATTTTGTTTTGTCCTATGGACAATTATTTAGTCAACATCAGCAATGCAAGCTTTGCTTAAGCTACAGCAGCAGCAGCACGATCGAAATAGCTAGCTATTTCAGATGCCAAAGCACTGCAATCGCCTCTGGTGATATTGTTTGTATCGTTGACAATTGCCAAAGAAGCTTGTTTCAGCTTTTGAATACCAACAGCAACTGAAGCTCCTGGAGTTCCCAATGCCAAGTAGGTTTCCCGCAATCCATTGAGGGCACGGTCATCTAGCACGCTGGAATCGCCAGCAAAGATAGCGTAGGTGATATAGCGAAGAATGATGTCCAAGTCTCTGATACAAGCAGCTGCACGACGGCTGGTGTAAGCATTACCACCGGGAGTGATCAATTGGGGTTGTTCTGCCCACAAATCACGAGCCGCAGCAGCAACAAGAGCTGACGCATTGCTGGTAATACGGTTAACAGCATCTGCACGCTTGTTACCATCTTTGACTAGTTCGCTCAATGCATCCAATTGTGCATCAGAGAGATATTCGCCGCGTGTATCAGCTTGGGAAACTACTTTTGCAAATGCATCTAAAACCATTGCGTTAAATCTCCTAATTTGCTTGGTTAAGAATAATTGGACTCAAAACTGAATGGTTCAGTTGATTTTTGATGTCAGCATTGCCTGACGAGTTACGAAAGGTTTAAAACAGACATCCAAGAAATAAGTTTACGATCTTCAGGCTTTCAGATTAAAACTTTTGTTAAAAAACTTAAAACTTCTGTGAACGACTGGAAAACCTGATTAAGATGTTGTTTTTTACTTCCAAGTTCTCTTTATACAATGCTGCCGCATCATTATTTATTACAAATTATTGTTATGTTTGTTAATTTCATTTACATAACTTCACATCTTTGTCTCTATTAGACCGTAGAGAAATTTATTCTGGGAAATTCCTTAAAGAATACGTAGGTGTAGCCTGCCGCAGGTATCGCGCCTAAAATTATGTACTATTTACTACTTAAATGGTTTTTACTAAAGGCACGCGCCATATTTTTTGCGACTGCTAGGAATACGGAGCAATTAAGTTTTGAGCAATACAAATTGAAATTTTGGCTGATTAGTTATGTAGTGTATTTGTCGCATTTGCTGTAGCCCAGTATTTCTGTGAGTTTTTCTAGATTTGGAATACAAGGCTGTCTAAGAAGCTCTCAATTGTTAAATTGCAAGATTTACATATTAAAGAAAAAAGACTTGATTTTGGATGAATTTCCATGATAGTCTGCGTTCAATATAAACTACGGTTTTTTGACGTATTTACCGTAGTTTATATTGCCCAGTGTGTTTGTCACTTTGCTTTCCTCATAGTTAATGGAAACGAAAATCACCTCGTTATGGTAAAAAACTGGTTTGAATGGCACGACCTCTACAAGAACGAACCGAAATTGCAACAACGCCTCCAAATTGTGCAGGAATACATTGCCCATAGCTTGAATTTGTCCCAACCAGGGTTAATCCGTGTAGTTAGCGTTTGCGCGGGCGATGGACGAGATTTGCTAGGAACACTATCAAATCATCCACGAGCAAAAGATGTTTATGCCCGACTTGTAGAGCTAAATCCCCAGCTAGTTGAACGTGGACAAGAAACAATAGAATCGTTGGGTTTGACAAAACAAATTGAGTTTATCAATGGTGATGCAACTATTTCCTCGAACTATGTAGGAGCAGTACCAGCAGACATCGTGATTGTATGTGGTGTATTCGGCAATCTTGCAGATGAAACTGAACTCAATCGCTTATTGGCAAACCTGAGTTTTCTCAGCAAAAAAGGTGCTTTTGTAATTTGGACTCGTGGACACTCTCAGGGTATTGCTCACTCTGAAACTGTTCGTAAATTTTTCCGTGAACATGGATTTGAAGAAGTGGACTTCAAACTCACTGCAACAGGAGACATGGGAGTAGGTATTCATCGTTACCTGGGTGAAAGCTTGGCTGCACCCAAAGAGCAACAGTTTTTCGCCTTTACTGGTATTCCAAGTAAAGCCAGATGAAGAGTGCTGAGTTCCGAGTGCTGAGTAATGAGTGTTAGACCACGCCACAAGAGGTGGGGTATCAACCAACTCCATACAAAAAGATTCCGCCCACAGCCCACAATATGCGGGGCTTTTACCATAGTGCAGAAGTAGTGAGTAATCTTCTTGTTACTCATCACTCAGGACTGAGTGTGGTAAATAATATCTCTAAAATTTTTTTGACACAAAATCTATGACCGCTACAGTTAAGCCTCAGTATGTCAACATCTTTCGCTGTTTTACGCAGCTTTTAGCACCTGGGTTGTTAACCTTGGCAACTTCGTTAACATTAGTTAGTTGCACAACCCAAGGGCAAAAAGTTCAAACCCTATCTGCTGCGACAAATGTATCTGATACCAATTCCAATTCATCTGGAATTAAAGCGAAGGTACTCCGTATGGGATATCAATCAGCAGGCGATTTGGTCAGATCGCAAAAAGTATTAGAAAAGCGTCTAGAACCTCTGGGGGTAAAGGTGGAGTGGGCACAATTTGTCCAAGGGCCACAACTAATGGAAGCGATGAATGTCGGCAAAATTGATTTAGGTTCCGTTGGGGAAACTCCGCCTATTTTCGCTCAAGCTGCTGGCGCTCAAATCGTTTATGTGGTTGGTTCTCGACGCACTGCAACCACTGGTAGAGCAAGTGTGATTGCTGTCCCACCAAATTCTCCCATTAAGAGCGTCAAGGATCTCAAAGGACAAAAAATCGTCTTTCAAAAAGCTTCTGCGTCTCACTATTTTGTCTTTAGAGCTTTGGAAGATGCGGGTTTAAAACCCAGCGATATTAAAATCTTGAGTATACCCACAGTGGAAGCTAGTAGTGCTTTTCTAGAAGGGAAAATTCCGGTTTGGGTAGCGGGCGATCCTTATCTAGCTTTGGCTGAAAAATCAAGTAAGATCCGAGTAATTAAGACTGCCGAAGGACTTGATACCCCCGGTGCATACTATATTGGTGCAAGGCAGTTTGCGGTTGATAATCCGGGAATTCTGCGGATAGTGATTGAGGAGATTGATAAACTCCAGCGCTGGGCTGAGGCAAATCCCAAAGAAGTAGCAAAAATCATTGGGCCAATCCAAAAACTACCTCCTGACATCATGGAAAAGGTAGTTAGTCGCCGCAGTTATGGTTTGAGAGGCATTTCCCCAGAGTTAATTAAGGAACAACAGCGAGTTGCAGATTACTTTTATAAATATGGTGTGATTCCTAAACAAGTCAACATTCAGGAAGCTGTGTTGACACCTGAACAATATCAGGCAATTACTCCAGAATCTATTAGCCAAAAATAGGTTGAAAATATTCATTTAAGGGTTATTGGTGTAGATAATTGGTCTTTCAAGACGCGATAAATCGCGTCTCTACATTAGGGTTTTGGGATTAATGGGTTGAGAAACAAGATGAAATTCCTTTGTAAAATTACTCGAATTTATTTTGGAGAAAGGCGATAACGCGCTTGAATGCTTGGGGGTCTTGGTAAAGAAAGCGATGACCGCCTTTAAAGAACTCTAAATACGAACCTGGTATCTGTTTGTGTATCGCCTCAAGATTGGCAGGAGGAGATATGCCATCGTGATGACCGCCGCAGATATAGACAGGAAGATGCAGTTGAGAAAGTCGATTATGTGTATCGTGAACAGCACGAGCCTCAAGCTGGCGACGACGGCCAATTTCACGACTTGGTTCGTCTACACCCTCTTGAGCAGCTGCTAGTGTCAGCTTCACTAAATCCTGAAATTGTGCAGTTCGGCTAGATAGCCAAGTTTCTTCTTGCCACCGGGTATCAGCAATTGTGATTTGCCGATGAGCGACTTCCTCAATTGGGAGGTTCACAAGTTCATGTAGTGGATATGATGACCCACCAGCGCCGCCACTACTAGTACAGGCTAAAACAAGACGTTCAACACGGTGCGGATAGCGCAGTGCCAACTCTTGGGCTACCATACCTCCGAAGGAAATTCCGATGACATGAGCGCTCTCCCAGCCGACTGCGTTTAACAAAGAGTCTGCATCGGCGGCGTAATCTGCTATGGTGTAGGGAATATCAGGTTTTGAAGTTTGACCCAGACCGCGTTGATCGTAGGCTAAAATTTCAAAGTGTGGGGCTAAGGGTGAGTCAAAAATAGTAGGCGATCGCCGCAAGTCACCTCCAGTACCACTAATACTGAGCAGGCGTTCACCTGTGCCACGAATCTCATAATACATTTGCAAATCACGAACCGATACAAATGGCATGAGTCTTTTTCCTGATGAATTTCGTAGAAGTGGGGTGAGGGAGCGATCGCAATATCTCTAAATAAGCTCCTTTACTGTTGTTATCGGATGTTGGTGGGCACATTCCAGTGCAATCAAAATCCTTAAAGGGTGCGTAGGCGTAGCCCGCCGCAGGCATCGCACCCTTTAAGTAGCATTTAATACTTACTAATTCCTACCAAACACACTCCCAAGGGCACGCGCCATATTTTGTGGTTGCATTGCATCCATTGCGGCAGTGGGTTCGTAGCCACAGTGAACCATACAATCGGCACACTTGGGATTACCACTCTTCTGGCCGTATTGACTCCAGTCAGTTTGTGCCAGTAATTCCTTGAAGGTAGAGTAATAACCTTCGTTCAGCAGATAGCAAGGTTTTTGCCAACCGAGAACGCTATAACTAGGACTACCCCAAGGCGTACATTCGTAGTCCTTCTCACCAGTGAGAAAATCTAGGAACAGCGGATTGTGATTAAAGTTCCAGTTTTTTTCACCACTTTTGTATGGGGCCAGAATTTCTCGGAAGAGGGCGCGTGTTTGTTCGCGGTGGAGAAAATGATCTTGATCTGGTGCCCACTCGTAACTGTAGCCGGGAGAAATCATCATCCCGTCAGTATTTAGTGTTTCCAGAAAGTTGAAGAACTCTTGCATATCTTTAGGTTCAGTACCTTCAAAGATAGTGGTATTAGTGGTGACACGAAAGCCTTTAGCTTTAGCGGCGCGAATGGCTTTGACAGCAATATCAAAAACACCTTTACGATCTACGCATTGATCGTGTAATTCCCGCATTCCATCTAAATGCACGCTGAAAGTGAGGTAGGGAGAAGGTTGAAATTTATCCAGGCTCTTTTCTAATAACAAACCATTGGTACACAAGTAAATATATTTCTTGCGCTCAATCAATCCCTGGACAATCTCATCAATCTGGGGATGCAGTAGAGGTTCTCCCCCAGGAATTGAGACAACTGGTGCGCCGCACTCTTCCGCAGCGGCAAAACACTGTTCTGGGGTGAGATTTTGCTTTAAAATTTCCTTAGGATGTTGGATTTTACCACAACCTGTACAAGCGAGATTACACCGAAAAAGAGGTTCCAACATCAACACTAAGGGGAAGCGTTTGCGTCCTTTCAAACGCTGAGTAACAAGATACTTCCCAATATCCATAGCTTGTTGTAGATTAACTGCCATTGTTGCGATCGCTCCTCTTTTAAAGATAAATACACCACAGTTATTGTCCGTCTGCACAGATGTGCTACCTGCTTCTGACTTGGTTGCAATACAGCCCACCCCACCCTGCATTTGCTGACGCATTTACCCCTCTCCTTGGTAAGGGGAGGGGTAAATGCGTATTGCATCCGCACGTGAATCGCTATATTTTTCATTTGACGTAACCTTGAGCAACAAACCAATCCACAGCATCTTTGAGTGCGACTTTCAGCGAAGATTGAGGTAGACCCAATTCTCGTACAGCCTTTGAAGCATTGTAATACATAGGTTGTTTCGCCATCCGAACGCCATCTAATGGTACCGAGGGCGATTTCCCTAGTGGTGCGAGAATCTTTTCATCAATCCAGGCAACACTCAGGGGCAGCCAAGCGGGTACTGTTCGTTGAGGTGCGATCAAACCTGTGATCTCGGCGAGTTCTTCGAGTAGTTGCTTGAGACTGAGGTTTTGATTACCTAAGATATAGCGATCGCCAGATTTACCCCGCTGCAAAGCCAGTAAATGCCCCCATGCCACATCCCGCACATCGATAAAATTCAGACCAGTATCCAAGTAAAAAGGCATTTGCCGTCGTAAAAATCGCAGTATTATATCACCCGTTGGGGTAGGTTTGATATCCAACGAACCAATGGGGCTGCTGGGATTAACAATAACTATCTCCTGACCTGTAGCAACGGCTTGCATGGCTTCTTGTTCAGCCAGAAATTTAGATTTTTTGTAATCACCCACCAACTTTTCTAAGGGACTCTGATGTGTTTCATCGACAACTTCCCCTGATGATCCTACCCCAATTGCTGCCACTGAACTGGTATAGATAGTGCGCTCAATGTTAGCTTTGCGGGCTGCTGCCAACACATGGCGCGTACCCAGGACATTGTGATGGTGGAGTAACTCTCGGTCTGTTTGCCACAGAGAATAATGGGCTGCCACATGAAATAGATATTGACAACCTGCCATCTGTTGCCAGAGATTTGGATCGTTTAAATCACCTTTGACAATTTCCACATCCAAACCGCGTAGGTTCTCCAAATTGCTGCTTGAGCGTACCAGTGCTTTGACTGTGTAACCCTGTTGCAGAAGCAACCGTACCAAATGGGCACCAATAAAACCCGTACCTCCCGTGACAAAAACCTGGCTCAAGCTGTCCCCCTTTTATTAAACCGGGGAAACCAATCATCCAAAATGGTGTAGACTACTGGCACAACAATCAAACTGAGAATAGTTGAAGTTACGAGTCCACCAGCGATCGCTACAGCCATAGGCGATCGCAATTCCGAACCAGCACCAAAACCTAAAGCGATCGGTAGCATCCCTAAAATAGTGGAGGCGGTGGTCATCATAATTGGTCTGAGGCGCACAAGTCCCGTCTTGAGGATCGCCTCGGTGCGGTCTAAGCCTGCATTGCGTAACTGGTTGATGTAATCCACAAGCAAAATGGCATTTTTATTGGCCAGTCCTAGCAAAAAGACGAAACCGATCAGTGAGATCATACCAAAGTCGCTCTTGGTAATCAGTAGCGCCAACATTGCCCCCACTAGTGCCAAAGGCAAAGAGACACCAATAACCAGAGGGTCTACCCAGCTTTTGAACAACAAAATTAGTACTATGACAATGCACAAAGCAGATAGAGCCAGAGTAGTGCCGAAACTGCTAAAAACTTCACCTTGACGGGCAGAGTCTCCCCCTAAATTTAAGGAAACATTAGATGGTAACACCGCGTTTGCTTCAGCTACCACTTTGTCAGTGGCATCACCCAAGGATAGATCCTTGCCAAGATTAGCACTAATGTAGGCCACGCGCTGATTATTCAGACGCTCGATTTGAAAAACCGTGCCCTGTGGATTCGTTTCACCTGTAACTGTGACATCAGCGAATCCGGGTAGCCTTTGAATCCTTTCTTTAATGGCTTTGACTGCTTTGCTCAAAGCTTGGAGATTATCACCTTGTAATGCTATTTGTAGGGGTTTTTGACCACCGGAATCGACAAATTGAATATCTTCAACACTAGTAGTTACTCCAGAAAGAGTAGGTAAGGAGGAGCGCAATTGGTCTTGTAGTTCTCCAGTTGTGATTTTGCGATCGCCCTTTAACTTTACATATAGTATCCCTTTATTTGGCTCACCCTCGCGAGAACCAACAGTGGTAAATACAGTTTCAACTGCTGGTGATTTTCTCACAACATCTTCTAGTTTCTTCGCAACTTCGAGAGAATCATTTAAAGGGTTGGGGATTGGGGATTGGGGATTGGGGATTGGGGATTGGGAATTGGGGATTGGGGATTGGGGATTGGAATTTATACCCTGTCCCTCAGCTCCACTAGGGATACTCGGCAAAGGAGCTGTATAAGCAATATTAAATTCGCCGCGATCGAGTTTGGGAATAAACCCTTTGGGAATTAGTGGAATCAGCACTATACCTGCGATGAAGCTGAGGACAGCTAACCCGATAACTATCTTGCGATGATTCAAAGACCAACTCAGTAAGTTTCTATAAAATTGGGTAAACGCCACCCAAATTTTTGCTTCCCGCCGCGGGGAGAGTGAGGATTTAGGCTTCAGCCAGTAGATAGCTAGAACTGGGGATAAAGTCCGAGCAACTAGCATAGAAGCAAGCATCGCCGCTGAAACAGTGATACCAAAGGGCTTGAAGAACTGACCGATTACCCCACCCATCAAACCTATGGGTAGAAAAACTGCTACTGCTGTTAAAGTGGCGGCGGTGACTGTCAACCCGATCTCATTTGTAGCTAAAAGCGCTGCTTGGCGAGGAGTTTCTCCATCTTCGACGTGTCGCATGATGTTTTCCACATCCACGATCGCATCATCAACAATACTACCAATCACCAAAGCTAAAGCCAGCAGGGTGATTGTTTCCAGGTTAAAGCCGAAAATCGCCATGACGATAAACGTCGCCAACAAGGACGTAGGAATCGCCAAAGCAGAGATGAGAGTTGCCCGCCAATTCCATAAAAAAGGAAAAATTACTACGATAGACAACAAGACTGCTTCCAGCAAAGCATCGATTGTTGACTGGGTAGCTTGGCGAATATATTCTGCTTGGGTGGCAGCTAAAGTGAGATTGACATCCTTGAGGGTAGAGCGTAGCCTTTGAACTTCTTTCTCAACTTGACTCACTACTTCTAAGGTGTTAGCACTACCGCGTTTGATTACCTGAAATGCGAGTGCATCTTGACCGTTAAACCGGACTAATGTCGCCCCACCTTGAGGGAGAGCCGCTGTACTGGCATTAGCTGGATTTACCGCAGGAGTTGCCGTAGCAGCGCCTAGTAATGAGACTTTTAGGACTCCTGGTAATTTAGCGATCGCACTAACAATCTCATCTTGTGCCAACTTCGTCAAATCTTTGAGATTCCGCGTGGGACTCTCTATGGCATAGCTAATGGCGGCTGACTCGTTTAGATTCAGAGGAATAATTTTAGAAGTTGCTCCTTGAGGCAAAGTTAGCTGCTTTAGGGCAGTTTCAACCTTTTTGGTCGATGTTTCTAAATTCGTGCCAACGGCAAAAGAAAGGGCAACGGCTGTTTGACTAGGATAGGTGGATGAGCGGATATTTTCCAGTCCTTCTAGGGAGTGGAGGCGTTCTTCTAGGGGTTTAGTGAGCTTCGCCTCAGTATCCAGGGCAGTTGTCAGGGGGGCTGTAGCATTTACAACCACCACTGGAAAAGTAATATCTGGGAACAAGGCATACTTAAGGGAACTGAAAGCCAGAATGCCAGCTACCGTTACAGCAATCCAAAAACTCACCGTCAGCCACGAAAACTGAATCGCCAATTTGGAAATATTGAAGAGTTCTCGTGCGGATTTGGAGTTATGAAGCTTTACCATCTTGGAAAATTATCGTGTGGGTGACACAATTATTAAGCAATTCAAAATGAAAAAACACAATCCTAGCCAGTTGTTTGGCAGCAGAAATTACCTTGGGGTTGCGAGTTCTGGTGACTAGTAAATGACAATATTATTTATTGTTACTCAGATATGACCCAATCTTGAATGCAAAAGGAAACTTCAAAGATGAAACTTAGTTCTATTGAGAGCGCTAGTGTCTAATTTTTTACCCATCAACACAATTCTGGTACCTCAGGGAGCAGAATATAAAGCTGTGTATCGCGGATTAAGTGGCATTACTGGTTCTATTCCAACAGTAGTAGCCATACCTGTCGGGATGAAACCTTTACTCAAATATTTGCAACAAGGACAATTTCTAGCTCCAAAATCCAGAGTGTTGATTATGGGTTTATGTGGCAGCTTAAGCGATCGCCACACAGTTGGTGATATTGTGCTGTATCAAGATTGTATTTATCAGGGAAAGCAGGAAGAATGTGATCGCACTTTTACAGCACAATTGCACTCTTCCTTATCAGAAAAAGTATCTTTGGTCAAATCACTGACAAGCGATCGCGTAATTTGGTCTGCTGCCGAAAAACACCGTTTGGGCGAGACTTTGGCGGCTGATGTTGTTGATATGGAAGGATTTACTGCCCTAGAATTTTTCAATGCCGCTGGGGTAACTGTGGCAATACTGCGAGTAGTCAGCGACGATTGTCAGCATAATATCCCCGATCTCACATCAGCAATTAACTCTGATGGTTCGCTAAAGCCTTTTCCTCTAGCGATGGGAATGCTTCGACAACCCCTTGCTGCTACTCGGCTGATTCGAGGTTCATTAACAGCATTAAAGGTGTTAGAGCAAGTTACAAATCTGCTATTTTCACGCTAGCCAAAAATAATCTGTTGTGTCTTTACAGCCATTTTTGGTATTGTCGCCAATTAATTTCTGGAAGTCCCTAACGCACTGCTGGAGGCGATCGCGTTATTAACCCACGTTGCGAGTTACTTAAATCGACAGGATTGTTCTATAGTCGGAGTCTCTTCAAATTGCACCATTATCAGAACAGCTGGTGCATCGCCTACTGTTCCAGATAAGTGACCCTTATGACCTTGCGCGTCTGCTTTCGTACCCTGATCTTCTCCAAATGAAATTTCGCCAGGGGCCATCTCGACTCGTTGGCCGTCCATAGTCTCCACAAACCAGCGTCCCGACAAAGGTATGACCCACTGAGGCTTGGGGTTCTCATGCCAGTTACCAACCCATCCCACAGGTAGCACAGTAAAGGTGATTGTAGCACCAGACTGCTTCAAATTAGAAAGCCACTGCGGCGAGGTATCCGGGGCTATGCCTTTTTCGATGAAGTCCTCAATTTGACAACGGGACTGGTGACTTACACCGTCGCCGTCAGTCCAGACGTGCCAGTAATCAATTGTTGGCTTGGGTGATGAGTTATTCTGCATAAAAATGGCTCTTTTTGATCCGAAATGTATTGAAAGGCGATCGCTATTATTGGATAATCCCTGGTTCTACTGGTCTAACTCTGACTTTACCTGTACAAAGTTTAATTTTTTAGTTTTATGCCTTAAAAAATTGTGTTCCATATTTATCCGATGATTTTACTGTTATTGTTTCTGCACAGTATTCTTAATTACGAATTACGAAATTGTAACTGTGTAATTACGTCCTTCCCATTTGCTGCTTTCAATCCAGAAAAAGGTAAAGTTGATTGGTTTTTGCTGATTATTAGAAACAGAAATATCTACAAAACTAACTCCTAGTTTTGTAGAAGTAGCAGGTGTATCTTTTACTGTTTGCCAATTATCATCTGACCAGTGCAGTTGAAAAGATGCTAAAGCATGAATTCGCAATGTATAACCTTTTTTAACTTTGTCTATTTGACGGTTAAACTTCCAAATGTCCAACGATTTACACTCTTGTCTTTCGCCTAGATATCGATTCGCTACCTCTGGAATCAAATCAAATACCTGACCATCATGATTTGAGCGTAGCAGTTTGATGTACTCCGAGTGCGCCCACATCAAAGGCATTGCAGAACCTGTTGGTTTTCCTAAATACAGATGGTTTTTAGATGTATCTACTTCATCCCAAATCTGTTCGGGTAGTAAACAAGTATTTGAAGCAAACCCTTCCATCGCCTTAATATATGTTTTGACATCGCCGCCAATAGCTAATTCATAATGTCCCCGTTCTCCTGTTAAAAGAGGCCAAGCACGTCCCTTTCCGCAACTAACGTAAGGACTGCCGTCTTCTTGCTGTCCGTAGCCGTCGTGGTTGTAACGATGCCAACAAGGCCCAGCAGATGTATCAACTTTCAAAACTGCATCAATTACTTTGACGGAATCAACAATAATCGGGTCATCAGGTTTGCGAATTCCATAGCGGACTAATTGCAAAAACCCGCCATCAACAATTTCCTTCGCGGGAAATTCTGACGGTTCACCAGGTGGTTGACTGCTGATGAAAAGAGTTCCTTGGTTAGGATTTTCGTTGGGTTGAGGATTATTAATATCTGTAGGAGTAATCCGAATGTAATGACGTTTGATGCCAGCAACTAAAGTTCCTTCAGTAGTAACTGTCCAAGCTTCGATGTGAGATTCTAAAAAATCAGCGTATTCTTCGATAAACTTTGCTGTTGCTTCATCGCCACGTTCACGAACAAATTGAGCAGCACAAATTAAGGCAGCAATATTTGATGCTAATGTTGATGGTGAATAACCGCTATTTTCTTCCCAGCGTTCTTGTTGGGTAGCTGGGCCTTGACGAATTAAATAACCCGCCGCCCGCAAAATCATCGGATAAATATCAAAGTTTAAACAAGTTTTCTGCTGGTGCAATAGCCATGCTAACAGAATGGGAAATGCCACCTCATCAAGCTGGATACCTGTCCAGTAAGGTTTACCATCAACCCAGAAATTTTGAGGAAAACCGCCATCTTCCTGCTGACTAGTGGCCAGATAAATTAGCGATCGCACTGCTGTATCAGTTTTGCCAGCAGCCACTAAACCTGATACACTGCTAACCAGATCCCGCGTCCAGACAAGGTGATATCCTCCTTGATCTTCGTCGTCTTTGGCTTCACCCCAAGGGATAGCCAGAGATGCAATTAATGCGCCAGGATAGGTTTTATCTTCATGTGCCAACAACAGACTAATGCTGTTGTGATACAACTTCCCATCATCATAAGAACTATTTTCTAATGAATGGATACCCTCGCGCGATCGCTTCCACTGTTCGTTATATTGCTGTTTCTGCTTTTCAAAAGGAATATTGAGCGACTGAAAGAGTGTGGAAATTGCATTGTGCAAGTTTGTCCCAAATGCTAGTCCTAAAGTAAACTCTTTAGTGCTATCTAAATTTAGTTCTCCAGTCAGAGCCAGGTTACCATCTACAGCACTGTCAAACTCCCAATCCATCTGAAAATTATCAGCTAAATCTGTCCAACCATCACTTTCACCGACGTAGCCACAAGAAAGCCGGGTAAAGGGAATTGTTGCACCCAGCGCTAACCATGTTCCTTCTTTCTCGGCTGTGAGAATCCGATGTCCAGCAACTTGTATAGCGTAACCATTATTACCTCTACCTCCAACTTCCAGATGCGGCGCACACAAAGCGTATAGCTGGAGTTGGGAAATAAAATCGCTATCTCCTGTTAATTTTGTGTGTTGTAAGATACAGGATAAATGCGGATCGGCAATCACTTCTTTGATTACAGCATAACGCCCTTGAGGATCGGAATTAATGATGCGGTATCCTAAACCATGAGTCCACATCGGTTCAACTTTTGATTTGAGATGGCGTTTCTCTTCGTGAAAAAAGCTTTTTCCATCAGAAATTAGATACTGTAAATCCCGAACTTGGGGTTTATCTACTGTGGGATGGTAGACTTCAGTGACAATACCGTTCCAGATAGTAAACCAAATGTTACTAGAGGTAGAATAAGCTGTTCCGACTCCATCTTTATTGGCATGAGTCCATCGAGGATCGATGCCCGGTGAGCCAAAAGCCTGTCCTTGATTAAGAATTTTTACCATAATTTTTTGTGCAGAGCGGCATTCTACTTGATATTTATCTGATTAAAAATTTATTGATAATTCGGAGAAGATTTGCGAGCAGCAGTTAAGGATTTAGCTTCAATAAAAATTTGTTTTATTTCAGGATGTTTTTGGCGAATTGTTGCTTCTAAACTTTCTACAGTTAATGCTATTTCTTCACCTGTAAGATTGTGAGAAAATTGAATTTCTAAGTTGAGTAATACTTCCTGGGGAGCAAGTTGCATTGTTAACACTCGAATAACTTCTTTGACTCCTGGTTCTGTTTTTGACAAAGAACGGATGTTGGCTATAGTTTGAGGATCGGCACTTTCACCAACTAATAATCCTTTACTTTCTCTCGCTAATACCACAGCTACTATAGCTAAGATGATGCCAATAAGAATTGAGGCGATACCGTCAAAATAAACATTATTAAATAGATGTCCTAAAAATATTCCTATTAAGGCAACGAATAAACCTAAAATTGCCGCAGTATCCTCAAATAATATTGTAAATACTGTGGGGTCTTTACTGTTTTTGATTGCTTGCCAAAAATTTTGTTTACCCTTAGTCGGCAAAAACTCTTTTAAAGCTACAGTCCAAGAAAAACCCTCCAATAATATTGCCATACCTAAGACAATATAATTCCATTTTGGGTCTTCTAAAGGACTAGGTTGAATTAAATGAGTAATTCCCTCATAAATTGACATTCCGCCACCAATGGCAAAGATGAGGATGGCGACAATGAAAGTCCAGAAATAAAGTTCTTGACCGTAACCAAAGGGATGGCTATCATCTGCTGGCTTTTGGCTGCGGCGAATTCCTAGCAAAAGTACCAGTTGATCGCCAGTATCTACAACTGAATGAATCCCTTCAGATATCATGGCGGAACTGCCAGTAATGGAGGCAGCGATAAATTTAGTAATAGCGATCGCTAAGTTAGCGCCCATCGCTGCAAAAATTGTTTTATGAGATGAATCAGTTGCCATGATTATAAATATTAGCTATCTCCAAGCTTTCTAAATAGGTAAGTTTCTCACAGATTTATTTCTGCTTTTGGCAATAGCATCTCTACACTTTGTCAGAAGTCTCTTTTGAACCGATTTCTGAGGATTTAATTGCCCCCGCTTCTAACAAGTGGTAAGTATGTTAGGGTCTAAGTCCCTATTATAAAACTTAATTCCGTTAGCATGATTCCGCGGATTCATGCCCAGAAGCAAGCTACGCGCAGCATATCATAAAGGGCATCATTACGAATTACAAATTATTTTAACCATTCTCTTCAAAACCTGGATACAAGGTCATACCACCATCTACAAACAGAGTTGTCCCATAGACATAATCAGAATCATCAGAAGCCAACCAAACTGCTGCTTTAGCGATATCTTCTACATCACCAACACGTTTTGCAGGAATCAGTTTTAATAACTTTGCTTCTGCTTCTGGGGTATCCCAAGCTGATTTATTAATTGGAGTTTTGATTGCACCAGGGGCAATACTATTGACGCGAATTTTGTGGGGCGCAAGTTCTTGAGCAATACTTTGCATCATCATATTTATACCGCCCTTACTCGCGGCATAATTAACATGACCCGCCCAAGGAATTACCTGATGCACTGAACTGATACAAATAATCTTACCTGCGGCAGATGAAATATGGGGTTGTACACCTCGGCGCAAGAATTCTTTTGCAGCTTCTCTTGCACATAAGAATTGTCCTGTCAGATTCACCTCAATAACTCTATTCCATTGATCAAGGGTCATATCTACGAACGGTGAATCTTTTTGAAGACCCGCATTGTTTACTAAAATGTCAATAGTGCCGAATTGCTCAAGCGTCTGGCTGAACATCGCCTTTATTTGGTCTTCTTTGCTGACATCAGCTTGAATCGCAAATGCTTCACCATTAGCGGCTTTGATCTCATCGACAAGTTTTTGGGCTTCCTCAGCTTCAGAATGATAGTTGATAGCTACTGCTGCACCTGATAAAGCTAAATAGCGAGCTATAGCTTCACCAATACCAGAACTAGCACCTGTTACAAGTGCTTTTTGACCTTTGAGCAGGTAAGGGGAATAGCTCATAATATTTTCTGAGAATTTTTGCTATGTTATGTATTTTAATTTGCGGAGTTTGCAAACAGCTGATACTGAAAACCGATGATTGAAACCGATGATTGAGTCAAAAGTAAACCAAACTGTCGGACATTTGCCGATAATTATACCACTGTTGATACAATTAACATAATTGAGTTATGTGTTTAATTTTTTATAGTTATTCCTTGCATGATTTTAAAGGTTTACAATCAGGAGCGCTTCTAACTATTGGAGTAATAAATATCTCTATCTAAAGAGCTATAAAAATTTCAAAACAACTTGATTATTGAGTGAAATCTTTCAGGTATCAACTCAGTAGTGCGTCTTTTCTAATGAATGAGATAAATTTTCTGGGCGTTGCATTTTTTTTTGATGTAAACTTGTTTAGACAAGGTTTTGGCTATTGACAAGCGAAAAATTACTGATGACCGAAATCTGAGAGTGATCGCTTTCGACGAAGATCCCAAACCAGCAAAGAGAAATATAGGCGGTTAAATGATACTGCTGCTGGCTTTTTCAATGTTTTGGAAGTTGCAGGTGAATGCGGGTATTTAACGCTATTACCAACTCCAATTCATGATTTCAAAGCTGCTAGGGAATGGCTGGATGAAGAGATTTTTCATCACCATCTTGACCCTCAGGATATGGGCAAAATATTTGTCCAAGTAGTGGAAACGCTTGGTGCAGGAATTGTAGGGGTTTTAGTTGCGATAAATTTCTTGAAAATGTTGGGTTCGGAGGAGAAAAAGGAGCTTTGATTGATGAATACGCCTAATCGGAACAATGTACAGGTGCAAAGAATTCGAGCTATTGGATTAACAGTGACAAACTGCGATCGCTCTTTGGATTTCTATATACAAGCACTTTTATTTGAACTAGTTTCTGATATCACTGTTGAAGGACAGAATTACAGCGATTTGGAAGATGTGATTGGAGCAAAAATTCGCATTGTTACCTTGCGACTAGGTGATGAACTCATCGAGTTGATGGAGTATCTCAACGTTGAGGGTAAACCAATTCCCAGGGATTCACAAAGTAATGACCTGTGGTTTCAACATCTGGCGATTGTGGTAAGTGATATGGATCGCGCCTATACTCACTTGAGTTCATTTCCTATTGAACCAATTTCAGTTTCTCCCCAGACAATACCTCCTGAGAATGAAGCATCTGGTGGTGTCCGCGCCTTTAAATTTAAAGACCCTGATGGTCATGATTTAGAGTTAATTTGGTTTCCTCCTGATAAAGGACAAGATAAATGGCATCAAAACAGTCATCGCTTGTTTTTAGGAATCGATCATAGTGCGATCGCTATTTCCAATACCGAGCAGAGTCTACACTTTTACCGCGACCTCCTGGGAATGCAAATTGATAGCCGTAGTCTTAACTGGGGTGTAAGCCAATCTCGCTTGGATAATTTACCAGGAGCCAAAGTCAAAATTACAGGACTACGACCTATTCAAAATGGTGTGGGAATTGAACTGCTGGACTATATTTTGCCTGGAAAAGGTCGGACAATGCCGAGTGACTGGAAAAGTTGCGATATTGCACACATGCAAATTGAGCTTGTTGTCAACGATATTGAGCAGTTAGTGGATAACCTGCGGCAAAATGGGGTTCAGTTTGTATCATCCCAGATTGTGCAGTTTACTGATAATTCATTTCCTTACAGGCAGGGTTGTCTGATTAAAGACCCTGACAAACATTCTATTTTGCTAATAGTGGAATGATCAGAAGCTAACAGTACCACCCTTCCTGAGAAGGGCTAGTAATAAAGTATACATTTCAATAAGTGATTCAACTTCCAAAAATTAAAGCATCCAGCGAATAAGCACCAGGGCCTAAAACTGCGATCGCAATTAGCATGACGCAATACATAAAAGCCTTTTCCCAACTTGGCGGTTCACCTTGTCCTAAAGCACCCTGATACTGTTCTTCAGGAATTAAGTATGGATCTTGGGCTACAAAAGGCTTACTTCCAGAGATGTGTAAATATATCGCAAAAATCATTGAGCAGAGAATGGGCAAAGTTGCTAAAAGTGTGAGGAATCCAATAATCAGAAAAATTCCGCCACCTAACATCGATGCAGCTGATAAAAAGCAAAGAAAGACAGGCGTTTGTAGAGACTCAGCCCACTGGCGAAGATGGGTTATCTTGGGATAGCCATGTAATATAAACAACCAGCCAAGGCTAACTCTTAGTAGTAAAAGCGCCAATCCGGGAAATCCCTCAGGATACACAGGAGAGAGGGAACTTAACAAGTGGGGACTTAGCTGTGGGAAATTAAATGCAGCTAGGAAAAAAGCGATCGCTACACCCAACCCAAATTGATAAATCATAGTTGTACACCACGGGTATTAAAGTCGATAACATATAAGGAATGACCGGCTGTGATAAATAGGCGATCGCCTTCCTTACCACCGAAAGTTAGGTTAGCAGATGTCTCCGGTACAAAAATTTTTCCCAGCCGAGTCCCGTCAGGGGCGTATATCTGCACACTGTCTTGAGAACTAGTAAAAACATTGCCATGTTCGTCAACCCGGAGTCCATCCGGTTGTCCTGGCTCAATGATTGCGAACACACGCCCATTTTTTAGATTGCGATCAACCTCGTACACCCGAATATGATGAGGCCCCCCAGGAATATTAAACGCAGCTGTATCTGAAACATACAGCAGGCTTTCATCTGGACTGAAAGCCAGCCCATTAGGGCGGATCATGTCTGTTACTACAGGATAAATCTCACCAGTTGCCGGGTCAAAGCGATACACGTAACTTCCGGGTTGTTCTTGTTCGCCGCCGTAACCTTGGTTTGGCTCAGTGATCCCATAGGGCGGATCGGTGAACCAAATTGTGTTGTCACTTTTGACTACCAAATCATTTGGACTGTTCAGGCGTTTGTTCTGGTAGCGATCGACTAAAACTTGCCATTCATTATCATGTTCGCGTCGGATAATAGCACGCAGACCGGATGAACACGCAACTAGACGACCTTCTAAATCGCGGTAATTACCACTTTGATAATCAGATGGCGATCGCAGGACGCTGACACCATCGGTAGAACTCCAGCGTAACAGGCGGTTGCCGTGAGCGTCGCTCCAGACAACGCTATCATCTTCGTGGAAGTAAACAGGCCCCTCGCTATGAACGGCACCGTTAGCTAGCTCCTGGAGTGAAGCACCGGGGCGTAAAATAGCAAGGAGGCGATCGTCATAAATCTCAATGGCTTCAGCCATAAGAATCTCCTGTTATTTAACTTGGTTACTGGCGATCAATGGCAGGTTCAAGTTAATACCTATTTAATTTTTATAAATATTAAATATGCCTAATTTACATCATATATAAACATAGATGAAATTAAAATGAAATATTAGCTTTTATTTCGGTATAAATGAAAATTAAGCCATTAGATAGAGTCTATAATTTGAGATTGCGTGTTAGGAAAGATTACTCATAGCACTTCTAATTGGTGGTTCGATAATTTCCATAATTCCCACAAGATTGCTATATATCCAAAGGCTGAACTTATCATTTTAGAGATATACCATTGATGAGTTGAAAAAATCACAGTTTGTGACATAAAGTAAAACTTGTATGCAAAAACTATCTGAATATTTCTCAATTAATCAGCTTGGCATGAATTGTTCATAATTAAGAGAAATAGCGTATGGATCTTGGTATTAAAGGTAAAGTCGCTGTAATTACTGGAGGTGATTCCGGCATTGGTAAAGCGACAGCGAAACTACTCGCTCAGGAAGGTGTAAAGGTTACTATTCTTGATAAGACTTCCGAAAATCTTGAACTCGCGGCTGAGGAATTAAGAAAGTCTGGAGAAATATTTACGGTTCAGGCAGACCTCACTAAACCTGAAGAAATCGAAGCTGCCAAAGAGCAAATTTTGAAGCGTTTCGGAACTGTTGACATTCTTGTTCATGCGGCAGGAATTACAGGTGCTACGGGAGATTTCCTCGAACTGAGTGATGAGGAGTGGTACAAGACAATTGAGGTTGACTTGATGGCGACGGTACGCACCTGTCGCGCTTTTATTGGGGCGATGCGTAAAAGTGGTTGGGGCAGAGTTATTCTCATCAGTTCGGAAGATGCACTACAGCCCTACCCAGAAGAGATACCTTACTGCGCTTGCAAAGCAGCGGTACTGAATCTTGCTAAAAATTTATCTAAAGCTTATGCAAAAGATGGCGTATTAGTAAATGCAGTTTCTCCTGCCTATATCGCCACCCCAATGACTGACGCAATGATGGAAAAGCGCTCAAAAGAACTGGGTGTCAGTTTTAATGAGGCAATTGACAGTTTCCTTGATGAACAGCGCCCTCACCTCGAACTCAAACGACGTGGCAAACCCGAAGAAGTAGCGGCTGTAATTGCATTCCTTTGTTCTGAGCAATCAAGCTTTGTGGTTGGTTCCAACTATCGGGTAGATGGTGGCTCGGTTGCGAGTTTGTAAGCAAAGCAAGTTTAAAGGAAACTAGTAGTCCATTAATGGATGAATAAGTTTGTAGTCAGGACTTTAGTCCTTAGCTTATAGAAGTACTACGTAACGTCAGGCAGGTTAATTTTTACAACTTGGATGCATCAAAGTTGCAGATCAATCCATCAAAATACAGCGAAAGAGAGAAAGGTTTTCCCAGATGATTAAATTGGTGTTCTAGCCTCAAATCCAGTATGCAAGTTCTTTGTTGTTATATCAATTCTTAATTCATAATGAAGGAGTGTAAAACCTTGCATCCATACTCAGATTGCATCTGCTTTTCTGGGTTGGAATCTATTGCTAGATTTGAAAGAATTGGTATAACTCTTATTCTTAACTTAAGAGTTGATTATGAAACAGATAGAAGCAATTGTTGCCAATGTCAACGATCTAAATGATGGTGAAATGCGACAGGTATCTGTCAGCGAGATAAAAATTTTACTGAGTCGAATAGATGGAAAGTTTTACGCCGTCAGCGCACACTGCACTCATGATGGCGCACCACTGGCAGATGGGGTACTAAGTGGGGATCATGTTGTTTGCCCCTGGCATAGTGCCTGTTTTAACGTGACGACTGGCGATCAACAAGAGCCACCTGGCTTGGATTCTTTAGCTGGTTATGAGGTACGAATTGAAGGTGAAAACGTCATTGTCAGCGTACCAGAGCAAACTACAGGATTGCGTAGCTTGCCGCCGCAGGTATCGCCTGCAATGGCGCAATTCAACCCCAGCGTTGATGGACGCACATTTGTGATTTTAGGCGCAGGTGCAGCCGGGATTCATGCCGCAGAAGCGTTGCGAGTAACTGGATATCAAGGGCGAATCGTCATGATTACTCAGGAAGATCAGCTACCCTACGAGCGCACCAAGCTGAGTAAAGACTACTTCACTGGTAAAATATCTTCCGAGGAAATGCCCCTGCGATCGCCCGATTTTTTCCAAGAACACGCCATTGAAGTGTTGTTGAATCACCAAGTTGAACAGGTGCAAACAACAAATAAAGCGATCGCCTTTACTAATGGAGATTCGTTAACTTATGATGCCTTGCTGGTAGCAACAGGAGGAAAACCACGCCTGTTAGATATTCCTGGCGCAGACTTGCAAAACATTTTCACATTACGCACTTTTGCTGATGCTGATCGCATTTTGACAGCCATCAAGCAAAAAGGACAAGCGGTAGTCATTGGCTCCAGTTTTATCGGCATGGAAACGGCAGCCGGGCTGAGTCAGCACGGCTTACAAGTAACTGTGATCTCGCCGGATTCTGTACCTTTTAAGAAAATTCTTGGCGAGGAAATCGGTAAAATCTTTCAGCAAGTTCACGAGGAAAAGGGCGTTTCCTTTAAGTTTGGTAGAAAAGCGGTTGAATTTGCTGGTAACGGCAAGGTAGAAGCTGTAGTTTTAGATAATGGCGATCGCTTGCAAGCAGATATCGTAATCATCGGCGTTGGTGTAGAACCTGCAACAGATTTTCTTCAAGGTGTCGAATTGCATCCCAAAGATCGCAGTGTTGTTGTTGATGAATACTTACGTGCAGGTGATGGAATCTACGCCGCAGGTGATATAGCCCGTTATCCCGATTGGCGTACAAGCGAATCGATTCGCGTTGAACATTGGCGAGTCGCAGCACAGCAAGGGCGAATTGCAGCTCATAACATGGCAGGTAAAGCTGTTAAATTTAGAGGAATTCCCTTTTTCTGGACGATGCAATTCAAATTTTCGTTGCGCTATATTGGACACGCCCAAAGTTGGGATGAAATGATTGTAGATGGGGATTTGCAAAAACAGCAATTCGTTGCTTTTTACATCAAAAACAATCAAGTCTTGGCAGTTGCAACCAGTAATCGGGATACAGAAGCAGCAGCTATCTCGGAATTAATGCGCTTGAACCAGATGCCAACTGTTGAAGAATTACGGCACGGTGCGGTTGATTTGATTCATAAACAGCCTCAAATTAGTAGCAAGCGCTAGCAGAGTTTGTATTGAGCGTTTAAGCGCTCAATACAGCACTTTAGTACTGACTAGGAACCAGTTAAACTAATTAGGTTCAAGATAAAAATAATTTGCAACCTCCTGCATAATATATGATGAACATCACAGAACACTACGACATCATCATTATCGGTACGGGAGCAGGTGGAGGTACATTGGCTCACCGCCTCGCACCTACAGGTAAAAAAATTCTAGTGCTGGAACGAGGCGACTTTTTGCCGAGAGAGAAAGCTAACTGGAATCCGCAGGAAGTCTATCAAAAACATCGCTACCATACTGATGAGCAATGGTATAACAAGGAAGGCAAGGCATTTAAGCCCCAGACCGGTTACTGGGTTGGTGGCAATACTAAACTCTACGGTGCAGCCTTAATTCGATTGCGGGAACGGGATTTTGAAAGGGTAATTCATAAAGGAGGAATTTCTCCAGAATGGCCGCTCAAGTACTCAGACTTTGAGCCATACTACACGCAAGCAGAAAAGCTGTATGACGTGCATGGACAAGAAGGAGAAGACCCCACCGAACCACCTCGCAGTGAACCATATCCCTATCCGCCAGTCAGTCATGAGCCAGATATGCAGTCCCTTGCTGATGGCATCCGCGAACTAGGTTATTATCCATTTCACCTACCACTAGGATTAAAGCTTAATGAAAGCGATCGCACCAAGAGTCCCTGTATTCGCTGCGATACTTTTGACGGATATCCCTGTCTTGTAAATGCAAAAGCCGATGCTGATATTAATGCCATTCGTCCTAGCCGCGAAATGTATACCAATTTCACCCTTTTAACTAATGCCAAAGTCTTGCGGCTGCATACCAGTGAGTCGGGGCGAGAAGTGACGAAGGTAGAAACTGAAATTGCCGGGGAAAAACATTGGTTTGCAGGCGATATTGTGGTTGTTGCCTGTGGTGCTGTCAACTCAGCCGCTTTGCTGTTACGCTCTGCTAATGACAAACATCCCAACGGATTAGCAAACAGTTCCGATCAGGTGGGGCGGAATTTCATGAAGCAACTGGAAACGGCTATAGTTTCCATACATTTAGAGGTGAATCACGCCAACTTTCAAAAAACGATCGCTATTAACGATTTTTACTGGGGAGAGCCAGATTTTCCTTACCCGATGGGTATGGTGCAGAATACGGGCAATGTGCTAGCAGATATGATTCCCGCAGAAGCACCCCCACTGATGGCACCATTTGTCAAGCTGATTCCTAATTATGAGCGCCATTTGCTGGCCGAGCGATCGGTTGGTTGGTGGTTGCAAACAGAAGATTTACCAGATCCGAATAATCGGGTTCGGGTGGTGGGTGACAAGATTCACGTTGACTATACATTGAATAATACCGAAGCAAGCGATCGCTTAATCCATCGCTGGACATCTATACTCAAGTCAATCTCTCACTGCGCTAAAAACGTCCTACCATTTAGCCTTTATCCGCGGACTCAGCTACCAGAACAAGCAGTTGCTCATCAATGTGGTAGTTGTCGATTTGGCACAGACCCCAAAACCTCAGTCCTTGACATCAATTGCCGTACCCATGATATCGATAATCTCTATGTGGTAGATAGTAGTTTCTTTCCCTCGAATTCCGGTGCTAACCCGACATTAACAATTATGGCCAATGCGTTGCGCGTTGGCGACCTACTTGCAGCGGCGCTTCACTGAACGATTGAAATAAAATTGTCTACAGAGATGTAGCAGTGCTACGTCTCTAGAATGGTTTTAAATAACGCATATTTAATTTCTAGAGATGTCTGTTAGTAAAATCAAAAAGGACGAAAGATTATGACGAATGATGAACGGCAAATTACACCGCAACAACAACCACAGATTCCATCTCAACCAGATGATTTAGAAGCGACAGATTCACCTCATCCCCTGGCTACAAGTCTAGGTGCTGTGGGAGGTGGCGTTGTAGGAGCCGCACTGGGTCGCTCCATTGGTGGTAAGGTGGGTGCTGCAATTGGTGTAGTTGCAGGGGCAATTACTGGTGGCGTTGCAGCCCAGAAGTTGGCAGGTTCCGCTGGAGAATTCATTGAAGAACTCCAGCCAACAATTACATTGGGATTAGGAGCGAATCACAAATCAATTGAACTACCCGATCACTATTCTTGGGAAGAATTACAAGCATTATCAAAACCACAGGGTGGAGAAATTCAACTCAGCTAAACCCAAGATTTAAGTTATTGCAAACGATTCAGCAATCAGAGAAAGCTATATGAGTTCTCTGGATAATTTTAACCACCATCATCCCCTGCTGTTCTCAATCGCCTACCGAATGCTGAGTACCGTAACCAATGCCGATGATATGGTGCAATAAACCTTTCTGCACTGGCAACAAACAACGAGCAAAACAGTTCGTTCAGCAAAGACTTATTTGGCAACAATCATTACTCGGCTCTGCATTGACCATTAAGGATGTGTTGTAAAAATAGTTATGTAGCAAAATATGTTAAGGACATCTAACTTTAAACATTCCATTAGTACTAGAATTATTTTTTATTTTTTTAATAGTACTAACTTCACTCGAAGACTAAAAATATGGTCAATCTAGAAGCTGAAGATCGCAAACAATTAATAACTCTCCTAAAAGATTTACCAGAACTGGCTACAGAGCGATCGCGTCAGCAAATTTTGGAGCTAGCAGGTCTGAAACAGTTAATACCCATGATCAATCTTTCGGGTGCTTCATTTGTGGCAGTTAGTGAGATCGTTAGCTATCTATCTAATTACGGGCGTTTAACTTATGACGATGAGGCACTGGGGCAGTTATTGAATACTTTGAAAAGTCTTACGGGAATGCAGCAGCAAGAGTTTTTGGATATGCTGCTGACAAAGTATGACATGATGACCCCGATCGCAAGATTACCTGCTATCAATGAGTGGCGAGGGGGAAAAACGACTTCAGATGTATTAGAGAAAATAATTGGTGAGAATACTCTACGCCCAATCTCATTTTTACAGCAGGGACTTCAGGTAGCGCGGTCAGTTGCCTATATTGGGGTAAGAACTAGCCAAGAACGCTGGTCAGGAACCGGATTTCTTGTGGCTCAAGATTTATTGTTGACCAATAATCATGTTCTGCCTAGCTCAAATCTACTGGCAGATACAATTTTTCGTTTTAACTACGAAGAGAATTTTCAGGGAGAAGCTCAACAAACTGATGAGTATCGCCCTAAATCCAATGGAGCTTTTCATACTAACCAAGCTCTTGATTACACTTTAGTTCAACTTGGAGGAGAACCTGGAAAAAAATGGGGTTGGTTGCCACTTACATATAGAACCCATTTGACATCTTTTACTGTGTTGAAGTAAAGTGAGCGCAAAAGTT
>NZ_JABXKQ010000164.1 GCF_017114945.1 Nostoc sp. JL34
TCCGCGCTTGGATGGCTCCTCAAGATCAACCCCACGAACAATTTGTATTCCCTGAAGAAGTTCTACCTCGCGGTAACGCTCTCTAAGAATTCAAATTTGACCCTGACCTGAATTAGGGTTGTAGTTGGCGGAAATTGACACCAACAAGCTTAAATAATCTCCTTGTTAATAACCCAATAAAGTGTCAATATTCCCCATTTTCCAGCGATCTCCCACCAAAAGGTGGGAGATTTTTTCTTGTATATGGTTAATATCTCTAAATTTATGTGTTATATTAGGTGAAGGTTATTAACCCAGAGTAAACACTCTGCCCTTTTAAAACTAAGACCGCTTAGGCAATAAGGAGGTGATGCCCATGATAGAAAGTAGTAAACGCATGGGTCATCAGGTTGCAGTTAGCCGGCTGTGTGCCGGGGCTGTTCTCTAAAAGTTAGCCTTAGTTATCTTTGAGATACTAAGTTAGCTCAAGTAGCTAGGCAAGCTCGGAGTTCCTTCCGGCAGTCTGGTTGCAACCTGAAGACCCAGCTAGACCGCTCTGACTTAGATCATCTGATCTAAATCAGAGCGGATAGTTTTTTATGGGTGACTTTTGTTTTATCAATGGTTACTTTTGAAAATATTAGATAGCGATAGCCTGCCGCGGACAAAGCCAACCTATTTAAGTTTTCTTAAAAAGAAAAATATTTTGCATTAAACCTTGGAGTTTGAACAGATGTGAGCAATAGCTTCTATCTTTCTGCCAAGTCTCATTTAAATCTAGACACACGCTTATGCCTTATAATTTATCCTCCCATATTTTCTGTGTGGAGAACAAAAGGGGTTTGCCTTTGTCAGATGCAAAATGTAACAAATAAATATACAAGTAGGAATTTTTTGATATGGCACAACTACTCAGTGAAGTGGAAATTCAAGAACAGGCAAAGGTTCTGTCAGATTGGACTGTTAAAGACTCTAAGTTGCAGATTACCCGCACATTCAAAGATTTTATTGAAGCAATTGAGTTTGTCAATAAGCTGGTGGAGCCGGCTGAGTCAGCAGGACATCATCCAGATATAGAGATTTCCTATAATAAAGTGAAGATTACACTCACAACACATGATGCAGGCGGGTTAACGCAACCAGACTTTGATGTAGCGCGGGCAATTTCCCAAATCAACTAAATCATGTCTTTTAACATCTTGCACCAGACGACTCGAAGTCATCGCGATACTGACTAAGGAGGTAAGCGTGAATCAATTAATCAATTAAAGGATTGATTGTAATAAGCGGCTCCAGCCCTCAAAAGAAGGCTGAAGCCGCTTACTACGAGCCAATTTAATTAAATTTACATTGTGTAACATTAGTTTGATTGATTTTTGCTTGTACCAATTTGAACAATAGATTGCGACAGATAGAACACTCAAAGCGATTACCAATAAATTTTTCTCTACGATACGCACTCGTGTTCCCAATCCAAAATCCAAAATTGTATTACTTACCCTGCAAAAAGGCTTTACCTATGTTTGTATAGCCAAGACAGTGTGTTTTAACTGGTGTGCGATTTATACTAGGGCTAAGTGCAAGAAGTGATTTTTAATGAGCGCTACTAAGTGTCTAAAGCTTTCAGCAATTTAGCCAAATAGAAGCAAATGCCCTAGACCCTACTCTCTGCTTAGATATTTAGATAAGTAGATGTGACAGTTATTAAGGCGATCGCTGCAATCTTGCCATCTAGATCAGATGTTTTATAATGTTATGATATAAAGATATGTTTTTGCATAAGTTAATCACATAAGTTTTTAACCCAAAGTTAATCGTTTATTAGCTTTGCAAAAACTAAAATTGTAGTAGTGGCTACTATGCTTCATCCACAGGTTTCAATGAGATGTCGCATTTTTGAGAATTAGGTGCAACGAAGCCAATTATCTAAACAAGGTGTGAGGAGTAAAGGAAAGATGTCTAATCTCTTATGGAAATCCTTAGTGGTTAGCCCAGCAGTTTTGGGAGCAACATTGTTAGTTTCGACAACAGCAATGGCGGCCCCAAACCCAACCACAAAAGTGTCACCAGCCAAACAACTAGGTATAACCGAAGTTGCCCAACAGCCAGAAATATTGGCTCAAACAACCATAGATCAAGTTAATCGCTACAGCAACGAAGGCAACCAAGGTAATTCTCAGTCTCAAGTAACATCGGTTTCTCAATTTTCCGATGTACAACCTACTGACTGGGCATTTCAAGCATTGCAGTCCTTGGTTGAGCGCTATGGTTGTATCGCAGGTTACCCGAATGCTACTTATCGTGGTAATCGTGCTTTAACCCGTTATGAATTTGCCGCTGGTTTGAACGCCTGTTTGGATCGAGTTAACGAATTGATTGCCACAGCAACAGCTGACTTGGTGACCAAACAAGATTTAGCCACCTTGCAACGGTTGCAAGAAGAATTTTCCGCAGAATTGGCAACTCTACGCGGTCGCGTAGATTCCCTAGAAGCGCGGACTGCTGAATTGGAAGCTAATCAGTTCTCTACTACCACAAAACTAGTGGGTGAAGCCATTTTTGGTGTTACTGATGTCTTTGGCGGTAATACTGGTGACGCTAACAATACCGTCTTCCAAGATCGGGTACGTTTAGACTTGCAAACCAGCTTCACTGGTAGAGACGTTTTGCACACACGTCTAGCAGCCGGTAATGCACAAGCCTTTTCACTAGTGGATAACGCTGGTGGTGCTATCAATACTGCTGAAGGTACACAAACGTTTGAAGTCGGTAGCACTGGTAACAACAGTGTCAAGATAGATCGTTTGACTTATGAAGCTCCTATAGGCCCAGCCCAAGTTTACCTCGCAGCTAGTGGTGGACGACACAGCCAGTATGCTGCTGTCAATAACCCTTACTTTTTCGATAACACTGACGGCGGTAACGGCGCTTTATCTACCTTTGCTTCTGAAAGTCCCATCTATCGGATTGGTGGCGGTGCTGGTATAGCACTCAATCTACCCCTTGGTAAAGGTGGCGGTATCCTGGGAAATAGCTCAATCACTGCGGGTTACTTGGCATCGGAAGCCAATAGTCCTGCTCTTAGTTCAGGTCTGACCAACGGCGACTATGCAGCTCTTGGACAATTGAACTTTAGTGTTGGCGATCGCTTGGCTTTAGCTGCTACCTATGTCCACGGATATAGTGCCGCAGGTGGTCTATTATTCAACTCAGGTTCCACGTCAGATAACAGTTTTGGAGAGGTTTTAGTAGGTACTGGACAAGCTAACGCTTTAAGTACCACAAACGCATCTTCAAGTAACTCCTATGGTGTGTCGGCTGCATTTAGACCCAGCGACAAACTATCCATTAGTGGCTTCGTGTCTTACCATGATGTGACCGGTTTCGGTGTAGGTGATAATTATGAAGCTTGGAGCTATGGTGTTGGGGTAGCTTTACCTGATTTTGGTAAAAAAGGTAACGTTTTAGGTGTTTTTGCTGGTGCAGAACCCTATGCCTTTAACCGACCAGGTTTTGTTGGTAATGATATACCCTATCACTTTGAAGGCTTCTACAAGTATCGTGTGTCAGATAACATCTCTGTTACCCCTGGGGTAATTTGGTTGACCTCTCCTGGTCAAAACAGCAATAACGATGATGCGATTATCGGTACGCTCAGAACAACTTTCACCTTCTAGAGTGTTGACTATCCACTGACAATTTTGAACTCTATTTCTCCCCGCCATCAGGCGGGGCTTTTTGTTTTTAGTAACAGTAATGGATAAACCCCAGTATTTCACCGGAGTATACTAGAAAAGTTAGGAGTTATGAGTTATGGAGGGTTTTATATAAATAGACCAGAGTAGGGTGGTCATTGTAATGCCCACTTGAAAACTGACTTACGCCGTCAGCAACTTTTTCTGAGCGAGCTTTTCTAATAAAGGTTGGCTGGATAAAGTTACATATTGCGTAATATCGTAACTCTGCCAATTTTAGACTTTCCAAGACGAATTTGGGATTTTATATTAAAGGAAAAATCTAAAATTCAAATTGAATGACTTTCAACTCATAACTCCTAATTCTTAACCCCTAACTTATTGCAGCTTGTGGAACTATCGTGTAAATCGGAATACGCAATTCTGGCCTTATTAGAGATGGCCGCTCATTACGAAAGTGGCGAACCGCTGCAAATTCGACAAATTGCAGCCCAACAAAACATACCCGATCGCTATCTGGAACAGCTACTAGCAACCTTGAGGCGTGGGGGTATAGTCAAAAGTCAGCGCGGGTCAAAAGGTGGCTATCTGTTAACGCGAGAACCCCGGAAAATCATCCTTTTTGAGATTTTGGAATGTTTAGAAGGGTTAGAGGCACGGGCTGGTGAAGAAAATGTTAATTCCAAAACGGTAGACAGTTCGGTTATAGAAGAGATTTGGCAAGAAGCAAGTCGCTCGGCAAATTCAGTGTTACAAAAATATACGCTTCAGGATCTTTGTGAAAAACGAGATTCGCGGCGGCAATTGGATATCATGTACTACATTTAGTCAAGAGTCATTAGTCATTAGTCATTGGTCATTTGTTGATGACTAATGACCAATGACTAATGACTCATAAGTAAATAACCAAGGACTAAATTATGCGAATAGCTCGTAACATTACAGAACTAGTTGGTCGTACACCCCTCGTGCAGTTAAACCGCATTCCTCAAACTGAAGGATGTGTTGCAGAAATTGTGGTGAAACTGGAAAGTATGAACCCATCGGCATCAGTTAAAGACCGAATTGGGGTGAGCATGATTAACGCCGCAGAAGAGGAGGGGCTGATTACTCCTGGGAAGACAGTATTGGTAGAACCCACTTCTGGAAACACAGGAATTGCCTTAGCAATGGCAGCAGCAGCCAAGGGTTATCGATTAATTTTGACAATGCCAGAGACGATGAGTGGGGAGCGACGAGCAATGTTGCGGGCCTATGGAGCAGAACTGGAACTAACACCTGGAATGGAGGGCATGAGTGGGGCAATTCAACGGGCGCAGCAAATGGTTAATACTACGCCAAATACCTATATGTTGCAGCAGTTCCGCAATCCAGCCAATGCAAAAGTGCATCGGGAAACTACAGCGCTGGAAATCTGGGAAGATACCGATGGACAAGTAGATATGATTGTGGCAGGAGTGGGTACAGGTGGTACGATCAGTGGTGTAGCAGAAGTGATTAAAGCACGCAAGCCTAGTTCCAAGGCGATCGCAGTTGAACCAGCCAATAGCCCAGTTTTATCTGGGGGACGACCAGGGGCCCACAAAATCCAGGGAATTGGTGCTGGGTTTATTCCCCAAGTTTTAAAGATAAAATTGATTGATGAAGTGATTACAGTCACCGATGAAGAAGCGATCGCCTACAGTCGGCGTTTGGCAAAAGAAGAAGGGCTACTATCTGGTATTTCCAGTGGAGCCGCTTTATGTGCAGCAATTCGCGTTGCCCAACGTCAAGAAAACAAAGGGCGTTTAATTGTGATGATTCAGCCCAGTTTTGGTGAGAGGTATTTGAGTACACCGTTGTTCCAAGACCTGGAGGCAAGGCTAGCGGCTAGCGTTAGTTAACGATACATTGAATTAATGGTCAATTATAAGCACGTTTCTAACCATTACGAAACTCTCAAAGTTAGTCCAAGTGCAAGCCTTGCGGAGATTAAGCAAGCTTATCGTCGCTTGGTTAAGTTGTTTCATCCTGACAGTAATCAGGAAACAGCCGATCATGAGCAGATTATCCGCATCAATGCAGCCTATGAGGTCTTAGGCGACAACCAAAATCGCCGTAATTATGACCAACAACTGCAATATGAACCGCAAAAATTAAATAGCGATCGCCAACAGCGTACAGCATCAGCGCAAAAGCATTACCAGACAAGACGAAAAACTGGACGCGATGTTGACGAACAAGTTGAAGAATGGCTGCGCCAAGTTTACCAACCAGTAAATCGCTTGCTTTGTACCATTCTTTATTCATTAGAAGAACAAATGGAGCAATTAGCCGCTGATCCCTTTGATGATGAGTTGTTAGACGAATTCCAGGAATATTTAAAAACCTGTCGAGATGACCTCAAGCAGGCACAAACTACTTTTCGCTCCCTACCGAATCCCCCTAGTCTAGCAAGAACAGCGGCTCACCTCTACTACAGCCTCGATCAAGTAGCAGATGGACTCGAAGAATTAGGTTACTTTCCTTTGAACTATGATGAGCGTTATTTACACACAGGTCAAGAACTATTCCGCATAGCTACGGGATTACACTGTGAGGCACAAGCATCTGTTACATAGTTATTGGGAATAGGGCATTGGGCATTGGGCATGGGTAAATCTCGCTAGATGACTAATGACTAATGACTAAGAAATTAGTTTATGCTGGAAACAGAAAAAGATTAAGAAATTTTAAATTCTGCTCATAGTGGACTCATGCAATGCATTGTTAATCGCCGTGCTCAGTTTTCGGCAAGTCATCGCTATTGGTTGCCAGAACTGAGTGAAGCCGAGAATATTGATAAGTTTAGTGCTGGCTCTAGATTTCCGGGACACGGCCATAACTATGTCTTATTCATCTCCCTAGCTGGGGAATTGGATGAATATGGCATGGTGCTGAACTTGTCTGATGTGAAACACGTAATTAAACGAGAAGTTACCAGTCAATTGGACTTCTCTTATCTCAACGATGTGTGGGCAGAATTTCAACAAACTCTGCCCACCACTGAGAATATTGCACGGATTATCTGGCAGCGGTTAGCACCCCACTTGCCTCTTGTCCGTGTACAGTTATTTGAACATCCTGAACTTTGGGCAGATTATATGGGAAACGCAATGGAAGCCTACCTCACCATCAGTACTCACTTTAGCGCCGCCCATCGGCTAGCTCATCCTAACCTCAGTAACGAAGAAAACACGCTTGTTTATGGTAAGTGCGCTCGTCCCCACGGTCACGGACACAATTATCATCTAGAAGTCACTGTCAAAGGGAAAATTGACCCACGGACTGGCATGATTATTGATTTAGGTGCTCTAAATCAAGTGGTAGAAGATTATGTGGTGGAGCCATTCGATCACACCTTTTTAAACAAAGACATTTCTTACTTTGCCGAAGTTGTGCCCACTGCTGAGAATATCGCACTTTACATTAGTAATTTACTGCGATCGCCCATTCAGGAATTGGGAGCTAAACTTTATAAAGTGAAACTGATTGAAAGTCCTAATAACTCCTGTGAAATCTACTGCACGGAGTCTGAATCAGATTCAGTCAGTGCATCCGTGAATCAGCCAGTATTAGCACGAGTTTAGCTAATTTAAAATCTAGGCATAGGACATAGGGAATTTATATCATCCCCATGCCCAATGCCCCATACCCAGCTAGAAAAGTTTACTAACTAAACAGTTGAAGCCAGGTCGCAAACGACTTGTCAATTTATCATAACTAAATAAAGTAGCTGCTAACTTTAATGTAGCCTGTTCACGACCATTAACTTCAACTTTTAAAAATACCGACGACGAGCGGAATGTCGTAAATAGCGATAAATGCTCCACGCTAAAACTCCAAAAAAGAGATTTAGTAAAAAACGACTAAATATAAACCACAAGATATAAGTGTCAAAAAGCTTTGATGGACTCAAAGGACTAATTTTGCTGACTAAGAGAAACAGCCCAAAAATAGCATTTCCACCCAGCATGAGGGCAAACAGCACTAAACTCCTCTGCCAGTAACGGCGCTGGATTGTACGGTACCAAATCAGGGTAATTACAGGTTTACCTTGCACTTTTCGCAGTAATTGTTCCAGCCGCCAAAACATCCACAACAAAAACGGAAATAAACCGTAACTTAGGAAGCGTAGGGGTAATGAGTAACCCCAAGCACTAGATAGGATATTAACTAGGGCATGACAGATTACAGAATTTAGCCAAGCCCTAAAAATAAATTTTTTATCTCGATTTAAGCGATTTTTAGAGGAAATATAGATTCCTAAAGCATATCCCCAAGGTGCAGAAAACATCGCATGGACTGGTGTGCCGATAGTCCGGTCAAAAATTGATGCTGTACCGTGGAAAAAGTAAATCCAGTTCTCTTCGGCAGTGAATCCAAGGGCAACAGCGATCGTGAAGAGGAAAACGCTAGAGTGAAGTAATCGATACTTGCGTTGCAGATAGTAGATTGGGACAAGAACCGCAGTCAACTTACAGCCTTCTTCAATTGGGCCTACTTCCACAAGCTGCCGCAAGGCTATACCAGGAAGCGAACGTTTGATCTGTTGCCAGTCGACAAAAGAGTTCGCTAAAGTTTCAAAATCCCATTCGAGTCTAAGGGCTAAAAGACCAGATATTGCCCCAATGATAAAGAACATCAGTAACTTTAACAGAGGTGGGGCAAATGGCACCCGACAGCAGTAGTAGCCTAGGAGCAGCAAGGGTGGTATTGCTGCCCACAACAGTAGAGATAAATCAACCACTCACCTGAGCGATCGCTGTACGGTGACGGTGGGTATTGTTGGTGATCGTAGGGGTTTGGAAGCCCGCTTCAACAATAGCTTGCTCAATGTCCAAAGCAAAATATTCATCTAAATATGGTTCAGTACTTTTGAGCAAAGTCAAAATGTAGGCTGGCATTTTCTTGTAAACTTCAGATTTGGGATTCATATCCATGATTGCCAAGTAGCCACCCGGACGCAACACGCGCCGCATTTCAGCTAAAATCTGTCGGGTTGCTGATTGGGGTAATTCGTGGCACATCAGGAAAATGGAAACTAAATCAAACGAGGCATCAGGTAGCCCGGTAGATTCAGCTTGGGCATGAAGCCAGTTAATTTTAGCTTGACGTTGCCCAGCGCGGTAATTGGCAACAGCTAAAAAGTAGGGAGACAAGTCCAAGCCTGTAATTTTGGCATGAGGATAAATTTCTTGTAGGGCAAAACTACTCAAGCCAACACTACATCCTACATCCAGGATGTCTTGCGGCTGATTAGGAATTTGACTTTTCAGGATATTGTGGTAGCTTTGGCGCAGCATCGGATCGCCTTGCGCTTCTTCAGCACTCTGCCAAATCTTAGCGTGGACAGCATAAGCAGCAGGTTCTACCTCAAAAGCAGCTTGCCAACTGAGATTTCCGGTTTCGTAGGCATGGAATGAGGTGACGTAGTAATCGGGGTAGGAAAGCTGAGGATTTTGTACTTGAGCAAGATCGTTTTTCCAATCACGCGCTTGTAGTGTTTCGACTTCTTGCGTCCAAGGCACACCAATTCTCTCGGCACGTTTAATCATCATTTGTCTAGCTTGATGCTTGGCTAGGTTAGCTAAAGGCTGGATTGCCAGTATGCCATTCACCAAGCGGGAAGCTAAACCAGGATTAGTGTTTACAGCAGGGGTCATAAATCAGTTTGCATTTTACAGCCTTTTCTACTTATGACATACTTGCTGGACGGCAGTCTAGAAATGAATTGAATTGTATAACAGCAGTCTTCCTCCTTTGGCTTGCCGCAAGCGACAAATATTATAGAAAGTTGACATTTGGAGAACAGCAAAGTTCTGAGAAGCTGTGAATTATGCGGGGTTCCAATTTATATTTAGTCAGAGAATTTTATTCAGGACTGGTAAAATTTTGCTCTTTAGCAATATCTATCTCAACAGGGATGGCAAAAAGCTGAGTGCCATTTATAAAGAAAATTACAGTAATTTAAGCTTATTTAGAATCAAGTATGGTCAGAGCAAGAAGAAGATCAAGTGGCTTTTTAAAAGATTTTCAAGAATTTGCCCTTAAAGGCAATGTAGTTGACTTAGCGATCGCCGTCATCATTGGTACTGCTTTTGGCAAGATTATCACTTCCTTTGTTGAAGACGTGATCATGCCATTGATTAATCCCTTGGTTAGTTTTACTGGCAAAGACTGGAGAACAATCACCATTATTCCGGGAATCAAGATTGGTGAGTTTCTTGGCGCAATAGTTGACTTTGCAATCATTGCCTTAGTTTTATTTGTGGCAATTCGAGCCTTACAAAAATTCAAGAGACAAGAAGAAGTAGCCGATGAACCCCTGCCAGACCCTAACCTTATAGCTCAGGAAAGATTGACTGGTGCCTTAGATAGGCTGAACCAAACCTTGGAATCTCGAAATAATCAAGTTTTGTGAGTAGGGGTGGGAATGGGGAGTAGAGGAATGAGGAGCAGAGGAGAGAATTAATAATCAATGCCCCTCGTGCTGTTAGCGGATAGCTAGGGTTTAGCCCGTAATCAGTGCTGAGTTCTGAGTAAAGAAGTGAGATTTCCTACTCAGCACTCAGAACTGTTTTGCCCCATACCCTATTTTGCAGTAGGCTTGAGAGCTAACAACATCTCCAATTCACTAGTAGATTTATCAGGGCTAGTAGCAGTAAAACCAATACCACGAATGGAACTGAGGATGGTGATGGTATCGGCGTTAGACGAGATAAAACTATTGATTAAAGGCACAGTTTTAGTTTTGTCCATATCCAGATAGAAATAGCCGCCATTGGGCTTTTGCAAAGAACCTGTAACGGCTTTGAAGGCATCGCTAGTGTCGAGAGATTGATTCTTGCCATCGCTAACTGCGTCAGCAATGGGGCCACCAAGAGCTACAAATACAGTATCTTGATCCAGCCAACCATGTGCCAATAAAGCTCCTTGTCGGGGAATTTGCCATTCAGTTACGTCTTTACCACCGATATTTCTGTTGGCGACGTTGATTTGTTGGGTTTTTGCAAGAGTATCCAACTTTGTTAAGGTAGCTTCGGCAGTTTTGCGATCGCTAGTATCAAAGAGTAAAGCACCTCCAAAACCAACACTCGCTAATACTCCTTGATTTGATGGAATCGCACCAAAGGCGAATTCCCCATTCATCCAGCCAAAAATATCTTTATCTAGGTCTAGATTGGCAAATTTCAGTTGTCCTCGTGCTTGTTCCAGAGCTTGCTTCATTTCTGGATAATCTTTTGACTGTTCTACTAGCACTTCCCAACCACGGCTGATGCCATTTCCGCTAACCAGAGCAAAGGTATCAGCAGGAAATTGCCCGACTATATTTCCAGGGCTTGATTGATACTGAAATTTATTTAGTTGTGGATCTAAATTAGCGATCGCTTTTACCCGCACTCCCGCATCATCGACACCAACACCCGCTACCACAGATTTTATCTGCTTCAATTGTGCGAGAGTTTGTGGGGGTAACTGCTTTACCTGCGGACTTCCGGCTGCTAATTGCTGTACCATCCCGGCATAGTCTGGTACATAAATTTGGGCGAGGCTGTTTTTGACATCTACTCCTTTCAGAATGCTGCTGGCACCTTCTTTACTGGCAAAAGAAGACTGTCCTTTAAACGTGTCAATTGCTTTTTCTACAGCTTGCTTTTGAGGGGCTAATACCAAGTGACTATTATTTAAAACTACGCTATATGTCGGCTTGCCATTTTCTGTAGTTTCGATAATTTTTTGACCTTGATAGTCAGATTCCTGTAATTTCACCCCTTTTTGTGACTTCAATTTGTTAGCAAAATTCAACGCACTGAGTTTGTCCTTGATTCCCACTACTATCAGGATATTCGGTTCCTGCTGTAAATTTGTTGGTATATTAGGTGCCCCAGAGGGTACGTTGAACTGTGCCGGTTTCACCGGATTTGCTGGCAGTACAGCAATCATTACACCACCAGCCCAAGGCTTTATGTCTTTTTCATAAGAAACGTTAGCGTCACGGAACATTTGCTTATTGAAATCTTCCAGATTTTTTGCCACTAACTTTTGTGCTTCTGGAGTGCCAAACTGTTGTAATTTTGCCCAAGCTCCAGAGTCAGTAGTAATATAAGTTGCCATCAATGCTGTTGAAGGTACTACTTTCGCACTCCCTAGAGCGTCTAAACTACCTGCTGATGAGCCTTTAAAATAGGTATAAGCTGCTATACTTCCTGCTACAACAACTACAGCAGCCCCAACAGCAGGAATGAAAAATTTTGATTTACTTTCAGGCATTTTGTTATCCTCTTTTGCTCAGATTGTCACCGAGATTTATACAAGTGTCATTGTAGAGTTTTCGGATTTATTAATAATTTCTGCTCATTGATCGGTATTTACTGATAAAATTAGTAGTCCTATAAGTTAGCAGTCTAAAATTACTCTCAAAAATACTTCAAAGGGATGATGAGCAAATCCGCAAATGATATGCTGTTCATCTCAAACAAAATAGCCTGATCAGCAGCAGCAAGCTATCCTAAGTTATAAGAATAATTAGGAGTATTTGTACTTAATGAGAATCTATCGAGGTGCAAGAGACTCTTGACTCAATGACAAAAAAGTGCAAAACATCAGGAAAAGTAAATGCGGTAGGGATATGGAAAAAAGTCCAAGGATCGGCAGCCGATCTTCGGAAGTTCGGGTGAGATTAATTTCAATCCCCCAATCCCAAAGGGGAGTTATCACCTCTATAATGCCCTATTAATTTGGGAAATACAGACACCGCTATTTTGCTTAACAACATCCAGCCAAGCCAGACTTTTCAGGATTACAAGGTCAGTAAGGATCAATGTCGAAGTCTTATTTTGATACAGATAATAACGGACACAAACCTTTTGAGTTACCGGGAGCAAGACCACAGTACAACCCCGATCGCCCCGGACAGGTAGAGCATATTTTTCTCGTTCTCAGCTTGGATATTCCCAAGCAAAGCTATCAGGGCAGTTGTAGCATTCGCCTCTTACCAATCCGTAATGGCATTGACCGTTTGACTTTGGATGCTGTCAACCTGAATATCGAGTCTGTGCAGGTGGACGAGGTGCCACAAGATTTTGACTATGACGGGGAACAGCTTTCCATTCAACTTTCTGAGACGACCCAGATTGGTAAACGCTTGCTGATTGCGATCACCTACTCACTGGCAAAACCGCAACGCGGTATATATTTTATCCAACCAGACAAGCACTACCCAAACAAGCCCACTCAAGTTTGGACTCAGGGAGAAGACGAAGACTCTCGCTTTTGGTTCCCCTGCTTTGACTATCCAGGACAACTATCTACTTCGGAAATTCGCGTTCGTGTTCCCAACCCTCTCGTGGCTATTTCCAACGGCGAATTAATTGACACCACAGAAGATGGTGATTACAAAATCTACCATTGGTCACAGCAACAAGTTCATCCTACCTACTTGATGACCTTGGCAGTAGGTGATTTTGCGGAAATTCAGGATGAGTGGAAGGGAAAACCAGTCACCTACTACGTAGAAAAGGGACGGGAGGAAGATGCTAAACGCAGCATGGGCAAAACTCCCCGGATGATCGAGTTTTTGAGCCAAAAGTATGGTTATCCATACCCTTTTCCCAAATATGCCCAAGTTTGCGTCGATGACTTCATCTTTGGCGGCATGGAAAACACCTCCACAACTCTGTTAACAGATAGATGTTTGCTGGATGAACGTGCCGCCTTAGATAACCGCAACACCGAAAGTTTAGTCGTCCACGAACTCGCGCACCAGTGGTTTGGTGATTTGGTGGTGATTAAGCATTGGTCTCATGCTTGGATTAAAGAAGGGATGGCTTCTTACTCTGAGGTGATGTGGACAGAACAGGAATACAGTTTAGAAGAAGCAGCTTACTATCGTTTATTGGAAGCTCGTCGTTACCTAAGTGAAGATAGCAGCCGTTATCGCCGACCGATGGTAACGCACATTTACCGAGAAGCTATTGAACTTTACGATCGCCACATCTACGAAAAAGGGTCTTGTGTTTATCACATGATTCGGGCCCAATTGGGAGATGAATTATTTTGGCAGGCTATCCAAACATTTACCCAAGATAATGCCCACAAAACCGTAGAGACAGTAGACTTACTCAGGGCGATTGAAAAAGCTACCGGACGTAATCTTTTGTTCCTCTTTGACCAATACGTTTATCGTGGTGGTCATCCCGATTTTAAAGTAGCTTACTCTTGGGATGGGGATGCTAAGTTAGCAAAAATGACAGTAACTCAAACCCAAGCTGCTGAAGGTAAAAATGGCAGTAAGGATTTATTTGATTTAAAAATACCTATTGGTTTTGGCTATACACAACAAGAAGAAGTGAAGAGTAATGGCAAACTCAGGACTCAGGACTCAGCACTCAAAACTTTCACAGTGCGGGTGAATGAACGTGAACAAAGCTTCTACTTTCCCCTAGAAAATAAGCCACAATTTATCAGCTTTGATGTTGGAAATAATTACCTAAAAACAGTAGCTTTGGAGTATCCAATAGCGGAGTTAAAAGCACAGTTAGAATTTGATCCTGACCCGATTTCGCGTATTCATGCAGGAACAGCTTTGGCGAAAAAAGGCGGGTTAGAAGCTACCATTGCGCTTTCTACTTCACTAAAAAATGACCCATTGTGGGGTGTGCGTGTGGAAGCGGCGAAACAACTAGCCCAAATCAATTTAGATCAAGCCTTTGATGGCTTAGTTCTTGGGTTAAAAGATAAAAATGCTTACGTGCGACGATCTGTAGTGGAAGCACTTGCTCAAATCAAAACTGCTGAAAGCTATAAACTTGTGAGAGGGCTGTTACAAAAAGGCGATCCCAGCTACTACGTTGAAGCAGCAGCTTCTCGGACGATCGGGGCGATCGCATCGGCAAACTTGGAAGAAAAACCCAAGGAAGACAAGGTATTAAAGCTGCTGAAATCCGTTTTAGAAGAGAAGGCGGGTTGGAATGAAATCGTGCGGAGTGGGGCAGTTGCTGGTTTAGCTGAATTCAAAACCTCGGAAGCAGCTTTAAATCTGCTCATCGAATACACCAAGCTTGGTGTACCACAACCTCTACGTTTAGCCACAATTCGCGCTTTAGGAAAGATTTCTGTAGGTCAAAGTCCGGTTAATTTGGAACGGATTTTAGAAAAATTAACAGAACTAGCCAAAGAAAGCTTCTTTTTAACGCAAGTGTCGGTAGCAGCAGCATTAGGGCAAATGGAAACACCCAAAGCAGTGGGGATTTTGCGATCGCTAATTGACCAAACAGCCGATGGGCGTGTACGTCGCTCTGCTGAAGAAGAAATTTCCAAGGTGCAAAAGAACATTGGTTCAGAAAAAACCCTGCGTCAATTGCGTGAAGATTTTGACCAACTAAAACAACAAAATCAGGAATTGAGAAGCCGTTTAGAAAACTTGGAGGCCAAATCTAAATAGCACTACATAGTAATTAAAAGTGGCTAATTGGTAATTAGTCATTGTGACAAAACCACTATAGTAATCCTAAATGATATGTGAGAAAGAATAAAGCCTGTAATGCTTGCAAAATTAGGATTTTTCTCTTCGTAAATTCTCACAGATCAGATGGGATTGCTATACCAATTAGCAAGATTTTAATTGACAGTGTAATTTTTTTGTGGACACATAGAATATTTTATTTTTCACTTAAATCGCAGGGTATAAATAAAAATAACACCAAGATCCCCGACTTCCGTGAGAAGTCGGGGATCTTGTATAGGTAAATATTTATATTTATATCAAGTAAAGTTAAGAAAAGATAAAATCATCCAAAACGTGGAAAAGTAGTTGTAGTTTTATAAAGTATAATTAAGAAAAAGATAAACATATCTAGGCAGTAGCAATAGGCTAAAATCGCCTCGAACACTATCCCTAAAGGGTAAGGTTCTAGTTGTTTTAGATAAAATACTACTCGCTATCTTGAACTTGCAACTAACTTGTGGGTCAGGAGAAAAAACCGTTGTAAATTTTTCAGTTGAAGAGGCAAAAAAAGGCGTGGGTCAGTATCAACCTGCTCAACTAAAACTCTATAATCCAGATGCGATCGCTCGCTACTATAGTTACCGTCCCTGGCTAGCCTGGGGGCGACTGCTGAGAATTATCTCCTCATTTGCAGGATTTATACTCAGTCTGAAGTGGGACGAATGGCAAGATAAAGTTGAGCAGAACAAGGGTAAACGAGCTATCCAGTTGCGAGAACTGCTCACCCGCCTCGGCCCGACTTTTATTAAAGTTGGTCAAGCCCTCTCCACCAGGCCTGACCTGATACGCAAAGATTTCTTAGAAGAACTGATCAAGTTACAAGACCAGTTACCACCTTTCGATAATGCGATCGCTTACCAGATTATCGAAACTGAACTAGACCGTCCAATCCACGAAAGTTTTAGCGAACTGTCACCTCACCCAGTTGCTGCTGCTAGCTTGGGTCAAGTATACCGGGGTCGTCTGGTCAGTGGCGAAGAAGTCGCAGTGAAGGTGCAACGCCCCAACTTACACCCAGTAATCACACGCGACCTATATCTGATGCGTTGGGCAGCAGGTTGGCTAGCTCCTTGGTTGCCTTTAAATCTTGGTCACGACCTAACTTTAATTGTGGACGAGTTTGGCACGAAGTTATTTGAAGAAATTGACTATATCAATGAAGGGCGCAACGCCGAAAAATTTGCTCACGATTTCCGCAACGACCCGCAAGTAAAAGTTCCAGGTATTTACTGGCGTTACACGAATACCCACGTTTTAACCCTGGAATGGATTAACGGCTTCAAGCTGACAGATACTCAACGCATCCGTGAAGCAGGTTTAGACCCAGAAGCGATCATCCAAATTGGCGTTACTTCAGGATTGCAACAGCTTTTAGAAAACGGCTTTTTCCATGCTGACCCTCATCCTGGTAATTTGTTTGCTGTGACCGATGGTCGTATGGCTTACATCGACTTCGGCATGATGGATCAGTTGGAAGAAAGTACTAAAGAAACGCTAGTGGATGCGCTAGTGCATTTGGTAAATAAAGATTACACCGACTTAGCCGAAGACTTTGTAAAATTAGGATTTCTGACTCCAGACACCAATATTTGTCCGATAGTGCCAGCATTAGAAGCGGTACTAGGAAACGCTATTGGCAAAAATGTCAAGGATTTTAACTTCAAAACTATTACCGATGAATTCTCAGAATTGATGTACGAATATCCTTTCCGAGTCCCGGCAAAGTTTGCTTTGATTATTCGTTCCCTAGTGACACAGGAAGGTATTGCTCTTAGCCTCAACCCGAATTTCAAAATTGTGGAAGTGGGTTATCCCTATATAGCGCGGCGGTTGTTGACGGGGGAATCGCCGGAATTACGGCGACGATTATTGAATGTGTTATTCAAAGATGGTAAATTTCAGTGGCAGCGGTTAGAGAATTTAATTGCGATCGCTCGTACTGATAGCAACTTTGATGTATTGCCCACAGCCCAGATGGGGTTCCAATATTTAATGTCCGAAGAAGGGAAATTTCTGCGGCGACAACTGGTGCTTGCTCTCACCGAAGATGACCGCCTCCACACCGAAGATGTCCAACGGCTGTGGAACCTGGTTAAAGATGACTTAAAACCGGATCGTTTATTAAATGTAGCGATCGGCATTTTAACAGAGTTATCCAGAGAAGGCGCAGCTGCCATCCTCCCAAAAGCTACATTACTTGGGTCTTTTGCTGAGAACCAGTCAACCAATAAAAACTAAAAAATCTTTAATATCAATTAGGAGTTTTGATGTACTATTTTCCTCTGCAACCGCCCTATTTCCTCTTACTTGTTGGCTTTTTGACAGCATTAACATCTGGTTTGGCATTATCTGGCACTTTGAAAGTAATTGTGCAGAACTGGCCAAGCGATCGCACAGAAAATACTAAACCGCGTTCCTCACTGAAACAACTACTTGTACCATTTGTCGGCATAACTGGCGGTACTTGTCTATTTCTGTCTTCAGGGTTAGAGATATTTGGCTTTCCTTCATCCTTGGCTTTAGGAGTGGGTCTACCAATTAGTCTGTTTACTTGTTTGCTAGTTTGGTTGCAGTTAGGAAGTATGATGACCTTTATAGAACGTGAAGGAATGCAATCTCTAGATTTAGATTCTTTTTCTTAGATTTAGGGCACTCCAGGAACATTCAAATCAACCTAAATCTTTGCCGCCAGCAACTTATTTGCTGGCGGTTAATACTTATTTTTACTTAAATTTCACATTAAATATCTAATCACGTTAGAATTACGTAGGTATCTATAGTATCTCTGCTAAAACGATAGTTAGGAATACTCAGTTTTGCCCGAATTTTTTGTGCAAATTTTTATTTTTATCTTTTACAAAGGAGTTTTATAAACTATGAGTCAAGAAGAAAGAGAATTCTGCTTTTGCACCTTAGCCTTAGGTGAAAGATATCGCTCTCATGCCTTGCTATTAGCTCAAGATATTGAAAAACATTCACCTGGAACCAAATTTGTAATTTTAACAGATAAGCCACAGGAGTTTAGTGATTATTCTCATGTTTTAAGCTTTCCACATCAACAACAAAGCATTGGTTGTTACCACGATAAAAGATTTGTTATTGCCCAAGCACTATCACTCTTTAACACCTGCATTTTTGTTGATGTAGATATGCGAATTTTGGATAAAGTAGCACCAAATCTAAAATATCTTCCTGGAGTTACAGCAAGAAGTTGTACCAGTATGGTCAGACATAATAAAATTTACATTAGTTCAGTAAATGATTTGCACAAACCGAAGAGAATTAGGGATGTGGAAATTGTTAACAAGATAGCCCAAAAACTGGATTTGAATTTAGAGGATAATAATACCCAGTTTGTGATGGAAGTTTTGTTTGCAGTTACAAGGCAAGATGGGCGTGAAATTGAATTTCTCAAGCAATGGGAAACCATTGCATTATATTGTGAGTTAAACGGTTTTACTTGTGCTATTGGTTATGCAATAGGATTAGCTGCTGCTAAAGCAGGATTATCAGTTAGATGGGATGCGATGGAGGATATTGTTTATTTTAAAGATTGGGTAGAACGAGAAAAAATTAAAAAAGGGCAAGCAAATCCAGAAGAAAGCTTGATATATTTTCAACAGCATGATGCAATTGAATATCCGAAGCGTTCAATTGTGAAAAAGGTAGCACTTAGACTAGATAGAACTATCGGCTATTACTATCGTTCATTGCGTCTAAGACTTGCAACCTTGAGTAATTTTGATTTTTATTACAGATAAAGTACTTAAGACATCGCCACTACAAAACTAATACCAATTTAAAAAATAATTGCGACAGATGTAGGTTGGGTTGAAGAACGAAACCCAACGTGAGAAACCAGAATTTTGTTGGGTTTGACTACGTTCAATCCAGCTTACGCACCTGTAGCTTTATTTTCGGAAATTGGTATAAGTTTTAAGGAATTATATTTGTTAAAAATTATGTGGCGAATGGAGCAACTAAAGTATTTTGATGTCGCTTGTTGGCTCAATAAAAAACGTGTAAAATTTTCAACTATACAAAAGCTAATAAATCAGCCAATTTATTGATTTTATCTAGTAATTCTATCCTTTAAATTGCGATATTTTAGCTTAATATTGTTGACTCTTTGCTGAATAAAACTACTAGTAGACTTTTGCAAAAGCGTTAGCTGGCTTGGACGTGTAAAGCTTTGAGGACGTTTTTCAGGTGATTTTAAATAGCGATAATATAAGAAAAGATCGCGGTAAGGAATATCAACATCTTCGCCTCCACAAAGCCGCACAAAAGCTGAAGAAGATATACTCATATAATGTAAATACGTCAACCTCCGTCCTTGGTCGTAGAGGATATTATTTACCACATCAAATTGAGAACTCCAGTGATTACCAGTTGCCTGTTCGCAATCATGGCAGGCAAAGTTATAATAGGAAATTCCACTTCTCAATACCATGTAGTTAAATAAAGATTGGTCAGGCGCTAAAAAAGCCATTACATCTGCCTCACCTGAGGTTAACTTGTCAATTAAGTCGGCTCTTATCGCTGGAGAAAAAATATTTTTTTTAGTAGCAAACCAACCTGCACAAAATACTTGAGACTGCAAGTTTTCTGAGTTGAAAATTTGCTGCATCTGCTTTGGTGAACCATCAAAAATAAATTTTAAATCAGACTTATACTGAAAATCATTCACTACCCAATCATAAGTATCTAATTTTTCATATACATAATCTACGGACCCCATTAATAAGGTATCTGCATCAAAATAAATAAATCTATCAAAGGGGCCATCTATAGCACAAAATTTGCGGTGCATTGGCAACTCATAAAGTTCTGGGAAGCCCCACTCTCGCCAAGTTTTTTGTGCTCTAGGGTAATTTTTCCATATCTGAGTAGCAAAGTTATCCCAGTAAGCTATGGAATCAGAATCTTCAAATAAGCTGACATTCTCTCTAGATGCAATCTCTGCCTTTACTTTGTCTAACCGATCATTGTATGGAAGTATACAAATAGGAATTTTCCTACCAGCATTAGCTTCTATACTGTTGAGCAAGGCAACTAATTGGTCATAGACAACATCATTCGCTAGGATGTAAATACCATCAATCATTGGGATACTCCTAATATTAAGTACGGGCAGCAACAAAGGGAAATAAACGGCGAGTCAGTTTGGGGATGAAAGCGAATTTACCCTCATGAAGATAGCGATAGTGTTTCCACAATTGCCAATAAGGACTACCAGCTTTCATCCGTGTACCAGCCCAGTGGAGATATTTTAATCGTTGTCCTCGGTCATAGAGGGCATAGTCTTGCTGTTGAAAATTTTGCGAACCCGCCCAACTACCAGGCCCTCCCCCAGGAATTTTGACGAGATTGCCACGCTTGGCAATTAGCTTGAGTACAAGATAATTTAAAATTGGTTGGTCTGTAACTCCTTCAGAAAAATCGAAATATTCGCGGTGTACCGCACACTCGCGCAAAGCATCATCCATTTGTTGTTCGGTAATAACTCCTTTTCTCGAAGCCCAAAAACCACTATTGAAAACATCTTGGAGTTGAGCATCGGAAAAAATTTGCTGCTCTTTCACAAATGGAGAAAAGATATTTCGCAGCTTGTCATTGGCATGATGATAATCACAACAGAAGAAATCAACTTCTGAAAGTTTGTCTAAATTGTCGGCGATTTTTTCAAAAACGACAATATCCGTATCAATATAAATAAATTCATCTAAAGGGCCAAACCACGCCACCAGTTTACGCATTTTGTTGGGTAAGGCAAGGAAATCTCGATCAAAAATTTCTCCGATGCGTTTGGTAAATTTATCAATAAGTTCTAAATCTGGAAAAATTTGGACGTTATGTAAGGTTGCAAGCTGCTCTGCTACCTTGTGATAATTGTCATTAAAAGGGATGAGATAAACGGTTACTTCTTGGTCATAGTAACGAATGCTATTTAGTAAAGCGATCGCATTATCGATAACGCGGTCATTGGCAACTATATAAATGCCCCTACTCATAAATCATCCTTGTTTAATTAACTTAAGTTTTCGTAAAGCTCTTGAGATGAAATTTGGTACTGGAGCGTCATTATAATTTTTCGGGGGATTATTAAAGACTGGACGCTTTTCTGGTTCATGTAGGTAACGATAATAGAGAAATAAATCTCGATAGGGAAAATCAATATTTTCTCCAGCACAAACGGCTTGATTGATATTAGGAGGAATACCAATGTAATGAAGGTAAGTTAAGCGATTACCTTTGTCATAAAGAAGATGTTCTCGCTCCTGAAAGTGCTTAGATGTAGCAGAACACCCTGTTTTTTCATTATCTGGCAATTGACGGGCAAAGTTATAAATAGAAAGATTAGACCTCATGACCATATAGTTGATCAGTGGTTGCTCACCAGCACCGTCATACAAAATTTCCGCTTCACCATTTTGTAAATAGGATATCAGCAAATCTATTTGTTCTGAGTTAAATATTCCCCGTTTGCTACCATAAAAACCTGAGCAAAATATTTCGGAATCTATGCGCGTTTGCTCGAAAGTTTTTAGTAATTTGGGAGAATTAACATTATATATTTTACTAACGTCTTTAAATTGGAAATCGTAGACAACAAAATCATAACTATCTAGCTTTTCAAACACTGTCGCTAGTGAGTTCATCACCAAGGTATCTGCATCTAAATAGATAAATTTATCGAATGGCCCATCAAAAGCACAAAAACGACGGTGAGCGCCATAAAGACGAGATTTACTACGATTCAATCGTTCTGGCGCTGCTGCCAGCATAAATTGATCCCAACGGTTGATTGATTCTTGGTTATCGTAAAGGAATACATTCGGGCGTTTAGCTATTTCGTCACTAATACGCTGTGTTTGATCGTCGAAAGGATAGATACAAACAGGAGTTTCTGGCCCCAAGATAACATCAATACTGTTGAGCAAAGCCACCAGTTGATCGAAAACATAATCATTGCCAAGGGTACAAATACCATTCATAATTTATGAGTGTTGATCAACAAAGTTTGACAACCAGTTAAGCAGGTTTAGTTTATGTAAGATGATTTGACGTGCTTCTGCGATCGCATCCTTAGCCTGATACCAAGCATCAGGTGTAGATGTCACTTCTTGGATGTAGGCAATGCCTTTTTCATCTAGACTGGGCAACCGCAAAAAACTACCTGGTGGTAATAATTTATCAGCAGCCGGGCCACCATAGTAAATTGGTAGACACCAAGCAAGCAAACTATCCCAAAGTTTCTCACTCACATACCAATTATTATCAGCATAATTTTCAATTGCCAGATTGTAATAGTATGGTGCCATGCCATACCATTTGTTACCTAATTCTCCCGACTTTTTCGTCCATTCTGGTAAGTTACGTCCATACAAATCAAACTTAATGCCACTAGATTGTAACGACTGTAAAAAGTCTAAACGCTGGCGATGATTAACTGTACGGCTAATTCCTGAAGTAATCCAACTACATGGTGCAACCTTTTGAGGCGGTGGCATTTCATTTAAATCTTGAAATGAATTTGAGTGATACCAAATAGCAGGCATATAGTCAGGGATGGGAGCAAAATCATCGGGGCCAGAAATGTAGCTGGAATACTTCTGGGCGTGTTGATAATTATGATTAGTTATTTCGATAATTTCATCTAAAGGCGGTTCTCTTAGTAAATAAATAATCCGCTCTTTGTTGACACCACGCAGTAGAGAATCAACATTGACTACTGATTTTTGCTGATGTTTGCGAAAACTATCTAACCAAGATTTTTGTGGCGATGCTTGGGGAAAATCAAATTGATACATTAGCAGAAAATCTGGTTTTTCTGCCAGTGCCTGCATTTGTATATTGCCCCAAGTTCCAAATTGATGTGGGGTTTGTTGCCACAGCCAATCGGCTCTAGTTTCTAAACCTCGATAGCTGCTAATCATACCTACAGTTGTAATAGTCATTTTAGTTATTAATCATTTATTATTTTTCATGAGTTTTTTCCCTTACACAATCAGTTGAGGCAGCAGAGATTCATCAACATAACTAAGAATTTTTGCTGCTCGATTTTCCCAGGAAAACTGCTTGACAAACTCGATACTATCTGGATAACCCTCTACTTTTCTGGGATGAGTTTCTAAAACCCGTTTCAGACTTTCGGCAAATTTGCTGGGGTTATCTGGCTCACACCAAGCAGTAATAGACTGAGTATCTTGAAATTCAACTAATGAAGGAATTTTCGTGGAGACAATGGGAGTTCCAGAGGCGAAGTAGTCAAACAGCTTTAAGGGAGATGTGAAAGTTGCCGCTTTTCCCGAACAATGAGGGTGAGCTAAAACATCGGCTGCTTGTAGCAAAGATGCTAACTCATTATGCAAGACATAGCCCAAAAATTTAATATTATGAATCTGTTTTTCTTTGACTAATTGTTGATAGGATTCGACTTCTGTTGGCTTACCACCGGCACAGGCAAATTGCACATTAGGCATTTCATGAGCCACATCAATTAGTACATCAATACCTTTAAATTGCTGTAGCGCTCCCGCATAAACTACCAACTTTTGGCTTTCGTCTGCCAATAGTTTTTGACGCCATTCTGTGGCTTTTTCTGGTTGTCTCTGCATGAATAAGCGATTAAAACCATTGTGCAGCTTAATCACCTTTTCTGGTGGCATCCCATTTTTAATCATACTTTCGCGGATGGTGTCTACAACGGTGACAGCAATCTGCAACAACGGATTTGTCACAATTTCTGGCTCAAATGGCTTATCTTCATGGTGGTGATGTTCGTAAATTGCCGGAACACCATTTTTAATCGCAGCTTTGACAAAATTCCAGTTGCGGCTGTGGACAAGTTTAGTAGTTGGAAGGATGTGAAATGGTAAATAATACTTGCTGGCAATAGTGTTAGAGTCAGTAAATTTGCTCCGAAAATGGTCAATTGGCCAAGGCATCGGTAAGGGAGCAACTTTTAGTTTGTCATGGAGGTTGTAATATTTAACAAGTTCCGTTGGTGTTTGTCTCGGTTGAAAAGGACGAGCTAAATTAACTGGATTAATCGCTTTTGCTCCTTTGTCAGGGTATACCAAAACTGTTGAATATCCCAAGTTGGCAGCGGCGTTAGCTGCATTTGTAGACTGCACTAGGTGAGCCTCTGGCTGCGGTAACTCTTCACCAATGAAAAAAATGTAGTGTTTTTTTAAAGTAGGATTTTTCATAATTTTAGACATTAATACTATTTTCAAACTTTCCTAAATCATCAAGTAGATATATAGCAGATTCATAACTTTCAGTAATTAATCCATTTTGTTCTTCTGTGGTGGATGTCAAATTATCAGCTAGAGAGCGGAGAGAGCTAAGTATGAGGTTAAGAGAAGTCCGAAACTCAATGGAGATTTGATTAAAAATTTGATAATGGTTACTGATAATATTTTGATTATGATCAGAAATTGAGAGGATTTGCCCCCGAATTTGCAAGTTAATAACATCCTCAAAAACATCAATAGTGTTGAGAATTCTCAAGGCTGATTTATAAGAATCTTCAATTAATTCGTGCCGTTCTTGAGAATCATCTACTAAATCATCAAGTAATAAGCGTAGTAACCCAATCATCGAGTTCATCTGTGTCCGAATTTCGTGAGAGATGCGGAGCAAGCTTTGATTGTGTTTGGTGGCAGTTTCAGGACGTTCTGCAAATTGCATTGAGTACAAACGTGAGTAGTAACCACCCTTTTGTAAAAGTTCTTCATGGGTTCCTATCTCTACTACTTGTCCTTGATCTAATACGGCTATTTGATTAGCTTTTTGAACTGTGGAAAGGCGGTGAGCAATTACTAAGGTGGTGCGATCGCGACTCAAGTCATCAAGTGCAGCTTGTACTAAGCGTTCAGAAACGGTATCTAAAGCGCTGGTGGCTTCATCTAAAATCAAAATTTCGGGATTTTGGAGGAGGGCGCGGGCGATCGCTAATCTTTGCCTTTGGCCACCAGACAACATGACGCCGCGATCGCCAATTAAGGTGTCAAATCCCTGAGGTAATTTGCTAATAAATTCATAAGCATTTGCCCGCTTGGCTGCTGTCAGAATTTCATCTTCAGTAGCCTCTGATCGCCCATAGGCAATGTTATTCTGCACCGAGTCATTGAAAAGAAAGGTATCTTGACTGACAATTCCCATCCGCTTTCGCAGGGATATCACATCGAACTCCCGCAAATCGATGCCGTCAATGGTAATACTGCCAGCGATCGGGTCATAGAATCTGGGTAAAAGGTCTGCCAAAGTAGATTTACCAGCACCAGAACCACCTACTAATGCTAAGGTCGTGCCACGCGGTAAATATAAACTTACATCTTTGAGTACCAGCTTCTCATGACCAGGGTAGGCAAAGCAAAGAGAATTAAAAGACACTCCCTCTTCTACTTTGGTGTAGGGAAGTTTACCTTTGCTCATGAACGGCTTATCATGCAGGCTTAAAAACTCATTGGTCACATCCACACTGGTGGCGGTACTGGCAAAGTTACTGCGAATAGTATTTAGCTGAGAAATCAATGGCAGCACTCGCAGCAGCACTAATAAATATGTCAGGAGTACGGTGGAAAGAGAAGAAACCTGGTTAGCAAAGAAGGTTTTACTCAAAACTACAATCAGCAGCAAAGCTGTGATCCCCATCACCTCACTCAGGGGTGTAATCGCTTCCGAATTAACCTGAGATTCAAAATCTGCTAACTCGCGATCGCGAATTAATTTTTTAATCCGTTGATATTCTTTTTCTTCATTTCCCGTTGCCTTTACCAGCCGAATTCCGTTCAGAGTCTCCAGTACAGAGATGGAGTATGCTTTAGACATCTCACTAAGCTGCCTCCCAAAATTTTTAGATCGAGAAATAGCATACTGATTTACTAACGTCACCAACGACAGCAAAAGTGTAGCAACAATTGTCAACTGCCAAGAAATTGATAGCAATAAACCAACAAAAACTAAAATTGTGATTCCCAGGATAACTATCTTGACTGTACTACCTATAGAACTTGCAGCCCGGCCAATTTCTCCACCAAGACGGTTGATTAAATCACCAACTTTCGTTTTTGCATAATAATCTATATCAATTTCTAGTAATAGCCTTAATCCAGTTTCCCGCATATCCGATGTTAGCTTTCGGGTTAAGGAACTCGATGCTAAGGAACTGGCATAAGTAGCTAAGTTTTTTAAAAGAATTGTGAATATAATCGCCCCTGCCATTACTCCTATCCGGTAAGTTTCTGGAGTATTATCAAAGGGAGACATCAATCTTTTAAGAATGGGAGGAGCAGTGCTTAAATCTACTTCTTGCCCCACAATTTTTAAAACCACTGGCACAATTAAAGCTGTGCTAATCCCATTAAATAAAGCTCCAGAAAATCCTAACAATATTGTCAGCAGAATTAAACCTGGATAGGGTTTAGCGAATCTTAGTAGTAGTTTTCTGGTAGACATTGGGTATTTTTATGCAACTTTCACTTATTAATATTATTCACCAATTACTTGCCAAAGAAAGCTAATCATCAAATAAATAGGGCACTCCGGGACTGGCTACTGGGGAAGAAAATATGATTAAGATTTCTTGGGTTGCCAATCCCCAGTTCGATGCTCTCTGCTCAATCAAGATTCATAATCGAGCAATTACTGACTTGAGAGTAGAAGCCATAGCCTCTATACTATAGTGTTCCACACATCTTTCTCTTGCCTTGATACCTTGCTGATTTGCTGACTCTAAATTCTGAAAAATCAATTGAATTTTTTCCGCAATCTGTTCAGGACAAGCAGGCTCGACTAAATAACCAGTATTACCTAAAATTTGGGGAATATCTCCAACGCGCGTTGATAATACAGGTTTAGCCATTGCCATTCCATCTGTCAACTTCAGGGGAAATTGAGCACGAGTTTCTGGGGTATCTCGCTGGGGAACGACTACAATGTGAGCCGCTGCTACCAAATCAGGCATAACATCAGCTGGATACTTTGGTAATTTGATAATCCAGCGTCCCCACTTTTGTTGAAGTTGCTGATCGTAATTATCATAAGGACTGCCACCTACAATCACTAGTCTTAAGTCTGGCTGATCAATTTTATCGAGTGCTATAAGAACATCTTCTAGACCTTTATAGGGTCTTGGCGCACCAGGAAACATTAAAATACGATATTCAGATAAACCATAACGATTTCTGCTGGACTCTGCATCATAGCGAGCGGGATCAAATAAAGAAGTATCTTTGCCATTAGGAACAAATGTACCGCCAAAACGCTGCTGTAAAAATTTAGTATGCACTGTGACAGCATCAGCACTATTTACCAACCCTTCCATCCATTTGACGTACAAAGGATGATAAGGATTCCTGAGTGCACCGTCTGGTTTCAACAATTCCCTAGCTAATTGTTTAGGTGTGGGATGATAATGCCAGTCATCGCCACCGTACCAACTGAGTTCCCAATCATCTATGTCTAAAATTAAGGGTTTTCGGCTAAATATTTTCTTGAGTAGGGCAACTCCAAAACTCGCTATTTGTGGTTTTATAGCATAAATTATATCTCCATTAATTTTTGGTAAGATTTTCTGTATTTCTCCAAAAAAATCGGGAAAATTTTTCCCTGGTAAATTATAAACATTTAATTCTGATGGTAAATTACGATACAAGTTATTTCCAAACAAAAACCCCATAATTTCAACTTCATATTCTAAATTTTTTAGGGCTGTTGCTATCAAATATGCACGCAAAATAGCTGCACTTGATAAATCTGAAACCAACAGAGATATCTTGGAAAGTTTTTTCACTATTTTTATACTTATTTTTATTTAGTGCGCCAAGGATTTGTAACTTGATTCGGTAAAAATAGTTTAGCGAATCTGTCAAAAACCCTTGTATATAATGATCGACTAATATTTTTAGCATATTGAGGTCGATAAGGATAAGTACAGTGAAGAACTTTAATTTGATCCTGAATATTATAAGCATCCTGCCACTTGCTGAGATAATTATAGGTGGGTGGTAGGATTTTCATGTGAGGATGTACCGATGCGATCGCAGATGCAAAAGCTCCTTGATCTTTTAAAAGTAATTGATCTTGGTTATTTTTGACAATTTCAAAAAAACGTTTAAATTCGTCAAAAAATACCTTAGTGACTTCTGTTTTTCTAAAAGCTATCAACCCGCTATTATATTGCACACTATCTGCTTGCAACGGAAACCCGATAGATTGCAATATTGGCAAGACATTTGGCAAAACTTCTTCTTGCTTTCCACGCAATAAATTTGTGGCTTTAACAATAGAAGGTTGCACATCTTCAGTTAATAGCAAATCATATTCATCTAAATAGTCAAATACGTCGTTGATATCGGAAAGTAAACAAATATCTGAATCTAAGTAAATCGTCTTATCAAACTCAGAGGCTGCATATAGAGCCAGTTTTGCTTGCCGTGATGCTAAAACAGTATTTTCATTTGCAGGAGCAGGCTTTAAAATTACATTTTTGAAAGCCTTCAGAAAAGGGTAGAGTCCTGTTGGAACTTGGTCAATTAGAATAATGATCGGCTCTTGATGAAACTTTCTAATTGCCGCCAAAAAATGAATACAATCTTGAAAAGGGTAAAGTCCAGTTAAAATTGTAATAAAGCCTCTAGTTTGTGTTGACATAAATTAAAGTAACAATTGTTGTTTAGTTTGAAAATTAAATATGTATTTATTCTCAAAAAATCTTCCTCTAGTTTTAGTTATACCCAAATTCGATAGAGTAGAGATAAGCAAAATATGAACTTGACAATTGATTATTTTTTGACTTAAGAATAATCAATTAAATTTAACTTTGTATTTGTAGCTATTCCCAGAGAAATTTCACTGATAATTTCATCTGAAATTAACTTTATTTAAGTATAATTACTGTGTAAGCACGGTTGTATAATATCATAGTTAATATTGGATATAGCTATAATAAACAAAGTATAAATACTTGATATAGTTTGTAGAGGAAGCACTATTATTCACTCGAATGTAGGATTGCTACTCAATACCAAACATTTATGTTGTAAGGGAGGCAGAGGTAATGCAGGTAATCCGTCTGGAAGCACTCTCAGACAACTACATATTCTTGTTACACGACTATAAACAAAATATCGCCGCTGTTGTCGATCCAGCGGAGGCTCAACCAGTTTTAAAGAAACTGGCTGAATTAAAAGCTGAGTTGGTAGCAATTTTCAACACGCACCACCATAACGATCATGTAGGTGGTAATAAGCAATTAATAGAAAAATTCCCCCAACTAATAGTTTATGGAGGAGCCGAAGATCGTGGTAGAATTCCGGGACAGCAGGTGTTTTTGCAACAAAGCGATCGCGTCCAGTTTGCAGACCGCATAGCTGAAGTTATCTTCGTTCCCGGACATACCCGCGCTCACATCGCTTACTACTTTCCCCCCGAAAAAGCTGGTGAGACAGGCGATTTATTTTGCGGCGATACCTTATTTTCTGGTGGTTGTGGTCGCTTGTTTGAAGGAACACCAACTCAAATGGTAGACTCTTTAAGCAAACTGCGCTCTCTACCTGATGATACACACGTCTGGTGTGCCCACGAATACACCTTAAAAAATCTGCAATTTGCCCTAACAGTAGATGGCGACAACGCCGACTTACAAAAGCGCTTTAATGAAGTCAAGGCTTACCGTAGTAGAGGAGAAGCTACCATACCCTCGCTACTGGGAGTGGAGAAGCGAAGCAATCCCTTTTTACGTTGGGATCAGCCATCATTACAATCAACCGTTAAGAGTAGCGATGGAGTGCAAACCTTTGCGCGGATACGAGAAATGAAAAATAACTTTTAGTCATTGGGCATTGGGCATTGAAAAGAGGCAGAGGGGCGGGGTGCAGGGGGCGGAGGGGAAAACCCTTCTCCCTTGCTCCCTGCTTCCTTGCTCCCTGCTCCCTTGCTTCTTCCCCAGTCCCCAGTCCCCAGTCCCCAGTCCCTAATCCTCCAACTTTCTAGGGCGAATAGTTGCGATCGCACCCTTCCTTTCGCTACGATCTGTAAGCTTTAGGGTATTAGGGCAAGAAGCTTGGAATACAGCACTGACATTATGAGCTATCTTACCCAAACCCAAATTAATCAGATTTTACAGGAAAAACGAAAAACGATGGCGAAACGTGTGCAGTTAGTTTTAAATCAGGATATCAGCAAGCTGGGAAAATCTGGCGACTTAGTAGAAGTAGCTCCTGGCTACGCTCGTAACTATCTTATTCCCCAGAAATTGGCAACCAATGCCACTCCTGGTATTCTTAAGCAAGTAGAACGCCGTCGTGAACAAGAGCGTCAACGGCAATTAGAACTCAGACAACAAGCTCTTGAGCAAAAAGAATCTTTAGAAAAAGTTGGCAGCTTGACAATTGCCAAGCCAGTTGGTGAAAACGAAGCGATTTTCGGTACTATCACCACCCAAGATGTTGTAGATGCAATTAAGGCAGCCACTGGTCAAGAAATCGATCGGCGTGGCATTACCATCCCCGATATTAACCACCTTGGTACTTATCAAGCTGAAATTAAGCTGCATTCGGAAGTAGCGGCACAAGTCGATATTCAAGTAGTCGCTAGTTAACTCAGGGGAGACACGCAGGGATGAGGGAGCAAGGGAAGTAAAAGTGAATAACTCCTAACTCTTGTACAGACGCGATTAATCGCGTCTCTAATCCTACACAGACGCGATTAATCGCGTCTCTAGCAAAATCTCAAAACTAAAATCGTTTATGGCTGAAGAATTGAGTTTTCAAGGCGATGGTAGCGATGCCTATGGCGGTAAGCTACGCCTCCCACCACAAAATATTGAGGCGGAAGAAGCGATTTTGGGGGGTATTTTGCTAGATCCAGAAGCGATTAGTCGAGTTAGCGATCGCCTCCTACCCGAAGCTTTTTACATTAGCGCTCACAAAGATATTTATCAAGCAGCTGTGAGGCTCCACGCCCAAGGTAAAGCCACAGACTTGCTCTCAGTCACAAGTTGGCTGACAGACCATGAAATGCTAGCCCGCATTGGTGGCAGAAATAAATTAGCAACTCTGGTAGACCGCACAGTTTCAGCCGTGAACATCGACGCCTTAGCAGGGTTAGTGATGGACAAATACCTGCGGCGGCGCTTAATTAAAGCTGGTAATGAAATTGTACATCTTGGTTACGAAACAGAAACCGAGTTACCACAGGTTTTAGATCAGGCAGAACAGAAAGTTTTCGGCGTTACTCAAGAACGTCCCCAATCGGGTTTAGTTCACATTTCTGATACTCTAATTAATAATTTCCAGGATATTGAAGATAGAAATCAAGGTATTGCCTTACCTGGGATTCCCTGTGGATTTTACGATTTAGATGCTATGACTAGCGGTTTTCAGCGTTCAGATTTGATTATTATCGCGGGCCGCCCATCAATGGGGAAATGCCTCAGCCATGATTCAGAAATAGTTTTGGCAGATGGAACAATTACCACAATTGAAGAATTATATAAACAACGTCATGGCTCATTATTGACGCTAAACAACGACTGGAAATTTACCTTTACTCAACCCTGTGCATTTGTAGATGATGGTATCAAACCAGTTTTTCGGGTAACAACTCGCTTAGGTAGGTCTATTGAAACTACAATCACTCACCCATATTTGACTATTAAAGGCTGGCAAAAATTAGGAAATCTGACAGTTGGCGATCAGATTGCTGTTCCGCGAAAAATAAATATATTTGGTACAGAAACAATCCGTGAGTGCGAAGTAAAGTTATTAGCATACTTAATTGGCGATGGTGACTTAACTAACTGCACTCCACGATTTACAAATAGTAATCCGTTATTGCAAGCAGAATTTTCTCAAGCAGTTGCTGATTTTGTTGGTTTAAAAATTCGCTGGCAAGATTCTCAAAGTACACGCACACCATCACTTTGTGTACGTGGAGATTTGGAGTTTATTACTATTCAAAGACAGATTTTTGCTGAAAGTTTTAAACTAGCGATTCAATCGCAGTCATTGACAGGAAAAGAAATAAGTAAATTAGTTGGAGTCAGTCCTACTTTACTTTGCGCTTGGAAGCAAGGAGAGTGTGTACCAAATTTAGAAACTTTTGAGCTATTATGCGAAATTTTACAATTAGAGTCAGAAGAGTTTGTATCTCATGGATTTGCTTGCATGAGCAAATCTCGGAAGAATTCGCTAACACTTTGGTTAGAAGAATTAGGTTTATGGGGCAAAAATGCTCATTCTAAAACTATCCCAAATATCGTTTTTAAATTAGAGCGATCGCAAATAGCCTTATTCCTTAATCGTCTCTTTGCTACTGATGGATGGGCTGCACTACTTACTAGCGGTCAATCACAGTTAGGCTATGCAACAGTCAGCGAGAAACTAGCAAGACAAATTCAACATCTTTTATTAAGATTTGGCATTATTGCATCACTTAAAAAACGGTCTGTCAAGTATAAAAACACCCGCAGACCAGCGTGGCAATTAGATATTACTGATGCCTTATCTATCAAAAATTTTATCGCAGAAATAGGTATCTTTAGTAAAGAAGAAACAATAGCAAAAGTTGCAGCCGCAATATCTCAAAAAAGATATCAAACTAATCGTGACTTGATACCTGTAGAGATTTGGGAACAAATAGCAGTAGCAAAAGGCAATGAAACTTGGAGTAGTTTAGCCAGACGGGCTGGTATTCAAGGCTATACAAATATGCATGTTGGTAAACGTGCTTTAAGGCGGGAAAGACTTTGGGTACTAGCTACAGCTTTAGATAATTTACCACTTCAACAGTTAGCAACCAGTGATATTTATTGGGATGAAATAGTTGCGATTGAGTCGGTGGGGAACAAGCAAGTTTATGACTTAACAATTCCAGAAACACACAATTTTGTTGCTAATGATATTTGTGTACACAATACAGCATTTTGCTTAAACCTTGCTCATAATATCGCCGCTTCTTATAAATTACCAGTTGCTTTTTTTAGCTTGGAAATGTCCAAAGAGCAACTGACGCAACGTCTATTAGCAAGCGAAGCCCAGATTGAAAGTAGTTATCTGCGAACTGGTCGCCTCAGTCAAACACAGTGGGAACCTTTAAGCCGTGCTATTGGTATTCTCTCTGAAATGCCAATTTATATTGATGACACGCCGAATATTACAGTTACACAAATGCGTAGTCAGTCAAGAAGACTGCAAGCTGAAATTGGAACTGAATTAGGATTAATTGTAATAGATTACTTGCAATTGATGGAAGGAGCAGGTGATAATCGCGTACAAGAATTATCAAAAATTACGCGTCAACTCAAAGGTTTAGCGCGTGAATTATCTGTTCCAGTTATTGCCTTATCTCAGTTGAGTCGAGGTGTGGAAGCACGTACTAACAAACGCCCGATGTTGTCAGATTTGAGAGAATCCGGTTCGATCGAACAAGACGCGGATTTAGTAATAATGTTGTACCGCGACGAATATTACTCTCCCGATACTCCCGATCGCGGCATTGCAGAAGTGATTATAGCTAAACACCGCAACGGGCCTACAGGGACTGCGAAACTTTTATTCAATCCACAGTTTACGAAGTTTCAAAATTTAAAAATTTAGCCATTGAATTGGGGATTGGGTACTGGGGATTGGCGACTGGAGACTGGGAGAAGCCAATGCCCAATGCCCGATGCCCCATGCTCTATGTCCCTGTCCCTATTTAACTCCCAGCAATTCTACATCAAACAGCAGAGTTGCGTTGGGTGGAATCACACCACCAGCACCACGAGCGCCATAGCCTAACTCTGGGGGGATAATTAACTGACGACGACCGCCTACTTTAATTGTGCTAACTCCTTCATCCCAACCTTTGATCACCTGTCCAATGCCGATTTTAAAGCTGAAGGGTTGGCCGCGATCGCGTGAACTATCAAACTGAGTGCCATCTTCTAGAGTGCCGACATAGTGAACTTCAACCGTTTGTCCAGGTTTAGGAGTCGCCCCAGTCCCCTCTTTTAACTCGACATACTTTAATCCAGAGGGAGTGGTTACGGCATTAGCATCAGACATAGTATTACTCGCAATTAAGATATTGTTTTCAGTTACAGTTGTGGACGCTGGCGGCGTTTGGGTTAACTCGGCAGCAATGGCAGTATTCTGTTTACTGCCTACTTGCCCCACAACCAAAAGCACAACACACACCAGCATGAACGCCACGCTGAGGAAAATTGGTTTCAAAATCAGTTCTCCTTACTTAAGTATCCTGGCAAAAAGATTACCAACAGGACACATTTAGTTTAAATCAGAAAGGGCATTCTAACGCCAAAGCTTATTTTCTAAATCGCGCACTTGACGCTCTAAACGGTCAATTCTACCCCTCAGTTCGTCCACTTCTGACTGGCGAGCCACCCCCAAATCCTGCATCATATTTCGCATTTGCCGTTGCACTTGAACATCTAAGTTTCCCTGTTCCGACTTTAACTGCTGGGCAATATCATCTATTACCGCCTTGGCTTGCTCAGGATTGAGCTTACCGTCTTTAACTAAATCATCGCTGACTTGCCGCAGTTTTTCTGCTACTAAAGACGTTGTGCCAAGACCCACCATCATTAGCTGTTGCAACCAGTTGTTGTTGTCCATACTCCCTTCCTCTTACTTGTTAACCAGCCGACCCTTGCTCCTAAGTGTAGGCAATCAAACTATGCTGAAAGCGTAGTTATTCTAGCCTACAGCTCTATTTTGGCAAATTGGCAAGCACAAGGATCAAAGGAGGTGGTTATAGAACTCCTCAAGTTTAAGGTTGCCCCAAATTTACCTATTTTCGCGATGTTTTAGAGACTATTTCCTATAAATTGCGAAGCTCACACTCACTTCAAAGGGTGAGTGTGAGTAGTTCACGGAAAGATTTTATCTAGAAGGACGCACAAATTTGGACAACAGCGAAGCGATCGCTGAATATCCAGGATTTCTCGGCAAAGGGAAGTTAAATTTGTGTCCGCCATTTCTGAAAGGCTATTTCGTAATCCTCTGATTTACTGTGATAAACACTCCACCAATGAAAAAATAGTCCTAACCCCCATCCTAATACTGGGAAAATAGCCCAAAAATAACTAGGACTAGTGATTAAATTCAAGATAATGAGGAATAAATTCACTGCTAGGAAGGAAACAAAGTGTGTCCAAAAGGCTCTGCGTCGGAAAGTATTAAATGTGTGTCGCGAACCTTCCTCTTCTTGTTGAGCCAACCACTTTTGTTCAGTTGTTTCCAAAATATTAGAAGAAATACCTAACTCAGATGCCATTTCTAAAAGCTGTTCTCGTGAAAATTCACCTTCCTGTTTACGAGTGAGTGCTATTTGCAGGATTTGTTGGACATCTTCTGAATCGTAAGTCATTTTAATTACCTTATAAGTTTGTGTGTAAAGGCGCCTTTGATTTCACGAAATTATCGCTTGGCTTCGTTCAATTCAGTTAGCGAATGCCTCCGGCACGCTACGCGAACGCATCCACATTTTGCACCCAATACTTAGTGATATTCACAACACTATTATTTTCTCATAATTCATTTAGGACTACTGTATTTGTCAATACCTCTATAATTGCTTTGATGAGACGCTGTTAAACTATTTTGCATTATGGGGTAAAAGATGCTGGGAGACCGATTTCAGGTAAAGATTCAACTACATGTTGCTGCCTTAATCGAGTCAATATTGCTGAAATCACTCTTTTTAATTTCCGAAAATATTAAATTTAATGGAAGATTTAAGATATCGGGAGGGGTGTACGCTACCTAGTAGTCTGTCAAGTTTGATTTGATAGGTTCGTAGTTTGTGCTTTAGCGCTAACTACGAACAATCCGCACCCCTCAATTCTTTCTTAACAAACCAGTAGATGGGAATGCGTCAATAGAGGATTCAATCAATGGGATATGTAATTGCTACTGCAAATATGAAAGGTGGCGTTGGGAAAACCACCCTCACCGTCAACTTAGCTACCTGTTTAGCTAAAAATCATGGCAAGCGGGTGCTTGTCCTTGATTTAGACAGCCAAATTAGTGCCACACTCAGTTTGATGTCGCCTTTAGATTTTGCCAAGCGTCGTAAACAAAACAAGACATTTAGGTATCTGATAGACGAAGTTATTAATCCAGACCCACAAGCAAAACTCACAATTCAGGATATTGTTCAATCCCAGGTTTGTAATCTGCCAGGACTGGATTTATTACCGGGAGATATCGATTTGTATGATGAATTTGTGGTTTCAGAAATGTTGCATCAACAAGCAACTGCTTTGGGTGAACAAGACTTTGAAACAATCTGGAATCGTTTTGAAAGGGTCTTAATTAATAACATCTTAAAACCAGTACGCCAAGAATATGATTTTATTCTTCTCGATTGTGCCCCAGGATATAATCTATTGACTCGTAGCGCTTTAGCTGCTAGTGATTTCTACATACTTCCTGCTAAACCCGAACCATTATCTGTAGTGGGTATTCAACTGCTAGAAAGACGGATTGCCCAATTAAAAGACAGTCACGGACATGAAACCAAGATAGATATAAAAATGCTGGGAATTGTATTTAGTATGTCCAGCGCTAACCTGCTCACTGGTAGATACTATAAACAAGTAATGCACCGCGTTGTCGAAGATTTTGGTGTAGAAAAAATTTGTAAAGTACAAATACCAGTTGATGTCAATGTTGCTAAGGCTGTTGATAGTTTTATGCCAGCTGTTTTAAATGCTCCCCAATCAGCAGGTTCAAAAGCTTTCTTTCAGTTAACTCAAGAGTTGCTGCAAAAGCTATAGCCCTACTTAATCATCCATGAATAATACGATTTCCGACTTATTTAATAAGTCGGAAATCTGAATTTTTTGATCTTATCAAAGTTTGAATAAAAATAACTTATACTTGCTCCGTAAAAAGCAAGGTATGTGGAAAAAATCTCAAAGATAAAATTATTTATTCAAGGAAAAAACCTCAGACATGGGGTTAATCTAAAATCTAAAATCTAAAATCCAAAATTCAGTAACAACTAAGTTATTCTTTCCTAAAGTTCAGCAGTTATACGGAAGCTATAAGCAGCGAAATTCAGCTATTGAGTGAAAAGGCCAGTAAATTTCACTAAGAAACAATGGTTAGTAAAGATTCTGCACCGGCAGATAAAAATCAGCACTTGCTAATGCGCCTACCACGGACTCTGAGTTATCTCGAAACCTGGGGCTTTGGGTTAACAGGTCATGTTGGATGGATTGGTACTGCCCCCATCATTCATGCAGCGTTAGGGTCTAAAGCTATCTTAGTTTGGTTTTTTGGCACAATCATTTCCTTTTTGCTTAACTTGCAGGTACAAAAGCTAGGTAGACATTGGTCAGATGTGGCTGGAGGAACACCAAACTATACTACAAGGCTATTAAAGAATTTTCCTGGCTTAGGTCGTTACGTAGCCTTAGGATACTTTTTTAGCTGGGCAGCAGCACCAGCACTGTATGCGATTATTCTCACCAACCTAATTAAAGTCAATTTTGAAACATTAGGTATTTCTTGTCCAGAAACTTTCTTAAAAGTTGTATTTACAGCAATTCCTTTCATTTTAGCGTTCAGTGGCACTCGTGCTTTAGCACTTCTACATTTATTTTTTGTATTCCCAGCGATTTTATTACTGTTATTGTTTTGTATTCAAGGCGTACTATGGTTAGCCTTCTCAACTCCTAGTTTTAAATTTATCTCAACTAGTACAAATAGCCTGAGCTTTGAAGAATGGGCAAAGTGGTTTTTTCTAGCTAGCTATTCAATTTATGCTTGTGAAACCACTTCTTCTTTTGTTGCTGATAGCCGTCACCCATATAAAACTTTAAGGTTCTTAACGGTAGCGGCTTGGTTAATTCCTCCGGTGTTTCTAGGTGGTTCTTGGGTATTAATGTGTTCGACTCCAAATTCAACAATAGGTGACGATGCGTACTTAAATCTGGTAGCGGCTTCTAAGCCTTTTTGGGGTGAGTCTGCCTCCTTTCTAGTAACACTTTTGATTACTATATCTTGCCTTCTCAGTTCTGCTACGGCAGTTTCCAACTCTCCTCGCATATTATACCAGCTTGCCTTAGACAGACAGCTTTCTCCCATATTTGCATTAGTTTCTCGTCAAGGTGTCCTTGGGCCAGCTATTTTAGTTACCTTTTTACTCAGTTTACTTTGTCTAAATTTGGGAAATGTATCACAACTTGTCACAGTAGCAGGTACTTGTTATCTCATGTCCATTATGGGACTACATCTGGGATTATGGCTGTGTCGGGGCAAACCGTATGTGTTATGGCCTTGGTGGTCACTTGGTTTTTTCTTGGTAGAAGCGGTAGTTCTAATAGTGGGAGGTTTAGCTTGGAATTGGAGAGATTTTTTAGTGGGATTATTATTGCCTATTCTTCTAATAATAGGAGATGTATCGCTACATCGTTTCAGATTTGCGCCATTACACCCAAACTGGTGGACACAGCGTTACGACACTAGCTCTAGTAGAAACAATCCAGACTTTGTGGTACTACAAGTAACTGTTTTAGTATCATTAATTTGTATTACTGCCACAATCAGTTGGGTGATTCGCGATTTTTTAGATCGATTTTCTAATAATCCTCAAAACTCTTTATTGGCTATTCTATTAGTAACTCTTTCTTTTGCCGGGGTAGCGATCGCTTGCTGGACAACCTTACCACAAATTATTGCTATTGATGAGGCACGCAAACAAGCAAGAAACTTATTTATCACTACTCTCGATACCGTTCCAGATACTGTTTTAGTCTTAGATGAAAATGGGACAATTTCTCAGATAAATGCTGCTGCTGAAGAATTATTTCAAATAAGTGTTCATCAGTTAATTGGGCAGAAATTGAATCAAATCCTAATATGCTATCGTGGCAAACCGGAGCAATGGTCTATTAGAAGTGAGCAAACTTTAAAAATTAACCAAGGTTTACGAATTGTTGAATCGACTATTTCACAGCCATTTAATTCGCAGCTACGAGAGTATGTTGTTATTGTCCGTGACATCACTAGGCGGAAGCTAGCAGAGGAAGAATTAGTCCAGTACCGTTATCAACTTGAGCAGTTGGTACTAGAACGTACTATTGAACTTATTAGAGTTAATCAACAACTTCAACAAGACATTATCAAGCGTCAAGAAGTACAAGAGCAATTACTGCACAATAGTCTTCATGACGAGCTAACTGGATTACCGAACCAACGATTATTTATGGAGCGGGTGCAGCAAGCAATAGAACAGACTAAACAGCAAAATAATTATTTATTTGCCGTACTCTTCTTAGACCTAGACCGCTTTAAAGTTGTTAATGATAGCCTTGGACATCTACTAGGAAATCAACTTTTGATTGCAATTTCTCATCGACTAAAGTCAGTTCTGCGAGTCGGAAACATAGTTGCTCGTTTTGGCGGAGATGAGTTCACAATCTTAATTGAGGAAATTGAGGATATTAGCACTGCTATACAGGTCGCCGATCGAATTAAAAAGGTTCTAGCTTTGCCATTTCAATTAAATGAGCATCGGGTGTTTACTAATGTTAGTATTGGCATCGCTTTAAGTAGAGCAGATTATGAGCAAGCAGCGCAAATTCTACGTGATGCTGATGTGGCGATGTATTGTGCCAAAGCACTTGGTAAGGCACGTTATGAGGTTTTTGATCCAAAGATGCACGAGGGTGCAGCTTTGCTCTTAGAGTTAGAAACTGCTCTGCGACATGCGCTGCTCAAGCAAGAAGAATTTCGCCTTGATTACCAGCCAATTGTTTCACTGACAACTGGCAAAATTATTGGATTTGAGGCACTGTTACGTTGGTATCATCCAGAACGAGGACTTATTTCCCCTCAAGATTTTATTCCCCTAGCTGAGGAAACTGGAATGATTGTTACTATCGGACAATGGGTGCTTTATGAAGCCTGTCACCAAATGCACGCATGGCATAAACAATTTCCTACCTCAATACCTCTGACAATTAGCGTAAATTTTTCTGGTAAACAAATCACGCAACCCGATGTGTTTAAAGAGGTTAAACATATTTTGCAGCAAACTGGACTGGAACCATGCTATTTGAAATTGGAGATTACTGAAACCTTGTTGATGGATAATTTTGAATTGGCTACCACTGTGCTTTCTCAGTTAACAGCGCTGAATGTCGAGATGCACATGGATGATTTTGGTACTGGTTATTCATCTTTGAGTTATCTGCATCGCCTACCAATTAAAACACTTAAGATTGACCGCTCTTTTGTCACTACTATAGGTAGTCGAGGAGAAAATTTAGAAATTATTCGAGCGATTGTGACATTGGCTCATAATTTAAATATGTCTGTAACAGCAGAAGGGATAGAAACTGTAGAGCAACTAGCACAATTGAAGGCTCTACAATGTGATTATGGACAAGGGTATTTTTTCTTACCACCGATGGAACGTACAGAAGTAGAAAGATTACTTGCGGCTAACTTATGCCGTAAAAATTTTTTAAAGAGATAAAATCAGGGAATTAAATTCTATTTAGAGAAACACCTTGTTAAATTGAGCGATTAACTTGACTTGATAATCTATATTAGTATCGTACTGGCTGTAGATGGAAATCTTCTACATTATTAAGTAACCCTTCTTCTAACAAAAGTTCATTAACAAAAACATCGATTTTCTCTCGATTAATATTTTGCATAACTACAATGTGTACCCAGGTTTCAAAAATCGCTAACTGCCATTTTTTAATTAGCCTTTGAGAAGGTTTTTGAAAGACTACGGTATTGGAAAAATTATTGAGCATACATGGATATTCTCTGATTTTCAGTTGTTGAAAAAGATATTGAGCATTATCAATACAGGTCTTTGCTTCTCTAGCTAATCCATTATAACCTCTTGTTTGGATTGCATACCAGAGAATCAGAGGGGTATGACCGTTTCTAGAACCTAGAATTGTTGTATCTGTCGAACCAATATATTCAATTGCTGTTTCAACTTTTTCTACCCATTTTTTCTTAGTTAAAATAACACCACAAGGTAAGGGAGAACCAATGAATTTAGCAGAAATAGCTATACTATCTATGGGTTTTTGAAAGTTAACTTGTGGAGCGCCATCTAAAAACGGTAATATTAATCCTGAAAGGGCGGCATCACAATGGATATAGTAATCTTGAATCTGATTGCGCTCTAAAATTTCTAGAACTTTGTCTAAGTTATCAATCGCACCTTTGACAGTAGTGCCAATATTTAAATTTATGATCGCTGGATAATTACGATTTTCACTAATTAGTTGTTCAAAATGCTCGTAATTTATCTCTCCATGAATTTGCGAATTAACAACATTATGTTGGATACGGAATAATTTGGCTGCTTTGGGTATGGAGTAATGAGAGTCTTGTGATGAGTAAAGAATCCCATTAGGGTAAATTTCCCTTGCTAAGAATATTCCATATAAATTACCTTCAGTTCCGCCAGCAGTAACATAACCCCAAAACTGATTTTCTGGAATCTTATAGAGGTGAGCGAAAAAAGATAATACTTCTTGCTCAAATTTACGAGAATGAAGACCAAAATCTGGCTCAATATATGGATCTCCAGCATTATTTAACATAAAGTTGAAAAATTTGGCGATCGCACTGTAATCACAACTTAAATTATATGGATAGCCTGCATGAAACTGCGATCGCTGTTCTATTTGCAGCAAAAAATCTGTCAACTCTTTAGCAACTTTATTTGACATATCTCTGTATCTCTTAAATTTTGATTGATTTAATGGATGTTTTAATCTACATTATACGTATTAATCCATACCTTTAGATTTTCTTAATAATATATTTTATTGGTGCTATTGTTCAATAGTGGAGAGTGAAAATACTTAAAAAAATTCAGTAATAGTACCCAATTTTTTATTAAAAAGTATATTCTACTTAGGACTTACGCACTGTACGAAATGACCAGAATGTGTATTACGCAAAATATCTATTTCAGTCGCCGACTGCAACCTGATTTACACAGAGGAAGAGTGCCGAGTCGGGAGTAATGTAGTTCAAATTACTTAAAAAGTACGTAAGGGACTTCCAAATAAAAAATACTCAATTACTTCTTGTGGAGTTGGCGTCTCGCCCGCCCGTAGACAAATGCGGGCTTTCCAGCCCACTCTGCAAGATTGGATAATTTATTTGTTAGAAGTCCCTAAAAATAAGGCTACAAGTCGGGGAATCCACTCAACGCACTAACTCAGCTACACAGGTGATATCGTGTCCGGTTCAAGACTTATCATTAAGACGGCAGGGGAGCAGGGGGCAGGGGGAAAGAGGGTTTCCTGGTTTTTGCACAGATGCGGAAATTATAACTAATTAGGCGGACATGATATGAAGTCCGCGTAAACCGAATTCACCAAGCTAAAAGTGCATTTAGCTTGGTGAGTTAGTGACTTCTAGTCTGCTAGCGCCGTGGGATTTTTGCTTTTAGAACTCTCCAGCTAAAGCTGCAACACAGCGATCGCAAATTAAGGGATGTTCTGCTGATTCTCCCACATGAGTAGAGTAGTTCCAACAGCGATCGCATTTTTGCCCATCTGCTTTGTGAACCTCAAAATATATGTCAGCATCTTCTCCTTCCTTAGAAATGGGTTCAAATGGCACTTCTACTTGAGAAGTTAAAAATAGATAACGTAACTCATCTACACCATTACTTTTTTCAGATGAACCGTGAGTATGGGGATTGAAAGCTTGTAAACGTTGACGCAATCTCTCATCAAAGACATGCATCACAACTTTTGCTTCTAAAGAAGATCCGATTGTCTTTTGCAATCGATATATTTCTAGAGTTTTGTTGACCTTATCACGAATTTTCCGTAACTCTGTCCAAAATTCTGCTAATTCTGGATTACGCCATTTTTCCTCTACCTGCACCCAACCAGCTTCAAACACCGATTTGTAAGGTGTTTTGTAAGGGAGATATTGCCAGATATCTTCGGCAGTGTGAGATAACACTGGTGCGATCGCTCGTGCTAAATTATCTAAAGCTATCTTCAGCACTGTTTGACAACTGCGACGGCGGAAAGCATCTTTTGCACTGATGTACAGCCTATCTTTGGCCACATCCAAATAAAAGTTGGATAAATCCACCACGCAGAAATTCTGCACTGTTTGGAAAAAGTGGAAGAATTGGAAACTCTCAAAGGCTTCCGTTACTTCCTCAAATACCTCAGTGATGCGGTGCAGCATATAACGGTCAAGTTCTGGCAATTCCTCAAAGGGGACTGCATCTTTTTCCGGGTCAAAATCATCCAAGCTACCCAACAAAAACCGCGCCGTATTGCGAATTTTACCTCTAACATCATTCATTTGCTTAATGATGTTTTTGCCAATGCGAACATCACCGGAGTAGTCAACCGATGATACCCACAATCGCAATACATCTGCACCGTAAGGCGGTTCTACTTTTTGATTTTTTCCGCCTTCAATGATTGTATTTGGATCGACCACATTTCCTTCTGACTTACTCATCTTTCGGCCTTGTTCGTCCAAAGCGAAGCCGTGAGTTAGCACAGTTTTGTAAGGCGCAATATCATTTACCGCTACACTGGTGAGCAAGCTGGATTGAAACCAACCGCGATGTTGGTCGGAACCTTCCAAATATATGTCAGCAGGGTAGCGTAACTCTGGACGCTGTTGGACGACAGCTGCCCAAGATGAGCCAGAATCAAACCATACATCCATTGTGTCTGTACCCCGGCGGTAAGACTTGCCATTATTACGATAGGATTCGGGTAATAATTCCTCAACTGATAATTCCCACCAAGCATCGGAACCTTTTTCAGCGATGATTCCTTGGACATGGTTGATAGTTTCCTCATTCAGCAGTGGTTCTCCCGTAGCTTCATCATAGAAAACGGGAATGGGTACACCCCAAGCGCGTTGACGAGAGATACACCAATCGGAACGTTCCGCCACCATTGGCGTGATGCGATTTTCACCTTGGGCTGGAATCCATTTTACCGTGGCGATCGCATGAAGTGCTTCTTCTCTAAATCCTTCCACGGAAGCAAACCATTGTTCCGTAGCGCGGAAAATCGTTGGTTTTTTCGTCCGCCAATCATAAGGATACTTGTGGGGATATGCTTCTTCCTTCAACAAAGAACCAGCCGCAGCTAATGCATCAATCACCGCCTGATTCCCATCACCCAGCACATTCAACCCAGCAAATTGTCCCGCTTCTTCGGTAAAATTGCCATTGTCATCTACTGGTGCAAGGATGGGCAAACCGTAACGTTGACCAACAATGTAGTCTTCTTGACCATGACCGGGAGCAGTATGTACCAACCCAGTACCCGATTCAGTAGTGATGTAATCACCGCCCACAACAATCGGACTTTCGCGGTCAAATAAAGGATGACGATAAGTAGTATGTTCTAAATCATTCCCCTTGAACGTGGCTTTTACAGTTAACTCAAGTCCCAAGGTTGAAGATAAACGTTCCACTAAATCAGCAGCAACGATTAGGTATTTGAAATTACTCTGCGCCTCTGCTTCTGGGCGTGAAACTTCCACCACCGCATAATTCAAATCTGCATTTACCGCCACAGCCAAATTCCCTGGAATTGTCCAAGGTGTAGTCGTCCAGATAGCCACGCCCAAATCTGACTGATATTCTGCCAACAGTGGTTTTACAGTTTCAGCCAAACTTATGATTGCAAAAGCTGCATAGATACTGCGGGAAACGTGACCTTCAGGATATTCCAACTCAGCTTCAGCCAAAGCGGTTTTAGAACTGGGACTCCAGTGAACCGGTTTCAAACCGCGATAGATGTAGCCTTTTAAGAACATCTGACCAAACACGCCAATTTGAGCCGCTTCATATTCCGGCTTCAGAGTTAGATAAGGGTTTTCCCAATCACCCCAAATACCGTAGCGTTTAAAATTATTGCGCTGGTCGTTGACCGTAGCTAGACCAAATTCTTTTGCTTTCTGCCGCAGTTGTAAAGATGTTAAATTTTGCCGTTCTGCTGACTTCATGTTCTGCAAAACTTTTAACTCAATTGGCAATCCGTGACAATCCCAACCAGGAACGTAGCGAACTTTACGCCCTTGTAACATTTGGTAGCGGTTAATAATATCTTTGAGAATTTTATTTAAAGCATGACCAATATGGAGTGAGCCATTAGCGTAGGGAGGCCCATCGTGCAGTATAAATAATTCGCCGGGGTTATTTTCAAAGAGGCGATCGTAAATTTTATTTTCTTCCCAAAATTTTTGGATTTCAGGCTCACGCTTGATGGCGTTTGCCCGCATATCAAAGTTAGTTTTGGGTAGGTTTACAGTATCTTTGTAACTTCCTGATTCGGTCACAGTCTCATGCCTAGAATTAGGTGTATAGGTTTTATTAATTATAGAAGATAGCCTGAAAACCAAAATTCCCTATTTGAACGTGAGTTCGATAAACCTCTCCCTGCCTTGAATTTTCGTTCAAATTTCTCTCCGATTGGGAGCAACAAATCCTCTACGCATATTTTTGTCAGTGTGAGATTCATCGAAAGTGACGGGAAACTCCATCCCCAGGTGTCTGTAGAGGGATAGTCGCCCCGTCGCTTGGGGTCATTGGGCATGGGGAAGAAGTTACCAATGCCCCATGCCCAAAAACTCCATCCTGCAAGTGGCGTGGAGTTTTTCATCAAGATATGGATATGGGGCTGCGGCAAGACTTGTGCGTACACCGTAGCCAACTCGAAAAGGGACGGTTTTGCATTGTAAAACCAGGGAGAGGTTTATAGACGATTAATCAGAAATTTTGCGGAGATTGAGAGTTAATCGACATAAAGTAGTATACTTTTTTGGGTTCGCCTAAAGCTATCAACAAGTTTCGTCTGAAAACCAAAAATTTTGGGGTTGCTCTAATGCTAAGTCCTGTAATAACAGTCAGTATCTTTCAAAAACAACCCGATCCTAAAGGATTCTCAACAGGTGAAGTCATCTTTGAAGAAGGACAGTCTGGTGATAGTATGTACGGCATTCTGGAAGGAGAGGTCGATATAGTAGTCAATGGCAAGGTTGTAGAAACCATTGAAACGGGCGAAGTTTTTGGTGCTGGGATACTTGTAGGGGTAAAAAATAGAAATTACACAGCTATTGCTAAAGTGGATACTAAACTAGGTTTCCTTGATGAAGAGGGGTTTCTCTTTGCTGTTCAGGAAACACCTATGTTTGCGATACAGGTGATGAAAAGTTACTCAGAGCGTTTGAGTCGCTTGCAGCGGATGGTCTAAATCACCTCAGTCGGCATAAGTTCCAAAACTAATCAGAATCTGCCACTAATTTTGCCTCCTTTTTAGAAGGCCATAGATATATTCTCTCGCTTGGGGAGTTAGAAGTCAGTATTCAGAGAATTCTAGATGCTGGCTTTTGACTCGTGATTTATATAAAGTGAAAGGTGCAAAATTTACCGGAGGTAGCTAATGGCGCGTAAACGATTGATTATCGAGATGGGAATGGGAATAGATCAGCATGGACAAGAACCGACAGTAGCAGCATCTAGGGCAGTACGGAATGCGATCGCTCACAATGCCTTACCTGGTGTTTGGGAAGTTGCAGGTTTGAGTCATCCCAATCAAATGATTATAGAGGTTCAGGTAGCAGTGCCATACCCAGAACAAGTTAGAGAAGAAGAGGTACTAGCTGTACTACCATTTGGGCAAAAAACTCTCATCGTAGAATCTGGGGGGATGATAGTTCAAGGGCGAGCGATTCCCGAACTCAATGACAAAAATGACGAAATGTTGATTGCGATCGCTGCTGTTACAGTTTTCATCGAAGATGAGTAGCTGAGGCAATTCCTTCCTCTATAAACAAATCACTAATTGAAAGTTATAGAAAAGTTATTAAGTCATTTGAGCGCCTACTTTATTTGTGCAGGCGCTATTTTGAATTGTTAAGTATATTTGTTGATTACTTCATCAAAAAGCGTCATTGTTTTATAAAAATACCCGTTTACTTTCTCAAAATGACGTTTGACTTACTCAAAAGCTGTATTTGCTTTCTGATTTTTGTGTTTTCCGCAAGCAAAATGACCTTTGACTTATTCAAAATTCTTGCTCATTAGTAAGTCGATGAGAAGAAATCAAACTAGATTAAGTAATATAAAAAATATTGAGATTAGTTCGTAGTGAGGACTTTAATCCTCATAAGAGGGCTTCAACCCTCTCTGTGAGACGCTTCGCGAACACTACAAATCTTGAATTATTTACACCGCTCTACTTTGGTGATTTTTGAAGTTTTACCCTAGAAATTTTCTATCTCTGGGACTAAGGATTTGCTAATCCAAAAGTATAAAATAATAGAAACCTGGAGAAAAATATGTCATTAGAAACAGAAACACTACAGGCGACACCACCAACTTCTACTTTTGAGAAACTTGAGGATAAGCAAGAATTTAACTGGAGGCAATGCTGGTATCCCGTCACCTTTGTACAAGACTTGCCTGCTAACCGCCTTCATAGCTTTTCCTTGTACGATGAACCTTTGGTTTTGTTCAAAAACAAAGATGGACAATTTATCTGTTTAGCAGATCGTTGTCCTCACCGTACAGCCAAACTTTCTGAAGGACAAATTATTGACGGCAAAATTGAGTGCTTATATCACGGTTGGCAGTTTGGCAGTGATGGCCAATGTCTGCACATTCCCCAATTACCAACAGATGCAAAAATTCCAGTCAATGCTTGCGTGCCATCCTTTAAAGTTGTGGAACGTCAAGGCATGATTTGGGTATGGGCTGGCGAAAAAGAAACTGCTGTTCATGAAATTATTCCAATTTTGCCAGATTTAGATAAGTCAGGATTTGTGTGTGCAGACTTTATATTGGATCTGCCTTATGACCAAACATATCTAGTCGAAAATGTTATCGATCCTGCTCATGTTGCTATTAGCCATAATGGCACTAGAGGGGGTGGTAATCGGAAAAATGCCCAACCGCTAGAAATGGAAGTGCTAGAGAATTCGGTTCAGGGGGTTAAAGGCAGGTGGCGGGGAGCTAACAATTCAAATGAAGCCTGGAAGTATGTTGATTTTGTTGCTCCAAGTCTTGTACTGAACACTGCTTATATTGAAAAAAAAGATTGGACATTTGGACTAGCTTTGTATTCAATTCCTTTAGGTAAAGGGCGATGCCGTCTTTTAGCTAGAGGTTATCGTAATTTCATGACTTGGGGAGTCAAGCTGAGGCCGCGCTGGCTCGATCACTTAAATACGAACAAAATATTAGAGCAGGATTTGCCTCTGATTGCGGGACAACAGGCAGAAATTGAGCGCTTGGGAAGAAGTCTCAAAGAATTATATTTGCCGCTGAAAACATCTGACACATTAGTAATTGAGTACCGCAAGTGGCTAGATAAATTTGGGTCATCTTTGCCTTTTTATCAAGGTTATTCCACATGGAAAAATGTTGATAATGGCGAGTTGAATTCAAAGCCAGTTTTGCTAGACAGATTTTCGCGACACACACTTATTTGCAATTCTTGCAATCAGGCTTATCAAGTGACAAATAGGGTCAAGCAAGGTTGTATCGGGGTAGCGATCGCTCTAGCTGCTGTAGCGATACTTGCAGATGATTCTAGAATCAGAATAGCAGCAATATCAGTTTTCATAGCAGCAATTGTCATGTCTGTTATGGCTCATACACTTAAAACTCGCTTTGAGCATTCCTACACTCGTCACTAAAATAGGGACTGGGGATTGAGGACTGGAATCGGAATTCTTCCCAATACTTAATCCCTAATCCCAAATCTTAGTCATGATGAAGTTATCAACTCTGCGCTAAACTAAAAATATTGGGATAAAAATCTCTGGCAGTAAGTTCAATAGACCACTAATCTTTACCACTGCGGCGATCATGTCTCAAGAGCATAACGAATCACTCCAAATTCAGGAAATCACCAAACTCAAACCGAAACACTTTGCTGATTTAGTCAGATCAGCACAATTGGTTTTCGATCCCACAGCCGGAGTTTCGGGAAGAAGTATCACAGTTGACTGGGAACAATTCGGAATTCCCCGTGATGTGGCGGACAATCTCAAATTACTTGGTCAGCAGTACCAATATGCATCTCCTCACATCCCTGTTGAAGACATTTGGAGTAAATTAACTCCAGAAACTCGTATTTGGTTCGTTGAAAATAAAGATAGGTTGTGGCAGCTTGAAGAAGCTTTCCCAGCCCTTGACGAAGATTAAACGGCTGAACCATTGAAAAGAATACTAATTATTTGTAGGGGTACAACGGCAGTTGTACCCCTATCCTCTTTCTATAAGCCAATACGCTTGGCTTTGTGGGGAGTACCCCGGAGGTTTAGATGGAATATGGGCGCACAGCTAGCTGTGCGCCCATACCTGTGTAACTGATTCAAATAATAATCGTTACAATTCCCTCCCACACCTTGCAAGCAAGTGAACGAGTAATTGTCATCCTAGATTAGTGAAATCCCACAGACCAAGGGTATTGGCTTCTACTCCAATGAGTGTAGCTAAGACTTCACCATCCTGTTTTCTGATTAGAGTATCACTGGTATTAGTACCAATGCCTTGAGTAATGGTGATCTGTTCAAAGGTCAGACCATTCAATAATCCCAGATAATCGCTACCGACTGTAAAGTTGAAAATTGTGTCACTTCCAGACTCGCTTGCCAGCACAAACAGATCACGACCGCTGCCGCCGTATAATGTATCTTCACCTGTTCCACCATTCAGGATGTTGTCCCCGCCACCTGTAAGATAGTCGTTACCACCCCTGTTGTAGATTGGCTCCAAGAGATAATTATCTCCGTCTTGCTGCGGGATATCGGCGTAAAGCAGATCGTTGCCAGCACCACCCTCTAGTGAGTTGTTACCAGCACCACCGTAGAGCTGGTCGTCACCGTCATTACCAAAAAGATAATCATCTCCGTCCTGCCCTTTCAGGATATCGGCATCGTCGCCACCCTGAAGATTGTCATTACCACTGCCTCCAGTAAGAGTGTCATTACCTTCTTGACCAAAGAGTTGGTCGTCACCGTCGCCGCCTATGAGTTGGTCATCACCCAATCCACCCTCTAGGTAGTCATTATCAGCGCCACCATCAAGACTGTCGTTACCGCCACCGCCATAGAGTTGGTCGTTGCCTAATCCAGCTAGAAGTTGGTCATTGCCTAACCCACCATCTAGGTAGTCATCGCCAGTACCTGCATCAAGAACGTCGTTTCCTTCTTGAGCAGAGAGTAGATCGTTGCCATCGCCTCCCAAGAGATTGTCATCTCCGACTCCACCATATAAGTTGTCATTATCAGTACCGCCATTGAGGGTGTCGCTACCGTCTTGACCGTAGAGGAAATCATTACCGTTGCCTCCGGTCAGTTGGTCATTGCCGTTTCCACTTTCAAGATAATCATTGCCAATACTGCCATCAAGGGTGTCATCACCGTCCCGACCATATAGTTGGTCATTGCCGTCGCCACCATCTAATTGATCAGCGCCAGAGCCACCATCTAAGTAGTCATTGCCAGCCTGCCCTAGGAGCTTATCAGCATCATCGCCCCCATAGAGAAAGTCCTCGCCGATGCCGCCATCGAGGTAGTCACGCCCTTGCTGTCCGAGGAGTTGGTCATCACCCGTTCCCCCTTCAAGACGGTCATCATCATTGCCGCCATCAAGATAGTCCTGACCTGCTTGACCGTAAAGGCGATCGCTACCATCTCTACCGTAGAGATAGTCATCCTCTGAGCCGCCATCCAGGAAGTCAGCGCCAATGCCACCATCTAGGATATCGTAGCCTTGCTGACCGTAGAGGCGATCGTTACCTTCGTTGCCGTTGAGTTCGTCATTGTCTAACCCGCCATCAAGGTAGTCATCGCCAGTATTGCCGTTAAGTAAGTCATCACCTTGTTGACCGTAAAGGCGATCGCTACTTTCGTTGCCATTGAGTAGGTCATCGCCCAATCCACCATCGAGGTAGTCATCACCCGCTTGCCCTAAAAGGGTATCTATACCAGTACCTCCGTAGAGAGCGTCATTTCCCGCTCCACCTTCGAGGTTGTCATCACCAGCTTGACCGTAAAGTTGATCATTACCGTCGTTGCCATAAAGTAGGTCGTTATTGTCACCCCCATCTACGAGGTCATTACCTAACCCGCCACTTAAGGTGTCTTCACCGACTTGACCGTAGAGGCGATCGTTACCGTCGTCACCATTGAGTTGGTCATTACCTTCACCCCCATCCAGCAGGTCATTACCCAACCCGCCATTTAGGGTGTCTTTATCGGCCTGACCATAAAGTTGATCATCTCCGTCTCCTCCAGTAAGGTAGTCCTCGCCGATGCCACCATCAAGGAGGTCATCGCCTGTGCCACCTTGGAGGTAGTCATCGCCTTCCTGACCATAAAGTTGGTCGTTGCCATCGCTGCCATAAAGTTGGTCATCGCCTGTGCCACCTTCGAGATAGTCATTACCAGCATCGCCATTTAAGGTGTCGCTGCCGTCTTGACCGTAGAGTTGATCGTTGCCGTCTCCTCCATTCAGGTTGTCATTGCCAGCTTCACCTTTGAGGAGGTCTTCATCAGCTTGACCATATAGGTTGTCGTTACCGTCTCCACCGTAAAGGCGATCGCTTCCTGTGCCGCCATCAAGCAAATCGTTGCCTGCTTCACCGTAGATTAGGTCATTGCCACCCAAGCCGCTGATGATATTGTTGCCAGCGTCACCGATGAGTAAATCTTCAAATTCTGAACCTTCTAGATTTTCGATGGCTTCGAGGCGATCGCCTTTGGCATCTCCAGCCCAACCAGTACCCGTTGTCAGACTAACAGATACACGCGTCGCAGAGGTGAAATAGGAGGCCGTATAGACTATCAGCCTCAGCCCCGCCCACTAGCTCGTCATCGCCAGCATTACCATTAAGAATGTCACTCCCGCTTTCACCGAAGAGGTTATCATTCCCTGCACCGCCATAAAGACGGTCATTGTCTATACCTCCGTAGAGGCGATCGCTGTTGTCACCACCTTCTAGCTCATCATTGCCAGCATCACCTTTGAGGATGTCATTCCCGTCTTCGCCGAAGAGTTTGTCATTCCCCTCATCGCCATTGAGAGTGTCATTGTCTATACCTCCGTATAGAGTGTCAGTATCATCGCCACCTCTTAGTTCGTCATCGCCAGCATCACCTTTGAGGAGGTCATTCCCAGTTTCACCGAAGAGTTTGTCATTCCCCTCATCGCCATTGAGAGTGTCATTGTCTATACCTCCGTATAGAGTGTCAGTATCATCGCCACCTCTTAGTTCGTCATCGCCAGCATCACCTTTGAGGAGGTCATTCCCAGCTTCACCGAAGAGTTTGTCATTCCCTGCATCGCCATTGAGAGTGTCATTGTCTGTACCCCCGTAGAGTTGGTCAATGCCAGCACCACCTCTTAGTTCGTCATCGCCAGCATCACCTTTGAGGAGATCATTCCCGTCTTCACTGAAGAGTTTGTCATTCCCTGTACCGCCTTCGAGAGTGTCATTCCCTGTACCACCTTTGAGAACGTCATTACCGCCTTCGCCGTAGAGAAAATCTCTACCTCCGTTTCCAGAAACGAAATCGTCCCCAGCCCCCGCCCGAATGTCATCGCCTGCGTCAGTACCCTCTAGCACATCTGCTCCGGCACCTGTTTGTACCGATATGGCTCCAGTAAGAGGATCGCGAAAAATGGGGCTACTAGGCCTATTAGGAATTGATGGTTGACTAGGAGTACCTCCATCGGTTAGGGCAAAGGGATTCAGAGCTGAAAGGTCACCTTGAGCGAGTCGTTCCTTTCTCTCTTTTAAAACTTGTGCCGCACTCTTAAGAATCTCTCCACCATCGTTAATGAGAGCACCCCCTGCATTAAAAAGCCCCTCTGCATTGCGGATTGCGAAGAACTCCCCTGCGCGGAAGATATTGGTAGACAGTACTTTACCCGCTGCATCAAACAGTTCATCAGTAACTTCTTGCGCTGCTGAACCAGCAAGCTTTGTGATCCGTCGGGTAGTTCTCCCTAAATCATTAAATTGCTCTCGAGTAAAATCACCAGCACTGTTGAATATTTCTTTAGCAATACGTACCCCATCTTTAAACTCTTCTCTAATAAAATCGCCAGCACTGTTAAATGTTTCCCTTACTGCTTTTCCAACTCCTCTTATTAAATCTCCGGCCTCATTCAGAATTGCCGCAACCAATCCATCATTTAGGGATAAGCTTTGCTTAATATACCCGATCAGTTTGTCAACTTCTGGTGGGGGAAACTCCCCTAATTCAAGTTTGGGTAAGTTAAATCTTAGATCTTCTGTAAGATTAACACCTAAAACCCTAACCTCACCTGCTAAACTTGCACCGATACTTAAATCAGGCCTTTCAAAGATGTGATCGAAACCATTGATTTCACTTAATCGTAAACCATCCTTTTTTGGATCGTTAAGGTTAAATGTAAGCCCTGGCGTAACAGTCAATGTTGAAGCAATAGTTGCAACAGATATAGTAATAGCAGGACCGACTGTAATATCACCAGAAAGTCTAGTTTGAGTGTCAGGAATAATGAAGAAGCCATCGGAAAAAGATCCGCCATTTTCTAGCGCGAATGTATCAAAACCAAATCCGGTTTTAATGCCTACGCTAAAACCTAAATCAGCAGTTATTCCTAATGGCCCAACAATAGGAACATCAATAGGAGGTAGGTCAGAATTTAGCTCTAGCTCAGGTGGTGTATAGGTGAATAAATCCAGTGGTTTATCACTCTGCAAAATTGCAAACACAGTGTCTCTTGGATTGTCAAGCAGAGGACTACTAAATGTATTAGGGAGTCCTGAAACAGGAATATGAGGATTAGGAATATCCTTAGAAAGGGGCAGAGGATCAAATACACCCTGAGGAGTTATTTTAAATTGGCCAAGATCGATGTCCCCATCAGAATGGATTTGATTAAGGAACTGGGTAATTTTACTAATGTCATCAATTACTCCAATGTTAACGGGGTTTCCACTATATTTTCCAGCGAATGCAATTAAATCGAGAACACTGATCGAACTGTGATCTGAGTCTTGGTCTAGAGAAAGATTACCAATTTTCGCATTGACAGCTTGTGGGATGTCAGAAAGTATAGGAATTTCTGTTGTTAGAAGCTTGATAACAGGATCTAACTGCTTAAACACCGATTGAATTGAGCTAAGATTCTTTTCGAGGAAATTATTGTAGAAGTTGTTGAGATCTAGACTTATGGAAAACAAGATGTTCCCGGCTGCATCAGTCGTTTTTGTTGTGGTAATGCCGAGCGGTTCCCTTAATTGCTGTAGTTCTTTGAGAATCTCTGTAACTACGGTCGCTTGAGTTGCCATGTTTTCTCTTACTCCTAATTATTTTATCTAGATGACTTTTACGTTTGAAGGGTATCTACTAGAAAAGGGCTAACAATGTATTGCTTATAGCTTTTTTGCAAAATTGCTCCAAGCTACACAACTGCGATCGCAACTTTTCTGTACTTTCTTGATCTACAGATCGCACCCCTCCCAAACCCCGATAACTTAAGTGCGATCGCATCGCATCCAAATTTCAAACCATTAGTCAGAAAAAGACAGCGAACGAATCAGCATCGTCGCTCACAACTGCTATGGCTCAACTAGATGAAAAATTTATCTCACTCGAAAATTTTCAGTATTGGGATAAACACTTTACCTGTGTTTAATCATTGGGCAGATTCCAGTACTACAACTGAATCACATCAATACTCTACAATCTTGTATAAAATTTTATGGTGAGAAAAGGTCGGGAAAATGTCGGATTTTTTGGTAAATTTACGTAAACCTTCTGGAAAAAATCAAGTTTATGGTGCGAATATCCTAGTTAACCTGGTATTACTACGTAAATACATTGATGGTTGAAAAAGCGATACCTTCTGGTGAATCTGCTACGTCTAGCTTGCTTCTCCATCGAAATATGGTGTGCCAACACACTGAAAAACTAGTCAGCAGTGAAACGATCGCTTGATGGTAGTAGTGCGATCGCAATTTTGATTTTTAGCAATCAGCTTCGGACTTATTTGCCAAAATCACCGAGACTATAGCGATCGCTCTTTTTGGCAGATTTAGGTAAACTTTATGAAAAACATCAAGTTTATAGTGGGAATATTGTAGTTAACCTGTATTACTACGTAAATAAATGACGGTTGAAGAAGCGATCGCACTCGTTGAGCAATTATTGGAGCGAGGAAGCTTAACAAAAGTGCAAAAGATGGTATTTCGCTACGCCTGGGAAGGGAAAACTTACCTAGAAATGGCGCGAGAAGTCAGATACGATCACGGACACATCAAAGACGTTGGTTCGCAACTATGGCGATCGCTCTCTCAAGCTTTAAATGAAAAAGTTACCAAGAATAATCTGCACGGAGTCCTGAAGCGAGCCACACAGCAGCAGAATGGCGTAAACATCTCCCCAAGATTAAACCTCAAACCCTTCACCGATCGCATCGATTGGGGAGAAGCGATCGACGTTTCCCGTTTTTATGGACGTACCACTGAATTAGAAACCTTGAGCCAATGGATTGTAGGCGATCGCACTCGTCTAATCACCTTACAAGGAATGGGTGGTATTGGTAAAACCGCACTTGCAGTTAAGGTTGCAGAAAATAACCAAGATGCATTTGAATATATTTTTTGGCGTTCTCTACGCAATGCACCGCCTATACAGAATTTATTATTAGACCTAATTAAATTTTTATCTAATCAGCAGGAAACAAATTTCCTCAACACCAATGAAGCACAACTAGCGTTATTAATGAAATATTTAAGTTCGTCGCGGTGTTTGCTGATTTTGGATAACGTTGAAACAATTCTTGTTGGTGGTGTAACTGCTGGAAATTATCGAGAAGGATATGAAAGTTACGGACAGCTATTTCGGTGTATTGCCGAAATATCCCATCAAAGCTGCTTATTACTAACTAGCCGCGAGAAACCGAAAGGTTTAGGATTGCAAGAAGGGGAAAATTTACCCATTCGTTCTCTACAAGTTACAGGCTTAAGCGAATTAGAAATCCACAAAATTTTTATAGATAAAGGTTTTTCGGCTTCGCCAGAACAGGAGCAATTACTAACCGCACGTTATAGCGGTAATCCATTAGCTTTAAAGATAGTTGCAAATACAACCCAAGAATTGTTTGCTGGAAAGTTGCGGCAATTTTTAGACTGTGATACCGCTGTTTTTGGCGATATTTGGGAACTTTTAGACCAGCAATGTCAACGTTTATCTATTTTAGAAAAGCAGGTTATGTGCTGGTTAGCAATTAATCGAGAAGCAGTTTCTCTAGCTGAATTACAAGAAGACATCGTACCACATATTTCGACACGAGAACTCATTGAATCACTAGAGTCTTTAAAAAGAAGGTCACTAATTGAAACTAGTCATCATTTTATTAACCATAACGTAAATTTTACCCAACAACCTGTTGTCATGGAATACATGACAGAAAAATTAGTTACGGTGGTATTTAATGAAATTACCACAGGGATAATTTCGATTTTTAATTCTTATGCCCTAATTAAAGCTACTGCTAAAGATTATGTTCGAGACTCACAATTTTGTTTGTTATTAAAGCCATTAATTGATAAATTAGTGGCGCATTTTGGAAATAAAAAGAAACTAGAAAATTATCTTTATCAATTTATTCCGAATTTACAAAATCACCCCTCAATTCAACCTGGGTATGCTGGCGGAAATCTTTTAAATATACTCTGCCATATCTCAGCAAATTTAAAAAATGCCGATTTTTCCAACCTTACTGTTTGGCAGGCATATCTGAAAAATATTAATTTCAATCGGATTAACTTCCAAAACGCTGATTTATCAAAGTCGGTCTTTACCGAAACCTTTGACAGTATTTTGGCACTGGCATTTAGTCCAGATGGAAAAATTTTAGCTACTGGTGGCGCTGCGGGTGAGGTGCAATTATGGCAAGTAGTTGACGGAAAACCACTTTCGAGATGGAAAGCACATTCCCCTTGGATTATTTCACTGGCTTTTAGTCCCAATGGTCAAATAATAGCTACTGGTAGCGACGATCAAAGTGTAAAGCTATGGGATGCTAACACAGGCATTTGCCTGAAAACAATTCAAGGACATACAAGTTGGGTATTTGATGTAGTCTTCAGTCCAGATAGCCAAACACTTGCCAGCGTTAGTGATGAATACACTGTTAAATTATGGGATGTCTATAATGGTCAACTCTTAAGAACTTTTACAGGACACAGCACCCAACCTTACTCAATCGCCTTTAGTCCTGACGGTCAAATGCTAGTTAGTAGTGCCAATGACAGCACTATCAGGTTATGGAGTGTACCTACAGGTGAGTTACTCCAAACTTTCCCAGGACAAAGTAATTTTGTACAGGCTGTTGCTTTTAGTCCTGATGGAACAACTCTTGCGAGTGTGGGCGATGACTATATTATCCAGTTATGGAATGTGAGAACAGGCGAACTACTCAATACCTTCATACAGGGACACGTTTCTTTTGTACAATCAATCGCCTTTAGTCCTGATGGTCAAACCCTTGTCAGTGCTAGTCATGACAAAACTATCAAGTTGTGGGATGTGGCTGCGGGTATCTGTAAGAAAATTTTACAAGGACACACTAGCCAAGTTTGGGCAATTGCTTTTAATCCTGATGGGCAAATAATTGCTAGCAGCAGCCAAGACCACACTGTTAAGCTATGGAATACTGCCACTGGGCAATGTGTAAGAACTTTCAAAGGATACACTAACGCCTTTCGATTAATTGCCTTTAGTCCTGACGGGAAAACCTTGGTAAGCGGTAGCGGTGACTGTCAGGTGCGATTGTGGGATATTCGGACAGGTGCATGTATAAAAACCTTGTCAGGACATACCAGTTTAGTTGTATCGGTTGCCTTTAGTCCCAATGGTAAAACCTTAGCAAGTGGCAGTACCGTAGTTAAGTTATGGGACGCTAGCACAGGTGAATGTCTAAAAACTTTGCACGGACATAGTAATTGGGTTTGGTCGGTGAATTTTAGTCCTGATGGCAAAACTTTATTGACTGGTAGCGCTGATCGAACTTTAAAATTGTGGAATGTGCAAACAGGTGAGTGTTTAAAAACATTACAAGGTCATACTGATTGGGTTTGGTGTACTGTTTTTAGTCCTGATGGTCAAACTCTGGCAAGCGCCAGTGGAGACTGTAGCGCGAAAGTCTGGGATGCCGATACAGGTGTATGCTTGATCACTCTCAAAGGGCATGACAATGGTGTATGGTCGATCGCTTTTAGTCCTGATGGTAAAATTGCAGCTACCGCCAGTGATGACCACACTACAAAATTGTGGGATTTAACAATAGATAATAGCGATCGCTTACCGTCTGATAGATGTATTAAAACCCTAAAAGGGCATACCAGTGGTGTTTATTTTGTGGCATTTAGCCCTGATGGTTCGCAACTTGCTACAGCCAGTGATGACCAAACAGTAGGAATTTGGGATGTAAATACTGGAGAATGTCTCAAAATTTTAACAGGACATAAGAATCGGGTGTGGTCAGTGAAGTTTAGCCCCGATGGTGAAATGCTTGCAAGTGCCAGCCACGACGAAACGATTAAACTGTGGAATGTCAAAACTGGCGAATGTTGCAAAACGCTTCAAGCCCCACGACCTTATGAAGGAATGAATATTGCCGGAGTCAGAGGGTTAACCGAGGCACAGAAAGCGTCATTAAGGTTGCTAGGCGCAGTGGAAGTTGATTCCAAGATTAAGTTATTAGAAAATTCCTTGTAAATTCAAGGTAAAACCTGGTAACACATCTTCTCCCAATAAATGATTTGGCGACAGTAGCACTTCTTTCTCTTTTCCCTGGCGATAAATTTCCACCTGCTTACCTTTGGGGTCAATTAGCCAGCCTAACCGCGCACCATTCTTCATATACTCCTGCATTTTGTCTTGGAGGGACTTGAGGGTGTCGGAATCAGATCGCAGTTCTACTACGAAGTCTGGACAAATGGGAGGAAAAGTCTTTCTTTCTTCAGAAGCCAGTGCTTCCCATCGTGCTAAAGGAATCCAAGCTGCATCAGGTGAACGTAAAGCTCCATTGGGAAGTTGAAACATCGTTGAAGAGTCAAAAGCTTCTCCAGTCCCGTCTTCATCTGTCCAAGTTCCCAAGCGTTGAGTTAATCTGCGATTTCGACTACCAGTTTCTCCACCAGTCGGCGCCATAACTACTAATTCTCCTGATGCGGTGCGCTCTAGTTTAGCATCAGGGTTGACTTGACATAGCTGATAAAACTGCTCAGAAGTGAGATTGATTAATGGTTCTAGGTTCAGGGTAATAGCAGTCATCTTGCAGCTTCTCCCGTCTTGATTATTACTATTATGGTTAACCTATTACCAGATTGGAAGCCAACCTTCCCTAAGTGTAGCTGTAAAGTATCTGTGAGCATGGGTTTCACTTTCAAAACCATACTTTGCACGTTGGTTGCAACGTTCAGATGATGGCATACTTTATTGCTTCTATCAACTCCCAGTCAAGGAGATTAATTCCAAGTTGCTCATCAGACTTTGCTAGAATTTGGGACTCTGTTTCCTTCCACAGTTGACTTTGAGATGGTTCTTTTCTAGAAATCTCCCCTAAATATTCTTTGGCTATTCGGCTAGCTCTGGGAATTTCTTCTAGTGACCATACTATAGTGTTTTTGTTGAAGAAGTTACAATTAGTGTACTTTCATATACTGGTACTTGTAGACACGGCAATATCTTCTTTATCTTCCCTTCTATCCTTTTGTTCAATGCCTGTCAACTTTCGCTAAATTGGAAAAAGGAAAACTCAAGGAAATCTTAAATGTCAGCACAATTGTTACTGGTGGATGATGAACCAGGGATACGGGAAGCCGTGAAAGACTATTTGCAAGAGAGCGGTTTCAGCGTTCAAGTCGCCAGTAACGCCCTTGAAGGTTGGGAATGGATGCAGATGAATACACCTGATTTAGTGATTTCCGATGTGATGATGCCTCAAGTGGATGGCTATCAGTTCCTCAAGCAACTGCGGGAAGATCCCCGCTTCCAAGCACTACCGGTAGTATTTTTGACAGCTAAGGGTATGACAGGCGATCGCATCCAAGGCTATCATGCTGGTGTTGATGCCTATCTTCCCAAACCCTTTGATCCAGATGAGTTAGTCGCCATAGTCGAAAATTTGCTAGCCCGTCGCGCCGCTAAGGCCGCAAGTAACGGGGATGACTCTGAAACCCCCGATCTTGCTGAACTAGCCAATCAGATTGCCCAAATCAAGGCGTTGTTAACTCAAAGAAATGCCATTTCCCAATCGCCAGCCCCTTTCAAAATTGATTTGACTCCCAGAGAACAAAGTGTTTTAAACTTGGTCGCTGAAGGGTTAATGAACAAAGAAATCGCCCGTCGCTTAGAAACCAGCGTCCGCAATGTAGAAAAGTACGTTAGCCGTTTGTTTAGTAAAACCGGCACCAATAGCCGTACAGAGTTAGTTCGTTTTGCTCTAGAACACGGACTTGCTAAATAGGTATGGGGAAAGAGGAGGCAGGAGGCAGAAGTTCTAAAATGTTTGAATTTTGAATTTTGAATTCATTTCTCCCCTACCCCTTCTGCCCCTGGGTAATTGGTAATAGGTAACTGGCTGCTAAACCATAACCGATTACCAGTAATAGATAAAACATAAGTATTTCAGCAAATCAGGCACTTAGCTAAAGCAAAAAGCTAAAAGGAAGGTTATTTATTTTTACTTTGGTCTTTTAGGTTTTTATTTGATTTGCGCCTGTTATCCAATTCCCCATCTGTAAAGACACAGGGTTTTTTTCTTCCTGCAATGTTTTGATAAAAACTCGGTAAAATGCACCCGGCTGAATTTCCTCTTAGATTCTACCAGTACCCTTTGCTACAAAGTTTTTAATAGCGGAAACTGTTCCTGGGACTTTGTGCTGCTAAATAAGACCTTCACAAAGTAGAAATCACAATATTTTATGAATTCTATTTGTTGCTTAGTTTTTATGGCAACGGGGGTATGGGATCAACATTTGATTTGATGCCCAATTCACGCTTTTTCACTACTTAAATTACACTTTTAAGTTTGGGGATTTTCGGCAGCATTACGCAAGCGCATTAGCTGTCGTCGCATTTGAGGTGAGGCTTTAAACTCAGACACTTCCTGCGCTTTAACGGACGCTTGCAGCGTCTCTAGAAAGTCATCAGAACCCTCGGTTAAAGCATCAAGTAGCACCTGTAAGAGTTGCTCGCGATCGCTCAATAGACTCTTTTCCTCAATCAACCGAAATTTAAGATGGATTTCGCACTCATAAACACCTACTTCGAGATTATTTATCTGGCGTGGTAATGCTTTGGAGTTCATAGCTATTGAGATTCCTTTACTTGGTTGTCATGAGGGTAAGGAGGTAGATGTCCAGCAGAATTCTTTATATCCCTTTTGAATCCAAAGTGCTTGAATTAAGAATTTTTCTTCATCAATCACCTTTGTAATCCATTTCACTCTCCTGTGTTGTATTTTCAAGCTAGATTTTCAGTGTCTAGATTTTGACGTTTTTATGCCAGATGTAGCTTATGGTAAGCCATAACTATTATTCAGTTTTTAAGATTCTACACAATAAAGTTTCTGTAAGAAGTTGTTCAACCTTTTTAAAGGTTTTTACATCAACTTTATGTGAACGTCAACAACAGTTTGACTTGTTACTCTAATTTTGGTGTTTATACGTAAGTAAAACCGCTGAAGTTTTTTGAGTTTATTAAAGCCAGCGGTCGATGTAGCGCTATTGCGTGAAATTACTTGATGTACGTTTTTTGCAATAGAAAATTCAGGAGAAATTGATGAACATAGTTATTAATGTCAAAACTTTTGTTCTCTAGAAAAAATGTCCACAGATCAAATTATTTCTGCCGAGTGCCTCACCCAACTATCTTTTGGGCTTGATGGGTAAAAAAATCTTAGCAGTAGGTAAGATTTGTACATCAGATAAAAATACTCTACCGATTAATTTTTACAGAAAAATAATTCGACTACTGTCAGTACTAGCAGTTAACTGTGTCTTCAACTCATAACACAAGTAACAAGCTAATTCAGTAGAAGTGATATTTTTACTTATGCCCATTCAATATACCCTTTTGAAACTGCGATCAAAGCTTGTAAATTGAGAGCATTCAAGCTTGAATATAGCGTTTACAATAATTTCAGTGTAATCCACGCAAATCTTACACCCTTTTATGGATAACCCGATGCTGCTCAAGTCCACAACCCGGCATGTCCGCATTTTTGCAGGTGAAATTGACCGGGATGGCGAACTGGTTCCTAGTCAACAAGTCTTAACGTTAGATATTGACCCAGATAACGAATTTAACTGGAATGAAGATGCGCTGCAAAAAGTTTATCGAAAATTTGATGAACTGGTAGAAGCATCTAGTGGCGCAGACCTCACAGACTATAACTTGCGCCGTGTTGGGTCAGATTTAGAGCATTATCTGCGATCGCTCCTGCAACTGGGCGAAATCAGCTACAATCTTTCTGCCCGTGTTACCAACTACAGTATGGGAGTTCCCCAAGTTGCCATTGACGACAAACAATAAGCAAATGAGTTGGTAGCGGCTAGCTGAACCCTTCTTTATGAAGAGGGCTGAGTTAAAAATGCCTCGGCTGAGAGGAGAAAGATTTATAAGTACCACTTCTTCCTCGGCACTCAGCGAGAAGTCTGATCGCCGGAAGCCGGCGCTCAGCACTTCTGAAGAAATTTTTAGAGCCACTTCATTCGTCAGGTACTTTTGCCAAAATTATATTTGCTATTCTTAATTCTTAATTAAAGTTAATTGTTGCTATCCTACTTATAAACTAAATAAATACCAACATTATCTGCTTCTTGATGATGGGGTAATTCAGTAAAAGCAAATAGCGCAGTTATGCTTGGGTTATGCTTTGGTAACAGGGTTGGAGTTAGTTGCTTTGGCGATGGAGAGTCACAGGGCAATAGAAGCTATGATGAGGCTGTATGGTTGACTTAGGAGCGTATTCTTTGGATAAGTAAGTATTAGCACCTGCTGATATCCGCCAGCTCAAATCATCATCTAAAGTCTGGGTATGTCAAGTTTAAGAAAGATGAGCGGTCTAGATTGTCCCTACTAATGCTGTTAAAGAAATTGCCAATCGCTGATCGGTGCGAAAACTATGGAAAATGACGCGGCAACGCTCTACTGTCCAAACGAAAATTGTCAGGCTGCCAACCCCCTGACTCACAAGTTTTGCCAGCGATGTTCCACGCCCCTACCCAAAAATTACCTCTGGGCTGTGGTAGATGGCCCGAGTGTGGGTAGCCCTGGAGAAATATTAGCCGATCGCTATTTAGTCCTTGATAAATTTCTTCTTTTAGATACGAAGCCTGGTTTATTATCGCTAACGCCTGAGTTAGATAATTTACAGCCATTAAGAGCTTACCTGAGACTGATTCCCTACCGCTTACATGTACCACAGGTATATGGAGTGCTTTTTCTAACTGACGGCTCCTCCCATCGAGAAATATTACTCTTAGAAAAACCGCCACTACTAATAGATGACACTAGCCAACAAGTGCATTTAGGCAGCGAGTTAACTACCGCTTGGCGTGATGCGACATCGATGCGCCAACTCAATTGGTTATGGCAAATAGCTCATCTGTGGCAGCCTCTTGCGAGTGAAGGTGTCGCTTCTAGCTTGCTTGACTCAGATGTATTACGGGTAGAAGGATCATTAGTCCGTTTATTAGATTTGCGTTTTGACACTGCAATATCACCAGAATTGCCCCAACTAGGTGAATTTTGGCAGCAGTTGGTTAGTGATGCCAAACCAGCCATAACTGAATTTGTCGATCGCGTTAGCCTTTCCTTAATTCAGGGAGAAATAAACTCAACCGATCAATTAATTGGAGTTTTAGATCGGGGATTGGCTGGATTAGGGCGATCGCAAACACCAACGATCCAAATTATCACCAAAACCGACACCGGGCCAAGTCGCCAACGTAACGAAGATGCCTGTAGCCCCTCCAGTGGGACTCTGGTGAGCAAACCACCCCAGCCAACAGCCTTAGCAATTGTCTGTGATGGCATTGGCGGCCATGAGGGGGGGAATGTCGCCTCTAATTTAGCTATTGAAACCATCCAGCAGCAGGTACAGCAACTCACAAAAGTTCCCTACGACCACATAGACCCCTCACTGCTGCTGAATGACCTAGACAAGGCAGTGGCAATGGCCAATGACAAAATTAGTCAGCGCAATGACGTTGAAAATCGCCAAGGGCGTCAACGGATGGGCACGACTTTAGTCATGGCATTGCCTGTTGCCCACGAAATGTACATTACCCACGTCGGCGATAGTCGTGCTTACTGGATTACACGCCACGGCTGTTATCAAGTTACCCTCGACGATGATGTTGCCTCTCGCGAAGTGCGGCTAGGTTATGCCATTTACCGCGAGGCTGTACAACAAAGTGCTGCTGGTTCTCTCGTCCAGGCATTGGGCATGGGGCCGAGTAGTTCATTACATCCCACATCGGGACGGTTTATGCTCGATGAAGATGCTGTTTTTCTGCTCACATCCGATGGTTTGAGTGATTTTGATCGGGTGGAGGAATACTGGGAAACAGAAATATTGCCGATTCTCATCGGGGAAGCAAATATAGCAAGTGTTGCCGATAGGTTAGTCGAAATCGCTAATACGAAAAATGGACACGATAATGTCACCGTTGCTTTAGTTCACTATCAAGTCCAATACTGGGAACCAGAAATCACCATCAAAGCAGTGATTACAGAAAGTTATTCTGCCAAAACTGTTGATTTTACGTCCAGGACGACAGATGCGACACTTTTAGGTAGCCCAAACCACAAAACTCAGGTCATTCCCGAAAAGGAGCCGGTCAAAACACGCAGTTTACCCCTACAGTGGATAGTTCCATTAATATTTGTGGTAGCAGCAGGTTTTTTAGGATTGTTCGTGAAGCAACTGCGATCGCCATCAGGGGCCTCTCCAATTTTTTCCAATCCATTACAAACTCAAAACCCTGCCATCGAAGCGACACCCGCACCGCGATCGCTTGCTAAACTTTCTCCTGGTTGGGTTATAAAAACTAACAACGACATCTCCTTGGGAAACAACCAATTACTTCCTCGTGGGACTTTTTTAGAAGTTATTGAGAGAAAATCAAATCCCAAACCTGCTTCGGGAAATTTTTTGGTGTCTATGCGAGTCTGTACCAATAAAAGCACACAAACTCCAGCTAATACCAATAAATCAGCAGTAACTAACCCAGTTCCAGCCAACTCAAAACCTTTGCCAGCAACAGTATTGTTAGACTTCTCCCAACTCAACCGTTTTGGCGTATCTGTTTTAGAATCAGATGCACCAAGTCCATGTAGAACTGTCACGCAACCGCCAGTTACTCAACCACCTGCACCTGACACCAGTCCAACTTAATCAAATACTCGATAAACTGGTAAAAACCTGAAATAATAACAGTAACAATCATAGTAAAAAACTTACAAGGTCAAAAAAGTAGAAAATTTTCACCTTGGAGAATTGTTATTTGAAATTATCAAGAAAGGTAGGAGGCAAAAGGAGCAAAGGTCTAGGACTCCTACTGTTGCGTCAGCTTCCCGCAAGGTACGAGAGTTCAGTAACTCCAAATCAGGAAAGGTCGAATCTTATAGCTGATTTACTCCTCCTGCCTCCTGCCTCCTGCCTCTTTCAATTGTTTTTAGCTTTTAGTTTAATGAATCCATGCCATCCCTGAATTTGGCGATCGCCCGTCTCCTAAACACTGGCACTGACAACTTCGCCATTTGGGTGGTCAAGGCTCCCTATCCCAGTGGCTACGTTTTACATGACTGTGTATGGCCTGTTGAACTTACCCAAGTCTGGCAAGAATGGCAGCAGATGTTTGCTGGTCATGGTCGCCTAGATATTTCCTCAAACTCAACATCTCAAAAGGTCATCCCATTCCCCATAGATTGGATTTCACCCCCTTCAGGTCAGACTACTGGCCCCTACAGCAGTCGTCTGATGCAATACTTGGGAATGAATTTATGGCGCTGGGTATTCGATGGGCAAATTCTCGGTAGTCTAGAACGCAGTCGTGGTATTGCTATGGGTCAGCATACACGTTTGCGCTTTCGACTAGAAATTCGCGACCCGGATCTGATTGCTTTCCCTTGGGAAATTATGCAGCGTGAGCCTGGTCAATCGGCTATGTCTCTCTCCCAAGATTTGCTATTTAGTCGCACCAGCACTGAAGTTGAAGCTTTACCGTATTTAAGAACCGATCAGGCTTTAAGTATTTTGCTAGTTTTAGGTCATGATGACAAGCTGCAACTAGAACAAGAAGCTGCTATTTTACAGCAAACTCTTGCAGATACACCTGGTAATTCCCAAAGATACGCACCTTGTATAGTGAATCAACTCCTCCAACCAACTCCACAAGAGTTGATTGATGAATTAGAAACCAAAGCATATAACGTTTTCTTTTACGCTGGACATGGTTTGCCAGATCCAGATGGGGGGTTACTGTTTTTGCGCCCAGATATGCCCCTAAATGGGATAGAATTGGCGCAAGTATTGACCCGTACAGGTGTGAAATTAGCGGTTTTCAACGCCTGTTGGGGCGCACAACCAGCTGCAATCAATCATCAAGCGATACCTGCCAGCAGTTTAGCAGAAGTACTGATTCGTCATGGTGTACCTGCGGTTTTGGCGATGCGCGATGAAATCGCTGACCACGAAAGCCACAGTTTTATTCAAGCCTTTACCGAAGCTTTGCGATCGCACAAACCAATTGATGAAGCCGTAGCACAGGCTAGGCAAGAGTTGTTAACATTGTATAAATTTAATCAACCGGCTTGGACTTTGCCTGTTCTCTACCTGCATCCAGATTTTAATGGCGAACTGATTAAGAATCTGGATGAAGGGATTACGGAATTGCCAGATACAGCCATTCCTGATGTAGGTTCGCCGCTTCCGACTGCAAGTTTACGATCGCTTACCCCAAAAGGTAAAACTTGGTTACTACGTTATGGAGTCACCCGCATCGGCCGCACGAAAGACAATGATATTGTCATCCCCGAACCATCTGTATCCAAACGCCATGCCGAAATCTTCTGTCGCAATACTCTTACTGATGCTACATTAGTGCGAACTTATTACTTGCAAGATTTTTCCACCTACGGAACAACCTGGTTTTTAGGGCCTAATGGTTGGCAACAAATCCTCCGAGAGGAAGTCCCATTGAAATCAGGAATGCAGGTAAAGTTTGGAAGTGCTAGAGGTGAAACCTGGGAGTTTGTGATTGAAGACTCCTAGCGGAGCTATTGCACAAATAGATTTTTATCTGAAGCATCAGCTTTTAAAATCTGTTTTTCTTGGAGAAAAAACCAACTATTTTTGCGGAAATGTCCTCTGAGAAATTGTAGCTGTCAATACCACCAAATAATTATGAGGTAAGAAAATATGGCTAATAAAATTAACGGCTCAGACACTTTCTCCTCTTTGCCATCTCAAGTAGATTTAGAGTTATTAGAAGCGTTACTGGAACCAGAGGATGCTAACTATCCTTGGAATCCAAGTGATGATGAATCAGAAGCTTATTTTCAGGAACTAGAACAACAGTTCGGAATGGAAGATTTGCAGGGTGTTGAACTGATGAAGCGATCGCAAGATTTTTACAGCCATCTAGATACACTTTGGTCTGGTATTACTCCTACGCCAGACTACAATGACAACCTACAAGAGGGAGTAGTGCTTAATCTTCAAGAAACATTACGGACTGCTTTTGCTGCCTGTGTGCCCCAAGCATTGCTCAACACCATCGCCACCAAAGCTGCTGAGATATTTGCTGCTCGCCAAGTCATCAGTGAGCAACTGGTTGAATGCGTTCAGACAGTACTACCAACTTGGGGAACAGAGGATCTTTTAGTCTTGGCTCGTCCTTTTGCTTACGCTATGCGAAGTAGTGAATCGCACAACGCGGCATCTGCGCTCAGTAATCTTAACAATAGCGAGTGGACAGCTTTATCAGAAGTAGAGAAAGCAAAGGTTAGTTTAGCGATCGCTTCTTATGCTTTCACTGAACTTAACAAGTCTCAGTCTGAACTATGAATCGGGAATGAAGAATGGGGAATAGGGAATAGAAAAAGCTAGAATTCTTATCTTGCGTTGTGTTCGCGTCACCCGCGCTTTGCGTTCACTCTGTTCAGAGGTGTCTTTTGCAAAGAAAGATGTTGGTTTGCCTTACGCAGAAGCGCAAATAAAGAGTTAAAAATCAAGACTTTTGGAAGAAGTTTAATGATTTTTATTTTATAGGTATAATTACCTCAGAGTAAACTAACTGTACGCTAATTTTCAAACTAGGCCATCTATCCCAAGAGGTAAATATTTAAGCATTGAGCATTGGTTATTCTCCTTGTCCCCCTCATCTTCCCCTGCTCCCCCTGCTTTTATTTTGGCCCCAGAAATCGGGTAGCAAAATTTTGCGATCGCGTCGGTGACAGTGCCCGTGCCTTGAGAATTGCTGCCATCAAAAAGGCGTAAGATAATACCCCAACAACTACTAACAGCAAGGCATTGATTGATCCTGTCGCATTCCACAAAGCGTGGAGCGCAGAGGCACTAAGATAACCAATAGAAAGAATTTGCCAACTTCTACTGGGTTTGAGGACAGCTAACCCAATAAAATAACCCAGGTAGCCACTATAAGCCATGTGTCCGGCTACAGAGCCTAGAATTCGCGGAATTAGCAGTTGTAAACCCGCCAATTGACCAGCAGCCCCTATACCCACCTGTTGCGTGACATTTTGAGTAATATCTGGCACATACTGTCCGAGAGTTTCCAAGAGAGTGAAGCCTACAGCAGAAGCTGTTCCCAGGAGAATACCATCTAGAGGCTCCCAGATACCTATGCGTTCCCGCCAAGGTGAAGACAACATTCTACCGATGGCAAAAGCCCCTAGTACAGGTAATGCCTTGAGTAATTCCTCCATCAACCCAGCACCAAAAAACATCCGCACCAGTAACTCTGTGAAGGTGATAGATTCTTGAGGTGATGGCAAGCTTCCAGGCAGAACGGTGCGAAACACGAAGATAAATAGATCCAACAGCGGACTGAGCAAAATCAGCGTTGTACCCAATGCTGTAGCCATTAGCACCCACCAAGGCTTCTGTTTACCACAAAGTTGGTAAACAAAATAGTAGGCAGCGAAGGCGATGTAACTTGCTACAATTACTTGATTAGCTTGGGGGCGACCGACTGTAGCAAACATTAACACTACAAAGATTACGGTCAGTATTCCCGGTACGAGGTAAGCTTTACGAGTTAAATCTTTACCAGTGGAAATAATCGGAAAAAGCTGGGTGAAGCTAACAGAATCTGGCTGCTTTAATTGTGTGTGGTTGTGGTAGTTCGTCGCTGAAGGCAGTGGTGTAACTTGGTTCACTGTCGTCGCCGGAGTCAGTGAGGTATACTCGTACTCAAAAACATATTGCGGCCCATCAGCACCTAGACAAATGCGATCGCCTGGGTGCAATTCTTGACATTCATACAAGCGTTGTCCATTCAAATAAGTGCCATTGGCACTATTCAAATCACAAAGTACCCAGCTAAATTTGCTATCTGGAGATAGAGAGAGGGGACGAACCACCGCATGACGGCGAGATACCATTCGGTACATCATGGCATCCAAGACAACTTGGCAGCTGGGGTCGCGTCCAATTACCATCTCTTTACTGGGGGGCAGGGAATAGCGAGATTCTGATCCAAAAGCTGCCCCATTACCAGACACTAGCCGCAGAAATGCATTATGTCTTGCGTTTTTGCCTGTCATCGATAAGAAGTGCGTTTCTAAACTTATTCTTCACATAATTTGGCAGCAGGACTAACCTTAGCCACATTAACAGCAGCATTGCTAAATCCACTATAGCTTCACTTCCTGCTAAGAAATTTAAAATTATTGATGCAAAATTTCAAATTGTTTCACTTCATGTAAATAAGTATTCCATCTGCTGAGAGTTTGTCTTCAAACTGGCTTGTTAGGCGAAGAAATCAGATTGTCTAGATGCTGTACTTTTGACATCGTAGCGGCAAATTAAACCCAGCGCAATTTATTAAAAAATAGTATTTTTTACTGCATTTAGTTCCATTTCAAAAATATATAATTTTCAGTCATCTGTTGTCAGTTGTTTTTGCCAAAGCTCCTTTGGAGTGGAAAGTAGGGAAAGAAACTGTTATGAAGTGAACTAAAATATTTCCCGTATCTTGCCTCAAACAACTGTAGCCAATTCCGGGTGTTCAATCTTAGTTCCAAGTACTGTGAGGAATTCTGCTAGCCAATGGGGGTGAGCAGGCCAAGCTGGTGCTGTCACCAAGTTACCATCAACTATTGCCCGATCGACAGGGATATCAACATAGATCCCTCCAGCACTTTTGATATCTGGGCTACAAGCGGGGTATCCAGTACATCTCTTACCTTGCAGTACATCAGCAGCTGCCAATAACTGTAAGCCGTGGCAGATGGCAGCAATCGGTTTATTCGTTTGCGCAAAGTGACGGGTGATTTCTAGCACCTGCTGATTTAGGCGGATATATTCTGGTGCCCTTCCTCCGGGAATAACTAAGGCATCGTAGGTTGCGGCTTCTACTTCTGCGAATGTAGCATTTAAAGTAAAATTGTGTCCGGGTTTTTCGCTATAAGTCTGATCTCCTTCAAAGTCATGAACTGCTGTCCGCACTTTGTCGCCAGCTTTTTTGTCTGGGCAAACTGCATGGACAGTGTGTCCCACCATTTGCAACGCCTGAAAAGGAACCATCACTTCATAGTCTTCTACATAGTCCCCAACAAGCATTAAAAGTTTCTTTGCAGCCATATTTCTGTTCTCCTCACCTATTAGCGATCAATAGTTGTTTATAAAGTAAATATTAATTTAGAGTTAGCTACTTTCGGCGTTAGCCTATGGATGAATTTTTGATACATTACAGCACTAACTGTGTTGTAATGTATCATTTAAATGCGGCAAGTTAACAAAGTGTAATGCACTCTACAGATTTGTTTTGTTAATGACTATTGACTAATTAAAGCAGATGAAATTCTCCCATTGCTCTGGGAAAGTTTTTGTTTTCATGTCCTGGGTGGCTGAGTTTAATCAAGGCAAAACGCTGTAAGGGTGTTAAAGCTGCCCAATCTTGCTGTGTCAGGGTTACACCGATTTCTTGAGCTTTTTCTTGAATGCTAGCTGGTATAGTGGCAGAGTCAAGCCATGCAGGATGAGGCTCGATGGGTAATTTTTTCGCTGGTATACCTGTGCTTTGTATAATTGATTGCTGGATATGCTCGCGGTAAGATTGAATTTCTGTTTCTGTAGTGCAAGGTAATTCGACTAAAGCTTGACGCTCGGCTGTATTCATTTGATTCCAATCAGACAATTTTAGCTTGATGCCACAGGTATCTAATTTGCAACGTACCTGCATAGGGATGCAACGCAGGGAATCAACAAAATCTGCTTCAAATTCAAAGAAATCTGTCATTGCTCGACAAACCCAAAGTTGACGGGTGAGGATGGGGAGTAGGAAAAGCGGCAAGTTTTGTGGCGGGATCTAAATGCCCATTACAAAACTAAATTACGAATTACGTTAGCGCAGCGTTAGTGAGTATTCAAACGTCATTACGAATTATTTTAACTTGCATCTTTAGAATTACTGAGCCGAATTATCAAATAACTAATTGATAAGGCAAGAATAGCTATACCTAAACCAATTATATCAATACCTTCAACTTTTTCTAAGTCAAGAATAATAATTTTTCTGGCAACAGCAATTAAAGAGGTAACAATAACTAATTCAACCTGAAAAACGTGTTTTCGCAAATAAGCTGTAATATTTTCTAAAATCTCTAAAGCGATTAAAATATTTAAGAATAAACCGAAAACCTTATACAAAGTTGTGTTAAAGCTACCATAAGGAACTGTAAATAACTCTTTAACAATAAATACTCCTAAATCTGCGATCGCTACCAAAATTACAATTACCATGAAAATAGATAGAGCTTTAGAAACTAGCACTTCTATATTTTCGATGATGTGCATGAAATTCTCATCTTTGGTAGCTTCTCTAATTCGCTTCAGTAGCTTTTTCATCTGCTGCACCCTATTCTCAAATAAAAGAAAATCCCATAGATAAATCTAAAGGATTAAAAAAATATTCCTTGCCGATGTTTTGTAAGTTTTCTATCTATTTTTTTATTCTTTATCCATAGCTAAATCTCTAGTAAAACCTCTAGTTACTAGAGATTTAGCCTCTTTATATATAGTAATTGGTAACAGTCAAAAGTAGAGAGTCATAAAAAATGATAATAACTATTGACTATTGTTTATTGACGAAATTACCTATTGATGGTTTTAAATTACTACTTTCGAGCTACACTTTGCAGCTTACCATTGTGAAGACTGGAGTTGATGATTTTTGATTGTAACTTCCACTGAAATTGGTATCAATTGCACCGCACAGGCTTTTAATTCTGGTTGTAGTGAATCAGGGCAAGATTCTGGATGAGTGAGGGCGTTAGCTTCGGCATTGTCTGCCCATAGCGAACCCCAGTGCATAGGGACAAAAACCGTACCAGGTGCGATCGCTTTTGTCACTTTAGCGGGAAACTTCGCTTTACCGCGACGCGATCGCACTTCCACACACTGATTATCTACAATACCTAACTTAGCAGCATCACGGGGATGAATTTCAATAAACGGTTTGGGATGCATTTTGCAAATTTTTTCAATTCGACCAGTACGTGTCTGCGTATGCCAGTGTCCGTAAAGTCGTCCATTAGTTAGCACAAACGGATAATTTGGATCTGGTGGTTCTGCCAATCCCTTGGAGTAATATGCCCCAAATCGAGCGCGTCCATCAGAGGTGTGGAAACGCAAGTTAGTGTATAGTCTTTTCCCAGAGCGATTGGCAGATGCTTCTTCCCCTGCTTCTCTGCTCCCCCTGCTCTCTTCAGGATGAGGCCATTGAGTCGGGCCTTGTTTCTGTAATTGGGCGTGACTGATACCTGTCATATCGCAGGGGCGGTTTTTAGTTAGTTGGACAAATTCAGCATAAACTTCAGCAGAGTTAGCAAAGGCAAATTCTCTCTCAAAACCTAATCTACGTCCAACTTCCGCAAAAATTTCCCAATCTGCTTTCGCTTCTCTTGGCGGTTGGCGGAATGCTGAACACAGAGTTACTACCCGTTCGGAATTTGTCATCACACCAGTTTTTTCACCCCACTGGGCTGCTGGTAGCAAAACATGAGCGTAGGCAGAGGTTTCTGTGGGATAATAAGCGTCTTGGTAAATGGTGAAAGGCGATCGCAACAATGCCTTTTTAGTCCGCTCTAAATCTGGCATACTCACAGCTGGGTTGGTAGCTGCAATCCACAGTAACTCTACAGCGCCATCTTCCAAGCCAGTAATCATGTCCCAAGCAGTCAAACCGGGATTGGGCGAAATTTGTCCTGTTTTGAATCCCCAAAACTCTTCAACTTCTGCACGATGCTGAGGATCTTTCACCGTCCGATAACCGGGTAATAAATGCGCCAAACCTCCGGCTTCCCGTCCTCCCATCGCGTTCGGCTGACCAGTGAGGGAAAAAGGGCCAGCCCCAGGTTTGCCAATCTGTCCAGTCATCAGGTGCAGGTTAATGATAGTTCTTACCTTAGCCGTCCCTTCTGAAGATTGATTCACACCCATTGACCACAAAGACAGCACCCGCTCAGATTTACCCCAGTAACGAGCTGCTGTTTCTAAATCTTCAATGCTGATTCCACATTGACGAGCCACTACTTCCGGCGGATAGTGGCGAATTACTTCAGCATAAGCGGGAAAGTTGCTCGTGCAGTCGTCCATGAACATGGTATCAATGTAGTTCCAGCGCATCAACAAGTGGGCGATGCCGTTTAACAAGTCGATATCTGTACCGGGACGAATGGCTAAATGCAAATCAGCGGCTTCTGCGGTTGGTGTGCAACGGGGATCAACCACAATCATTTTGACTTTGCGGTTCTTTTTGTGATATTTCTCCAGCCGATTGAAAACGATGGGGTGACATTCGGCTGTATTAGTACCAATTAAAAATGCACAGTCGGTTAACTCCAAGTCTTCGTAACAGCATGGGGGGCCATCTGAGCCAAAGCTTTGAATGTACCCAGCCACAGCACTAGACATACATAAACGTGAGTTGGCATCAAAATTATTAGTACCCAGACAGCCTTTCATGAGTTTCTGGGCTATGTAGTAATCTTCGGTTTGAAACTGACCGGAACCATACATACATAGGGCTTCTGGCCCTTGGGTGAAGCGGATAGTTTGAATGCGTTTGGTAATGAGATCAAAAGCTTCATCCCAACTAACGCGCCGAAACTCTTGATCTAAGGAGTCTCGCACCATTGGGTAATGTAATCTATTTTTATCTAAAGATTCTGCGATCGTTGCACCTTTGACGCAAACCATTCCCTGACTAGATGGATGGGCTTTATCACCGCGCACCCGCCAAGTTGGATTTCCTTGGCTATCTCGATTAGTTGCTTTGCCAAGTTGGGCTGGAGGCGAAACTTCTAAACCGCAGCCAACACCACAGTAGGGACAAAGAGTTTTGGTAAATTCACTCATGGCAGTTGTACCATTTTGTTATTTTGATTGTGCAACTTCAGATGTAGCGACAGGTTGAGAAGCGTAACTGAGTACAATGTTTAAGCTAGTACAAGAGGGTTTTTTCTAAGCACTTTAGTGCTTAGAAAAAAAGGACTAAAGTTGTTACTACAAACTATGAGAATTTATTTGCTTTATTGCCTACTCTCTATTTTCAAAATAGGTCTATTCTTCAGTTAAGAAAATAGGGTTTTGAGTTGCGGTTTCTGGTAATTCACTTTCAGATACAACAGCAAAGGAACCTTTTGGTTCTTTGAGGAAGAAGGCACACATAAAAGCACAGACTAGTGCAGCTAAACCCATTGTAGAAAATAGTGTGGGAGCGTCGGTTAAGCTGAAAATTGTCAGGTAAACTACGCCACCAAAATTACCGTAAGCTCCTACATTCCCGGCAATTTGTCCAGTAGCTTCCTTTTTAATTAGGGGGACGATGCTATAAGTTGCACCACAGCCAGCTTGGGCAAAGTAAGCGGCAAACATTGTAACTGCGATCGCTAGTGGAATCGGCCAGCTATTACTAATAAAATGTGCCATCAAATAACTAACGCCAATACCAGCACTGATAATTGTCATTGTCCACTTTCGGGAGTTAAATTTATCAGAAATTAAGCCACCACTGGGACGAGAAACCAAATTTAAGAAGGGATAGGTAGCGGCAATCATTCCAGCGATAACATGCTCTAAAGCAAAGGTTTTTTCAAAGAATGCTGGGAGCATGGAAACGGCTGCCAGTTCGCTACCAAAACTAGTTATGTAAGTGAATTCGAGTAAGGCTACTTGACCAAATTGGAAACGTTCAGATGGAGCATAAGTTTTCTTGCCAATTAGTAATTCTCGGTTGACTTCCCAAGCTTTGTAACTTTGGTAAACAAATAATCCTGCTAATAGTAACCAAGTTAGATACATTTGGCTCACAGTTAGGAAGCGAATGTTCTTTTGTTCCAAACGCCAAGCTAGTAAACCCAAGGCGAAAATCAAACCAAAATTCGAGACAATCATCGCCCAGAAGCTTTTAATACTGGTCACTTCTAGAGAACCATTTTTCTTAGGTTTCTTGTAGACTTTTCCTGTGGGTGTATCTTGGACGTTGTTGTAATAAATTACGCCATAGATGGCTGCAATAATTCCTGTAAATGCGATCGCAAACCGCCAGTTAGAAGCACCACCAGCCAAAAAGCTCGTAGAAACTGCAAGTATCGGTAAGGCAAATTCTGCGCCAAAAGCTCCAAAGTTGCCCCAACCGCCATAAATACCTTGAGCAATTCCCATCTCCTTCGGCTGGAACCATTCCGCCACCATGCGGATACCCACAACAAACCCAGATCCGACAATTCCCATCAGCAAACGACTGATGACTAGTTGATTAAAATCTTGCGCTAGCGCCGTCGCCAAACAAGGAATAACCGCAAACATCAGCAAGATTGAGTAGGTGATTCTGGGGCCAAAACGATCCAGAAGCATCCCAATAATTAGGCGTGCGGGGATTGTGAGGGCGAGGTTACAGATGCCTAAAGTTTTAATTTGCTCTGGTGCTAAATGTAGTTCTCTGCCAATGGTTGTAGCGAAGGGGGCAAAGTTAAACCAACAAACAAAGGTGAGAAAGAAAGCAAACCAAGTCTGATGTAAGATGCGGTAGCGATCGCTAAATGAAAATAATTGTTTAAGCATTCCAATCTTTCTAAATTGAATAAATAGGAGAAGATGAGCCTTTGAACTCGGAGATTGCACCTTTGAACTCGGAAGTTGCGCCTTTGAACTCGGAAGTTGCGCCTTTGAACTCGGAAGTTGCACCTTTGAACTCGGAAGTTGCACCTTTGAACTCGGAAGTTGCGCCTTTGAACTCGGAAGTTGCGCCTTTGAGACTAAACATTGAGCCTTTAAAGTTGAAGTATGAGTCTTGACTCCATGCCCCATGCCCAATCACCAATAAGCACTAACAATTACTAACTAATAGGGTTTCTTTGTTGAGTTTTGCCCCAAACTTTTGGATGAGTAAATCTTGCAATACTGGCTGCAAGTCTTCGCATGGGATACCTTTGATGATGCAAGTTCCTAAATGGGCATCTTTGCCAACTTTCCCGCCCATATAGATGTCAACACCTTCAAGGGTTTTGCCATTTTTGCGAGTTTTAGTTCCCATCAAGCCGATGTCTGCAACTTGGGGCTGTCCGCAGGAGTTGGGGCAACCTGTCCAGTGAATTCGCACTGGTTTGGTGAAGGTTAACTCTTCTTCTAAGGCTTTAATCATTGCCAGGGCACGATTTTTGGTTTCGATGAGGGCAAAGTTGCAAAATTGTGCGCCTGTGCAAGATACTAGCGATCGCGCCAGTAAACCAGGATTAATCGAAAATCTCTCCAGCAATGGCTCTGCTAAAAATGTTGCTAAACGCGAGTCAGCAATGTTGGGGATAACAATGTTTTGCTCAACGGTAAAACGGATTTCGCCAGTGCCGTAAACTTCAGCTAGACGAGCGATTTCAAACATATCTTCGGCATACAATCGACCAACAGGAATGTTCAAACCTGCGTAATTTAATCCTGCTTGTTTTTGTTTATATACCCCAATGTGGTCGCGTTTTTCCCAGTCGATTTCGTCTTTAGGTGCTGCGGATATTAATGATTTACCCAAACGAGTTTCTACTTCTGCTCGAAACTTATCTAAACCCCATTCATCGATTAGCCACATCAAGCGCGATTTTTGGCGATTAGCACGTGGCCCACAATCGCGAAATACTTCCAAAACCGCTCTACATACAGCTACCACATCTTCTGGAGCCACCCAAGCATTCAGAGGAATCGCCGCCTCACAACGTTTAGCTGAGAAAAAGCCACCGACTAAAACGTTAAACCCGAAAATTTTGTCGTGGGAATCGGCAGAGAGTAAATTTTGCTCCCCTGCTCCCCTGCTCCCCTGCTCCCCTGCTTCTTTAAATGCTGGCACAAAAGCCAAATCGTTAATTTCAGCGTGAACCGAATTGTCTCGTCCACCTGCGATCGCAATATTAAACTTCCGTGGTAAGTTGCTAAATTCTGGGTTTCCTTCCCCTTTATTGGTGAGCATATCTTGAATTTGCTGTACCAACTCTCGCGTGTCGTACAACTCATCTGCATCTAACCCCGCCACAGGATCGCCTGTGATATTGCGAACGTTATCCATCCCTGACTGAACGCTGGTTAAACCAACTGCGTGAAATCTATTAAAGATATCTGGTAAATCTTCAATCCTAATCCCCCGTAATTGAATATTCTGTCTGGTAGTAATATCAGCGCAACCATCATCACCGTAACGCTGCACTACTTGGGCCAAAACACGCATCTGGTTGCTGGTAAGAATACCATTAGGCATCCGCAACCGCATCATAAACTTGCCTGGAGTAACTGGCCGAAAAAACACGCCTACCCATTTGAGTCGATGATCGCGATCTGTTTCGTTCATCGCCTCCCAACCCAGGGCGGCAAATTTCTCTATCTCACTCTTGATGGCGAGTCCATCTTTTTCTGCTTTTAATTTCTCAAACTTATTAAGGTTAGTGGTAGTTGCTGTGTCTGTCATGAGGCTGAATCTCGCTGCAAATTACTGATATGATCGGGAACTGTGGTCGTAATTTCCCAATACCAATCAATCCGTAGTTACATCAGGTGCTGTATCTACGAGGGTTAGGGAATAAAAACTTAATATTTAACTACGGCTGATTATTTTTACTCAAGAACATTCCAACGCGAAACTGCAAATCCGTGGTTAGTTAAGGAGAATTTGTCACCATTTACATCTTGGGAATTTGTCAAGCAGGTTTAGATAATGTTCATGTAACAATTTCGATACTCATAACTTAAGATGAGATTTTTGTTAAAATCGTATAAAATGTTACGTTTTTTGGTAAAATCCGCAGAAAGTGCATGAGTATTATGCATTTTTTGCATTAAAGTCACCAATGAACGATGTAGAACCCTTAATCAACGGTATTTGAGATGACTGAAGCAATTTTGGATCGCCATAGATCAATCTAAAATCCAAAATTGAGCAACAGATGTTAGCTAAAACTTAGATATTATTTCAGCAGCTATGAAACGTCGTGATTTTATTAATTGGGTAGGTTTGGGTTTGATTGCGAGTTCTCTACCTGTAGCGATCGCAGCTTGTTCTTCTCAAACAACTCCAGCATCTAAAGATTGGCAAACAGTAGGTACATCGGCAGATTTAGATAAAACAGGTCAATTGCTGGCAAAAAACTCACCTGCTGGGCCGGTGCTGGTAGTCGGCACATCTAAAGCTGGAAATCTCACTGCTGTTGATCCTACCTGTACTCATGCAGGTTGCACCGTAGCATGGAAAGCTGATGCGAAAAAATTTGCTTGTCCCTGTCATGGTTCGGAATATGCAGCCGATGGTAAAGTGCAAAAAGGCCCAGCGACAAACCCTCTGAAAACTTACGCCGCTAAGATTGAGGGTAATTCGGTTGTAGTTAAGCCAAGCTAATGGAGGCAGGGGGCAGGGGGCAGGAGATGATAATTAAAGCAAGATATTGTGAGTAACATCAAACAGCTTTTGGTACAAGCCGAGGCAGCACATAATTCCGCTGATTGGTCATCACTAATTCAATATTTGCAACAGTTGATTTTAGGGGCAGACTCGGAACATCCAGAGATAGTTGAAAATCGAGAATATCTCCTGAAATTAACACTTTTTATGTTAAAAATGGGGGATTTTCAGCAACGCTGGGAAATTACCAAAGTGTTGACTCACTTGGGAGATATTTCCATCCCACCTCTTGTTGAAATATTAGAAGATGAAGAAGCAGAAGAAGAATTGCGCTGGTATGTAGCCAGGACTTTGGGCGAATTTCAACACCCAGAAGCTATCGCGTCAATAGTTGAATTGTTGAAAAATGATCAGGATGAAGAACTTAAAGCGATCGCAGCTACAGCACTGGGACAAATGGGTACTGTTGCTATTGCTTCATTAACGGAACTTCTATTAGATGAAGATACACGATTGTTAGCAGTGCGATCGCTTTGTTGTATTCGGCAACCAGAAACCATCACTCCGCTGTTAAGTGTAGTGCAAGATCCACAAGCAGCAATCCGCGCCGCCGCAATTGAAGCCCTCAGCAGTTTTCATGACGAACGTGTACCGCCAGCATTATTAAAAGCTTTAGATGATACAGCCGCCACAGTCAGGCGTATAGCAGTGCTTGGTTTAGGTTTTCGCCCCGACTTACACCAAGCATTAGATTTAATAACGAGACTGCAACCCAAACTTTACGACTTTAACCTTGATGTTCGTTGTGCAGCCGCAGTTACCCTTTCTCGGATTGGTAGTGATGACGCTGCCAAACACTTATTTGATTTGCTGATTTCACCCCAGACACCGATAACGCTGCAATTAGAAACCATCCGCGCTTTAAGTTGGGTAGGGACGTTATCGAGTTTGGAATATTTGCAAACAGCACTGAATCAAAGCACTTCCGAGACAGTATGGCAAGAAATTGTCACAGTTTTGGGACGAGTCCAAGAACCGCAGTTAACTACACCAGCCGCAGAAATCTTACTGCAAATACTGCGATGCCTTTCCTGCGGAACGCTACGCGAACGGCAAGCTTCTCTTCGAGAGGCTTTGCCAACGCCAACGCCAACGCCAACGCTAACGCCACATCCAGCCACAAAGATTGCTAGCATCAAAAGTGCGATCGCTTTGTCTTTAGGACAGTTAGGCGAAATGCAGGCAATTGAACCATTGATTTCGCTGTTAGGCGATTCTAATGCATTGGTGAGACTACATGCGATCGCAGCTCTGAAAAATCTGGATGGGGAAGCTACACATCAACAATTGCAGCAGTTAGCAAATAATGACGCACTCACACCAGATTTAAAACAAGGAATAGCGATCGCTTTAAGCGAATGGTAAATTTTAGGACTGTTCACTGTCAACTTTTTATCGCGTCGCGTCACGTTGGTGCTGCTTCTCGTAGAGAAGAGACGACTAAAGTCCTTACTACAAACCTTTAATTATTTACGCCGCCTTGCTTAACTGACAATAAAAGTATTCCTTAAGTCTAAAGTAAGACACACCTGGAGTATGAAGTTATAAGTTCTCAGGTGAAATAAGATTGTAAAGTATTCTTAATAGAGTCTTAACCGCTTGCAACATCTAATTGCTTAAAGTTTCTAGTTCATTTATATCCAAATAACTAAAAGCTAATGTCAATAAAGTAATTATATTTATTAAGGTGAAAATCTTACTGGACTTAGCGATCGCTTGTACTTATTAGGTAAGTAGCTTTATCTAATTGCCAACTTTCAAATGTCTCATTCTTTTCACACTCATAGACTAATTTAACTTTAATGCCAAATTAATTCCTGCGATATAAGCGGTTTTACTCTTCTGGTAGATAGTCCGGTGAAAAGCTAGCAGTTATGCTGTGTAAGAATCACAAAATAATTCACAATAAGTAATTAGGTAGAAATGGCATAAAAGTGAATATGATTTTATCTTAGAAATAAATATCATTCATTTTTTATTATGAACAAGTGACTTTGGTTGTAGGTTCATAATCCTGAATTAGTAATTACTGATTATGAATTATTTTGCTTGATGTAAAGAATAGTAAGTTGTTATGGTATCTTCAAACAACTTTTTGAAAAGAAGCTAGGTAAAAAACTCCTCAATCTATATTGTCAAAATTTACCTAATTTAGCAGTGGATTGAGTAGAAAATATCGGTTTTGTAAATCAATCAACCACAGAAATCTAGAACATAAAAGGAACCATAAGCATGAAGCCTTCCGATTTATCTAAAGCTGTTTTAGCTACTGTCTTTGCCATCAGTTTCGCTTCTGTTTCCTTACCTCCTTCAGTTTCTGCCCAAAGTGGAGGCTCTGGCTCTGGCAGTGGAGGCTCCAGTGGTGGCAGTAGCTCAGGTACAGGTACTGGAACTACAGGTACAGGTACTGGAACTACAGGTACAGGTACTGGAACTACAGGTACTGGCACTGGAACTACAGGTACAGGTACTGGAACTACAGGTACAGGTACTGGCACTGGAACTACAGGTACAGGTACTGGAACTACAGGTACTGGCACTGGAACTGATTTCACAGGCACTGGAACTGGAACTACAGGTACTGGTACTGGAACTACGGGCACTGATTCCACAGGTACTGGCACTGGAACCACAGGTACTGGCACTGGAACCACGGGTACTGGCACTGGCACAACAGGCACTGATACCACAGGTACTGGTACAACGGGCACAGATACCACAGGCACGGGCACTGATGCCACAGGTACTAACAGAAATACAGGCGTCACAACTTCCGAAAGAACTACCGATCGCGGTTTTGATTGGGGTTGGCTAGGTTTGCTTGGTCTAGCTGGTTTAGCAGGACTACGTAATCGCGAAAAAGTCCGGGCTTATAGCGATCCTGATGAAGTAACAGGTTCTCGCAGAAAATAGTATTCACAATACTCTAGGAGGGTACATCTGTAGTTTGTGCCCTCTGTACCTCTTGCAAATCTGACGCGATCGCAGCCGTATCCACAAGTTATACGGCTATTTGCTTGAGGTTGTACAAAACCTTTTGTTGATAAAACGCTATAATCCGTCGCATCACGTGATGTTTAAAAATATTATGTAAAAATTCATATATTTCAGCAAAAAATAGTCGATTCTTTTTTGGCGAAATTTACCGAAAAAACTGGTGCAAAGTGGATAATTGACGAGAAAAGCGGTAAAACGTGATTGACTTAAATGTAAATCAGAGAAAAAGACCTGTAACAAACTCTACTAAATTGTGGATAAAAATCCGTTAACTTAATGAAGCTGATAAATGTAATTCAGGCTACATAAAAATGCGCCTAGAGCAGTTGCAAGCCTTTCTAGCGATCGCCCAAACCGGCAGCTTTCAACAAGCAGCGCGAACATCTGGTGTTACCCAATCGACGATTAGTCGCCAAATCCAAGCATTAGAAGCAGATTTGGGGATAGAACTGTTTCACAGAAGCACTCATGCCAAGCTAACGCTAGGAGGTGAACGTTTGTTACCCCGCGTCCGCAAAATTTGCCAAGAGTGGCAGACTGCTACAGAAGAATTAGCCGATTTAATTGCCGGAAAGCAACCAGAACTTTGCGTTGCCGTGATTCACTCCCTATGTGGATCTTACTTACCACCAGTGTTGCAAAAATTTTGTCATGATTATCCAGATGTGCAATTGCGAGTGACTTCATTGGGGAGCGATCGCGCCCTCAAAGTCCTCAAAGATGGATTGGTAGATTTAGCAATTGTGATGAATAATCGCTTTTTAACCACCAGTAGAGAAATGGTGGTAGAAGTACTTTATGATGAACCTATAGAAGTTTTAACCGCAGCTAATCATCCACTAGCACAATATGAATTCGTTCCTTGGTCGGAGCTAATTCGTTATCCCCAAGTGGTTTTCAAAGATGGCTATGGGATGCAACGCTTAATACAAGATAGATTTGAGCGCATGGAAGCTACACTCCAGTCGGCTTTAGAGGTAAATACCCTAGATGCCTTTCGGGGAGTCGTGCGCCAAGGAGAACTGATAGCTTTACTACCTCAATCAGCATTATTGGAAGCTCGTCTTGACCCTACCCTGGCGATTCGTTCCTTAGCCAGCAATAATACTAGTGGTTTAGCAGATGGTTCCAGTTTGACTCGTCGGGTAGTTATGGTAACAACTCAAGACCGTCTGCAAATTCCCCCCATCAAGCACTTTTGGCAACTCGTGCGAGAAAATATCCCACTGCAAATTGACCAACAGCGATCGGCTTCTTAAGCGTTATTAGTCATTATTCAAGGGTCTTTAATTTTTGATGGGACTTTTGCAAGATAATTAATATTATAAAAACTAATTGTGCCGTAGTTCTTAGCCAGCCCTGAGTCTTGTTGGGATAAACTCATGCTCTATGATCTTGTTATTCTCGCACGTTAGTTGCTGCACACCAGTTAGCCACTGTTGCGACCCTTGTAACCCGATTTTGAACTTAACTGTGCGGGATTTATAATCTTGTGTGATTGTGATCTGCGGCGGATCAAGAAATCTTGCCGTGAGCGACTTACCTGGATCTATAATCATGCCCTGAGTTCCTAGTGCGTAGCTACGGAAAGTATTAGAATTTGGTCTGTTTGCGTACTGATCCAGCGATTCTGTTTCTGTAGTTCTATTGCCGCCGTTGTCTGTCGTGATCTTTGTTATTTCCTCAAAATATTCCAGTGGTGGCGGTGTCAAAAGGCGCAATCTTTTTTGCGATTTGTTGTACCATCTGATATTTATATATAAATTATGCCCAAATTGCCTGTCCGTTATGATATCGCTAGGCTGCATCGTCAAGATATCTAACTCCAAGTATTTTTTCCAGTCTTCCCCGTTCACCTGTATTTCTTCTATTTCATCGCCACTGTCTTTGGAAAAGAATTTTTTAAACTTTTCAAAAGGGTTACGCTGGATTACTGGTTGATACCCAGAAGGGGAGTTAAAAAGGGCTTTGGCTTGGGGATCTTGTTTTTTTTTATCTCCTGGTCAGGAAGCAATTTACGCCCAAGCGCACTACCATTTTGTTGGACAACGTGAGTTAACTCATGGGCAAGTAATTCCTTCCCTCCATGACTCTCTGGAGCATATTCTCCTTGACGGAAGAATATATCCTGTCCTGTAGTGAAGGCACGAGCTTGGATAGATTGGTTGAGTTGGTCAGAGCGGCTATCTGTGTGGATTTTGACACTGCTGAAGTCAGTCCCAAAAGCTTGCTCCATTGGTTGGCGGATATCGTCTGAAAGTGTCTGTCCACTTCCCCGTTCCTGTTGGATTGAAGTTTCTAAGTCAGATGTGGCTGTAACCCCACCACCCTGACGTTGTAGTGAAATATTGGTATCCGCCAGAGATTTCATTTGTAATTCTTCTTCTTCCTCTGGCAATGCTTCCCGTTGTAGTGAAGTATTGGTATCCGCCAGAGATTTCATTTGTAATTCTTCTTCTTCCTCTGGTAATGCTTCCCGTTGTAGCGAAGTATTGGCATCAGCCAGGGATTTCATTTGTAATTCTTCTTCTTCCTCTGGTAATGATTCCCGTTGCACAGACTGTTTACTTACAGGCTCGCTCATAGTCTGCATCACTTGCTGTGCTACTTTATCAGCTTCCTGCTCGTAAACATCTCCTGGCTGGTTAACCGTGAGTTTTGTTTGGGGACGCAGTGATATTCGACTGATGTCGTGCATTAAAGGTAAATTTCGCGATCGCACTTCATTTGCTGCTGGGGATGAAGCACCAGAGGACTCTAAACCAAAACCAGGTATCGGTTGTTTGAGTGCAGGTATTGAGAAGGAAGCAGTAGTAGCTTTTTTGGGCTGGCCTATGCGTTCTCTCATTTTTTCTCCTGATGCCTAAGCAGTAGGTGGATGACTATTTGGCTATTACTAATATCTAGAGTACAGCGATCGCACTTGTAACACAATTCACCCAAGGTCTAAATTTTCGAGAAACCCACTCTTTATTTAGTATCGGGCGTTTGATCTTCAAGTCTATATCTATTTGCCTTGAAGTTTTAGCTTATTGGATCTCATGTTTTGACCTAACCTACAAGATTGGCGATCGCACTTAATTTATCTCTTTTGCTACAGCCCCTGATTTACAAAATTAAATATCGTTTCTAAATTCGATGCCTTTACTTGTCTAAGTGGCATCCCTACATCATCCCTATGTGCGTCTAAATAGGTTTTAAAGTAATCTTCCCGCTCGTTTAACCATCGATCTGTTAATGGATATGCACTCACGATGGATTTATAGTGAGTTATGATCTTGTTTGCTATTGTTGCTATTTCTTCTTCTGAAGTTGGGTTTTTGGGATCATAGTCTAACAGCTTCCACACTCCATAACGAACCTGATCTGATACAATATCGTTGTTCCATGATTTATTCCATTTGTCGTTTCTCAACGCCTTCTCTACCTCTGTTATGGTTCCGGCGTGTTTAGCTTCCCCTTTGCCTCCACCAGTTCCACGTTCTGCTGTACCCGGTACGTTATTCCTGATTGACAAAATATTATCGATAACTTTTCCGATTTGCTCTGCCGTTGTCTTATGGTTTTTGAGTAGTTCAATATTGATTGTCATAGGACTTTTGAGGTAACTTGCACTTTGTAGCTTCATACCCGGAAGTTCGGAAATTTCCTCCAATACTTTGACCAGTTCTGCTGCTGCTTCTGCCACTGTTCGGTCTGTTACCCTGTTACTGATCATATCTTCAAATACGACATATGCTGTCAGGTGTTGACCTTGAGATCCCCTGAGGTTGGAGCTAGGGCGATTAGGAAACTTTGAGACGCCACTGATCGTTCCATCATCGCGGATATTTAGCTTCGCTCGTTGGATCACGTGATCGCCTTCCGATGACAATTTTGTTTCGATGGCTGTGTGTTGCGATAACTGCTGCGGTGGTAAAGGCGATCGCTGTACAGCTCCCCCATTTTGCTGCATAACATGGGTCAATTCATGCGCCAACAATTCCTGACCACCGCGACTCCCAGGATTATATTCCCCCTGCCGAAAGAACACATCCTGTCCCGTTGTGAAAGCACGCGCCTGAATTGAACAATTCAACTGGTCAGATTGACCATCCGTGTGAACCTTCACTCCACTGAAATCAGCGCCAAATGCCTGTTCCATCGGTTCGCGGATATTGTCTGCCATCAATTGTCCACCACCCCTTGCTTGGTTAATGGATGCTTCCAGGTCAGGCGCAGTATCCATCCCAGCCTCAGCCTGACGCTGCACCATTGGCTTCATCTGCAATTCTTGCTCATCCTCTGGCACTTCTTCTCGTTGCAATGTGCTAATGTCCAGAGGTTTTATCTGCAATTCTTGCTCATCCTCTGGCATTTCTTGACGTTGCAATGTGCTAATGTCCAGAGGTTTTATCTGCAATTCTTCTTCTCCCTCTGGCAATGCTTCTCGTTGGATAGACTGACGATTTACAGGTTGCGCCATTCTTTGCATTACCTGCTGTGCAACGCTATCAGCTTCCTGTTCGTAAATGTCTCCAGGCTGGCTAATTGAGAGTTTTGCTTGGGTACGCAGTGGTATGCGACTGATATCGTGAGTCAGTGGTTGTATTTCAGGAACCGCTTGGCGTGAAATTGCCGACGACTCCAAACCAAAGCCGCGTGTCGGGTGTTTTAAGGATGGAATTGAGAAGCCTGTAGTAGTTTTTTTCTGGCGGCTGACGTGTTCTCTCATTTTCTTCTCCAGAGGCCCAAGCAGTAGCTAGATGAATATCTTGCTGTTATTAACATTTAGCTAGAGTACAGCGATCGCATTTCCAACACAATTGCTCAAAAGTCTGAATCCAGGCAAAGGGCAAGTTCGACTTTTGGCTACTTTTGATTCTGATGCAGTACCTTTAGCCTTGATTTAGGGAGAGTTTTTTTATTTATGGATTCAAATCAGCAACAAAATTTTTTCACATTCGATGGAGATGTTGGCGGTGCTGCTGGATACACTGGGGTTTCAGTGACTTCTGATGCTAGCAAGGCGGCTAAAACGGCAAGTAAATATCTCAACGACTCACTGCTGCTGAACGAACTCACAGAGCGCGTATATAAACTTTTGCTAGAAGACTTGCGATCGCAGCGAGAAAGACTCGGTAATTATAATTCCCAAAGGTGGTTGTGATGGCTACAGGCGCTAATAACGGCAATATTACTCATGAATTAAATTATGTCACTACTAATCGGTTTTACGTTGAGATAGACAGTTCTATTGCTGCGTCTTTCGCTGAATGCTCAGGATTAAGTATTCAAATTAAGAAAAATGTGTTTCAGGAAGGTGGTGTTAACGACCAACAAAGAATTTATTTAGGTCATACAGAATTTGCAGATATCACTCTTAAACGTGGAGTTACCGACCATCCAGGTTTTTGGAACTGGATGAATGCAGTTTTTGATGAACAAAAGAAAACATCTCGACGCAATGTCAATATTTTGATTTTCAATCAAGCCGGTGAAACGATGATGAGTTGGACTTTAATTGGTGCTATTCCTATAACCTGGAAAACACCTGCGCTCCAAGCAGATGGTAAGGCAGTTGCCATTGAAGAATTAACTTTAGCTTATGAAGGCTTACAAGTTGCAAGGTCTACAGGAGGAGGCACTTCTGTACAACGGAATCAAAAAAGTGGATATTTCGTTTCTAGCTAATTGGCTATTTTTCAACGATAACTATGCAAATTATTCAATCTCCACTAGGAAACAATATTCATCCCCTTGGGGTAATATCATCTTTATCAAATCCTGAGAGAATGGTATTGAGAAAACAGTCTCATTCTTTGCATTCACGAAGTATTTTTCTTAGTCCTATACAAACGAAACTACCATTAGTTACATCGTCTAAATTTTTCTTATCTCGTGAACATGAACCATCGATACAAGCATTAATAGGTTGGGATAGTTGGAATAATCAAGATATAAATAGTGATTTGCCATTACTTGAATCTGATTATTTTGATTCACTAGCTATACCAGAAAATAGTCATATTAATACTAGTGAAATAGTAAAAAACATTATTCCAGAGATACTGCCAAATCGGATTGATAAAAAAACGAGTGATGACATCTCGCAACAACTAAATATTAAAAGTAAATCAAAAAAAACAAATAAATCTCAAAAGCCACTTGAGAAAAAATCCAAATCTAAAAAAGCAGTTAAATCATCTGTGGCTAAGAATATTGTTCAAAGCGATGTTAATATTAATAGTAATGAAAATAGCTTATTAACATCAGATGAGCCTCAACAGGCAGAGGCTAATTTGGAAATACCCACATTGCAACTAGATAATGCTGTCGTTGATAATTCTCTAGTTTTGCCGTCAGCACTTACCTTACCCGATCTTGATGATGCACCTACTTTAATCCATCCTTTGGCGAATGATGAAAATAATGTAGGGGCGCATATTGCTGCACCTAATTCTGAGTCTTCAGTTGCAAAAAGCCCTATTGCAATACAACAAGAAATTGATCCCAGTGTTTCAAGTAAGTCTCTAGCGAGTATACCTGTTCAGTTAACACCTACCTCAGCCGATATTGAAGACATACCTAGTTTATTCAGAAACTCTGATAATAATGAAGCGTTAGTAATTTCAGAGTCACAGTCTGCTATGGTGGTTAATGTCTCAGATATCTCAGCAAATCTGACTTCACTACAACGTGACAGCTATCTTGAGAGTACTAATAGCGAGTTTACAGAAAGTCAGCCCATTTTAGTACCACCTGCAATTGTTGAAACACCAATAATTACTCCTACATCATCAGAGATAGGTGAAACTGCGATCGCACCACTTCTGACCACATCACCAGAGATTTCTGAAACACCAATAATTACTCCTACATCATCAGAGATTGGTGAAACTGCGATCGCACCACTTACCGCTACATCGCCTGAGATTTATGAAACACCAATAATTACTCCTACATCATCAGAGATTGGTGAAACTGCGATCACACCACTTCTAGCTACATCACCTGAAATTGTTGAAACACCAACAATTAGTACAATATCGCCTGAGAATTTTGAAACTGCGATCGCGCCACTTCTAGCTACATCACCTGAGATTGTTGAAACACCAACAATTAGTACAATATCGCCTGAGATTGGTGAAACTGCGATCGCACCACTTCTAGCTACATCACCTGAAATTGTTGAAACACCAACAATTAGTACAATATCGCCTGAGAATTTTGAAACTGCGATCGCACCACTTCTAGCTACATCACCTGAAATTGTTGAAACACCAACAATTAGTACAATATCGCCTGAGAATTTTGAAACTGTGATCGCACCACTTCTGGCTACATCACCTGAGATTTATGAAACACCAATAATTACTCCTACATCACCAGAGATTGGTGAAACACCAATAATTAGTACAATATCGCCTGAGAATTTTGAAACTATGATCGCACCACTTCTGGCTACATCACCTGAGATTTATGAAACACCAATAATTACTCCTACATCACCAGAGATTGGTGAAACACCAATAATTAGTACAATATCGCCTGAGAATTTTGAAACTATGATCGCACCACTTCTGGCTACATCACCTGAGATTTATGAAACACCAATAATTACTCCTACATCACCAGAGATTGGTGAAACACCAATAATTAGTACAATATCGCCTGAGAATTTTGAAACTATGATCGCACCACTTCTGGCTACATCACCTGAGATTTATGAAACACCAATAATTACTCCTACATCACCAGAGATTAGTGAAACTGCGATCGCGCCACTTACCGCCATATCACCTGAGATTGGTGAAATACCAGCAATTAGCGCCATATCGCCTGAGATTGGTGAAACTGCGATCGCGCCACTTACCGCCATATCACCTGAGATTGGTGAAATACCAGCAATTAGCGCCATATCGCCTGAGATTGGTGAAACTGCGATCGCGCCACTTACCGCCATATCACCTGAGATTGGTGAAATACCAGCAATTAGCGCCATATCGCCTGAGATTGGTGAAACTGCGATCGCGCCACTTACCGCCATATCACCTGAGATTGGTGAAATACCAGCAATTAGCGCCATATCGCCTGAGATTGGTGAAACTGCGAGTATTTTCAGGGAAATTATTGACAATGAACAAATAGTAGAATCAGAATTTACCTCTGGGGTAACAAATGAAGAAAATCCTGAAATATCAACCTTTGTTGATACCTCAGATAATCCAACGTCCGCACAAAATGAGGTAAATATATTACCTCAAGTTAAGCAAAATGCGATCGCAGAAAATTTGCCAGCACCTAAAGGTTATGCTACTGGTGGTCATGTCATAGACTCCCACGTTGAAAATCGTCAGCAGATAGCACCCTCGGATACAGTACCTGCAATGCTTACGCCTGGGGAGTTTGTGATTAATACCAGGGATGCACAGAAGAATTTACCTCTACTGCATCACATCAACACTGGTGGAACACCGCACGATATTATCCTTCCAAGTTTACAGACACCCAATCCTCAAGAACCAGAAGAAGAAACTTCTCCAGAGACTCCGACTAAAGTCGATTCTTTTCCAGACACTTCATTACAACTAAAAAGCGCTGAGACTCACTCATCTCATATATCCAATTCTTTAACTCCTTCTTCCTTGGGGTTAGATATTGGAAAACAGAAACTTTCGATACTCAATTCTCCACAGCTTAATCCTCTTCAAAACGAAACGATTCATGTGGATGAACCTTCACCCCAATACTCATCGCCTCCCCTGATTTTCCGAAAAACAAATTCCACCACTAATACATCTTCCCAAAGGTCAAATACACCTTCTCAATGGTCAAGTGTGGAAGATTTACTAAATGGAAATGATGATGAATTTACTAGCTTTAATTTTAATGATGAAGAATCTAATAGCCAAAATTATGAATTTTCTCACGTTTCAGAATCGCCACAAGTTTTTGCTAAACACCTTCCTTCAGCTAGAGGCTTTGCTAATGGTGGAGAAGTCACTCTACCCGACATATCTAGAGAAATAGCACCAGTAACTGAGACGATAGAGAGCGCATCCTCATTTTCTCAAGAAGATGATAAAGATGATACAGCCGATCTTGAAGCTCTAGCTCGTGAAGTTTATAGCAGATTACGACAACGGATAGAAATTGAGCGAGAACGTCATGGTGGTTCCTCTGGTAGATTACCTTGGTAAATTTGTATTCAAGAATTAATTTTTGGAGAATATTCAAATGGCAAGTCCAGCAATTATTGTTATTCAAAAACGTCAACCGCAACTGGAGAAAGCCAAACTTGTAGCTTATAACGGTGAAGCGCCAGACATTGAATTAATGTTTAATCCTACAGATATTAGTTTCGCTCGGACTGTTAAGTGGGAAAGCAAGGATGGTAATAGAGGAACTACTCTACTTCCGAAAGTAAACTTTTCTGGAGTTGAACCTTACAAATTTACACTTAAACAGTTACTTTATGATACTTATGAAACGAAAGAGTCAGTGATGAAAAAATATATAGATACAATTAAGTTAGGTGTAGAAACTATCAGTAAATCAACTGACAAACGCCCGCCTGTTTATATATTTACATGGGGAAATGAGTATTTTTATTGTGTAATTACGAGTTTAACTTACACTTTAAATATGTTTTTGAGTGATGGTACACCAGTCAGGGCACTGGTAGATATAGCCTTGCAAGAAGTAGATAAGAATAACCTTCCTGGAGGACGTAAATCTGCTTCTACAGGCAACGCTCGTCAGACAGATCAAAAGGGGCAAAAACTGAGTAAGACAAAATAAGTAAAGTGACAAATTAGTATTTACTTTGTCATTAAAGGCTGCTCTGAACATTTCATAAGTTATAAAGTAATAGTTATGCCTCCTAAAAAAAGCCTTTATTTAAGCGAACCTAAAATACAGATAGATGGAAAACAGGCTTCTCCTGAATTAATGAAGGATTTGTTGCAAATCACAATCGAAGAAAGCCTTCATTTACCAGCAATGTTTACGCTAGTAATCCATAACAGCTATATTCCCGCATCTGACCGACCAGAAAACAAAGCTTGGCGACATGAGCAGTTGTTTAAAATTGGGAAAAAAGTGAAGTTAGGTTTTACTTCGAGTACTACTCTAGATAATAACTTTCAAGAGGAGGTAGGAGAATTCCTCATAGAAGGTGAAATTACAGCGATGGAAGTTCACTTCAATGAAAAATCTGAAGCTGATATTATTGTTCGCGGTTATGACATTTCTCATCGTCTGCACAGAGGTCGTTATAATCGCTCTTTTTTAAATAAAACTGATAGCGATATAGTCAAGCAAATAATTAAAGAAGTAGGTATAAAACCTGGCAATATAGAGGCAACTGTTGAAGTTCATAAGTATGTCTTTCAAGAAAATCAAACTAATATGGAGTTTTTGCGAGAAAGGGCTGCTCGCATTGGTTTTGAGTTATTTATTACAGAGGAAAAGCTAAATTTTTGCAAACCAAAAACTCAGGAAGCTTTATCACTCAAATGGCTAGTTGATATTAATAAATTTAGTACCCGTGTTACTAGTGCTGAACAGATAAGTTCTGTAGAAGTACGCGCCTGGGACTATACCCAGAAACAATTGATTAGTGGAACAGCCAAGAAAGAAAAGCAAATAACCGAGACAGGTAATCAGCTAGGAAGTAGTACTAGTAATGCATTTTCTAATCTTAAATCTCCCAAAATGATTGTTGTAGATAAACCTGTTGCCAGCAAAAAACAAGCGGAGACGATGGCTCAGGCTTTGTGTGATGAACTAGGGGGAGAATTTGTTTATGCAGATGCCAAAGCAGAAGGGAATCCTGAGATTCGTCCGGGACGGGTTATTAATCTTCAGGGTATGGGCGATCGCTATAGTGGTAAGTATTATGTTACAGAAACCCGCCATTTCTTCGGTCAGCGCGTTTATGAAACTGATTTCAGCGTGCGGGGACTACGTTCTGGTAGCTTATTCACAACTCTATCTCCAGAAAAACGTCTCCAGCCATCTGAGACTTTATTAGTCGGAATTGTGACTGATAACAAAGACCCACAGGCATGGGGTAGGGTGAAGGTTAAGTTTCCCACTCTCACAGAAGAACATACAAGTGACTGGGCGAGAGTTGTAGCTGTGGGAGCAGGTCAAAATAGAGGTTTTGACTGTTTACCAGAGGTAAACGATGAAGTTTTAGTAGGTTTTGAACATGGCGATATCCACCGTCCCTACGTTATTGGCGGGGTATGGAATGGCAAGGATGCACCACCGGAAAAGGTAAGAGATTCGGTTACAAGTGGTGTCAGATTACGCACCATTAAAACTCGTGTAGGTCATACTCTACAGTTTGTTGAAGAAGATAAAGGAACTAGCAAAAAAGGTATTCGTGTAGAAACTGAATACGGTCACAAAATATATCTCAATGACAGTCAAAGGTGTATAGAGATTGAAACTAAAGGCGGTCATAGAATCAAAATGGACGACATGGGTAAATCTGTTTCAGTGAAATCAACAGGTAATATGTCATTAGATGCTGCTGGCAATATCGACATTTCAGCCAACGGTACGATTACAGTCAAAGGTGCGTTGATTCGACTTAATTAATTCGTAATTTTCGGGAAAACAGTAATTAAAAACACGATAGGGGGTTGTCATGGGTAGACCAGCAGCAAGAATTACCGACAATGTGGCGCACCCCTTACCCCCAGTCTTAACAGGAGGGCCGGGTAGTCCTAATGTGTTGATTGGGTCTTTACCTGCGTGGCGGGGTGTGCTTGCAGCAGCAGTACCAGGTTTGCAGTCCGCCAAAACATCTTCTGATATAGCTATCAAAGCGGCTGAAGCTGCTACCTTAGCGGCGGCTGGTACACCAGGGGCACCTGCTGCTTTAGCTGCTGAACAAACTACAAAGACAACGGCAGCTTCTACTATGGGTAGTGCGATCGCTGCTGCTGCTGCTGGTGCTGATATTCATAATTGCGCCACACCTTTACCCTTACCTCCTCATGGCCCTGGGGTTGTGATTGACGGTAGTCAGACAGTGCTGATTAACAATCTGCCTGCCTCTCGCATGGGCGATACTGTTTTAGAAGCATTAGGCCCGCCGAATAAAATTATCAAAGGTAATCCCACTGTTTTGATTGGCGGCTGATTGAAGAGGCAGGGGACAAGGGGGAGTTAGAATCTCTTTCTATCCACCTTTGAACTGGATGAATCCACCTCAGAACTCCGTTCATCCACCTTTGAA
>NZ_JABXKQ010000106.1 GCF_017114945.1 Nostoc sp. JL34
AGTCCCCAGTCCCCAGTCCCCAGTCCCCAGTCCCCAGTCCCCAGTCCCCAGTCCCTTACCTCTAGAGTGATTCAGAAATCAAATCGGATTGCTATATCTCCCTACGCAGGTTTATCTCGTTTACGGTAAATTACTGATAAATACTAATACTCATCTGGTTGAGAAATTGATTATGACTCCCAATGAAAATAATACTCAGTCAAATATCAACGAATTGCCTTCACATTCAGGTACACGATATTGGGGTGAAGTAGAGGTGATCGAAGAGGGAGAAACCTATAGAATTAGTCGTGTTGAAATCAAGCCCAGGCATGGCATTAAACCACAAATCCATTATCACCGCAATGAACATTGGGTTGTAGTTTCCGGTGTGGCAAAGGTGACTTGTGGCGATGCGGAAATATTACTGAATCGAAACGAATCAACTTATGTCCCCGCAGCAACACTACATAAGGTAGAAAATCCTGGACATATCCCGCTAATTATTCTGGAAATTCAAAATGGTGAATATTTGGGTGAGGATGATACTGAGCGCCCTTATGACTTAAATTTGGTCTAATCTGTAGCTGAAGGACAGTAAGGGCTAGGGGAGCAGGGAGCAGGGAGAAGAATAGAATTTTCCCCTCCGCTCCCCGCACCCTGCCCCTCTGCCTCTTTTCAATGCCCAATGCCCAATGCCCAATGTTTAATCAAAACCACCCTTCTTGTTCCAGGGTTTCAATCAGCTGCAAGCCACGGGGATCGCCCACTCCTAACAGTGAGGCTTTGGCGTCTTCCCGGACTCCTAAATCTTGGTCTTCGGCAAAGGCTTGAATTAGGGCATCGATCGCTGTGGCATAAACTACATTAGAAGGCAATTCGCGGCACAGTTGACCAATTGCCCAAGCACTGTTACTTCGCACAGCTGCTACGGGATCTTGGACTAAGGCTTCAATTAATGGTGGTGTTGCTCCTATAACTGCTTCATAACCCACTTCTGCCATCTGTGCTAAGGCGCTAGCAGCCCACAAACGTACTGCGGAAATGTCTGTTCTTAAGGCGTTTGCTAGGGGTGCTAAAGAACGGCGATCGCGACAGTTTCCTAAAGCCCAAACTACACCTTTACGCACATAGCCATTCCAATCGCTGTTTAGTTGAGCAATTAACGGACTCACTGCCTCTAAACTGGGATTGCGTCCGATGCCATAAGCTGCGCTCACTCGCACTAAGGGACAGTTATCAGTTAACAGGCGAATCAGATGGGGGGTAGCACGGGCATCTTCTATATCACAAAAAGCACGTGCTGCTAACATTCTTTGCTGGGGCTGGGGATTTTCCAGCAAGGCTAGCATCACTTCTGGATCGGGTTTTGCCACAACTGATTCGGCAGTTAGTGGCTCTATTTTATCTAAGGGGCTTTCTAGCTCCTCCTCAATATCGAGTAGGCTTAGATCGTCTTCGTCATACATAATTTAATTTCAATCCCGAAAAGGGATTAACACATAATCCCCCGCGCCAATAAGTTAAAGCTTTATATATATTAGTTGGGTTCTTATACATTTTCCCTTCTTCCTCGTTGAGTTTTATCCAAACGAGAACCTCCATAACTCAGACACAACAGTATGTTATCGCTATCCTTGAGTTTCTTTTTCTGCACTCAGGAATTTTACCATCCAGATGGATTGGGTTTGATAACCTAACTGATTGTAAAGATTCAATGCGGGTTTGTTGGATTGAAACACTTGCAGTCCAATCTGGCGATCGCCTCTTTGAATAGCCCAATTTTCCACATATCGCATCAAGGCTGTACCAATACCCCGTCGCCGATGTTCTGGTACAACGTAGAGGATAAAGATATGAGCATGACGGTTCCCATGTACTTGATCTATGGCATTGCCCACCCAGAGGCAAGCAATAGGGGGATGGAGAGCAGAGGGGCAGAGGGGCAGAGGGGCAGAGGAGAGAGATTCTTTATTGCTCCCCCGCTCCCCTGCTCCTCGGTCACTGAGCGTAGCCGAAGTGCCGCTTCCCCGCTCCTCTGCTCCCCTGCTCCCCTGCTCCCCCTCCTCTTCTACCCACCATAAGGGCGTATCGCTAGAAAAGTATTGCTTAACTGTTTGCTCTAGGTGGGAAAAATCCTCATTTGGAAAAATATCCTGGTAAGTTCGCTGCATAAATTTAAGCAGCAGCGATCGCTCCAAAGCAGAGCCACGGCGAATAATATATCCAGGTAGTAGTTGCTTAGACACTTGTAACGTTTATTGACTTAGCTAGCTCGCGTTATGTGCTGCTGGTGGTAAATCAGTTGGAGTCGGTTGAGAAATTATTCCTACCTCTTCAATTGGTGCAGGTGCGGCCATATCAGAAGGTAAAAATATCCGAGCGCTGACTGCGACTAGGGCAAAGAGAAATACCAATACTGCAAGCAGTGGGGCGATGTATTGACGAAAAATAGCCATATTTTAATTTCAAAGGGAGCTACGAACTTTTATGAGAACTTAGCTGAAGATTTGTGAAGTATTCTTGATTTATTTTAGCAATTTTCTGTGTACGGGAATTGGACATAGAGAAGAGACAAGGTAGAGAGGGAGACAAGGAAGAGACTTGTTCAATACATTCCCTCATCTCCCTCATCCACTCCCTTACTCCCGCTGGCGATCGCGCTCTAAGTCATCAAGTACTCTTTCGCAATACCAATTCTCCGGCATCCCAGGATAAGTTTCCTTTGCCTGTTCAATTAACCTTTCGGCAGCAACAGTATCACCGGATAATTTAGCGATTAGCCTATTTTTGAGATAACTATCAGATAAACCCTCCTCTACCTGGTTTGGTATCCCTTGATTTATAGTTGATGGCCGGGACTGCTCTCTTCGCAATTGCCAAAATAAAACGTAATAAAGTGTACCAAAAATTAAAATTAGGCTGAGTGTTCCGAAAAAAGTTAGGAGGTTAAATGCTAGAAATCCCAGAACTAACTGCGAGAGAACATACCCAAGTAATAAACCAGTGAGTAAGAGGATGAATGTGCCGACAGCAATAACTACTTGATTCCCCATATATCCTCTTCTTCGTCCTCAAGTCCTGGTCTGGATACTGCCACTGGCTGAGGGTTCCAGGGGGCAAATACTGGCAATAGGAGTAGTCCTGGTACAGCGGCGGCGATGGTAATTAAGAAAAATATAGGCCAACCCGTGCTTTGGGCGATCGCGCCTCCAGGGGCCGCCAGAATATCGCGGCTGACAGCCATTAAACTGGATAACAAAGCATATTGGGTTGCGGAAAACCGCTGGTTACAAAGACTCATCAAAAAGGCAACAAAGGCTGCTGTCCCCAATCCACCACAAAATTGTTCTACGTTGATGGCAAGTACCATAGCTTGGTAGTTTTTACCGATGTATGCTAGAAAAAAGTAAGCTAAATTACTTACTGCTTGTAGAATACCAAAAACCCAAAGTGATCGATTGATGCCAATAGCACTCAAAATAGAACCACCTACTAAAGCACCGACAATCGTAGCAATTAACCCCATCCCTACTTGAATTGCTCCAATGTCGGTTTTAGTAAAACCAGTTTGTAGCAAAAAAGGCGTGGTCATATTGCTCAATAAAGCATCACCTAGCTTGTATAGGGTAATGAATGCAAGCATTAGAATAGCTTTAATAATACTTTGACGCTGAAAAAATTCTCGAAAGGGCAAGATTACAGCATCACTTAGAGAAGCTGGAGGGCTAATTTCCTTGGGTTCTGGCGCGAACAAGGTGGCAAAAATACCTATTACCATTGTTCCGGCCATAAACAAGTAAACCGATGACCAAGGCAGTTTATCAGCAAGTATCAAGGCTAAAGCACCTGCGACTAACAGGGCAATTCGATAACCTAAGATAAAAACTGCTGCACCAGCCCCCATTTCAAGTTTTTCTAAAACGTCGGTGCGGTAGGCATCAGCAGCGATATCTTGAGTTGCACTGATAAAGGCGATGACTATGGCGTTGATGGCTAGCAGCTGTAACGCTTGTTTGGGTTGTTGGAAAGCCATGAGTGCGATCGCTACAATCAAAGCAATCTGCGTCAAAATTAACCAACCCCGTCGTCGTCCCAAAACTGGTAAGGCGAACCTGTCCAGCAGTGGCGACCACAGAAACTTTAAGGAATAAGGCAAACTCGCGAGGCTAAACCAACCAATAGCGGCTAAATCTACCTTCTCTACGGTCATCCAAGCCTTTAAGGTATTACCGATTAACAATAACGGTAAACCCGATGAAAAACCTAAAAATAATAAAGCCGCCATCTTGCGACTACCGAAAACTCCCAGTAGCGATTTAATTTTCCTCATTGTTTTAACTTTTAGCCTCTTTTGAGGAAATATCAATAAAATACAACGAGGAAATGCAAAAGTATATCATGTAATTAGTACCTATAAAGGTTTGAATTATCGGAGCGGCAGGAGTTCCTTATATAATCCCGATCGGGGATTGAAACTAGTCATCGCTGCTGTGTGATTTTTCGCAAACATGACAAACTACCAAGATTTACTTGGGTTAAATACAAATTCAGGATAACCTTATAGCGTCAGCGTTTTCTTAACTTTCCTAAATTGGATAAACCTGATGCCCCCTGATTTCTACTCTGTGTGCGCCGAGGCATTTTTCCCAACCTTCACGCGTACCAATGTCGCTTTTTTGGTTAAGCAGCCCTAATTTCTGTTCTTGTTGGGTGAGTTTAGCAAATTCTTCGTAACCAGGGTAGTTGTTGGTAACAAATGTTTCCTTACGGTGCAAAATCGGCGGATTTGCCCTAGTTTCGTAGTCTCGATGAGTGACGAATAGGGTTTTTAAATCAATACCGATGCTGGCTTTTAATGCCGGGTGGGGATCAGTGTCAAATTCGGGATAAGACAGATAGGATATTTGCGGCTTATCAGTGTGATATTTAATTAATGTGGCTTCATCAATACGCCCAATGGTACGGCTAGCGCAACCTTCACAAATTCGTAGTACGGGATCAAGTGCTGCTAATGCGGAAACATGGATGTAAAGCGCACCGCGCGTGTGTTTACCAATTTTGCTTTTTTCGCACGCAGTTTGAATCACCCCAGATTTGCCTAAGCTGAAAAGCTTTTGGTCGGCTACTTGACAAGCTTCCTCATAGCTACTAAAAAAGGCTTTGATATCGTGACGCATTTCTGGCGCTAGCTTTTGCCATGCAGGGCGTCGATCGAAGTGGGTGAGGGCGAGATAAACTTGGATATCTAGAGAACGACGATAAGCGATCGCATCCCATTCAGCCTCATCAGTAGCTTGTAAAACTACACCAAAGGCGCGGCGGAAGTTACCAAATTCGCTCAGTAATTCTTGTTCATTTTCCAATTCGCCTTTCACAGGTAATCTACCGCGCTTGGTAAAAAACGTCATGAGTGGTTGTAGCTGTTCTTCATAGTCTTCAAACCGCTTAATGGGGATGCGGACTCGCGGTGTAGAAGTGGTAGAAAAGAAGCGGATAGCCTTATAACTTTCTTTTTCAGCTTCATCTCGAAAAACAAAGTAAACGCCTAGTGCAATCGGGACTGCATCGACATTTAGGACTTCATCAATATAAGTTTTGAGTTCTTGTTGTTCGTAATATTTCTGAAAAGTATTGCGGCGCGTCACAATGCCATCATTGTAAGCAAGTTGGGTTTTACTGGGAGCGTTAATCAGGATTTGAGCCGCGACAATTAAAACTTTCCCAGTGAGTTCCCAGGCTTGGATTAGGCTTTGACGGCGTTCCTCTGAGTCTTCAATGACGTTGAGGACATAACCTAAGTTGACCACATCGGCGGCGGTGCGTGGTATATCAGGATAATAGTAAGGGTCCCAACCTGCACTGGTGTAACCTAAGTTTTTTACTCGCTGGACATCACCACCGTAGCCGCAACCATAGTCAAAAAAAGTGGTGTCTGGATTCAGGATTGCCCATTCTATTGCCAATCGCACGGGGCGAGATATATCAGTACGAGCGATCGCAGCTCGATGACGCTCAATTTCTAGCGCTTCAGGCATAATATTAGTTTCAGTTAACAGTGAACAGTTAACAGTCAACTAATATCCTTTCAATTTTTAACCGCTAGTTCAATTAAATCTTCAATTTTCTTGATATTTGGATCGCCTGCTAAGTAGCCAATACCGCGATGCAAATGTAAGCGGAATTGGGTGGCGAGGGTTTCTTTGTCGGTGGGATAGCCGTCGTTGTGACAGCGTTGCTTGAGGGCGATAAGGAGTATATCGGACATTTCGCCACCAAAGACGCGCCAACTCATTTCGACGTTGCTATCTTGGGGGATTGGGACGGGGGAGGGTGTGGTTGATTCTGCGAGGGAACGACAAAACGCCCAACGACAAAGGATATTCCATTGGTCGATTTTTGTGCTGCGCTTAAGTTTGGTAAGTTGGTCTTTGGCTGTTTGCGAAAGTTTTATTCTTTCGATTGGTGATTCCATAATCTTCCTAAAAATTAAAGTAGTTTTCGGTCATAAACCCAAACAGTAGCGAACCGCAGTTTCAACTTCAAGCATCTTGGAGTCAGAAATATATCTACTACCAAAAATATCCTGGTTGTATGGTTGTTTGGCGGGTAGTGGAGTCATATTTAAGCAGATATTCACGAGCGATCGCTTCGTTTTCTCGCAGTGTTTCAACTTCTTTTTTGCCAATTTCGGTATCTGTAGATAACAAAATCACTTGATGGCTGGCTGATGGAAAGTAACGTTCAACTAAGTTACTGCGGTGAGAGGAGTCTAGTCTACCTAGTGGCGTATCGATTGCTACTGGTAGGCGGTGTCCAGAGACTTTGGCTAAACCCCAGAGGAATGCGATCGCAAGTAGTTGTTTTTCGCCTGCTGATAAACGATGTTTAGGGACTGGTTTACCATTTAAATCGTAAAGCAAAAGGCTGAAAGTCTTGGTATCAATAGTGATGCGATGCACTAAGTCTGATTTATGGAGAAGATAAAGGAAGCAATTTTTAACTTCCTCCTCTAATTTATTCAGTTTTCGCAGAGTTAATTTATCCCGAAAAATCTTGAGTGTGTTTTGAACTTTAGCCGCAGAGGTAATAATATGTTCGCTATTTTTATGTTTAATATTTTCTACAGTATAATCACTTAATTCTCTTTTTGACTTGGCAATAATAGTTTCTAATTCAGCTAAACGGCGGCGGATTGTTTCGTAATTTGCTTTAGCTTCAACGACTTGATTTTGTGCTGATTCTAATGCTTGACGCAGCTTTGTATAATCTTCTGGTGCTGCTGCTGTTTGCACTTGCCTTTCTAGAGTATGAATTTCTTCTTCTTTATTTTTGAGAATAGCTAATTTCTCTTTTGCAGAAAGTTTAGAATTTTGTAAGTGATATATCAGATTATCTAGCTGACTTAAAGTTTCATCATCAGCTAATAACCAAGGTGCTTCTATCTGGATAGTCTTTGCATATAAATTATCTACGTCTTGGATTAAAAATGATTGTATTTTTTCAACTTCTATCGGAGAAAATTCTACTTGATTTAGCCAAGTGAGTAAGCGCTGATCTCGCTCAATTAACAAATCTTTAGAAATTTGTATCTGTTGATGGCGAAATTCTTTTTCCCCCTGTATTTGCGCCTGATTAAGCAAATTGGGAATTAATGCCAAAGGTAAAATATCAGCCGCTAATTCACACATCGACTGACGTACTTGTTCGATTTCCGCAGTTTTTGTATGCTGTTGTAGTTCTAGTTGATTGCGTTCTGCTGCAATCTTCCCACCTTCAGAAATAAATTTATCAAAAGCTTCTTGCTGCTTTTGTTCTAACTCTTCTACCTGATTTTTGAGAATTTCTACTTTCTCTTCTGTGGTTTGATAATCTTCTTGCTGTTGGGTTAACCTAGTTTCAATTTCCTCTAGGTTTGCTAAATCTTTACTATTACCAACTTCTTTCAGTTTACGGTTAACTAAAATATCTAAATCAACTGCTAAACGGTCTGCTAACTCTAACCCTAAAAGTCCGCGAATTGCATCTACTACAACTGGTGGTGGTGTTTCCTGTTCTGCAAGTTCTTTAACTTGTTCACCATCAAAGAGAAATAAGTTGGAAATCCCTAATGGCAGAAGATTTTCAATATATTCATCCCAGATATTAACTAAAGCATCAGGCCATGTATCACTGTCACCTAAAATACCTAATGTATCTTTCCCGTCTTTAGGATTTTTTGTCCAACTACGCACAACACGGTATTTTATTGGTTTATCGTTTTCAATATGTTCAAAAAGTAATTCAATCCGGGTATCTGCAACTGGATCTATTTTGTTGTTAACACATTGATTGAGAAAATCGTTATAACTTAAATTCCCACGGGTAGAACATTGGGCACGAGCGCCATAAAGGGCGAGACGAATGGCATCCATAAGGGTGGTTTTTCCGCCGCCATTCATACCACCTAATAGGATAATTGGACGCGAATTTTCTTCATCAGTTTTTGGGTTAAGATTGATTACCTGTTTGCCACTGTAGGGGCCAAAGTTTTGTAATACGAGTTCAAGAAATATCATAATTATTTGAATATTTAAGTGCAATAACACACTTTTTAATTTTGTGTATTCTTGCGTTACTATTAATGGTTTTTACCTTTAAATTTGATATTTGCCCAATTTTGAGATGTTACATCAGGTTCTATAGGAGATATTGTTGATATTTGGTCATTGGCTATTACATTAACTTCATCTGGTATAGCTATAATTTCATCTCTAACCTCGTCTTTAATATCAACATCCCCCAAAGTTAACTGCTTAAATTTTTCCTTAAATTTTATAATGTCACCATCAGTAATTGCTTCTCTTAAATCGCGTTTTAAATGAGCATGATCAATTGCATCTTTTTGGGAACGCGAACTCGTATCAAAACATTTCTCTAAAGTGTTGTATATTCCCGTGCGACGAGCTTTTTTGCGATATTGGTATTCTGTGTCTAATAGCTTTGCCATGAGTTCCAAGTGCATAACATCGCCTTCACAGATTTCTTCTAGTACTGCCCATTCATCTAGACCTAACAGGCTATAGTCAGCACCAGGACGGGGATCTTGAAATTCTTCGCCAGTCACTTCTTGATAAATCCGGGGTAAACTATCATCAAATTCGTGTCTTTCTTCTAGCCAAATGCGACGAATTTCACTCATTTCTTCTAAAGTGATTAGGGTGATGTCGCGCATATTTTCTGGCGCTGTTTGACGAATTTGTTTTTCAACGGTAAGTAACTTTCTTAGCCAATCCTCCCGCGCTTCTTTAATAAACGGGCCAGGAATATGTTCAATAGATATCCCATCTTCTAAGTTACGTTCATAAAGTTGGACACCACCATTTCTACGTCGGAAATCTCTTTTATCACGGGTTTCTTCAGCATCCAATTCTTTACGGAAATCAAGTAAAGGTTGCATCCACTCTTTCTCTTCGTCATTTTGAATCATCGCCGCCAGCGATTTATCTTGACTAACCAGCGTACAAACCCAGCAACCAAAACGCGAGCTACCACAACTAGGAGTAGATGTATCGACAACTAAAGGACATTCATTATCAGCAGAAGCACCTCTATAGAACCCATTTGATATCTTTTAGACGAGCAAGTAGAATCAACAGAAATTAGGTGCATTGAAACAGTTTAGGGTTGAAAATGGGGTATTCAA
>NZ_JABXKQ010000172.1 GCF_017114945.1 Nostoc sp. JL34
CGGTTGATGGTTAAGAGGCTTGCTGCACCTTCTTAGATGTCAAATGGGTTCTATACGAGTAGGCAACGATGTAACTCAGAATTAGAACAATCTTTAGGTGTAGAGTTTACTACGTTAGAACACTTGCTGCAAAAATCTGATTTTGTGACATTACATACACCATCTGCTGATGATACTTATCATCTAATTAGCGATCGCCAATTTGAGTTGATGAAGCGATCGGCTATTTTGATTAACACAGCGCGAGGAACTATTGTAGATCCAGATTCTCTGTATCGCGCCCTTGCAAGTGGTCAAATTGCGGCTGCGGCTGTGGATGTCACTGAACCAGAACCGATTCCCAGCGATAGCCTGTTGTTGACTCTAGATAATCTAATTATTGCACCTCATATTGGCAGTGCTAGCCGTCAAACGCGCTCAAAAATGGCAACAATGGCGATCGCTAACTTAATCGCGGGATTGAGAGGCGATCGTTTGGCTTATTGCGTTAACCCTGAAATTTATTGATCGTACTTACATTCACACCCGCTTGTCAGTGGGAATGTAACTTCAATGCCCATACAAACAGAAATAGTTATTCTTCAATTAGAATTGTAATTTTTTAACTGGTATTTTTCGAGCAACTCTTTAACTTGAGCGGCGACTAAAGGATGTGGATCTTTTTGTAATTGGGGTAGAATTTGCAAGAGAACGCGATGTGAAACCATATTCAAGTATGCGATCGCAGCTTCTCTGACAAAGCCGGTTGGATGACGCAAACTCACTAAAATCTCAGAACTGGTTAGTCGGATGCGAGTTACTTGAGCATAATGAAAACAGCAAGCTAGGCACCAGTCAGAAAGAAAGTTACCCAACATCAGCAATCTGTGGAGGCGATCGCTAACTACCATATTCTCATATTCTCCGATCTTGGCTTCGACAAGATATTGCAATTTTTCTGGCTGCGGTCGATTATCTAAAATATTCAGCAACAAAGACTTTGAAGACAAAGTTACGGTATGTTCTAAGATTTCTAACCCCCGCGCTAAGTTTACCACTGAGAGCGATCGCAGATTAAATGCTGCTGCCTGCATCTTTTCTGGCGAGTAAAGCAGTTTCAGTAGCAGTAAAAGTCGTTCTTTGACATCCAATTCCAATTCTAAAAGGGCGCGTTGCAGTAACTCAGAGACAATCACAATCCTCTCACTGGATTGATAATTTTCTTTTTGGTCTAATGTTTTAAAGTCTATGTATGCGGCGTAAATTTCACCTAAAAATTTTAATTCCTGCTTGATTAAATTTTCTACCCGACTTTCATAAAACCGATCCACTAAACCTGTAATTCCTGGTTGTTTATGTATTTTTAGTAAGCTACGAAGAATATGATCCCTAGTAGTACCCCAAGATGTCTCCAAGTTTTCCCATAAAGTCTCCAAGGCTTGCTGAGTACCGACTTGAGCAATGGTGCGCCAAGCGTACATCCGCACTACTTCCGGTTTGTAAATATTCGTAGCCAATCGCAACAGCATTTCTAGAGCTTCATTTTCTAGACGCATTAGGGATGACATTGCTGTAGTGCGGGTTGATTTGTAATAAAGTGCTGCAATCAGTGCCGAATAGTACTCCTCTAAATGGGTTGCTGCGATCATTTCCAATACGGCACAGCGCACCCGTAATGACTCATCTTGTAATAAATTTGGGATATGAATCCGCAACGCCTGCAAATAGACTGCTTCTCTGAGCGCTCTCACTCCATTTACCCGTTCCCGTTCTTGCTTATGAGTCAACATCCGGCGCATGGTTTTAGTAGCTGCTACCTTTTGCATGGGCGTTCCCTGGCGTAAGACTAAAGCGGCGGCGGTAGCGCGGATAAGTGAGTTTTGTCGGGGGTTTAGGTATCCTTCTAGGAGGCTTAAATTGGGATTTGGTTCAGCCAACCAAACGTAGCGCAACGCTAAAGCAAAAACTTCGGGGTTAGTTTCTTGGGATTCTTCTAGTAAAGGACGGATGGTGGGTAGATAAGCAGGATTTGCACCTCCCATCAGCATCACTTCTAAACTTTGGCGCTGCAAATCTGGGGTTAACTTCACTAGTAGAGGTGCTAAAATTTCCGCAGCTCCTTGGGAATCCATTTGGGCTAAAAGTTCAATGCAAGAGCGTTTATCAGCATCACTGCCTTTTTCTGCTAAAGCTTTGACTACTCCCTGCTTAAAGAAGCGTAAGCCCACATTAGTTGCACTCAAGTGACCCCGTGCCACACTCAAGACTAACAGCTCAACATAGCGCGATCGCAATTCCCAAACTACTGTTAAACAGGTGCCAGCTATCAGCATTGTTTCTGCTACCAACACCCACTTTTGCAGTGGTACGGGTACAAACCGCCCACAAAACAATAGAGTTACAAAAATTACCGCTCCTGTCAAACCTGTTGCGATCGCTTCGGCTGTTCCGCCAGATAAAGTCTGCATCCGGCTGCGAATTGCTTCTGGAATCGGTTGGTACAGGATGGGGCCGCTACTCATGACAAAGGTGTAGCGCAGAAGTTCATCACAGAATTTGACAATTATCAAACCCCAGAAAAAGCTTTGCGATTGGATGGCTGGAATTAAATGCAGCAATATCAGCACACCTGGTAGTGAAAAGCCTACAGTGATTGGTAAAAGCGTGGCAGTGAAAAAGACTCCCATTCGTTCGATGAGTCTGCTGGAAATAAACCACTGCAACAACAACTCACATAGTCCCAACATCCCACCAAAAAGACCTAAGAAACTGGCAAGTTCTCGGTCGCCCAAATTGGATTGGAGTTCGCGTAAATACTGAAAATCTATTAACAATCCAATGACTTGCAACAGACCCACAAAAGCAAACAACTGCCAGACATAGCGCTTCAGCGGACTTTTGATAAACCGCTGTCGGGAAGCTTGGTCTTCAGGAATCACTCTTTGTGGGGTTTCAGGAAAAGCTGCTCGATAGCGATGAGTTAAATAGAATAAAATCCCCGATCCTAATAAAATCACTACACAGGCGATGAGGATGATCTTATTCAGCGTGGTGTATTGCACTAGCCAAGGCAAACTAAAGCCACTGATCACATCTGCTACTAAAAGACCACTACTCACCAGTGGGTAAGTGCGCTTAATTTCCCGGATGTTAAATAGTTGGTTGGCGACGATGGAGATGTTGAGGTCATTGACTACATAAAGTGCATCTACCCACAGCCGGAGCAAAAATACCGAAATAACTGCCAGGTAGGAAAAATGCGATCCCCAACGTAATACAACTAATAAAACTAATGGCATCAACATGCAAGGTGCGATCGCCACAATTACCCGACGTAAGGGAAAAATCTTTTGCAGCCAAGAGTATAAAAAAACCAGTCCGGCACTCATCGCGGCACTGGCAATATACATCCACGGTAGTAGGTGAGTTCCATACTCATCCAAAAACAGCGCCACTGTGCTGTCCTCTGCCCATCGCAATCCTACACATACAGTTGTGTAAAAAATAAACATTATCTGAGTTCGTTCGCTCTCCTCTGGTCGGAGATTCACCCACTGTAGTAGTCGTGTTAGAACACCTTTATTTGTAGCCAACCAGTAATTTTTCAGTTCCATGCAGTTTTATTTTCTGGTAGTATCACCACGCAATGGGAGTGGGGAAGCAGGGAGGGCAGGAGAAGAAAATACTTGTCCCCCTTATCCCCGATAGGTTCGGATAAGCAGGGGAGGCAGGGGGGCAAGGGGGGTAGCGGAGGAAAGAGAGTTAGTTATTAGCATTTCTCTCCCCCTGCTTCTCTTCTCCCCCTGCTCCCTCTGCTCGCCTCAACAGATAACTTTGTTAACCTAACCGTATTGCCCTCATCCCTATCTCCTGGAAATAGCAAAAGTCCTGAGCGACTGAGTATTATGTTTCCCACTCAGGCTTCAGGACTATCGATTTTAGATAAATTTAAACGACCTTAGAACTTTGGGTGCATATTGGCATTCAAAGGAAAATGAAAAAATCCCCTCACTTCTAGCTAGGGGATTTTCAAACTTAGTCTATTAAACAGTTAGAGAATTATTTTTTAGGCGAGATGAGCATCATCATGTTTCGCCCTTCTTTTTTAGGCGCTTGTTGAAGCTCACCATAAGGCTCCAAATCAGTTGCCATTCGCTTGAGCAAATCTTCTGCTAGGTCGCTGTGTTGAATTTCTCGACCCCGGAACATCACAGTCGCTTTGACTTTATCGCCATCTTTCAAAAAGCGCTCTGCTTGCTTAACACGCACGTTGTAGTCGTGTTCTTCTATTTTGTAGCGCATCTTAACTTCTTTGACATCAGCTGTGTGCTGCTTTTTCCGGGCTTCCCGCGCCTTTTTTTCCTGCTCAAACTTGTATTTCCCGTAATCCATAATCCGACAAACTGGCGGGTCAGCTTTGTCACTGAGTAAGACCAAATCTAGCTCTTTCTCTTCTGCTAGTTGTAGTGCTTCCTGTGGGGGCATAATTCCCAGTTGAGCACCGTCAGTGTCAATGACTCGAATTTTCGGGAAACGAATTCGTTCGTTAATTTGGGGCAGATCGCGAGTTCTTTTCTTCTCAATCACAGGCATTATGATTTGTGGGAGCTCTTAATGAAGGATTTGGTGTGGTCTAGATTGGTATGCCTCAGAGGCAAAATACAGAAGTAACTCAGAACTGAAAACATGGTCTCCAGTTCTAGGGTAACTAATCCATAAAATAGTTGCCTCGTTGTATTTGTCATTCTACTCACTCTGAGATAATTTCTCTGCAATAGTTAATCTAAATTACACAACCTAGACCATGTTAAATATTATTACAATTATTTCGCAATACTTTTGACGATCACAGCAACAATTGGTTTAGGGGATTGAGGCTTTTGTGGGGCAGTTTGAACCATTACGATTCTCCTCAAGGTTTGACGCTGTATTTAACAGTCACACCCCTAACCTATGCCTGTTACCCAAGTCTTCTCTTCATCCCTCAGACACTTCTAAGTGTTAGATCTGACTGCTAAATTCAATACACAATCAAGCGGGAAGTAACTCATGCCACAACTTCAAGTTGTGGGTAAATCGAAGTCATTAGTACGTTTTTCACGATTTTCGTACACTCGGCACTAATAATTAGTGACCAAGACGGCCAGGGGCGATTCATCCCATACATGGAAGGAATAAGCTGACTCGCCGGATTTATGTAACATTTGTTTATCTTCAAATCATAATCGAGGCATTTTGTAAAGTCGCCAAACTCCTACTTCACTATGGCGACAGGCTAATCAACGGATCAGGTAAATTAAGATAAGTAAAGAAAACGCTTTGAACTAAATGGCAGCTCTAAGCTTACAAGAAATTTCTACTCAGTTAGAAAGTCCAAATTTACGCGATCGCATGGTAGCCCTTGCTAATCTGCGTAATGTTCCCCCTGAGGATGCAGTCCCTTTGATTAAAAAGGTACTAGACGACGAATCTTTGCAACTGCGATCGATGGCAATATTTGCCCTCGGAATCAAGCCGACGTCAGAATGTTATTCAATTTTGGTCAAAATTCTCGAAAATGATCCAGATTATGGTATCCGTGCTGATGCCGCTGGGGCCTTAGGATATTTGGGTGATGCCAGAGCCTTTGAGGTGCTGTCGCGGGCATTTTATGAAGATACTGATTGGCTAGTACGCTTTAGTGCAGCCGTTTCTCTAGGTAATATTAAAGATCCCCGGGCCCGTCAAATTCTTCTTCAGGCATTGGATAGTAAAGAAGTAGTGTTGCAACAAGCTGCAATCTCTGCACTGGGAGAAATTCAAGATATTGAGTCTGTCGATCAGATCCTGCGCTTTGCCCAATCGGATGATTGGTTAGTAAGGCAACGTTTGGCAGAAGCCTTGGGAAATCTTCCCACTCCTAAGAGTGTCTCAGCTTTAAAATACTTGGAAAAAGACAATCATTTCAATGTTGCTGAGGCAGCCAGAATTGGCCTCAAGAAGCTTGAGGAAATAGGCGATCAAGCTTAATATTAAAGCCTCCTGCTACCTTTTAATAATAATTAAGTGGGAATTTTAGCATTTTGATGCAGGGTAATTTCATTCATGAATATTGAAGAGTTTTTTCAGTTAAGTGCTGGTAAATGGTTTTCTCATCGGACTAGTCAATATTTGGCTTTTAACCAATCTGAAAATAGCAAGTCAGACATCATCATTGAGACGCTGGCAGTAGATCACCCAGAAGCGATCAAACTGTGTCAACAGTACAAAATTAATCCTAGTTCTGCTTCCTGTGCTACTAAAATTACCTGGAACGGGACAATGGAAAAGGATCAAGTAAAACACAGTGGTTCAACTGTGTTAGTTTCGGTACCTGATGCGGATAATCCGGCCCAAGGCAAGTTACTGCGAGAAATAGTTGATGTCAATAAAACTCCAGTTGCCGGACGCTATAAAATTGACAGCGATGGGGCTTTGATCTTAACTATAGAGGATGAAACCATATCGTCAGAGGAGCGCCTGTGGTTTGCTAGCCCCAATTTGCGAATGCGGGTAAATGTCCTCAAGAGTTTTGGTGGATTTAGTATCACTTCCTTCACTTCTGAGATTCGCATGGGTGGATTTCCACCAGCCGAGAAGGCTTCGGAAGCGGCTAATTCAGTATCGAGTTAGTTTGATAACAAAATATTCCCCCCGTTTCTGGGGGAATAAAGTAGATATGGGTTGCAATCCTGTGTAGGTTGAGCGGAGCATTAAGCAACATTTTGCGGGGTTTGTTGGGTAATGCTTAAGCTCAACCTACGATATTCTTAACCGAGCAGTATTGAGATAGGTTGGAATTAGTGAAAGTTTTTATTTGCTTTGCTGGTATAAATTTATTTAATTTTCTCAGTTGCGATCGCACCATTTACTAGCTCTCTTCTCTATTCAGCATCTGTTTACGAATTAAAACGCTACATCACACCAGCCAATCGACAAATTCATCAAAGGTTACTAACTTGGGTATGGTTTGAGTCATGGCTTTTGAGAGTTATTGCTTTGGAAATATTATCTCTAATCTAGGGGACTGCGGACAGATTTTCCACCACGGTTAAGAACGTGGGTATAAATCATTGTAGTTTTTACATCTTTGTCTTTGAGTTATTCTTTTACTGGGCGGATGTTATAGCCATTTTGCAGTAAATGGGTAGGGAAACTATGATGAAATGTATGACAATCCACCTTTTTTTGAATACCAACTTGACGAACCGCTTATTTGAATGCTCTTTGTAAACTACTTTCATGGCTGCTTTATGTTCCGGCCTTAAGGGGAAAGGGCATTCTATGTAAAGACAAGTAACGTTGATATCAAGCAGCCATTAAACAGATGATTCAACAAAAATTCCCTATATTCCCTTATAGGCTAAGACAAATCGGAGGCATCCTTGTTTTGGCGATCGCCTACTATGGGATGGCTGAAATTTCACGGCATCTTGCCTCCACACCCCAGAATGTGACTCCAGTTTGGCCCCCGGATGGAATTGCTGCTGGGGCTGTTCTGTTGTTTGGTAACTGGATCGGGTACGGTGTTTTGTTGGGTTCATTTCTCGCCAACTTCTGGGCGTTCCAAGATCCAACAAGTTTCTTATCTCTGGTGATTTCAACCCTACCAGTTCTGGGAATTGCGATCGGAACAACCTTGGGGACTCTGTTAGGTAGCTTCCTGCTACGGAAAACTACCAACCTTCACTATCCCTTAGAACGTGTCACCGAAGTGTTCAAGTTTTTAATCTTAACCAGCATGGTGGGGCCGATCATCAATGCAACTGTTGGAGTGGCCTGCTTGGCTTTGAGTGGTAAGGTTCCCTGGACTACGTATGGGGCAGTCTGGTTAACCTGGTGGATTTCTAATGTTTCGGGAATTTTTATCGTCAGCCCAATTCTGCTTAGTTGGGGGCAATTCATTCAAAAAAACCGACATTCAATCTGGCAATGGTTATCGCTCAGTTCAACCTCAGAGGATTCTGAAAATCCTCCTCATATTCGATATTCCCTAGCAAACTCACGCCGTTTAAGATTCTCGTTAATCGTAGAGCCAATTATCTTGATCGGGTTGGTCTTTCTCGTCGGCAGAGTTGCTTTTGATAAGGGATATCACCTGGAGTATATGTTGATTCCGATGTTGATCTGGTCTGCCTTTCGACTAGGGCAACCGGGTGCAACGCTGTTAACTTTTATTGTGGCTACGATCGCAGTAATCGCAACTGTCAATGGCAAAGGTGGTTTTGTGGCTGCGGATCTCAACCAATCTTTGATGCAACTGCAATCGTTTATTGGCGTGATTACACTGACAATTCTTGTGCTGACAGCAACGATCGCAGAACGAGCACAAGCAGAAACCAAGTTGCGTTTAGCTTTTGCTGAATTAGCCAGAACCAATGAAACTCTGGAAGTTCGAGTTCAGCAGAGAACTGAAGAATTGAATGAAAAGAATACGACTCTGAAGCAAACTCTACAAACATTGAAACGGACTCAATTGCAGATGCTTCAGAGTGAAAAAATGTCTGCATTGGGACAGATGGTGGCAGGGGTTGCCCATGAAATCAATAACCCGGTTAGTTTTATTCATGGCAACTTAACTTATCTTTCTGAGTATATCCAAAACTTGTTGAGAGCATTACAAGCTTACCAACAGCACTATCCCAATCCACCTCAAGCCCTGCACGCAGAATTGGATAAACTTGAACTGGACTTTTTACGGGAAGATATGACCAAGATTCTTCAGTCCATGAAAATTGGTACTGAGCGCATCGATACTATTGTATTATCGCTGCGGAATTTCTCGCGCTTGGATGAATCAGAATTGAAAGCGGTAGACATTCATGAAGGGATTGATAGTACCTTGGTGATTTTGCAACATCGATTGCAAGCGACAGGCGATCGCCCTGAAATCCAAATTATTAAAGAGTATAGTCAGTTACCACTGATTGAATGTGATGCTGGCTCCCTGAATCAAGTGTTTATGAGTCTTTTAAACAATGCTGTTGATGCATTAGAAGAATCTAATCAGGGGCGTTCGTTCCAAGACATTTTAGCCAACCCCAATACTATCTGCGTTCAGTCTCGTAAAATCGATACAAACCAAGTGATGATTATAATTTCTGACAATGGAATAGGCATTTCAAAAGAAATTCGCTCTAAACTATTTGATCCTTTCTTCACCACCAAGCCCGTTGGTAAGGGCACTGGTTTGGGTTTGTTTATAAGCTATCAGATTGTGACTGAAAAGCATGGCGGTAATCTTTGGTGTGACTCCACAATAGGGCAAGGCACAAAGTTTGTGATTGAGATTCCTGTAAAAGCTAAGAGGATTGCTTGAGTAATTGCATCTTGGCACTGAAAATGCGATCGCCGATGATTGTCTGCAAATGATCGAGCTAATGGCAAAAAATCATCAGACTTAAGGGACTACCAAAGAATAAATTATATCGTGTCCGGTTCAAGACTTATCATTAAGACGGCAGGGGAGCAGGGGAGCAGGGGGCAGGGAGCAGGGAGCAGGGAGCAGGGAGCAGGGAGCAGGGAGCAGGGAGCAGGG
>NZ_JABXKQ010000153.1 GCF_017114945.1 Nostoc sp. JL34
AGGTAGCCGTTCTTGAACCCAATTAAATACCCTTGCTAAGTTAAACTCTTAGTAATTAATTATACTCTCATGAGAGTAATAAAAGAGCGTTAGTCATTAATCTAAACTATCTAGACGATCGCAGTCATATCTACCTTTTATCTCTTGATTGTAAAAACTGCCAATTGAGTCAGAAGAATGTAAATCTTCCCAAGTATCCTCATCTACGCCTAAGTATTGATAAACAGCTCCACTTTGAAACTCAACTTGCAAGATTTGTTCGTTGCGATCGTAGCCCACAGCCATAGCCATCGAGGAGATAACTGGTAGCATGACAATTGGTTCTTCTTCAAAGGGCAATGCAGTCGTTTCGGCAATCGCCTCGTTCAGTTCTTGCAATCCTTCGTAAGCTTGTATTGGCGCCGGAATTTCCAAAAACTCTAGTTCGTCGCCTCGGTCGAGCAACAACTGCAAATATCCGTCAGAGTGAGCGATCGCTACTAAACTGCTCAAGTTTACCTTAGATAGCTTCATTTATTTTATGCTCTCCTGTTGGCGTAGTCGGGAGTATTAAAGTTTTATGCAACACTTATGTGTTTATATAATACATTTGTACTATAAAAGCATTTGGCTGTCAAGCTTTTTTGACTACAGTGGTTTGCTATCGAGTTGGGCTTACCGCAATACGCTTCGGTTAACAAAGTTATCTATTGAGGTGAGCAGGGGGAGAAGAGAAGCAGGGGAAGAGAAATTGCTGAATAATAACTCTCTTTGCTCTCCTGCCCTCCTGCCTCCTTCACCTAATCTTGGGAAACTTGATAATTGCTGCGATCGCCTGATATCTGCGCTTGGGCGATCGCAGCAATTTCTGCTTTGTTAGGGGAACTCAAGAGGCGAATTGAAAAATTGCATAAATGTTAAATTCGCCTGAGTTAAGTACTTGAAAACTTCAACAAATCCTTTCTGTATCTGGATTTAAGGGAGTTTCACTGCTCTTAATATCGCTCACTATTTCACCCTTTTGGGTGAGTCATATATCAACCGATCAGGTGACCTGACTGAAGGAAGCTGAGATTAATAATAAAGAGGATTCTATTACTAAGGAACACCGATCGCATTTTACCTAAGAAGAACTTATGAAACTTACTACCTTAATAAATTCTGCACTTCTCTTTGCTTCTATTACTCTTGTACCTGGAATTGCAAGCGCTCAAACAGCTACTACCAATAACAGTGAAGCAATAGTTATTAACTCTAATAATTTATCCAGTAACTCTACTTCTGTGAATTACCTCCAGCCTTTGAATCTAGTTACTTTTGCTTATCAAGGAGGTCTACAACAACACGGGATTCCTAGCGGAGGAGCGCTAGTAGTTGAAACTCTGAAAAGAAATATTATTGCGAAAGATGTAGTTAAGGCTGCTGTTAATGCCGATAAATTACCATCACAAGTTTTAAACGACCAAAATTATCTAAGTGCTGTTAATTTACAACTCAACGCATTGCCCGATTATGCTGCTGCTGATTGATTTGGTTTTTCTTATATCTTTATGAGAAAGCTAAATTTTGTGAGTATACTATATTCGTAGGGTTGTTACCAATATAAATAATAGCCTTTTATACACAGGGCTTGCTACGTATAAAAGAAAGATTTTTGAAGAACAATTTCTATATTTTGAGATAACTGTGCCTATAAGTTGCACTCATCCTGTGCTGAAGGCGCAGAAAATTGTATAATCAACAGCTTATTGATCAAAAATTTCGTTTTCTATAGAGAATGACAGACGTAATTAGATCCGGGAGCCTAAATAACATTGAGTCCATTGAGTTTGAACAGCAGTGCTTAGAAAAAGCCAGAGAAACAGATGATGCCTACGGTGGGGAAAGCCAACATAATGAGGAAGTCATTTCTCTAGGAAGTTTGGGCAATGCTTACCATTCACAAGGCGAGTACCACCTGGCAATTGAGTTTTATCAGCAGTGGTTGGATATAGCTAGAGAAAGAGGCGATCGCTTGGGGGAAGCCAAATCTTTATCTGGGTTGGGTAATGCTTACCAATCATTGGGCAAATACCAGCGAGCGATTGAACTTTATCACCAGTGGTTGAGTATCACCAGGAAAATAGGCGATTGCACTGGAGAAGGCATTTGTTTGGGAAGTTTGGGCAATACTTATGAATGCCTGGGCAAGTACGAACAAGCGATTGAGTTTTATCAGCAGTGGTTGAGTATAACGAAGAAAATAGGCGATTGGACTGGGGAATGCATTTGCCTGGGAAGTTTGGGCAATACTTATGAATCATTGGGGCATTACCAACCGGCTATTGAGTTTTACCAGCAATGGTTAGGGCTGGCAAGATTCATCAGCGATCGCAATGGGCAAGCCATGGCCTTGAGTGGGTTGGGCAGTGCTTATAAAGCTTTGGGACAGTACCAAATGGCCTTTGAGTTTCATCAGCATTCATTAAAGATCAGAAGGGATCTTGATGACCGAAATGGGGAAGCAAACGCTTGGTTTAATTTGGGTTTGGTGTTAGAAAAAATCAATCGAGAATCAGAAGCGCTTGATGCCTTTTGCAATGCTCGTGAAATTTATCACGCAATGGGACTCGATGCAAGCCTGCAAGATTGTAATCATGCCATTGAGCTTCTTTCTCAAAATCTTGCAAGCGCAGCCTCTGTCTTCTGGTTTGAGAGATGGTTAAGTCATTTGTCGCAGTTGATCAAAACTGGTTCTAAACAATGAAGTGTGCTCAGTTCCGAGTGCTGTTAGCGGTAACCGCCCAAACGCTCTGCTACCGCTAACAGGACTCAGGACTCAGCACGATACTTATTAAATACTGCAACTGAGTCATTACGATCAAAGGAAAATACAGAAAACGGGTCTTTTCGATTCCCCATCTCCATCCCTGGAGTACCTACAGGCATTTGAGGAACAGATAAACCAGCAACATTTGGCTTTTCTTGAAGGAGACGTTTGATGTCATCTGCTGGGACGTGTCCTTCAATGACATATCCATTAACAATTGCTGTGTGGCAAGATGACAAATTATCCGGCACGTTGTACTTTTGTTTGACTGTTTCGATATCAGTCGTAGAAAAATCGGTGATTTTAAAACCCTGTGCCTTTAAGTGATCGATCCATCCACCACAACAGTTACAGTCGGGACTGTGATATACAGTGGCATTGAGTGCTGTTGATTTTAATGGTGTCTGTTGATTCTGGATGCGTTTAGTGGTACTTACTAGTTGAGGATTTCCTGCAACAGAAGTAGGAAAAACAGCTTGAGCATGACTCATAGGAGCAGTGCTTGCCAAAATGCCTAACATCCCTGCTGTTAGACAAATCATTACTACTACTCGCACAGCAGTACGTACTAGGATGGAAGGTAACCATTTTTGCCAGTAATAAATAATATCATGTCTGGTAAAAGACTGATCATTTAGGCTGACGCGGGGACGCCAAAACGCGGGAACGCGGAGATATTTTAATGATAAGTAATTAGCTGGACTTGATATAAATTGTTTGTGCGACATCTGAGACTTACTAAATACAACATTGCCTAAAATTGTAACGAATTATCTTCAAAAAGACTCTGCGTCACTTTTCGCTTATTTTGGGTTTAAAAATACTCCGATTTTACGCAAAACTCTACTACGTTCTATAAAGCAAAAGTGATTGCTTATCAGTGATCATAACTGCAAGGGAGTTCTAAATAAAATATACATAAAAAAGGCTACAACATAGATGATGTAGCCATGTTTAATTCTACCTTTATCATGACTTTTTGCAATTAGAAATACTTAATCTTTGCCAATTTCGTTCAACAATTACACGCATTAGAATAATTCGTAATTGAATTTTTAACTACAAAATTATAAATTACGAATTACTCTGATGCGTGATGGTGTCAAAAACTAATTGTTTGTGGCTTAAAACTTGATGCACTATCCCAATAATTAATCAGGTTAATATTCACCTTCAGCAAAGCAATATCAGGTTCGTCCAGTCCTTTAGGAAACCAGGTTTGAAGTTCCGGCTTCCATAGCTCTCGCAACTTGTTGCGGTCTTCCACGAGTTGTGCTGTACCTGAGATAGAAATGTATCGCTGCTCCTCGGTTGACGAGAAACTAACATTGACCTGCTTATGGTGTTCAATTTCAGTTACCTTATGAGAACCAGCGTATGTAAAGAACCAGAGCGTGGCTTCAGAGTTAATCTGACCACTCTTTGACATAGGATAACTATGCAAACTGCCATCATCATCGACTGTGGTAAACATACCATAATCAATGTCTTTGATTAGTTCATGCAGCTTTTGAATTTGTTGATTGCGGTCTGTAGAAGTTGCCATTGTTTGTACTCTTTTCTCTATTTGCTTTTCCTGGGCTGTAATTTTTTCTTACAACCAGATTTAATGCTGGTAAAGTTATTTTTTTTCAGTATCAACCTTTTTTGTTTAAATTGCGTGAGCCTACAGATGGAATTATCCTAAAATTAGCTTTTTTAGTTATATCTATAGAGATATTGGTTGAGAGTGACTGTTCTGTGCGTATACAACTTTTAGGCATAGTAAGGTTAATTTTGTGCTTATTTCTTTAGACATAAATTTTGCACTAAATTCAAACTGCCTCTGTAACTTTAGGGTGATAAAGTCAGAATTTAGCAGACATACTATAAGGCAGTTGATTATTTGGAACGAGAATTGATTCTCAAACCTGATGATGCGGTAAACTCAGGAAATACCAATTAAAAATCATGGCTGCACATAGCTTGCTTCCCGTTCGCCCTTGGCGTTCTGTAGAGAAGGGTACAAAGCCGCTGCTCAGATATTCTGCAACTGGGAAATTTTATATCCAGCAGCAATAGCGATCGCAGATCATGAGAATAGTTATTACATTTGCGATCGCCACTCATAACTGGTTCTCAACGTGCTAATCTGTCAAGTTCCGCCCATTAGAGTATTCTTGCTCTCAGAGGTTGTAAAATTTGTACCCTCTGAATGAGCCTCTTCAACCTATAGCAGGAGTATCACTTTCCATAAAGCACCTACTATGAACAACTAAGTAATCAAATCGCAGTATATCTGCTTTTCAACTTATGGACTGGAAGTACAGGTGGAAAAATGGCTATCGACCAAGCCGAGATGAAGCAGCAAAAAATCCTCATTTGTTAGATGAGAGTCAGTTCGAGAACGAGCAAGACCGAAAGCTAGCTGAAGAATCTGCAAGGAAGCATTTGGGCGTACCTGCACCAACCTTAGACGAAGATCAATCAATACTACCTCATTAGCTTCGCCTTATGAAAAGGCTTAATACATAAGACATAGGCATTTTTTGTCTATGTCTGCTCCATACCATTATCAAGTTTAACAAAATGCAGATTTCTCAACTTTTCAATCAATTAAACAATAAGAATTTGACTAAGTTACTCACTCAGACTGTAGCTTTAGGCGTAAGTGCTATTGTTCTACTCTCAAGTACTAATGCTAATGCCGCCGAGCAAGTTGTTTTAAAATATGGTAATTTTCAGGGGCAAATATCTGTTGAAGAATTAAGTCAGTTTACAGAAACTGGCAAGACTACCCCGACATTAACGGCTTATTTGCAAGCGGCCCAACAAGACCCCGCAGTAGCTCGTAAGGCACTAAAAGCCCCAATAAAAGCCGATCCTGCCTTTTTAAATAACTTACTGTCTAGCTGGGCAGGGCCAATTTTAGTTGACCAAATTGGTGAGGTAGTTCACCCTCCGGTAGGACGACTAGATCAGCAGGCGCTGCGAAGCGCTTTAAGTGCATCTATTAAACAAAATGGTGAAGTAACATTACTTGGAGCCATTCAGAATTATCCAAATACTTCTGTTGAACTTGAAGGAGATCGTCTCATCTCTGTTTATGAGCGCCTAAGCAATCTTGCAGAACTCTTATGAGGGTTACATTAGAGACAATATAGTTCTCATCAGATGATTGGTTTAGTATCTCAATAGTCGTGAATTTTAGTCACGATGGCGATGAAGTTAATACTGATGAGTCTATCTTAGGGTTCATACCCTGTTACCTAGAAATTCCCTAATCTAAATGTAGAGTTTAGTCTAAAAATAGGGAAGAATTTGTATGACAAGCGATGTTTCTAGAGATATTAAAAAGGATGTTAATGGGTCACTGATAACTGGAGTTCTCCTGAGTGTTTTGGGGGTTATTGCGATCGCAGTGCCTAATTTCGCCACCATATTCGCCGAAACTTGGATTGCGGCGATTTTGATTTTTGCCGGATTTACCAAACTAGTTTATGCCACTCAAACCCGTGAACGAGGAGGTTTTCTTTGGAAACTTCTCTTGAGCGGACTCTATATTGCAACTGGCATCATGCTGTTTGTTTACCCTTATACGGGTGTTCTCACACTGACTCTGTTACTTGGTACCTTTTTGCTGACTGAAGGCACATTCGAGTTAATTCTGGCATTCCAGTTACGTCCGCAAGAGAACTGGACGTGGATACTAGCTGATGGCATTATTACGCTCGTGTTAGGTGCAATGATTTGGTTCCAGTGGCCCTTCAATGCGCCTTGGCTGATTGGGACATTAGTTGGTGTCAGCATTATTTTCACCGGTATTTCACGCGTGATGCTGGCGTTGAATGCGCGTTCTACTTTGAATCCTCCAGACGAAACTGCAAAAGCCACTTAATGGGAGTGGGGAGAAATCAATTCAAAATTCCAAATTAAAGAACTTGAACTTCTCCCTCATCTTTGCCAATGCCCCATGCCCAAACTTCGAGAGTGAAAGTTTACAAGACATTGCAGCAGCGATGCCTACGACTGGCTATGCCTACGCCAAGAAAATTGCTAAATTAACTAAGGAAATCAAAATCAAGGCCAGCTAGCTGCAATCAACAATGGTATCTATTGCTACTCCCTTCTCGGATATTCAAAACCATTGGGCACGCTTATTTATTACAGCCTTAGCCCAACGTGGTATTGTCAGTGGGTTGCCTAACGGCACCTATCGCCCCGATAACTCACTCACCCGTGCTGAATTTGCGGCCATCATCGCCAACGCATTTGGGACAGTTTCCAAGAAGCGGCAGTATGTCCCCTTTGTTGATGTATCTACTAATTATTGGGCAGCAGCCGCCATTCAAACAGCTTACGAAAAAGCATTTATTAGCGGGTTTCCTGATAAAACTTTCCGTTCCGCTAACCGAATTACTAGAGTAGAAGTTTTAGTTTCCTTGGTAGGAGGCTTAGAAATTGCCACCAAGGTAAAACCTGATCTTTTCTCACAACTCCCACAAATTTATCAAGATTATGTTCAGATTCCTGAGTATAGTAAAAATCAGGTAGCTATTGCCACCAGCGCTGGATTGGTGGTGAGTTTCCCAAATATCAAATTACTCAATCCCAATCTTGCAGCCACCCGTGCAGATGTGGCAGTGATTATTTATCAAGCTTTGGTGTATTTAGGTCAAGCAGAAAAAATTGCCTCTAGTTACCTAGTGCAGCCGCCAATTTCAACGCCCACGCCGATACCGACACCAATTCCAATACCAACTCCAACTCCAACGCCTACACCTATCGGTAGCGTTAGGGTAAATCATAGTCGGGAATTCCGGGGAGCATGGGTAGTATCTGTGTGGAATGGTGATTGGCCTTCCAAACCGGGACTTACTGTTGCTCAACAAAAAGCAGAACTTACCGAGATTATTACTAAATTACAAGCGCTAAACTTCAATGCCCTGATTTTCCAGGTACGACCGGAGGGAGACGCTTTGTATGAATCTCAATTAGAGCCTTGGAGTGCTTGGATTACAGGAACTCAGGGGAAAGCACCAGAACCATTTTATGATCCTTTAGCGTTTGCGATCGCAGAATGTCACAAGCGCAATATTGAACTCCATGCTTGGTTTAACCCTTACCGTGCTAGTACTTCCACCGACCCAGCTAAAACAGTCCGTCCCCACATAGCAGCTACCAATCCAGAAAGCGTTTATTTGTGGAAAACTCAACGCTGGATGGACCCAGGACTGAAAATAGTTCAGGATAGAGCTTACAATGTAATTCTCGATGTAGTGAAGCGCTACGATGTTGATGGCATTCACTTAGATGATTATTTCTATCCATATCCCATCGACGGACAACCTTTCCCCGATAACAAAACCTACGCTGCATATAAAGCAGCTGGTGGTACACTCAGCCTTGGCGACTGGCGACGGGACAATGTTAACAAAATGGTACAGCGCCTTTGGCAGGGAATTAAAGCAACCAAACCCGACGTTAAATTTGGTATTAGTCCCTTTGGGATTTATCGCCCCGGACAACCTGCTGGGATTACTGGGTTGGATGCTTACAACGTGCTGTATGCTGACTCGAAGAAATGGTTAGAACAAGGCTGGATTGATTATATTGCTCCTCAACTTTACTGGCGCACAGACCAAGCACAACAGAGTTATCCGGCGTTGCTAAAGTGGTGGACACAAGTAAACACAAAGCAAAGACATGTTTACGCTGGGAACAATCTGACAGAACCAAGCAACAAGAGTCGAGAGAGTGATGAGATTGAAAAGCAAGTGAAAATTAGTCGTAGCCAAGCTGGACAGTTGTCACTGGGGAATATCTTCTTTAATCTTGGTGTTTTGACAGAAAATAGTCAGGGCATTGCTGATAAATTTCAAAGTCTGCTTTATAACAAACCTGCGCTACCTCCAACTTTGCCTTGGCAGGATACAACGCCACCCCCTCCACCAATTGGACTACAAGTCAATAACCGCAAACTGAGTTGGCAGCCTGGTGACAATCAGCCAGTTCGTTCCTGGACACTTTATCGGCTGAGTGGTGATACTTGGACAATTCAGCGAATTTTGTCTGCTGGCACAACCTTCGCTACCGTCCAACAAGCGGGAAGCTATGCCGTGTGTGCGGTAGATAGATTGGCGAATGAGAGTGTAGGAACAGTTATTACAGTTAGTTGAACAAAGAACTGGGAAGATTTGGTTGGGGTCTGAATCCCCTCCAAATATTAAAAGAGTTTCTCGCCTAGTCCCTAATCCCCAACTGATTCCATAAGGGACTGACAAATAAAAAAATGTACAACTATTTATTGTGGGGTGGGCGTCTCGCCATTGGTGTCAAGTTAAGCTCAAACTTCCTATGTCAATAAGCATTTAGGCTTAAAAATTCGGTTTGAAAGGGACAAAAAACGAACTTTTTCATGGACTATTAATGCTTTGTTTATTAGCATCACTACCAGCTTGCGTATAAAATTCAGAAAAAAGTTCACCTTTATACTTCGTTCCTAACAAAACCTATCGTTGACAAATGGGTTTTAACCTTAAGTTGACACTAATGGCGTCTCGCCCGTAGTCGAAGGCGGGCAAGATGCCATTGGTGTCAAGTTAAGAAAAATAGAAACTTGTCAAGTGGGTAAAGCTCAGT
>NZ_JABXKQ010000067.1 GCF_017114945.1 Nostoc sp. JL34
CGATCCCATACGTTGGCGCTTTCGCGACGTTGTAAGGTTGTTGTCATTGTTTTATGATTGCGGTTATTTATGAATCAGGCGGTTTTGTTTTTGCCTGTGAAACTACTTTACACTGCTTTACATTTTTTAATCAACTTTTATTACTACAGTAAACCTGATACCAGTTATCAGGTTTGCTTATTTAAAAGCAAACAACGAGGCAGGAATACGCCGAAGTTATCTTTTGCATGACATAACATATATGGTTGTATGGCTCTTTAGAATCGGTGTCTGATTTATGTCTACGATTCTTCAACGGGAGTAACCCTCTATTCGCGCAGCCTTTCGTAGAAAAGGGAACAAGAAATTCTGATGTCGTAGGCTACAAGTATTATTTGCTTACTTATTTGGGAATAATAGCTTTGTATATTACCGCTATTCTAAAAAAATTAACCCTCAGCTTACTACTGGGGGCTTTTTTTGTTTGGCAAAATGGCATATCTGTAAATTAGAGGGTTGCTATGGTATTTGAGTAGGATACATTCCATGCGAAAAGTACTGACTTGCATTACCCCTGGTAGTTAGCCAGGGGTTTTATTTTTTATTTAAACTGAGAGCGATCGCTCTTAAATATTCTGCTGAGAAATTTATTTTTAACGATTTTGAGATAAGTAATTTGAGAATTTCCTGCTTTTGGGAATTAATTAGCGATCGCGACTTTAATTCAACCAGGGAATTGACAATAAATATAAGCTTATATCAAGTGGAAAAATCAAGTACAACGAATTAACGATGACAGACGCTAAAAATGTAATCGATGGAAACCTAGAGGTTTGCTGTACTTCTCCCATGACTGGGTTTCACCGCGACGGTTTTTGTCGTACAGGTGGTCAGGATTTCGGGTCACATGTCGTATGTGCCCAAGTGACATCAGAATTCCTGGAGTTCACTAAATCCCAGGGAAACGATCTCAGCACAGCTGTTCCTGATTTTAATTTTCCTGGATTGAAGCCTGGCGATCGCTGGTGTTTGTGTGCTTCTCGCTGGCAAGAAGCTCTCGAAGCTGGTGTTGCTCCACCCGTAATACTTTCAGCAACTCATGCTAGAGCTTTAGAAGTGGTTTCTTTAGACGAACTGAAAAAACATGCTCTAACTTCCTCTTGATCGGGCATTGGGCATTGGGCACTTGTACTGAGCGTACCCCTCCGGGGAAGTAAGCTACGCATAGCGTCTCGTAGAGAAACCGTTGGCGCAGCCTCTCGTAGAGAAGTATTGGGCATAAGAGGCAGAGGTCTAGGGGAACAGAGGGGAAAACTACTGTAACTTCTCCTCTGCTCCTCTGCTCCCCTGCTCCGCTGCTTTCTCCACTCCCCACTCCCCAGTCCCAATCAACTCACTGGAACTTCAATAGGCAGTTCTAATACATTAGCAACCGCAGCTATCATTTTATTGGGGTCAATTGGCTTAGATAAATGCTGCTGAAACCCTGCTGAAAGGGCTTTCAAGCGGTCTTCCTCTCGCGTGTATGCTGTTAAAGCGATCGCGGGGATGCGTCCGCCTTTTTCTGGTTCTAAAGAGCGGAGTTTCCGAATCAGTGTATAACCATCTTGTCCTGACATACCGATGTCGCTAATCAGGATATCTGGTTTTGCTTGTTCAAGTACTGCTAGCGCTTCATCAACGGAAGCTACGGCAGTAGCAAAAGCCCCATACTCCTCAAACATAAAACTGAGAAAGTTACGGGTATCTGCTTCATCATCTACAACTAGAACTCTTAATCCAGTAAGGGGGGTAGATGCTAAAGAAGAGGAAATTTTTCCTGTTGCTTCTCTATTTCCTCTATTGTCTTGTAGCAGTGGTAGTCTCACAGTAAAGGTTGCTCCTTGTCCACTACCTAAACTTTGAGCAAAGATTGTACCCTTGTGCAGTTCCACTAGATGACGGACGATCGCTAATCCTAGTCCTAATCCATTGTGCGATCGCGTTGTGGTACTGTCTGCTTGCCGAAAACGCTCAAATACTTTGGGTAAAAACTCGGAACTGATACCAATACCTGTATCGATAACTTGAATTTGGGCGTACTGAGATTTTGAATTTTGAGATTTTGCGGAAAGCTTAAGACTCGGCTCTCGACCATCAGAATTTTCCAAGACGGATTTTAGATTATTGCTTTCTTCAGTGTTTGAAGAATCTAAATTTTCACTATGAGATTCAAATCCAAAATTGTTCGACTGGGTTGTACTGAGGCTTGTGGAAGTAGCGCTCACACCAAAGTCTGAAATCGAAAATCCAAAATGCTTTGATAGCCTAACCTCTACCCTACCGCCTTTAGGGGTAAACTTTATTGCATTAGTTAGTAGGTTCCAGACAATTTGCTGTAGACGGGCTGGATCGCCATAGACTGACCCGATCGAAGTATCCAGCACAGTACTTAATTGAATATCTTTCGGTTCTGCTAGAGGACGAACTGCCTCTAATGCCGCCTCCATCACTGTGAGCAGATTTACCGCAGATACGTTTAACCGCAACTGACCACGGATAATCCGAGATACATCCAAGATATCCTCAATTAGTTGCATCTGAGATATGGCGTTGCGTTCGATCGCCTCCAAAGCGCGAGAAGTGGCTTTTTCGTCAAGTTTCTTGGCGCGGAGAATTTTTGACCAGCCAAGCATTGAGGTTAGAGGTGTACGGAGTTCGTGGGAGAGAACAGCCAGAAACTCATCTTTCATCCGATTTGCAGCTTCTGCTTCCTGTCTTGCTGTCTGTTCTCGAATCACTTGAGCGCGAACTTCTTCTGCTTGCTTGCGTTCAGTAATATCTTCAAGGGTGCCGACATAACCCAACAAGTCTCCTTGACTGGAAAGCATCGGTGATGAGCGAACTTGAACCCAACGGGCGCTACCGTGGGGAGCTTGAAAGCGAAATTCTTCTGAGTATTCGCGAGCTTCACAAATGTAAGCAGACCAACTAGCGATCGCTCGTTCTTTATCTTCTGGATGAACAGATTCCAGCCATCTCTTTTCTAAACTCTCTGCCGCTTTCAAGCCACAAATTACCTGATAGCGGGGATTAGTATATTTACAGTTACCTTCAGTATCAGTTTCAAAAATGCCAACGGGTGAGCAAGTACTTAGCGATCGGAATCGTTCTTCACTTTGTCTGAGTTCAGTATTCACAGCTACTAGCTGCGCTGTTTGTTGCTTGACGGCTTCTGTTTTCTTAAATAGTTCTACAAATACTGTGACTTTAGAAGTCAAGATATTAGGGTCTAGTGGTTTGAGCAGATAATCAACAGCACCCAAGGCATAACCTTTAAACAGCATTTGGTCGCTGGTGCTAAAGGCGGTGAGAAAGATAATTGGAGTGTGACGCGATCGCCCCCGATTACGAATTAAGGTAGCAGTTTCAAAGCCATCCATCCCAGGCATTTGCACATCCAACAAAATCACTGCAAAGTCTTGATGCAGCAGACACCTCAAAGCTTCTTCCCCGGAAGTAGCTCTCACGAGATTCTCCCCTAATTTTTCTAGTATTGCCTCTAGTGCCAGCAAATTTTCTAGTTTATCATCTACTAGGAGGATGTTGACTTTGGGTTCCATCTGCATCGGTTTATTTCTGTGATGATTGACAAAGCTTGACCATCTGGGAAGCAATGTTTGAGAGTGTCAAAATCCAGTCTACTGTAATAGCAGAAATTGCTGCCTCTGGCATAATGTCGCTCTCCGCTGTGGCAGGTTCTTGTACAATAGTAATTCCTCCCCGCACTTTTATTTTCTTAAGACCTTGCATACCATCTTGGTTTGCTCCTGTCAATATTACACCAATAACTTCCTCTGTGTAGACATCGGCTGCCGACTCAAACAGCACATCAATAGATGGTCTAGCATAAGAAACAGGCTCATCAGTCGAAAGCGCAAAGTGACCTGGTTCAACCAGTAAATGATAATCTGCTGGGGCTATGTAAACATATCCCGGTAGTATTTCGTCCTTGTCTTCCACTTCTCGAATTTTCAACAAAGTGGATTCTTGTAATAAATCCTGGAGTGTGTTGCTAGACTCTTTATGACGGTGTTGCACGATCGCGATCGGTACAGAGAAGTCTGCTGGTAAATTGCCCAGGATGATTTTCAATGCTGATAATCCGCCTAAAGAAGTACCAATTACCACAATTTTAAACGACACTTGTTTCGCCCTCACACCTGCGGAATGGGGGTTACGTAAATAGCAAAGGCTATTTCATACTGAATCAGTCAGTGTTTTCTTGCTTCTTTGCTCTTACCAATAACCCATGTTTAGGTGCAAAAATCATTGCTATGACAAACAACAAGGTTTGCAACACAACTATGCAACCCCCTGTTGCACCATCGATATGATAGCTGATGTAAGTCCCCATAACACTAGAAAATACACCCGATGCCATTGCAATTAGTATCATGTGGTCGAAACGGTCTGTTAATAAGTAAGCCGTTGCTCCCGGAGTAACCAACATAGCTACAACCAGAATTATTCCCACTGTCTGGAGTCCGGCGACAGCAGTTAGCGACAGTAATGATAGTAAAATATAGTGCAGTACCGCTGTATTCAAGCCAATGGAACGTGCATGAGTGGGGTCAAAACAAAATAATAGTAGGTCTTTGCGTAAAACAGCTATTGTTACTAAAGTAATTACGCTGATAATCACCGTTTGGATAATGTCTTCATTAGAAATACCTAAGACATTCCCAAACAAAATATGCGTCAAGTCAACGCTGCTTGGAGTTTTGGAAACTAATACCAAACCCAGAGCGAAAAATCCTGTAAATACAAGTCCGATGACAGTATCTTCTTTAATTCTCGTCTTCGCTTTGATATAACCGATCGCAATAACTGAACCTACTCCAAAGACAAAAGCGCCCACAGCAAAAGGGATATTTAAAACATAAGCAATTACAACCCCAGGCATTACCGCATGGGAAACAGCATCTCCCATTAATGCCCAACCTTTGAGGGTCATAAAACAAGATAAAACAGAACAGACCACCCCAACTAAGGCACTTACACAAATTGCCTTCACCATGAATTCATGCTGTAGGGGTGTGGTTAACCAGTCTAAGAATGCAAGAGTATTCATATTTTTAACAATATTAATTAGTGATTAATCAGATTCATTTTGATTTCTGCGGATTATCTGGCTTTTGCTGAGGGATAAATCTCCCAGAGAACCGCCAAAAGTGCGTGAGAGATTTTCTTCTGTGAAGACTTCTGATGTATCACCATAAGCTAAAATAGTCCGATTAATTAGTACTACTTGGTCACAGAAAGTAGTTATAGAAGCCAAATCATGAGTAGAAATCAAAATTGTATGACCTTCTTCTCGCAATTCCAGCAATAAGTCAATCATCGCTTTTTCTGTTTTGATATCTACCCCAGTGAAAGGTTCATCTAATAGCAAAACTGTTCCTTTTTGTGCTAAAGCACGGGCGAGAAAGGCACGTTTTTTCTGTCCGCCAGAGAGTTCTCCAATTTGGCGATCGCGCATTGACCACATTTGCACTCTTTCCAAACTCTCCCTCACCACTCTTTGATCGTTCGCCGACGGAATTCGTAGTATATTCATGTATCCGTAGCGTCCCATCATCACCACATCATGGACACTTACTGGAAAATTCCAGTCCACCTCTTCTGACTGTGGTACATAAGCAACCAAGCTTTTTTTCTGTACAGCTTTTATCGGTAAACCATTAATCAAAACCCGTCCTGTAACGGGCTTCAAAAAACCCATAATCGCCTTAAATAGGGTTGATTTACCGCTACCATTCATCCCCACTAAACCACTAATTGAACCTGCTTGAATTTGCAAAGAAGCGCCATGTAAAGCAACTTTGCCGTGGTAAGCAACTGTCAGATTTTCGACATCAATACTAGTAGATTTCACTAAAAATCACCTCTAAGATTAATCATTAATTTGTAATGAGCGGCTCCAGCCTTTTTTGCGAATACTTAAGGTTTTCTGGAGAACAAAACAGGACTTTAGTCCTTATTACAAGCTAATTTTAAATAATTAAATTTATTCTTGCATACTTGCTCACTTTTCCTCTAATCCCTGAGTTAGAGTATTAATATTAAGTTCTAGCAACTTGAGATAAGTTGGTGCTGGCCCATTCGCTGGAGAGAGGGAATCAACATAAAACACTCCACCAAACCTTGCTCCCGATTCTCTAGCTACCTGGCGTTGCGCTCCATCATTGACTGTACTTTCACAGAAAACTACAGGTATTTTATTTTTTTTAACTATATCAATGACTTTTTCTAGCTGTTTGGGAGTAGCTTGTTGTTCAGAGTTGACGGCCCAGAGATAAGCTTCTTTCAAGCCATAATCGCGGGTAACGTATGAGAACGCGCCTTCACAGCTTACCATGTAGCGCTTGTCTGCTGGAACTACCGACACGGCTTTTCGCAGTTTCTCATCAACATCCTTAATCTTTTGGCTGTATGCTTTGGCATTGGTGTTATAAGTCTCTGCATTCGCTGAGTCCAAATTAACCAATGCCTTGCGAATATTATCTACGTAAATTAAGGCATTTTGTGGTGACATCCAAGCATGGGGATTAGGTTTCCCTTTGTAGGCATCCTCTGTTATTTCAACAGGCTTAATTCCCTCACTTAGGGTAACGTGAGGTACATTAGGGACGCTATTATATAATTTCTGTGCCCAACGCTCTAAATTTAGACCATTATTCAAAATTAAGTCTGCTTTTTGTGCCCTCACCAAATCGCTAGGAGTTGGTTCGTAACCATGAATTTCCGCCCCTGGTTTGGTCAAAGATTCAACAATCGCCTTGTCTCCCGCTACGTTTTGCGCCATATCTGCGATGACTGTAAAGGTGGTAAGAACCACTTTTTTCCCTTTTTTATCTAGGTTGCTGGTGCTAGTTGTGCCTGGGTTTGGACTTAACTGTGGTTGAGAATTGGAGGTTGACGGGCTGCACCCACTCAAACACAGTTCCAATAGCAGCACAGACGCTACAACCAATTTTTGTCCGTGCTGCGGTAGTTGCATCTGAAAGTTATTGATATTAAATCTCATTATAGCAATTTCATAATCTTCTCACTTTTGTCTCACTTTAGCAGAAGTAAGTTAAAAATGAAAGAATTATGAAAATAATATCAGAGAAAAAAGCCAACCTGTTGCAATAAACTATATTTCTGAGTTCTGACTTAACCTTGATTTCTTACTTTTCTTTTTTTAAGGGGCTTTTTGAGTAGTTCAAATATTTTTGTTATTTGCATCACAAACCAATATTTTCTTATTGTGAAATACCTTACAGACAAATATTCTATTTCGAGTTTTTTATATTTAAAAAAATGCAAAAATAAATACATTGTGAAAATAGTTTTTTGTTTGTAGACTAACTTTTAAAAGTTTAATATTTATTGTTTTGACAATTCATAAAAATTTACTTAAGCTAAAGGATAGGTTAAGCAAATCAACAAACGACAGCGATTTGATTTAGCTACATCAAGAATTGCTGTTGCAGACTATTGGCATAAGGAAATGAATCAAAACAAAAATTATTCCATGTAGGCAATTTAACCAAATTTGGCTACAAAAAGCTAAGACATGATTAAGCGTATTGAACCGCGCAGATATTGAACAGAATCCGATCAATTATGGATGGATACTTGTGGTGATGTTAGTGAGTATCCATAAATTATTGAAGCTTGACTAGCGATTTTAGATTTTTGATTAGGGTCTTCTAGTTTATATCTCGTCTGGGACGGAATAAATCTAAAAGACGCTCGCTAAGACTGCGCGATCGCCAATCCAAAATCCAAAATTTATTGACCAAAGTGCGGTAGATATGTCCAGGAGAAGACGATGATTGAGTATTTGACATCCTTGAACGACCACAATTTGCCCTATCCAGATACGATTCATCCCATCGTTGTCCACTTCGTAATTGCGATGGTGTTGTTTTCCTTCTTCTGCGATGTAATTGGCTATTTTACTGGTAAATCCGGTCTTTTTGAGGTGAGTTGGTGGAATATGTTAGTTGCCACGATCGCCATCTTCGTCGCGATCATTTTTGGTCAGTTTGAAGCGGGATTAGCACAGCCTTACAGCCTAGCGAAATCGGTGCTGAATTTGCATACGCTAATTGGTTGGTCGCTTTCGGGAATTATCACAGCGATTACAGCTTGGCGCTATGTAATTCGTGCCCGCAATCCTAAAAAAATACCGATTTATTATTTGGGAGCGGGGCTAGTTTTAACCTTAATAGTTGGCTTACAAGTATATCTCGGCGATGAGCTTGTTTGGGTGTATGGATTGCATACCGTACCAGTTGTGGAAGCAGTAAAGGATGGTCTGTTGCGATGAACTCAGAATTAATTGACCAATTGACCGGCTCTCTAGGCGCAAACGGACTGCCTTACACAATTCCCATTCATCCCAACTTAGTCCATCTGACAATAGGTTTGTTCATCATTGCGATGACCTTTGATATTGTTGGTGTTCTGTTCCCCTTTGAAAAATGGGTCTTCAAATTTTTGGCAATTACTGTGGAACGTGACAACTTATTTGCTGTTGGCTGGTACAACATGTTAGCTGCCAGCATCATCACATTTTTCACAGTGGGAGCAGGCTTTTACGAAATGCTATTGGCAGCACCACCAGCTGATATGAAGAGTGCCTGGGGATTGCAGGCAATGGAAACTATGCTTTGGCATGGTGTGGGTGGTGTGTTCTTATTAGCGCTGATTGTTGGCATGACCATCTGGAGAGCATGGCAGCGCTTTGTTTGGGGCAAACAAGAATATAAACAGACAGATAGAGAAGTGCAATGGATCTATTTGTTCGCAGGCATAGCAATCATGTTCATTCTGTACATCCACGGCACACTAGGAGCGCAATTAGCCGCCGAATTTGGCGTACATAATACAGCAGATAATTTGCTGCGATCGCACCAAGACCTCAACACAATACTCAAATAGTCATTTGTCAATTGTCCTTTGTCATTTGTTTAAAGTTGCTAATGACCAATGACTAATGACCAATGACTAATGACCAATGACTAATGACCAATG
>NZ_JABXKQ010000020.1 GCF_017114945.1 Nostoc sp. JL34
ATAGTACAAAAATACTATATAGAGCGATCGCACTGTGCCAGTTGCGTAAGTCCTGGTTTCTATGCAAATGGTATTTTTACCCCAAAGAGAGAAGATTTCCAAATGGAGACAAAGTAGAATCGAAAATAAATATCACAAGCTGTTTATGCAATGGGCTAATTTTCTAGCCAAAGAAGCTGCTACTAATGGCTTATATCTAGAGCAAACAGCAGCTTTTATAAAGTATTTTAAGACTGAAAATTTAGGAAAAAGTGAAGCTATACTTGCCAGCGAATTAAACGTTGAGATTGCTGCTTTCAGAAAGTGGATGGGTGAGGTATATGACAAGTTCGCCCAGAATTATCCTGAATTAGCTATTTCCAACAGTCTGGGCAAACTAGACAAGTTACAAGCTTACCTGAGCGCGAAATACAATAGCGAATTGGATGTCCTCAAACCATTGGCGGCGATGAAATTATTAAAATCGCTGGTGGTTCGCGAACGACTGCAACAAGAACCGTGGGTTGCGAGAAGAATTTGTAAATTTTTAGGATATTTACCTTTAGCGTTAGAGTTAGTGGGGCGATATCTGGATAAAATGCCAGATTTATCTCTGGAAAGACTGCTGAAGCGGCTAAAGAAAAAACGAGTTGAACATGAACTAGTGGTCAACAACTCATTGATGCATTATGAATCCGGTGTAGCTGAAGCTTTTGAATTGAATTGGGAACAGTTGGATGAGAATGCACAAAGCTTTGCCTATTTGCTAAGTTTGTGTGCCTTAACTGACATTCCCTTATCTGTTGAGACGATAGAAGATGACAGAAAACAACAACTCCATGAGAAAGCCATAGCCGATTTACTGGAATTGCATTTGCTACAACGGCAAAGTCAAGGAATTTATCGTCTAAATCCACTAATTCGGCAACTTATCCAAATGAAGCTGGATAAGTCAAGTGAGGCGGATGAAGCAAAAACCAAATTTGCAGCGATGATGTTAGAGGTAGCAAAGCTAATTCCCCAACAGCCTAACCCTGAAGATATTCTCAACCTCACTCCACATATCCCGCACATTATAGAGGTTGCAACCCACCTGTTCGAGTATTTGGGCGATGAAAATCTAATTACTCTGTTTACCAAATTAGCCTGGTTTTATCAAGGTCAAGGACTTTATCAGCAAGCAGAACGTTGGTTGCAAAAGTGTGTAGAACTGACTCAAAATCGTCTTGGTTTAGAACATTCCGATGTTGCTGCTAGTTTTAACAATTTAGCAGAACTCTACAAATCTATAGGACGCTACAGCGAAGCCCAAGCCCTATATCAGCAAGCTTTAGAACTGAGAAAACGCCTGCTAGGAGAAGAACATACTGATGTCGCCACTAGCCTAAACAATTTAGCATTACTCTACGAATCTACAGGACGCTACAGCGAAGCCCAACCTTTGCTTGAGCAAGCTTTAGAATTGAGAAAACGTCTGCTGGGAGAAGAGCATACCGATGTTGCCACTAGCCTGAGCTATTTAGCATTAGTCTACGAATCTACAGGACGCTATAGCGAAGCCGAACCTTTGTATCAGCAAGCTTTAGAACTGTGGAAACGCCTAGTGGGAGAAGAACATCCCCATATCGCCACTAGCCTGAACAATTTAGCTGCATTGTACTGTTATACAGGACGGTACAGCAAAGCTGAACCCTTGCTGAAGCAAGCTTTAGAACTGAGAAAACGCCTGCTAGGAGAAGAACATATTGATGTTGCCACTAGCCTGAACAATTTAGCACAACTCTACGAATCTACAGAACGCCACAGCAAAGCCGAACCCTTGTATCAGAAAGCTTTAGAACTGAGTAAACGCCTGCTGGGAGAAAACCATCCCGATGTTGCCATTAGTCTGAACAATCTAGCAGCACTCTACCGTTATACAAGACGCTACAAGAAAGCCAAACCCTTATTTGAGAAAGCTTTGAGAATTTGTGAACGAACTTTAGGTGTAAGTCATCCTACGACTATGACGGTTCGGGCAAATTATGCAAGCTTTTTAAGAGAAGCATATCACTAGCGATCGCACCCTCTATAATTACACCAAATGTGGAAATCTTTGCCCAACTGCAACCATTTGAGTCCCAAACTCGAAACTTGAGGTTCAGAAGCTCAAGTTCACCCTCAAAAGCTGACTCTCTGTGTTCTCTGTGTCCTCAGCGGTTCAAAAAAATATCCCCCTCTCCACCAATGAAGAAGGGGTGAGAGTCTACTTACATCCTAAAGATTTGCGAGTATCCACACCAGTTTTAGAATTCACACCACTTGCCTTAACACAAAGCTTTTTCACTTGTATCCCATCTAATATTGCATTGGTAAAATCGGTACCGGTGACATCCACGCCATCAAAAGTAGAACGTAGCATCATCGCATCAGTCAACACAGCATCACTAAAATCAGCATCCTTAAACCTTGTTAAATAGGCTATGCCTTCACTAAAATCAGCACCATGCAGATTTACTCCCTCCAATACGCTACCGTTAAAGACGCCACCACGTAAGTCAGCATTGCTAAAATTAGCATTCTCTAATTTGAGATTGGTAAACTCAGTACCAATTAAACTTTGACCAGAGTAATCCTTGCCTTTAAGTTCATCATTCCCCACAGAACGGGTAATACTGGAAGAACTTGCAGCTTGCGCTGATAGGGGAAACAAAAAAAGAACCATAGCTAAGACAAAGCTAGCTAACAGTTGCCAATATTTCATAATGTCTTCTTAATAAATCTCAACACTTGCACCATTAACTATTAAACCTTACAGAAGGGGACAAGGGGGACAAGGGGGACAATGCTCCAATTCGATACATAAGACTGTAAAACCGGAAAGCATCTCGTAGGATGATAGATGTTGAGGTGCGATCGCAAAATTACCTGTGGCTAATCAAGAAGACAACGCCCAATCTCTGGCGCGAACCCCCTTATATCAACTGGGTGTAGAACTCAAAGCACGCCTTACCAGCTTTGGCGGCTGGGAAATGCCTGTGCAATTTAGTGGAATTAGCCGCGAACACGAGGCTGTAAGAAATACAGCCGGAATGTTCGATATTTCCCACATGGGCAAATTTACCCTCCAAGGTAAAAATCTGATTTCCCAACTCCAGCCACTAGTGCCTTCCGACTTGAGTCGTTTGCAAGCTGGTCAAGCACAATACACCGTATTGTTAAATCCCCAAGCGGGAATTATTGACGACATCATTGTTTATTATCAAGGTGAAGACACCACTGGGATACAGAGGGCATTCATCATAGTCAATGCGGCAACTTCCAGTAAAGATAAAGCATGGCTATTGCAACACCTTGATTTGGATAAAGTGCAATTCCAAGACATTTCGCCAGAAAAAGCCTTAATCGCGGTGCAAGGGCCAAAAGCGATTAAATATCTCCAGTCATTAGTACAAGAAGACTTACAACCAATCAAAGCCTTCGGACATTTAGAAGCAACGCTACTAGGTAAACCTGCCTTCCTGGCCCGCACAGGTTACACCGGAGAAGATGGCTTTGAGGTGATGGTAGATCCGGATGTGGGAGTAGAATTGTGGCGAAGTCTTCATAAAGCTGGTGTTATTCCCTGTGGACTCGGTGCGAGAGACACTCTGCGGCTAGAAGCGGCTATGGCACTTTACGGACAAGATATCGATGACACCACCACACCCTTAGAAGCAGGATTGGGGTGGCTAGTTCACTTAGATACAAAAGGCGATTTTATTGGTCGGGAAGTTTTAGCACAACAAAAAGCCGCTGGAGTGCAGCGCCGATTGGTCGGTTTGCAAACCCAAGGACGTAACATTGCCCGTCACGGCTATCAAGTGTTATCCGCAGGTAAAGTTGTAGGAGAAGTTACTAGTGGCACCCTGTCACCTACACTTGGTTATCCTGTTGCTTTAGCCTACGTTCCCACCCAGCTAGCAACTGTCGGTCAGCAGCTAGAAGTCGAAATTCGTGGCAAAGCTTATCCAGCAGTTGTGGTGAAACGTCCCTTTTATCGGTCAAAAAATCGTGTTGCCAACTGATAAGCGCCGAGGTTTTTGAGGAATAATGTGTTGTGAGTTATTCAATCTACACTAAGGTTCATTACCAGATATGACTTGGATGACTGTTAGGGAAATAATTTTTTTGATAAGGGAGAGGAAGTGATATGTCTTTTGAATATCCTCAAGATTTCAGATACCTGGATTCTCATGAATACGTGCGAATCGATGGTGAAATTGCCACTATTGGCATTACTGAGTTTGCCGTACATGAATTGGGTGATATCGTCTTTTTGGAACTGCCAGAAATTGGCGACGCCCTTACCAGGGGAGAAAACTTTGGCACAATTGAATCAGTGAAAGCCGTTGAAGAATTGAATTCACCAGTGACAGGCACTGTTATAGAACGCAATGAAGCCTTAATTAATTCTCCCGAAGAAGTGTCAGAAGACCCCTACGGAGAAGGGTGGTTTTTGAAAGTGCGCGTCAATGATCCTGGCGAAGTTGAGGATGCCTTAACAGCGGATGAGTATCGCGCCCAAGTAGAAGGCGAGTAGGAGTACTAAGTGCTGAGTGGGGAAGTGGAAGAGTAAGGGAGTAGGTGAGTGGGCGAGGTAATTAACAATTACTCTTATTCACCTATCCAATATCTTCCCAATCCGCAGTCTCTAGCCCCCAGTTTAAGAGTATTTATTGCAAAATATGATAATAGTACCATCTGGAGAGTAATTTGTGGTATTGAACGCCCCTATTCTCAAGTCTAATGAGCAGCAAGTGCTGGACGAAAAAAGTCAAAAGTTAAGTAGTTTTGTGCCAAGACACATTGGCCCTAACTCCGATGATATCGAGCAAATGCTTAAGGTTTTGGGGTTTCCCAGCCTGGATGCCCTAATCGACCAAACAGTTCCACAGACAATTCGGTTGAAGCAACCGCTAAAGTTACCAGCAGCAGAAAGTGAGTACGCAGCACTGGCATCGTTAAAAAAAGTTGCGGGCAAAAATCAGGTTTTCCGTTCATATATTGGTATGGGATATTACGACAGTATTACCCCACCTGTGATTGGGCGTAACATCCTAGAAAATCCCGGTTGGTATACTGCCTATACTCCTTATCAGCCAGAAATTGCCCAAGGGCGACTGGAAGCATTGCTGAATTTTCAAACCCTGATTATTGACCTCACAGGTTTGGAAATTGCCAATGCTTCGTTACTTGATGAAGCCACAGCAGCAGCAGAAGCGATGAGCCTAAGCTATGGTGTCTCCAAAAATCAGGCAGATGCCTATTTTGTCTCTCGTGATTGCCATCCCCAAACTATTGATGTGTTACAAACACGGGCGAAACCATTGGGGATTAAGATCATTGTCGGCGATCATCAAACATTTGATTTTGATCGACCAATTTTTGGGGCCGTTCTGCAATACCCTGCAAGTGATGGCACTATTTACGACTACCGCGCTTTTATAGAAAAAGCCCATGCTAAGGGTGCATTGGTGACGGTAGCAGCAGATCCTTTAAGTTTAACTTTGCTGACCCCTCCTGGGGAATTTGGCGCTGATATTGCTGTCGGAAGCACTCAGCGCTTCGGTATTCCGTTGGGGTTTGGGGGCCCTCACGCGGCCTACTTTGCTACAAAGGAAGAGTATAAACGGTTGATTCCAGGGCGAATTGTGGGTGTATCAAAAGATTCCCAAGGGAAGCCTGCATTGCGTCTCGCCTTGCAAACCCGCGAACAGCACATCCGCCGCGAAAAAGCTACTAGTAATATTTGTACTGCACAGGTGCTACTGGCGGTGATGGCGAGTATGTACGCGGTCTATCATGGGCCTACTGGACTGAAGCAAATTGCCGAAAATATCCATTCTTTGACGGTCTTGTTGGCAGAAGGACTGAAGCGTTTGGGTTACAGCATCAGTTCCAAAGATTTCTTTGATACGCTGCCAGTAGAACTGGGAAGACACAATTTAAAAGATATTTTGACAGCTAGCGAACAGCTTCAAATTAATCTGCGGGTTTTTGATGCCACAACTGTTGGTATTTCGCTGGATGAAACAACTACGCCAGAAGATTTAATCGACCTTTGGCAGATTTTCGCTGGTACAGATGATTTACCTTTCACTTTAGAAGAATTAACTTCTTCCTCATCCTCACATCTTTTTCTCTCCCGTACAAGTACATATCTCACTCACCCAGTTTTTAACCGCTATCACTCAGAAACTGAGTTGTTGCGTTATCTGCACAAGCTAGAAAGCAAGGACTTGTCGCTAACGACATCGATGATTCCCTTGGGTTCTTGCACAATGAAGTTGAATGCGACAGCTGAGATGATTCCGGTAAGTTGGGAGGAATTTGGCAAGATTCATCCATTTGCGCCTGCATCCCAAACACAGGGTTATCAAATCCTATTCCAGCAACTTGAGGCATGGTTAGCTGAAATTACTGGTTTTGCCGGAATTTCTCTACAACCAAATGCTGGTTCTCAGGGCGAATACGCGGGACTTTTAGTAATTCGTCAATATCACAAAAATCGGGGTGAGGCACACCGCAATGTCTGTTTGATTCCCACTTCGGCACATGGGACAAACCCTGCAAGTGCGGTGATGTGTGGGATGAAGGTGGTGGCTGTTGCCTGTGACTCACAAGGTAATATTGACGTTGCTGATTTGAAGGCTAAGGCTGAAAAACACAGTAATGAACTTGCCGCCTTAATGGTGACATACCCCTCAACTCACGGTGTTTTTGAGGAGCCAATTCAGGAAATCTGCGCTGTTGTCCATAGTCACGGTGGACAAGTTTACATGGATGGGGCAAATATGAACGCCCAAGTGGGAATTTGCCGTCCTGGGGATATTGGCGCGGATGTCTGTCATTTAAATTTGCACAAAACTTTCTGTATTCCTCATGGTGGCGGTGGCCCTGGTATGGGGCCGATTGGTGTTGCATCTCATCTTGTGCCGTTTTTGCCCGGACATCCTGTTGTCACTATCGACACCTCAACTCAGGACTCTAATATTGGTGCTGTTGCTGCTGCGCCTTGGGGTAGTGCGAGTATCTTGGTGATTTCTTGGATGTACATCGCCATGATGGGTGCAGATGGTTTAACCCATGCAACTAAGGTGGCGATTCTCAACGCTAATTACATTGCCAAGAAACTGGAATCGTACTATCCGGTTTTATATCAGGGGAAAAATGGTCTAGTTGCCCATGAATGTATTTTAGATTTGCGATCGCTCAAAAAATCAGCTGCGATCGAAATCGATGATGTTGCCAAGCGTCTCATAGATTATGGTTTCCATGCGCCGACTGTCTCCTGGCCTGTAGGGGGTACAATCATGGTGGAACCTACAGAAAGTGAATCTAAGCAAGAATTGGATCGTTTCTGTGATGCGTTGATTTCTATTCGCCAAGAAATTGCCGAAATAGAAGTTGGCAAGGTGGATGCCCAAGATAATGTTTTGAAGAATGCACCCCACACTGCTGAAAGCCTGATCGCTGGAGAATGGCAGCATCCCTATTCTCGCGAACAAGCTGCCTATCCTGCACCTTGGACTCGTGAATATAAATTCTGGCCTGCTGTCGGTCGCATTGACTCAGCCTTTGGCGATAGGAATTTTGTTTGTTCTTGTCTGCCAATGGATGCTTATTAAACTGAAGTGAAGAGTTAGGAGTTAGGAATTAAAACTCCTAACTCCTGCCTTCGATAAACACTGATGATTTACCTGTTTCTATCTGTAATTGTCTGGTTCTGATACCTAGGAATTAGATGATTAGGCTTGTTGTATTTCTGGACGACCATCTTCAACTACAAATGAAGCCCGCTTACCAAGCGTGCCATTCGGGGTTGTGACGTTTGATAAAACTAGATAGTCTGTCTGGTAGGTTGTGGGAGTCAGCGCACAGCGAACATATCCCCGTTGACCGTTGAAGAACTTAATGTGTGGGTTATCGGGTAAGTAAGCTTCAACATTTGGGGTGGTATCTGCCCCATCTCCACCGGAGGTTATTGAGGTACAGACAAATTCACTTCCGACCGTAGCAGATTTTGGGTTATTAAAGTCAGCCTTTAAATTTATTGCCCAATTGGAATGGATATCGCCTGATAAGACTACTGGATTAGATGGTTTGCGCTGTTCTAAAAAACGCATGAGGCGATCGCGGGAAGCCACATAACCATCCCACTTATCCATGCTGTAAGTTTCGCCTTCCCCTGCTTTTGTGTCTATCTGAGCAACTATAACTTGCTGGGCTAAAACGTTCCACTTAGCCTGTGAGTTATTTAAACCATTGTATAGCCAATCTTCCTGACGCTTGCCGGTAATCGTTGCATTCGGATCTAAGTTTTCTGGGCAACGTTCTTTAGTACCATCACCACAGGGCTGATCGGTGCGATATTGGCGGGTATCTAGGACATGGAAGGTGGCTAAGTTACCAAAGGAGAGCCGACGGTAAAGTTGCATATCGGGGCCAACGGGACGCGAGAAGGGGCGCAGTGGCATGTGTTCGTAGTAAGCCTGATAGGCAGCAGCCCTTCGTTGTAGGAAGATTGCCCGATTTTGATCTGGTTCAGTATCGACTTCCGAGATGTCGTTGGCGTAGTTGTTTTCTACCTCGTGGTCATCCCAGGTGACAATCCAGGGAAAGGCTGCATGAGCTGCTTGCAGATTGGTATCGGTTTTATAGAGGGCGTGACGGTTACGGTAATCTTCTAAGGTTAGAATTTCGGCACTGTTGTGCTTTCTGGGGCGATTGTTTGAGATTCCTCCTTCATAGATGTAGTCTCCAACATGCACTACCAAGCTGAGGTCATCCTGGGCTAGATATTTGTAAGCAGTAAAGTACCCCTGCTCATAGTGCTGACAGGAAACAAGGGCAAAGTTTAATTTATTTAAGTAGCCACCTGCTAAAGGCGCTGTACGAGTGCGACCAATGGGGCTAGCGTCTTGACCGACGAGAAACCGATACCAGTACCAAGTATCAGATTGCAGTCCTTCTACGACAACTCGAACGGAATGAGCTAATTGTGGAGTTGCAAGTACCGTACCTCTGGAGACAATACGCCTCATGTCGGGATCGGTTGCTATTTCCCAGCGAATTGGCACATTCACAGGTGGCATTCCACCTCCGTTTAAGGGTTCAGGAGCGAGACGAGTCCAGATAACTACGCTGCTAGGATAGGGTTCACCCGACGCCACACCCAAAGTAAAAGGATAATTAGAAAATCTGCTTTTAGCAATCGCTCTTTGAGGAGAAAATTGGTTAGCGATCGCCAAACCAGACAATGCTCCTGCTCCAATAATTAAGTTGCGTCGTTTGATTCGACTGTCCAGAAACTGCTCAAAATTTCGGTAATCTACCATTCTCTACTCCTAACTAACACGTAAGTTAAAGTACAGCAACAGCTAACACGAAGAAGGCAGGGTAATAGTAGACAAACTTCGTAACTAATTCCCTTACCAAAATCAGGTTTTAATTCCCAATTTTCTCTTAGCATCATTGTGTTAGATGTTGTTTTGCCACATTAAAGCCTACGAATAAGAGATTAATCTTTGGCAAAGAAATTGTTAATATCAACTTAACCAAGTCAGACTTTAACCTTTTTTCTTGATGCTACCTTTCTCTTCATCATCCAGCCAAGGCTACAAACAAAAAGAGTACCAACTAAAGGTGTAGGTTCAGGTACTTGTCTATAAGAAACTGTACCTGATATAAGTTCAGCATCTGGAGAAGTTTTAGAGAAAATTGTAAAATCCTTACCAATAATTTCATAACTGATAGAACTCGAAGGATTAGCTTTATCATCGAACTGATAATCTAATGCAAAATATGTTTGTCCTGTTAAGGATATGCTGGGGAAAACAAGAGGAAAATCTGGGTAGTTGGCATCATCTTGTTGGGTGTAAACCGTAGAGTCACCATCAAACTTGAAAGAGAGTGACTTAATGGCAGCTTCGGGATTATAGTCATTGCTGAAAGTTGAGTCATCAAAGCTAAAAAAGCCATTTCCCTTAGTTCCTGGGCTATCAACGGTGAAAACGTAATTAAGAATTGCAGCAGATGCAGATTTTGCATCTACTGTAGCAAAACCTAAAGTAAGAGTAGCAGCAGCAACCAATAATTTTGGAATCAATTTCATCTCAGTTTTCCTCACCATAAACTTTTTTAAGCAATGCAAATACAAACTATAAAAATAGCTTGTTTATAACTTACTTATTTTCCAAATGGATATTCATAACTGTTTGCAACAGTTATGAAATCAATGATTTTTCCTTTTTTCTGAAAAATAAATAAGTCTCCAATTATTTTGAGACACCCTATTTTAGAATTATGAGTTTAAGCAGACTTTAATCAAAGGTAAAAATAAAATTTAATTTAAGTTTGCCGATAACCACAGGGCAAACGCATCTAAGTCAGGACTTACGCAAATTTTGGATGAAGATGCATAGAAAGAACTCCACCGCTTGCGGCACTTTCCCTTATTAAAGGGAGGTTGGGAGGGTTTAAATTATCAATTACATTACTAAATTATCAATAAAGCCAAGTTTTCAGTTGGCGGGCTACGCCTACGCATAGCGTACCGGAGGTAATCGCATCCCAAAATAGCCTATTTCCACTTTTAGTTTTAACACTTAGCCTTAACTGAATTGTATTGCCTCTAATTCTTCCTTTAGAGATAAAGGCTGATACCCCAATGCAAAAGCTTGAGAACTATCCAAAGAAACATCTGCTGGTCTAGGTGCTGCCATTTTCACATCTTGTTGTCGGCAGGATTTTAGACCAGTGCTAGGAAGTTGAAATACTTCCACTAATATCTGTCCAAAATCATAACGCGAAATCCGCTCTTTGCCACCTAAGTGAATGATGCCGTTCACTTTTTCTAATGCTAATAAAAGTCCTTTGGCAGCAGTTGTTCCACTTACTGGTGTGCGAAATTCATCTATAAATAAACTTAGTTCTTCTTCGGCTTGTAAAGTCTGAATAAATGGCTGAATAAAGCTTTTAGCTGTCGGTGTTGCTGCACCAAACATCAACGGCATCCGACACACTGCGGTCATGGGATACCTTTCTAGCATATCTGCTTCTGCGATCGCTTTTTGCTCACCGTAAAGATTGACAGGGCACACGGCATCTGTTTCTTGATAGGGTGCATTTAAACCATCAAAAACTAAATCAGTTGAAGTAAAAACACAAGGAATAGAATTATCCGCGCAAAGTCCAGCAATATTACAGGATGCTATAACATTAATTGCGTGCGATTCTTTGGGATTGGTTTGACAAAAATTTGGTTGCGAATGTGCCGCAGTATGAATAACTGCTGCTGGTTTGACATCATTAAAGATCCGTTTCAATTCCTGAAAATTTGTTAAGTTCGCTTTTAAAATTTTTATCTCAGGAATCTCCAAAGGATGGGATAAATAAGTGCCATAAATCTCCCATTCTTGTTTGGCAAGTTGGCAAAGATGCCACCCCAAAAAACCACTTGCTCCGGTGATTAACAATTTTTTCATGTCTAATCGTAAACCGCTAGCATCACGAAAAATCCTTGTTAAGCTTATATTCTACAATGAGTGTTGGTGATAAAATGCTATTGCAGTAATTTCTGAAACTGCTTTTCACTACGCACTTTGCTAAAGTCTGGGTCAGTTTTTGCTAATTTTTTGTATTTATCAGGCACAAGCTCGATTGCTTTGTCTAAGTTCTCAATTGCTAAGTCCAGATTGCTTTGTAAAGCATAAGAGCAAGCTTTGTTGTAATATGCTTGGTGCAAATCTTGCTTGATGGCGATCGCTCTATTGTAAGATGCGATCGCATCTTGGTAGCGGTGTAGCTTTGTCAGAGCTATACCTCGGTTAATTAAAGCTTCATATTTGTCGGGTTTGATGGCGATCGCTTTGTCGTAAGATGCGATAGCGTCTTTGTAGCGGTGCAACGATGTTAGGGCTATGCCACGATTATACCAAGCTTCATATTTGTCGGGTTTGATGGCGATCGCTGTATCGTAGGATTTAAGAGCATCTTTGTAGTGTTGCAACGATGTTAAGGCTATGCCACGGTTAATCCAAGCTTCAGGACTCTCAACTTTGATCGCGATCGCTTTGTCGTATACTTTTATCGCATCTTCGTAACGTTGTCCATCTAATAAATGATTACCTTGATGAAAAAAATCTTCTGCTTTTTGCGTAGCCTTCGCTTCTATAAAAAGTTGGGTTACATTACTTTCTTGGACGACTTGTGTAGTATTTTCTGTCGATGAGTTTGCTCCACCACTACAGCCAAATGCGAAGAAAGCTATCAAGCCAGATGCAACGAAGCAGTGCCGAAAAACCATGCTGTACCTACAAAATCTATTAGATGATGTTAAAATTTGTTAGTTTTTTGAGTATTATCAAAATACACTAGTTTGTTACCCATTAATTTACTTATATTTTAACAAAGAGTTTTCTTGACGATGCATAGATGTTTATTAAAATCAAGCGTATGTTACATTATCATATTAAATATACATAAAGCAATTGCTTAAAACCTATTTCAGTCAAAAAATGATTATTTGTGTTGCTATATACGTTGCGATCGCACGCATTTGGTAATTTCCCTTTTAATCAACAAGGGTGCGATCATACTAGCTTTTACCTATAATATGCTGTTAATTGCTTCATCATATCAAGCAGTTATCTAACCTAATCATCAATTCCAATTGCGTCTTTCTCACAATTGGAACTATGCAACTTATAGACGCGATAGCTTGCCTTCATGTCTTTGTAATACCAAAATCATATTTTCAGTACCAAGACACAAAGGCAAAAAATAGATGATAACAGGTTCTATTTTTGCACCGCTTAATTAATGCCAAACACCGACTCGACAGTTGACTTAATCGAATCCCGCGCATCCTTCAAAGTTTGGCTAATAGGATGTTTTGCTTGCAAAAATACACGCGCACAGTTGCGTCCCGGCATTCCCGAAATCGAACCACCCGGATGAGTCCCTGCACCAGTCAAAAATAAATTTTCAATTGGCGTTTTGTAGTTCGCTATTTCTGGTAGTGGACGGAAAAATATCATCTGATCTAGGGTCATGTCAACATGGTAATAATTTCCCTTGTACGCACCTAATCTTTCTCCTAGTTCTGCTGGACTTTCTACTCGACGGGCAATAGTTGCATTTTTGACATTGGGTGCATAGTCTGCCAACTTATCAATCACCCGATCTGCAACTTTGTTTTTCAATTCATCTGTCCAACCAGTACCTTTTAAACCAGTACCTTCTGCACCGGCAATTTGATATGGGGCAAAAAACTCAATCCATAGGGTGTGCTTACCTGCTGGTGCTAATGTGGGATCTAAATAACTAGGCATCACCAAATACATTGATGGATCAGCATCAGGAATCTCTCCCAAAGTACATTTACTGTGAGCCTGTTCTACATGAGCCACGGAATCTGCAATTAAGATAGAACCGACGAGATATTCATCTTTGTGGGCGTGGTATGGAAAGCGCAGTGGTTCGTCTAAAGCCAAATCTATTTTGAGAATAGTTTCGTTGTTGTTAACGATGCGGCGTTCTAATCTTTCCCATAAATTTGGATCGGCTCCATCAACATCGCTTTTATCAGTCATTTGTAAGAACAACCGCTTGGCATCAATATTAGAAATAACCCCGTATTTAGCGCGATATTCTTTTCCACCAGCAACGCGCACACCTACAGCTTTTCCATCATCAATTAAAACTTTTTCAACATGCTGATCTGTGAGAATAACGCCACCTTTACTTGTGACTAAATTCACCAAAGCTTGCACAAGTGCGCCAGTTCCACCGCGAGGTCTGGCCATACCCGGATTATGACGCATTGCCATCATTATTGCACCAATGGCAAGGGTTTTTTGTGATGGCGGCGCACCCAATTCTGATGCTAGTCTTGCTAATGGCGCTTTCAGAAATTCCTCATCAAACCACTCGTTAAGTAAATCTTCAGCACTGGTTAACATTGTGCGAATGAAGTCCAGCGTTTTGTTTGGGGAACCAATAACTGAAACTAAATCTTTCAGTTTTGTGATGTCGTAGTTACCAAGGATGTCTATAATTGACTTTGGCGGTGCGTTAAACATAGGAATCATTGCACCTAGCGCTCGCTGCCAAAAGTCTACAAATTCTGCGTATTTTTTGGCATCACGTTCATTGTAACGAGCGATTTCTGCACAAGTCTTTTCTACCGACTTATGTCCTAAGAAATACTTCCCATCAGGATGAGGACAGAAAACAACTGGATCGCACTCCAAATAATGCAAGCCGTATTTTTCTAGTTCTAATTCTTCAACAACTGGCCCTAAGTGAATAAATTCATGGTCAATAGCACACAAATTGAATTTAAATCCAGGTGCTTCTTGCGGTAAGCACTCTTCCGTTGTTGCTGCGCCTCCTGGTACAGAACGCTTTTCTAGTAACAGAACACTATAACCAGCTTTTAGCAAATAAGCTGCACAAACTAGTCCATTATGTCCAGCACCGATCAGGACAACATCATACTCTTGCATAGTTGGAATTTAGAAATAAGTAGGTTTCTAAATATTAGAAAAATTTTAGGATATTTACATCATCCCTCAGTAACAAAAATTATCTTTAACTACTGTCAATCCTACTAAGGAGATATTACAGTTAACGATGAGGGTATCTGCTTTACCTGAGCTTCTAACATAAGTATTAAAGTTCCTTTTTGTACTTCTATATCTTTGATAGAAAATGCTATATCTTCCCATTGAAAAGATGGTGTATTCATCAGTTCTTTCGCTTTCTGCATGAATGCTGTAATTAATTCTATTGAAATCCCTTCTCCCTCAGTGCAGTTAAAACCCTCTAGCATAGCGGGTTGGGAATGAGTTCGTGGGCGAGCGATCGCAGTGTAAGCTAAAGGACGAGTATTTCCCCTTTCCTTTAACAGCACCTTTCCCTTAAATTCTATTTTGCCATCACCAGGTAAAAATACTTGAATTTCTTCCGGCTCAAAACTGACAATTTCACCATCTACATTCAACTCTAAATTTCGCATCTGGCTACGAATAAATTCTGAGGTCAAGGCACGGTTAATATCTACTTCTGTGAGTATAATCCGAGCAATGGTATTTACTGGCTCATTGAGTTCTATTTGACCAAAAAGAGCGCTGAAGGGATTGATAGTTATACTATCTGTTTTGAGTTTTATTTCCTGGACGCGAATGTCTTCTTTAATGATTAATCCTTGACCTGCAACCGAAACTCCATCCGCTTGTCCCTGAAGTATTTTTAACAGATCGGTTTGTACATCTATTTGTATTTCTTCTACTTCATCTAGCTGATTGGATATTCTTTTTTCAGCTTCTTGGGATAGAAATTGTTCCTCCAACCGATGCTCATCAGGCATGAATTACTAATCTCCTAAATCTCCTATTACTAGTTACTGTAAAGGCTAATTCTGAAGAGTGAATCTATATTGGGGCATAGGTAATTTTTGATTTGTGAACAGGACTACTATCGTTAAGCACCGATTACAAATCATTTTAATTAATTAGGAATTCGCTTAAAAATCTATCTAAATATATATAGCACTTCTTATTTGTATGTAATAGGCTTTGACCTCAATCCAAACCTCTCTCCTTTTAGAAGAGAGGCTTTGAATCTTACTCCCATTCTCTTATAGGCAAAGGCTTGGGGGTTTGGGTTTCTATTCAACTGAATCAAGAAATTCTATAGATAGAAGTTGAAAATTTGCTGAACGCAACCATCAACCCCCCCCAGCATCAAACAGTGGTTGTCTGTAAAATAGGAGACTTCATCTGACGTTGACTCGTAACAACCATCTCAATGGGACGATCTGGGCCTGTCACTAAACCACGGCGTTTAAGTCGCACTTCACCATTGTCAACTAGCTCTAATTCGAGGCTAGAAAGGATTTTGGCGAGTGCTAGCTTCATTTCCAACTGGGCAAATGCTAGACCAATACAGCGTCTTGCACCACCCCCAAAAGGCAAATATTCATAAGGGGAAAATTGCCGTTCTAAAAAGCGTTCTGGCTTAAACTGCTTAGGTTCTGGATAAATATCTTCCCGATGGTGGGTCAAATAAATAGAACCAATTAGGACTGTACCCGGTTCTAGTTCGTAACCGCCCAAGGATAGGGGTGTTCTTACTACTCTAGGAAAAGTGAGTATAGCTACTGGGTAAATCCGCAATGTCTCGGAACAAACAGCATTGAGATAAGGTAATTTGAAAACGGTGCTAGGCTCTGGATTATCGCCCAAGCTATCTAATTCTTGCAGTAGCTTTTGGCGCACTGATGGTATTTTGTGAATCCAGTATAATGCCCATGCTAAGGCTGTCGCTGTGGTTTCGTGACCGGCGACTAACAGAGTCATCAATTCATCGCGCAACTCTTCATCAGTCATGGGTTGACCTGCTTCATCCCTAGCAGCCATGAGTAAGCTCAGAATATCCGTGCGTGATGAATCTCCTTGTTCTCGACGTTCCCGAATTTCCTCGTAGATGAGTTCGTCAGCTTCTTGCTGAAGGCGCATCTGTTTTCCCCAGAAGTTAATCGGGCCAAAATCCCTTTGCAAAGCTGGAAAATAAAGCAAGGCCACATTTAACCGAGAACTGGCCTTTTCTAAAAGAGCGCCCAAAAATTGTTGTAGTTTTTCGGCGCGAGGCCCTTCATGTAGTCCAAATACAGCTTGCATAATCACCCGCATGGTAATAGCTTGGGTTGCAGACCGAATATTAAAGGGTTTACCTATCTGGTATTGGCTAATGACTTGCTTGGTGACATCGGTAATTACCTGGCTATAGTTTCGCATTCTTTCGCCGTGAAAGGGAGGCATTAACAACTGGCGTTGACGCTGGTGTTCTGCGCCACTGATGGTAATCACAGAATGCTTGCCCAGCAAAGGTTCAAACAACTGATTTAGATCACCAGGGGCTTCTAATTCCTTGGTATCATTTGTCAAAATTTGTTGTTGCGCTAGGGGGTTGCTGATAATCACCATAGGAGGAAGATTTTTGTCTAATCTGAGAGTAAAAATCTCGCCATAGCTTTTGGCACAAGCCTCCATAAATGACATCGGATTAGCAATCCAGCGCAGCATCTGTAAAACTGCTGGAGTTTGCGGGCCATTTGGGAATTTCATAATTTTTTTTCCTACTTAATATTTTTTTGCTACTTCAACTAACTAAAATTTTGGTTACGTGACCATTTAAAGTACTTATTCTAACGTTGCAAAAAAGCAATAAACTGTTACAACCTCGAAGATGTAAAATTTTTGTTAAATTCAACGAGCATCTACAGTTTCATCTGAATTTTCATGTCATCTGGAAAAGCCTACGAAAAACCTAACCCCCTAACCCCCTTCCCGACGCGGGAAGGGGGAAAATTCAAAATCTCTCTCCTTTTAGGAGAGAGATTTTGAGAGAGGTTCCCCAGATACCGTGAAAAGTCAGACAGTTTCACCTCATCGTCAAAAGGTACTCAGCATGACTGCAATCTCCCCAAAGGCATCTTCAGCGCTTCCCAATTTTTCTGAAGGGATTCAATATTTTGGTGAAGCGTTACCAGATTTTGAAACTTATGGTGCAACACCTGCTATAGAGTCAGGAAAAATCGCGATCGCATCGACCACAGACAAAGCAGCTGTATATCAAACTTTACTGGCTGCCGATGCCTTACGCTACCTGACTTTACAAGTTACTGGTAGTAAGGCTTCTGGCCATCCCGGCGGATTTGCCAGCCAAGCAGAAGCTTATGCATCTCTTGTCATGCTGGGATACAAGAACATTATTACCGAAGTCGGACACCACGCTCCCGGATTTTATAGTGCCATGTTCTTGGATCGTTCGCTAGAAGACATGGGAATTTTTACAGTCCAACAATTGCGCGATCGCTTCCGAGAAAAGCACGGATTATTAGGACATCTTTCTGGTTTCATTCCCGGTATTCTCGCACCTGCGGGGCCTTTGGGACAAGGGCAACACTTTGCAATGGCGGCTGCACTATTACACAAAGATAAGTTATTCCCCTTTACAGTTGGGGATGGGGGATTGGGTGAGCCTTATATTGTAAGTGCGATCGCACATTTTCATACAGCTTATCCTGCTGTCACCAACTTTTTACCGATACTGGTGTGGAACGGTTACAGCCAAGAACATCACAGCATGGTTTCTTTAAAAACCAACGAACAGATGCAAGCATATTGGCAAGGTAACGGTTTTGATGAAGTAGTGTTAGTGGATGCTAAAGATTTCGACGATAAAAACCAGCCAGGAGATTACGTTGATAGTACCGCCTTTTCCTTTGAGAAGCGCCTAGAATTTACTCAAGCAGTACTTTCGGGTGTAGATAAAGCAGCGCGATCGGCACTCGGCGGCAAACTTACCGTCTTCATTATTAAACAACTCAAAGGTGCAGGAGTCCACGCGCGGGGTGCGAAATCTCACAACCTGTATCCTAAAGATACGCTGGATGCGCCGCATATTATTAGTGCATTGCAAACCCGTGCTTTGTCAGCAGAAGCTTGGCAATTAGTCAGAACAAATGCCGAACGTGCCGGTGGTGGCCCAGCAGCAAAAACTGTGGTGACAGAATTTGAATTTCCATTACCAGAATTAGGCGAATTACCTTTAGAAGAATATGCAGTTGGTGGTGAACCAAAAGTTTCCACAACCGCAATGGGACGATTGGTAGGAATAGTTGGAAATAAAGATAAAAATTTCCTTGTCACCAATGCCGATGGTAATGAAGCATCAGGAATTGCCAACATCAACCAAGCATTAAAGATTATCCACCCCACAACCGACGACTTATATTTCCAAGCACCAAACGGACAAGTTTATGAACCATTGAGTGAAGATGCTTGTGCCGGTTTAGCTGCGGGTTTAGCGTTAATGGGTGCGAGAACTTTGTGGTGTTCTTACGAATCTTTTGCCATCAACGGATTACCAATTTGGCAAACTGTAACTCAAGCAATGGCAGAATTGCGCCGTCAAACTCCCTCGACTATTACTTTATTCACAGCTGGCGCATTAGAGCAAGGACGCAACGGTTGGACTCACCAACGTCCAGAAATTGAAGCTTACTTTGCTTCGTTGATGCGAAATGGAAATGTTTTCCCATTATTTCCGCCTGATGCTAATAGTATTCAAGCCTGTTATGACTGGGCGTTGAAAACTAAGAATAAAGGAGTTGTGATTACAGCAAGTAAATCGCCATTGCCAATTCGCACAACTTTAGAACAAACTCGTCAAGGGTTGCGAGATGGTGCGGTGCTATTACATGAAGTCGCTGGTGATAGACAAGTTGTATTTGCTGTAATTGGCGATTTAACATTAATACCAGTATTTGAAGCTGCGGCTTTCTTAGAAACTGAAGGTATTGGTGTCAAGATTGTTTCTGTGATCAATCCTCGGCAATTGTACCGTAGCCATGATACTGCGTGGGATACCTGTTCTGAACCCGAAGGCGGCTTCTTGGATGATGCGAAATTTGCCGAATTATTTGATGGTGATGCGTTAATTGCGGTGACAGGTGGTGCTGCGGGGATGCTGGAACCAATTCTGTTACGGAGTACGGCGAAACGTGATACTTTTGCGTGGAAACGTGGCGAAACTACAGCCAGTGCTGGTGAGTTGATGGCGTTTAATGGATTAACTGCTGAAGCGTTAACGAAACGTGCGATCGCGTTAGTTCATTAATATTCTATGTAGTCTGGATGTAATATTCCTATCTAGTCTAAAGCTGGGTAGGAATTTTTACCTTTAAAAAACTGGGATTATTACTTAAGTTAACTATTACAATCAACTGTTTTTAAGTCTAAAATGCTACAGTGTTTTTTATGCCTAACTTCATCAAGTTATAACTCTTAGACAGTGATGCCTTCAAACTTCGACTTGAGACTCCAACATTTAGAAGACAACATTAAACAAGACCAGGATTTACTCAAAGAGTATGAAGATGCCTTGCGGTATGAAGATGATCCACGTCGTAAGGCTAAGTACACAAGAGAAATTAAGCAATTGCGCGAATCGGCTAATGGTTATCAGAAGGAATACGATGAACTGCAAATGCAAATAACTGGTGAGCCAACTGCACAGATGAAGAATGTAGCCATTCAATTGCAACAGATAAACACCAGAATAGATAGATTATCTGCTGGTCAAAAGGCAATTTATGAAAATATTAATCACTTACGTAAAGGACTACTAGATCGTTATAACGCTGGTGAACAGAACATAATTGCAGCTATCACTGAACAATTAGATCAATCTCAAATGTTTATGATTTCTACTGTTTTAGATGCCATAGAAACTGACCAAGTAACAGAGAGAGAAATGCAGCTTATTTTCCAAGGAATACAGCAAAGCATAACTAAACTACAACAAAATGGTAATGCTTTACCTGCCAGTCAAGCAGCCTTAGCGGAAATTATTAATGCCCCTGGATTAGATTTCAAGCATAGATTGAAAGTTGGTATACCTCTTATTCCTTTTATTTTGGACTATGAAGGTGAATTAGAACTGGGAACAGGAATAAACCTAAAAGCAGCTTTGCAAGCGTTGATGATGAGATTTAAAGGAAAGTAAATAGTGGATTTACATCAGCAACGAAAACAAGATTTGAAAGAACATATAGATAAAGACTATATACTACAAAAGGAACTAGAAGATGAATTACGTCTTACTCAAGAAGTACAACCAAAAGCAAAATTAAAAAAGCAAATTAATGAGGTAAAATGTAGAATAAAGGAATATAAAACTGAGTTTAAATCTTTATCAAATTCTCAACAAGAGCAGGATTTACTTGTCAATGCAATGGCAAATATTACATTCAGAGAGTTGGATATGGTTACTGACGGAATCCTTAGTATGCCTGTAGAATTTGATGAAAGCTATACTGTTGTTCCAGTAGTTATAAAAATGTCTAAAAATGAACTGACTGGATCTGCTCAATCGAGACTAACGAGCGGTGTGATCCAAGCAAGAATGGTTGGCAAATTTGTTGAGAATATGGTTAATGTAATTCCTGATTTTCCTGAAAAGCTAAAGGCAGGATTCGTTGGGGAGTACCACAATCTTAGAGCATCAGGATTAAGGGGAAATGCTCTATTGGATGCTTTGCATGAGTTTTCTTGCAATCGTAGTCTAGATTATGACCTACGAGCAGCTGGTTTAGCAGTGCTGTACTATCTCTTTGAGAAGTGCGAGGTGTTTGAGCGATGATTCTTCCTACAAAACATATCTCTACCAGTCACTCTCTATTGGGGGTAGGTGCTACAATACTAGAACAATTGTACCAGCCAAGAACAGTTTCATCACTTTGGAGTGCTGTTGCTACCATGCCAGAAGTTGCCACATTTGAACGTTTTGTTTTAACTCTTGATCTCCTATACGCTATAGGAGCAATTGAGATGAATGCAGGATTACTTCATAGGTGTCACTGATGATTCATGCTGTTCGTTGTAATCATTCATCATTTAAAACAGTTGAGTTTAGACCTGGCTTTAACGTAGTTTTAGCAGATCGCACAGAAGACTCTGGCAGAAGAGATTCTCGTAATGGATTGGGTAAATCTACTCTCATTGAAATTATTCACTTTTGTCTTGGAGGTACAATTCCAACAGCCAAAGGACTTGGTTCTAGAAATATTCGCGGTTGGGCTTTTAGTTTAGAGATTACACTTGCAAATCAAATTATCACTGTTACAAGAAATACTGAAGATAAGTATAAGTCTCAGGTGGTAATTGATGGAGATACTGCTAACTGGCCTATTCAACCAAAAGAACAAGAGGGTAAAAAAGTTCTAAGTTTGGAAGACTGGAAGGCTGTTTTAGGAAATCTAACATTTGGATTAACCATTGATAATGAAGCTAAGAAATATAAGCCTACTTTTAGAGGACTGATTTCTTACTTTATCCGTCGGGGAAGAGATGCATTTTCTACACCATTCGAGCATCATCCAAAGCAACCTGGATGGGATAAGCAAGTTAATAATGCTTTTTTATTAGGTCTTGCTTGGGAAGAGGCAAGAGATTTACAACTTTTAAAGGATAAACAGAAATTAATCGCAGATATTAAAAAACTTAAAAAAGATACAGAACCTGGAGTTGCAATTGCAATTTTTGGTTCTTTAGGTGAGCTTGAAGCTTTAAAGGTTCAAGTAGAAGCACAATTACGTGAAAGAAAAGAAACTCTTAACAATTTTAGGGTAGCGTCCCAATACCATGAATTAGAGGCAACTGCTAACCGTTTAACCTCACAAATTCACGAAGCAACAAATAAAAAGATTATTGAAAATAAATTACTGGAGTTTTATCAATCTAGTCTTGACTCGGAGGATGAACCAAGACCAGATCAGGTTGTTCGTATATATGAGAATGCAGGTGTTGAGTTACCAGGTTTAGTAATTAGAAGACTAGAAGAAGTAGAAATATTTCATCGCAGACTAATAGAGAATCGTAGGGAGTTTTTAGGAAGTGAAATTCAACGTATTAGAAGGCAAATATCCTCTAGAGAAAGTTTTATTAGAGAGAAAACTAATGAGCGTGCCGAACTTTTGGAAGTGCTAAAGACGCATGGAGCTTTAGAAGAATACACAATGCTACAAGAAATTTATCTTGATGATGTAGCTAATCTCAATGAAATTAATAAACGCATCGAAGAACTAAAACAATTTGAGGAACAAAAAAGTACCTTAAAAATTGAAAAAGAACAGTTACTACAACGCGCACGTCGTGACTATGGAGAACGGAATGAGCAAGCCGAACGTGCTATTAATTTATTCAGCATTAACTCTCGATTCCTTTACGACGTTCCAGGAATACTTGTTATTGATGTAGGAAGCAATGGCTTTACTTTCCGAGTAGAAATTAGACGTGATGGTAGTGAAGGGATCGATAAGATGAAGATATTCTGTTATGACTTAATGTTGGCGCAACTTTGGTCAGAGCGTGACCCTTCACCGCGTATATTAATTCATGACAGCACAATTTTTGATGGTGTAGATGAGAGACAGGTATCCCTTGCTCTACAATTAGCTGATAGAGAGTCAAGAAGGCTTGGCTTTCAGTATATCTGTACATTGAATTCAGATATGGTTCCACGTTCAGAGTTCCCACTTGATTTTAATTTTGATTCTTTTGTGAGACTTAGACTTACAGATGAAAGTGAGGAAGGAGGACTACTAGGCATTAGTTTTTAGGCAAGAATGTAAACAGAAATATTCAGTTAATATAATTATTGCGTAAATATATTCAAGTCGGACTGAAGCGATCGCAATTATAGCTTGTGAACTATTTTACTCGACACTGATACCTATATGACTCCACAAACCCTAGATAAAATCACCAGCCTCCAAGAACAGAGATTTCTCTTACCTGGCCATTACACTTGGGAAGAATTTGAGAAACTTGAAGCCTTAACAGCAGATGCGCCAGGTTTGCGGATAACTTATCTTGATGGGTGTGTGGAATTTATGACTCTTGGTGAACAACACGAAGCTATTAAAAGTGTGATTGCTATATTTTTAGCGCTTTACTTCTTTGAAAAAGGTATAAATTTTATCCCTGTAGGTAGCGCTACCCGTCGCGCTAAAGAAAAGGGAGCTTCTTTTGAACCTGATGAATCTTATTATATAGGGGAAAAGAAAGAAAATCCTGATTTAGCAATTGAAGTAAATATTACTAGTGGCAGTATAGATAAGCTAGAAAAATATAAGCGTTTTAACATTACTGAAGTCTGGTTTTGGGAAAATAATCATTTCTCTTTATATCATCTTACTAATGATAAGTACGAGCAAATTCCTCAAAGTCAATTACTACCAGAGCTAGATATAAATTTGTTAGTAAGTTGTGTTTTAATGCCTTCAATAATTGAAGCAAGGACAGAGCTTCTTAAAGGAATTCGGCAGTAATATTTTAATTATTGATGTCTAAACAGCATGACAGATAGAACAGATTTATCAAAAATAATTGCCAGTGAAGGCGACAATCCACTAATTCTGACACCTGAAAATTTGCAGTCACAAGAAGACGTAGAACTTGAGCGAAACCTGAGAGAACTTAAGTTTAAACAAGAACTAAGAAAAGATTGGATTTTATTTATTGTCAGGGATGTAGTAATTTTTCCTGCCGCTATCCTTTTTATTTTTGCTGCGAGTGGTTATTCCCTATTTCTTCATATTCATGGGTAACTTACTCTGACGACAATTTATAATCAACCACAGAGGCACAGAGTACACAGAGAAAAGCAAGATGATGGAGTTCACAAAAGTTTGGAATTGTTAAAAATTATTTATCTTGTCTTTGTGTTTCTTTCTCTCTGCGTTCTTTGTACCTCTGTGGTTATTTAAAATATCTTACACTATCTACATCAGTGCAATTGCGTAACTAATTTTACAGACGACGAAGCCAACTTGCTGAAAGTAGACTCATCTTTATATCCACATAAATTTTGCCGGATATAAGGATTACCGTGATTGGTAAATCTGCAAGAAAGTAAGTACCTGATGAAAATAATCTAAAAATATGGGGCTTTTAATATTTTCTGTTGTTTTAGTTGCCATTGTTGCTGTAATTATCATTAATGGCTACAACGATTTAGTCAAGTATCGCAACCGTTACAAAAATGCTTACTCTCAAATCGATGTTCAATTACAACGCCGCTATGATTTAATTCCCAACTTGGTGGAAACTGCCAAAGGGTACATGAAACATGAGCGAGAAACCTTAGAAGCAGTTATTGCGGCTCGGAATTCTGCAATTAATGCTAGCAGTCGTGCCGCACAAAATCCCGGCGATCCCCAAGCGATGCAACAGTTAGGTAATGCTGAAGGGGCGCTGACGGGTGCGTTAAGTCGGTTGATGGTACTTTCAGAATCTTATCCAGAATTGAAAGCTGATCGCGCCATGACTCAGGTAATGGAAGAATTATCTTCCACTGAAAACCGGATTGCTTTTGCCCGTCAGGCTTTTAATGACGCCGTGACACTTTACAACACCAAAAGCGAATCTTTTCCCAGCAACCTTGTGGCAAATACTTTTAACTTTACTGTTGCAGAATTACTCGCCGAAGCTACTCCAGAAATGAGAAATGCCCCACGCGTGTCTTTTTAAATATCTATGAATTTCTTTGAACATCAGGATCGGGCACGCCAAAATACGCAACAATTAATCGGGTTATTTTCCCTGTCGATCGCAGTCATGATTATGGCGATTTATATTGCCACTTTATTTTTGTTCCGCATGGCTCCCCGTGTTTGGTGGCATCCAGGGTTATTTCTCTACGTGGCTGGGATTACAATAATTGCGATCGCAGTCGGAAGCTTATATAAAATTGCCTGTCTCCGTCAAGGAGGAAGCGTAATTGCTCAGGAGTTGGGGGGAAGACTCTTACTCCCAGATATGGCCGATGAACAAGGGCGACAACTATTAAATATTGTCGAGGAAATGGCGATCGCTTCTGGTATTTCCGTCCCAGAAGTTTATCTCCTTGACAGAGAAACCAGCATTAATGCCTTTGCTGCCGGATTTACGCCCAATGATGCTGTAATTGGAGTTACCCGTGGAACTTTACAACACCTGAACCGGGATGAACTACAAGGAGTCATCGGCCACGAATTCAGTCATATTCTCAATGGAGATATGCGGCTAAATTTGCGTTTGGTGGGACTGTTACATGGGATTTTGTTCATTTATTTAACTGGAGAATTGCTCTGGCGTATTCGTGGGACTTCCCGCGAAGATAAGGGTTTACCCCTGTGGACGTTTGGCTTGGCACTGATGGCAATTGGCGGTATCGGATTACTTTGCGGACGCCTGATTAAAGCCGCAGTCTCTCGCCAACGCGAATTTCTTGCTGATGCCTCAGCCGTACAGTTCACTCGCAACCCCAACGGACTTACCGGAGTCTTCCAAAAACTCCAACAGATGGATTCACGCTTGATTTCGCCCGCAGCAGAAGCCGCCAGCCACATGTTTTTTGGCAATGCCCTTAACCCCTCTTTCTGGGAAGATTTGTTTTCTACCCACCCACCTTTAGGAGAACGTATCCGCCGCGTTGGGGGTTTGAGCGCCTCCGCCTTGCCACTCCTAAACTCAAGCAGGCTATTGTTGATGCTTGCGCCCACACAGTACTATTAGATAATAAAGTTACTCCTTCAGAAGCAGATTTACTTAGAGCGATCGCTCTGACGCTAGACTGTCCCATCCCGCCATTTTTAAATCCTCAGCGTGGCGTTTCAAAACAGAAACAATCTTCTCCAAAGCGAAGTTAATGTAACGAGAGAGATGCAATTATTGATAACTAGACAAATAAAGTCCGTTTTTGCGGACTTTTACATTATTATTTATTGTAGTTCCAAATGGCTGTTTACTAGGACAATAACCTGTTGCATTTTCATTGCATTTACAGGCAATTAATTTATCTTCGTTATCCTTACTCTTATAGTATAAATAGTTATCTTGATAAAAGAGTATCATATTGTACAATTTTTTTACCATTGCCTATAAGTATTAACTTGTCTGAAAAAGTTTAGACAAAATGCCAGCATTCTATAAATTTGATTGCTATATTAGATTAAATAACTATTCTGGCAAGGGTTGAAAAGCTGTGCGGGATGATTTACAGGGCTTGGAAATTAGTCAGGATGCTCTGCAAAAGCTGACTAATTTGCCTGTCAATGAGGAACTTCTAATCATTACAAATCCTCTGAAGATATTAGTAAATATATATATCCAAAAACTTAAAAGCTCTGAAGGGGCAACTGTAGTTTTTATTGGATTTTCTACATTTGTTTTTGTCTATATTCTATTTGATATAATTATTAAGCTCTTTGTTACGTGGATAACAATTCCATCTTGGATATTATTAATTATATTAAGTCTTTGGGTTGGTGGTCTGACGCAAACTATCTTATATTTAATATGGAAAAGTAGAAGTAAAATTGTTAAAAATAATATGACAAAATCTCTGCAAATTCTGTTGAATGAGGTTAATAGATACAATACTGTTATTAGAGTCATTGATATTAACGATCAAATAGAAGAAGCTGGTAATCCAGAAGTGCTTATAAAGGAACGAGAGGGTGTTATCGAAGCGCTTCAACTCACAAAAACTGATTTAGTTCGGGCTTTAAAAACAGAAAGAATTTTGAGGGAAAATAAGAGCTTTATCCTTGGTAATACAGAGCTATTTGTCAACAATTTAGCTACTTTAACAGCCATGCAAGTAACTGAACAGGCTACTGAACATGGAAGGTTACTCAATGAAGCATTACAAATTGCCTTAGATGTGCAACACGAAATGAAAAGATTACAGACTCAGCGTTAAGATAATTCGTAATTCGTAATTCGTAATTAAGTTTTGTAATGGGGATTTAGAAAGCACCCCTAAATTCACTCAGCACTCAGTAAGAGTTGGAGAAAGTGTAGATGCTGCTGCTAATTGGTTGATTTTCAACCTACTCACCAGATATTCTCAATGGCTTTTTCCCTAATCCTTCCCACGGTTGCAATCCCCGGTCTAACATAAAGAATATTCGTAAAGCGATCGCTTATCCACATGGACTGGAAAGAAATTAGAGGAAACTGGGTAATCATTCCCCGAAATCCCATAGGTATCGTTCATTTTTTAGGAGGTGCATTTGTCGCCACTGCACCGCACATCACTTATCGCTGGTTACTAGAACAACTGGCAAGTAAAGGTTATGTTGTAATTGCAACCCCTTTCGTCAATACATTGGATCATACTGCGATCGCAAAATCTGTGCTGTTAAACTTTGACCGCACTCTCGAACGCTTACACGACTCTGGGGCATTACGCAAGCTTTACTTCCCCATCTACGGCGTTGGACACAGTATGGGCTGTAAACTTCACTTGCTGATTGGTAGCCTCTTTAAAGTAGAACGCGCGGGCAATATTTTAATCTCCTTCAACAACTACGCCGCGAAAGAAGCTATCCCTCTAGTAGAACAGTTCAATTCTACTTTGAAAATCGAGTTTACCCCCTCACCTTTGGAAACTAACAAGCTTGTCCAAGATCGTTACAATATCCGGCGCAATTTATTAATAAAATTTAGTAATGACACCATTGATCAATCGGCAGCTTTAACCAAAATCTTACAAGAACGTTTTGATGAGATGGTGACAGCACAAACGTTACCAGGAAATCATACAACACCTCTAGGTCAAGATATTAAATGGCAAACTGGAACATCTTTTACCCCCTTTGATGCCTTAGGGCAATGGTTTAAACAAGAAGCATACCGTGACTTAAACCAGCTAAAAGCCACCATCCTCTTGTGGTTAAATCCTCTGGTAGCACCATAAGAAGTTATGACTTTTAAACAGTCATAACTTCGACATAAAAATAAAAATCAGTTAGTAGTATATCTCGATAATATTACTAACTAATTATCCACTATCGTATTTTTATTTATACCGCTAATTATTAATGAGTCTTTTCTACAACTTTATATGTTTCAAATACTAATAATTGATGACGACTATTCAATAAAAATACTCCTGAAAAGGATGTTGGAAAAACAGGGTTATGAGGTAGTTACTGCTAGTAGCGGCGAGGAAGGAATAGAAAAAGCACTGGCTTACCGTCCTGCACTAATTATTTGTGATTGGATCATGCCAGGTTTGACTGGACTGGAAGTTTGCCACCACATTAAGACAGACCCCAAATTTTCCACCACATTCTTTATTTTATTAACATCCTTAGATTCAGTTGCCGATTGCGTCAAAGGTCTAGATGCTGGTGCTGATGATTTTATCTCCAAACCTATCGAACACAATGAATTACAAGCACGGGTAAGAGCAGGATTACGCCTGCATCAGTTAAGTAGAGATTTGCAGGCTCAAAAATTGCTTTTAGAATCAGAAATGTCAGAAGCAGCAGAATATGTGCGATCGCTGCTGCCTTTTTCCATGACTGAACCTTTCAATATAAATTTCCGATTCATTCCCTCACGACAACTCGGCGGTGACTGTTTCGATTACTATTGGCTCGATGATGATTATCTAGCAATTTACTTACTCGATACTGCTGGACATGGCCTCAAAGCTACCCTTCCCTCTGTTTCAGTGCTGAATCTGCTGCGTTCCCGTGCGCTCAAAGGTCTGAATTACTATCAACCTAGTGATGTATTGAAGGCTTTGAATGATACCTTCCAGATGAATTATCAAAATGACAAATACTTTACGATTTGGTACGGAGTTTATAACCGAATTAACCGCCAGTTAATTTATGCTAGTGCAGGTCATCCACCAGCAATTTTAGTAACCGGCACATCTCCAAGGAAGTCTGAAGTTAAACTCTTGAAAACCCCCGGTATGCCAGTTGGTATGTTTCCAGAAGCAAAATATGTTGATGGGTTTTATAATATTGAAAAATTCAGTACCCTTTATATTTTTAGTGATGGTGCTTATGAAATCACTAAATCAGATGGTACACTTTGGAGTTTAGATGCTTTTATTCAGCTACTAGTTAGCTTACAAAATCCTGTTGATAGCCAACTCGATCACGTACTGAGTTATTTAATCGCCCTGAACTCCAAAGATGGTTTTGATGATGATTTATCTATTTTGCAAATTAAGTTTGATTAATTACGTCTTGGATACTAAAACCTGATTAAATGCGTCTTGACTGGGGAATATTTCAAATACTTTATCCATATTAGTCAGTTCAAATAATATCCTGACTTGCTCATTGATTGAGCAGAGAACAAGCTTAGTATCCGCTGCTCGCAAGGTTTTGAAAGCTAAGACTAAAGCTCCCAAACCTGAACTATCCATAAACGTTACATCTTTAAAATCAACTAACACAATTTTCGCACCATTTTCTATAATATCAGTGATGTTTTGTCGAAATTCTTGTGAAGTTGTGGCGTTTAAATTCCCACTGAGCTTAATAACTTTTACTTGTTCTTTCATAATTATGTCACGCTAATTTTTGTAAATGATGCTCTGATTTCGCTATTATAGAACATTTAAAAATGCTTGTAAAATAAAACTTAAGATTACAGATCGAATAATAATTGATAATTAATCAGAATATATAAAGATTAGTTATAAATATTTTAATCTGATTTCTTTGTAATCACAAAGAAATCAGATTAACTTAATTAAGTATAGCTTTCATACTAAAAACAGACCAATTATCAATAAATAAGGCAAGTAAGTCGGCACGGTAAAACTCATGTATGTTTAGTTCCGTAAAAAAGGTGTAATGACCAAATTTTAAGCTATTCGCTGATTTGATGTTTCGTCACATAGGTTGATTTTTTAGCGCCGACTTACATTTCATTGTTCTATGTGTATACTGAACTACAAGCTGAAGTTATTGCTTTTCAGATTATTTCTCAAATATTTTTGCAAAACTGAGATTCTCCAATAAATCTCATGATCATAGCCGTGATTAAACAATTTAAAATTCAATACGTCGCAACGATCGCGCAGCTAAACCGAGTCTAGTAGCGGTGTTACTGTGCCTGAGTACTAAGTGGTGGATCATCTGCCAGCACCCAGTAAATTTTCCCTGTCTCCAGCCCTAACTCAGCACTACAAGCAAAAATACTATGAAAATTACTCAACTATCGGAGTTTCACATCAGAATCATTAGTGGACATAATCTTTGATTGACTACTGAGTACTTATGATAGTAACTAGCATCTACGTTTATTTATGTCCAATTTCTTACATAATTAAAATAATTTACCTCTGGACTGCCGCTCTAGAGTCAAAAATTTCGGTTTCAACAGCGCCAAGCAAGCTCGAACCTATACTAATGCTCTAACAGAAGTTATCTGAGGTGATCGCCTCTGCTATTTTCAGTATTCCCAATATCTGTCATTTATCAACATACAATACAAAAAATAAAGAGTTATGAATTTGCAACTCCTAACTCCCTCAAACAGGACTCACTTTCGCTCTGTAAAGCAGTTTCTCACCTTGAAGGTAGCCAGTGTAGCGTACTTTAACTGTTTCTCCAAGTTTTGCAGTTCCCTCCAGCAATTGGTGTAGTTGGGGATTATAGGGTAATTCTGCTCCCACGGGTGCGATCGCTTCCACTCCCCACGCTTGTAAAAGCTTTTCCAGGGGTTTTTGCACCAACGGTACTATTTTGACTGCTGCTAGCTGTGGATTCTCCTGCGCTTTCTGTGCTGCTGTTGGCCATTGCAATAATAAAGACTCCAGCAGTTGCAAACTCGACTGCTGGAGTTCTTGTAGCAATACCTCTCGCTGTTGTTCTAATTGAAGTTGCGAGCGATCGTACTCTCTTCTTAAATCTGTAATTTCTTGTAACAATTCCTGAGTAGGCGCTGTTTTATCTTGTAATAACTCTACGGTTGAAAAAGTTGTGATTAATTCATTCAATGGCATCTGTAGCACTGGCGACAGCTTGAGCAGCACATCTACCCGCATCTGCTCTAGCTTTCCTTGGCGTAACCGCAAAAGTTGACGCTCTGAGACACCAGCAGCGCGACTCAGCCCTTTAAAACTAGAAATACCTACCTGTTGCATTAAATTTTGCAACTTTTGGGTGAAGTCAATATTGAGCATTGGGTATTGGATACTGGATATTAGGTATTGGGTACTGGGTATTGGCAAGAAAATTAAGTCTTTAGTTCTTAGTCTCTAGTCCCCAGTCCCCAGTCCCTATTCTTCCAGCAAACTTCTCAACATCCAAGCTGTCTTTTCGTGTACTTGCATCCGCTGAGTCAATAAATCGGCGGTAGGTTCGTCGTTAACTTCCTCTACCACGGCGAAAATAGACCGTGCAGTTCTGACTACGGCTTCTTGTCCTTCCACTAGCAAGCGGATCATCTCCACAGCTTTAGGAACTCCGGGAGTTTCTGGAATCGAACTCAGTTTGGCATATTCGCTGTAGGTTCCTGGTGCGGGATAGCCAAGGGCTCTAATTCTCTCGGCTATTAAATCAACTGCTAACGCTAATTCTGTATACTGGGTTTCAAACATCAAATGCAATGTTTGAAACATCGGCCCCGTTACATTCCAATGAAAGTTATGAGTTTTCAGATACAGTGTATAAGTGTCAGCCAACAGGTGAGATAAACCGTCGGCAATTTTAGCCCTACTCGCCTCGTCAATGCCGATATTTACATTTTTGACTGTTACTTTCGATGACATAATTTTCTCCTAATTAGGTTATATGTAATTGGGGATTGGGCATTGAGCATTGGGCATTGGCAAGAAAATTAAGTCTTTAGTTCTTAGTCCCCATTCTCCATGCCTCATTCCCCATGCCCAATCCCCATTATCTATGCCAAGTGCATCTTCAAAACGCTGCGGGGTGCTTTACGGACTCTGGCTAAAACGGTTTCTTTGCCTAAACGCTGGCAAGCTTCATACCGATGGCAACCAGAGAAGCCATAATATTGTCCATCTACTTCTAGGACATCAATAGGTTCTTGCTGCCCAATCTCCGCAATCGATTCCATTAAAGCTTGCACTTTCTTTGGATCGTTTGCACGGGGCAATGGCCGTTTTATCTGATTTAATGGAATTTCTTGGACTCTAACCATAAAGAGTTTATCCAACTAGTTCTGTTTTGTGCCTCTAAATAAATCATAGTCATTATGACTTCGTTTTGCAACTTTTTGGGGGGCAAAACTGTTAATGGTATCATTGGAGCGCTCATGCGACAAAAAAACCGCGTTACAAAGCAATTAGAAAATCAGCTCCAACGACGCATTAAGGGGCAGAAGACGCTCTCTACGAGACGCTGCGCGATCGCTAGTACTTGTTCGCGATCGCAACTCTACCAGACGCTACGCGAACGCTATCAGGTAGCCATGAAATTTTCGTTTTGGCGTTTTTCCCACACTGTGATGACAACATTTTGTCTATTGGGACTGACTGCTGCATCAGGGCCTGAGAGCAACATCCAGGATATAGAACTGAAAATTGGGATTGTGCAGCGATTTGGCGCCGAAGCCACAGCCAAGCTGCAACTGGAACCCATAAAAGGCGATCGCTTAAAGCTAAAATTTCAAGCGGGCAATAAGCAGCAAATCCTGTTTACTAAGAACCCTGTAAAGCTGGAAACAGTCATGCAAGCTTTACCCCAGTCAGCAGTCGAAGAAGTGGTAGTTTTGGGCACATACCGCACTTTTGAAACTGCGGAAGATAGTGCTAATAAATGGCGTTCTCAGGGAATGGAAGTGGAAATAGCCCAGCCAGAACGTTGGCAGGTTTGGGCTAAACGAGATGTTTACAGCACTCCTTTACTGCGACGCTTGTTATTACAAAACATCCAAGCTTCTACTCAAGAAAAAGTATATCTTGATACTAAAATTTTGAAACAAGTGCCACGAGTCAGTTGGGTGGTGGATGGTAATCGCTATAGCCCGAATGATTTGGAAATTAGCACTGAGAAAAACTTGATTCGGGTGAATAAAAGCGAAAAACCAGAAAATGCTCGTCTTTATGCCGGCCGACTGAATTTGCAGCCAAATGCATACGGCACATACACTCTAGTTAACCAAGTCCCCTTAGAAATTTATTTGCGTGGGGTTGTGCCTTATGAAATAGGCACAGATGCACCAACAGCAGCCCTAGAAGCCCAGGCAATTCTCGCCCGGACTTATGCCTTGAGAAATTTACGTAGGTTTGCCGCAGATAACTATCAGTTGTGTGCGGATACTCACTGCCAAGTTTATTATGGGCTGAAGGGAGCAGCTGCCAAAACAGACCAAGCGATCGCCTCAACCAGGGGTAAAGTACTAACTTATAAAAATGAACTAGTAGACGCCCTATATTCTTCCACCACTGGTGGCGTCACCGCCTCCTTCAGCGATGTCTGGAATGGCGACGATCGTCCTTATCTCCGCCCTGTACTGGATGCTCCGACTAATTTTTGGGACTTGTCTAAGCAGAGTTTAGCAGATGAAAAGAACTTCCAAAAATTTATTAATACGCAACAAGGATTTAATGAAAGCAAGTGGGATATGTTTCGTTGGCACAAAGAAACCCCTTTAAAGGATATTATCAAAGACTTGCAGAAATTTTTGCAGGTGAAAAACAGTCCTCATGCCAAATTTAAGACAATTCAGGCGATGGCAGTAGTGAAGCGAAGCCAGAGTGGACGTATCCTGGAACTGGCGGTTAAAACTGATCACAGCACATTTATTCTGCACAAAGACGAAGTTCGCAGTGCTTTTGCCGCTCCCACAAGTACGCTTTTTTACATAGAACCCTTGAACAAAGGCAAAGTGGAACTCTGGGGATACGCTTTTATTGGTGGTGGATTAGGACATGGAGTTGGCTTGAGTCAAACTGGCGCTCAAAATTTAGCAAAACTAGGTTGGTCAAGTCCAAAAATTCTCCAATTTTACTATCCTGGTACTAAGATTCAAATTCTCAGTAAAGAGATTAAGCTGTGAATTACTCACACTAACTTGGAGTATCAAGTACAACGAAACTCCACACTGAGAGGGCTTTTCAAGTAATTTAACTAAAGTACTCCCCATCTTAGTCGTGGTCTAATATACCTGAAATTTGCTGCCAAAAATTAAGCAGGAACACAACATTTACTGTGTTCCTGCTCAAAACGAAAGTTAGGCTTTTTGTCAAAGTCGTTTCAAGAGGTATACACGGCACTGGGAGGATGTTGACCCTAAACGCCATGCTTCTATTTTTTCAACATTAGTAACTCTTGCAAGAGGTTTATGTTTGAGTCGCTTAACTCTTAGTAAAGATCTTCTTCTTTGTGAGTTTCGATTGTTACGTCAGAGGTTGGGTAGGCCACACAAGTCAGTACATATCCCTTTTCGATTTGTTCATCATCTAAAAATGATTGGTCACCCTGATCGACACTACCTGATACGATTTTACCTGCACAGGTCGAGCAAGCACCAGCGCGGCAAGAGTAAGGCAAGTCAAGACCAGCTTCTTCAGCCGCGTCTAGAATATAGGTATCGTCATCAACGTCAAGTGTTTTATTTAGTCCTTCGGCCTCGTTGATTAGTGTCACTTTATAAGTTGGCATTGAGTAATCCTCTCTTTTGCAAACGGCAGTATAAGTTATCTTAAGGCAAAGGTCGCGGCTGTTCTGTGGAATTAGCCGCTGGTTTAAATTTGCTTCAATTCTGATACTACGAGAAAAATTAAACGATGTAACTGGAAATTGAACCCGATTAGTAATGAAATTTAGTTGCTTAATCCCGATAAGTTTTATTTATATTATTTCCCCCCCTAGTGAGGTTGTGATTAGAAAAACTTATGTCATGGGGAATAAAACATGAGTGAGATTAATGTTGCCTGTATTTTGTAGGACTTACGCAGAAGAAATATCCCAACTCCCTCAAAAAGCAGGGCTGTTTCATCTCCTAAAAGGCGCTGATTTACAAGCGTGATTAGCAAAAAAATCATTAAAAAATCTGATTAAACAACCATTATAGCGATCGCATACCCCTACTCTGAAAGCAAACTGACGCGGAGTGTCTCGTAGACAAGCGCTGCTGCGATCGCACTGAAATTTTCTGTTTCCCAATTTCCCAATTTTTTTTGCTGATCATTTTGACAAAGTTCTTACCTGATGAAATCAAACAGCTTGCTCTCAAAAAGGGGGCTTTTGTTTTGAAGTCTCCCCTTTTGAGCATACGTACTTCTGCCTAGCTTCAAATAAAGTGTCATTAGTCCTTGAGGGGGTAGGACGAATGTTGTAGAGTCTAGACTGGTGAAACCCATGAAGAGAGAATCTCACCACTAGAAGCGTAGGAAGATCATCAAAAACAGAACTAGTGAGGATCATGTATAATTCAGAGGCAGCTTTGGAAAAAGCAAGAGTGCGTGTAGGTTTGGTAGGTACTGGGTATGCGGCAAAGTTTCGCGCTGAGGCATTGCTCCATGATGAGCAAGTGCGATCGCATTTAGTCGCAGTTGTTGGTCATACGCCAGATAAAACAGAAATCTTTGCCAAAGAGTACCAGATTGAAGCGTTGAGTACTTGGCAAGAGCTAGTAGAGCGTGAAGATATAGACCTAGTGATGATCTCCACTATTAATCGAGATCATGGTGCGATCGCTCGTGCAGCCCTTACTAACGGTAAACACGTAATTGTCGAGTATCCTCTCTCTTTGGATGTAGTCGAAGCCGAGGAACTGATTGCCTTAGCCAAAGCACAACAAAAACTCCTGCATGTAGAACACCTAGAACTTTTGGGTGGTTTGCATCAAGCTTTAAAGCAAAACTTAGCCAAAATTGGTGAAGTGTTTTATGTTCGCTACAGCACCATAAATTCCCAGAATCCTGCACCCCGCAAATGGACTTATAACCACGAGTTGTTCGGTTTTCCCTTAATGGGGGCGTTGTCTCGCCTACATCGTCTCACAGATTTATTTGGTAAAGTATTTACAGTTAACTGTCACCAGCGATATTGGGAAATAGAACCGGAATATTACCAAACCTGTTTCTGCACTAGTGAACTGTGCTTTGACAGTGGACTTTTAGCCCAAGTAGTCTATGGCAAGGGTGAAAGTATTTGGCAATCAGAACGCAAGTTTGAAGTTCACGGGGAAAAAGGTGGTTTAATTTTTGATGGCGACACCGGAATTTTCATCCAGCCAGGGGAAACAACACCTATAGAGGTTGGCCCTCGCCGGGGTTTATTCGCCAAAGACACGAGTATGGTGTTAGACCATCTTTTTGAAGGCACTCCTTTGTATGTTACCCCAGAGGAGAGCTTGTATACCCTAAAGGTTGCTGATGCTGCACAAAGAGCCGCACAGACAGGGTTAACTATGTTTATGAAAAATATCTAGATAAAAGTTAATGAAAACCGAACTAATTGTTATTTTATCCCAACGAGAATTAGACAAGATGCGTCAAGCTGGGCGTTTAGCAGCCAAACTTCTCCAGCATTTGGAACCCTTTGTGAAGCCAGGGGTTAGCACTCTTGAACTCAATGATGAAGCCGAACGTTGGACGCAAGCGCATGGAGCAAAAAGCGCACCCCTTGGCTATAAGGGTTATCCGAAGTCGATTTGCACTAGTGTAAATGAGGTAATTTGTCACGGCATTCCCAATGCCAAGCAAATTCTCAAGGAAGGTGACATCATTAATATTGATGTCACGCCGATTGTTGAGGGTTATCACGGCGATACATCGAAGACATTTTTTGTCGGTACTCCTTCGCCAAAAACGAGAAAGCTGGTAGAAGTGACAGAAAAGTGTTTGCGCTTAGGTATTGCTGAAGTTAAACCTGGGGGACGCATTGGCGACATTGGTGCAGCCATTCAAGAGTATGCTGAAGCAGAAGGCTTTTCTGTAGTGCGAGATTTCGTTGGACACGGCATCAGTAACATTTTCCATACTGCGCCGGATGTTCCCCACTATGGTACACGTGGTAAGGGCAAGCGCCTGAGACCGGGGATGGTTTTTACTATTGAGCCAATGATTAATGAAGGTACTTACGAAGTTGAAGTTCTCAGCGACAAGTGGACTGCGGTAACGCGCGATCGCAAACTTTCTGCTCAATGTGAGCATACCTTAGCTGTAACTGAAGATGGCGTTGAAATCCTCACCCTACCTGAAGGCGAGAATTACTGGGCTGTATGACAACATTATGATGAAAAATTCCTTTCATTTGGAAGGAGCCAAAGTCACTAGTTCCAATTCCTGAAAAACTTATATTTTGTTCGCTCAAGAATGTCATAAAATCTCTTGTTTTTTTTCTCAGCGCTCTCTGTTATGGAGGTAAGATTATGACCCAAGCGTTGCCCAAATTACTAACCTTCAATGAATTTATCGAATGGTATCCCAACGATGGAAAACGCTATGAGTTGCACAAAGGAGTAATTATTGAAATGCCGCCTCCAACCGGAACACATGAAAAAGTTATTGCATTTTTGTCGCGAAAATTAACTGTGGAGTTCGATCGTCTTAATTTCCCCTACGGAATTCCCAAAACCGCATTGGTCAAAACTCCTTCTGCCGAATCCGCTTATTCGCCTGATGTGTTGCTGTTAAATCTTGATAATCTCGACAATGAACCACTTTTTCAAAAACAGTCAACAGTAAGCCTTGCAGCATCGGTTCCAATAGTTATTGAAGTTGTTTCAAGCAACTGGCGAGATGATTACTACAATAAATTTAGAGATTATGAAGAAATGGGAATTCCCGAATATTGGATTGCTGATTATGCTGCATTGGGTGCAAGAAAGTTTATCGGCAATCCCAAACAACCCACTATTTTTATATGCGAATTAGTTGATGGCGAATATCAAATGACACCTTTTGAAGGCAATACAGCGATTTTATCACCTAATTTTCCCCAATTAAATTTAACTGCACAACAGATTTTTAATGCGGCTAACTAATTTTTTATCTAGTCTTATAACTATCTTCCCAACTTATTAGGAATACCTTCACAACCACCAGGAATAGTACCTCTAGTTTTTTCGCCACCCCAAGTGCAACAGTAGTTACGTGTAGACTCAGAAATCCGTTGCACATTGCTGAAATCGGCATTTTCTACCACAGCGCCAGTTTGTTCGCCGGTTTCATAATCTGGTGCTTGAGTGCGACTGCGGGGTGATGCTTTATCTACTACACCATAGAATAAGCGAATCCCGTTGATGTCAGCACCGTTGAGATTAGCACCGTATAAAATTGTGCGGGAGAGGTTGGCTTTTACTAAGTCACAACCGGACAGGTTCGCACGGACAAGATTAGCTTCGCTGAGGTCAGTCCAACGTAAATCAGTACCAGATAGGTCTGCTGCGGCTAGCATTACCCCTAAATCGATGACGCGCACACCTTCGAGGCGGTCTTCTGCATATCCGCCAGTTCCATCAAGAATGGCTCGACCTAATAAGCGATCGCGTTTGAGAGGTGACAGTAACTTGGAACGTGAGAGAAAACGGAGAATTTTCGCTTTCCCACTACCATCAACACTACTTAAAATTGCCGCAGTGCGTCCTTCAGCGATCGCTCTTTCTTGGGGCCAATCTTCTAATAATCCTTCTTCATCTAATACCAAGTCTGAAACGCCTTGGAAATAGGAATCAATCGTCTGCTGCTGGGTGATAATGTTTTGCTGAACTGTTAGCAGGTTTTGCTGAATTGTCAAGTCTTTGGAAATCACATATTGTCGCCATGCTACGTAAACGGCAATGATGGCGATGAGAATTTGCCCCAAAGCGCCAAACCAATCTGCGAGGGTTCCAGCAATGTCCCAGTTAATTTGGCGTCCTAAAAGTAGTAAGCGATCGCCCACACCCGTGAACCTGATCAAGCCGATGATCGCGACTAGTAGTCCCAAAAAGGCCACAAACAGGGTGCGTTCTTGGGGTGAAAACCATTCGTCTAAAACTTCTTGCAACCAAGGCAATAATATCGCCAGGGATAACAGCAAAGTTATCAGTGTTCCGATGATACCAACAATCCAGTTATTGAGGATAATTCCAATAAAGGTGATGGCGATCGCGATTAGAGTAATCAGCAATGCCCTCGGCTTAACTGTAAATTGCTTGGTAATGGGTTGCTTGAAGTCAGAACGGGCTTGTTGTAAAGCAATTGTCTGTTGCGGAGATTTTAAAGATGCGATCGCTGCTAGTGCTTGTTGTGTCGCTAGTACTTCTGAGCTGAGGTTTTTCTCAGTTGCACTCCCGTCAAAGTCATCTGGTTGCAAATCGTTTTCGGGGGCTGGTTTTGGGGTTGGTAGATTAGAGGAATCGGATTCAATTGTCATGTTTTCTATTTTGCCCCCTCAATCCACGTTATGCAGCGTTCCTACCGCAGTAAATTCTTAAAAAACAGGCTGAAGATTATTTTTGCTTGTCCTTTTGGCAACTACGACTATTGCGCTGAGAGTCATCGCCAGACCTGTTAATTACCTGAATTTAACACCCTGGAGCGATCGCTTTATTATGCTTACTCCTTCTAGGTGAATGAGTATTCGTGCCAATCGCAAATGGGGCGATAGCCAATCGCTTGATAAATATGATTGGCTGTGGGATTGGCTAAATCTGCTATGAGGAAACAATTGTGGCATCCCTGGTCTAGCAGTTTTTGGCTTAACGCTGCGACACAGGCAGTGGCATATCCTTGGCGACGATACTCTGGTGGTGTATAAGCTAAATTGATCCGACCAATTGTAGGTAACACTTGTTTACTAGATGCAACTGAAACTGGAGTGCTATCAACCCAAAAATAAGTATTCTGCTGTTTCAACCGATTATCTACTTGGTGTTCGACATCTTCGCTCACCGCCTGATCTATCTCAGATAAAAATGCAGAAAGCCACTCGATCAATAGAGAGCGATCGCCTTCAGTTGCCAGTCTAAGATATCCTCTGGCCGTTGAGACTCTTTGCACTGCCATTAATTGGTAAATTTTCATTACCACCGACCGTTGATAAAATTGTTCTGTCAGGGCTTGCCAAATCTGCGAGAATATTTCTACCTCTTTAGCCAGTCCCATGCTTCCTGGCAGTTGCTCTTGACGCAAATCTTGAGCAATCAACTGCAAAGCATCCATATTCTGGGCTGTGGATAGGATCAATTTTTGGGGTGGGGTGCGGATGGCAACAGCCCCAATCTCGCCACTTGTTTGGACAATTACTAAATAAGGCTTACCCAGATAAAGTTCTGGGTTATACAACAAGGTATGCAAAATACTGAGTAAAACATTATTTTCTACCTGATGCTGGAGTAAGTAAGCCTGAGTGCAGTGCCAGAATTCCTGAATGTTGTCGAATCGATTTAGTTGCATGATTAGCCTTCCTCACTAACCATTACCATCAAATAATAAAAATATATATTGTGGGGTGGGCATCTTGCCTGCCCTGATTCATGAGCGTGCAAGGATGTCCACCCCACAAAATTGAGTAATGTATTTGTTGGAATTCCCAATCCTTTGCACTCAATTAAGGTGCAAGGGCATTACCCCGAATTAGACTACCAATGGTTTTGGCAGTAATCTTCAATTGGGTGATGGGATTAGCAGGGACAACCGTCTTATACAGATAGCTATCGAATGTTAGCCGTTGCACATCGAGGTCATCACACATTTCCACAAACGCCTCACGGGTAGCGTTGGAACGATAGAACACGGTTTGCAGAATGTCCAACACCTTGTAAGTGAGTCCATATCTTTTATCCCAACGCTTCAGATAAATCTTGAGGTCGCCTTCTGTAGGAATACGGCTACCACTGTTAGATGTTTCTACAATGGTTTCGGCACACATCCGCCCAGATTTAGCGGCAAAATAAATACCTTCACCAGAAGACTTGGTAACGTAACCAGCAGCATCTCCCACCAAGGCGATGCGACCGACAACACGACGGGGACGGGGATGTTCCGGAATGGGGTGGGCTTCGACTTTGATGATTTTACCGCCTGCTAGCTTCTCGGAAGCACGAGCGCGGATACCAGCTTGTAACTGTTTGATGCTGGCTTTATTGATGTGCATTGTACCAGTACCGACAGCTACGTGGTCATATTTGGGGAAAACCCAAGCGTAGAAGTCAGTAGAAACGTCATCACCAACATACATTTCGGCGAGGTCGTTATAGTAGGCCATTTTGTCTTCGGGTAAGCGAATTCGCTCTTGGAAGGCGATCGCATAATTGTAATCCCCAGCGTCCATTTCCTTGGCAACGCGGGAATTAGCCCCATCTGCCCCAATAATTAGATCCACCTTCAGGGTTTTAGCAATCCCCTGTGATATCCCATCTGTATGGTCAATGTAATGGATGGTATAGGGATCAGTATTGTTTCCTGGTATATCGAGTTTATGAACAGTGGCATTAATTAAATTTGCGCCTACTTTTGCCGCGCGATCGCGCAAAAAGCCATCCAGCACTTCCCGGCGGCACATTCCTATATATTCATCTTCATTTATCAGATTGATATCAACCTCGCGATTGGAAGGCGAAATCATTTTCATCTTCCGTACCCGGCGATCGATAATCTCTGGTGATAAGTCAAATTCACTCACCATACATAGGGGAATTGCACCCCCACAAGGCTTTGCATTGTCTAACTTCCGCTCAAACAGGTAGGTTTCAATCCCAGAGGCTGCCAGTGTTTCAGCGGCAGATGAACCAGCAGGGCCTGACCCAATAACAGCAACCCGTAGTGTCAAAGGTCTTTCTCCCAATCTTCACATTTACCGAGAGCATACTACCACGGTCTTTCTGGTGATTTGGCGCTTTTCCTCCAGGTTTCTGCACAAATGCAATATTCCTTAATGTTTCGATACGAATGGGGACTGGGGATTGGGGATTGGGGATTGGGAAGAATGAAGAATATTACCTACCCAGTCCCTAGTTCCCAGTCCCTAATCCCCAATATGCAGATTTCCTTATTCGATTCTTTTACTAGACAAGTTAGTACTGCCGCAATTACTGGATATCAAAAGCACATTTCCCCACATAAAGGTTTTGCTTGTGCCCACAGAATACTATATGGCGGCGAATCTTGTTCTCAATACATCAAGCGGGTAGTTGCCAAGGAAGGGTTAAAAGCAGCTTTTGTCAATTCCCGTGAACGATTTCAAGCTTGCAAGCAAGCTAACCAAATTTTGCGATCGCAAACCGAGAACTCAGAAGAATCCACAGACGGCGAAGCAGACACGCAGCAAGGACAACAAGCCTCTGGTAAAGTTGCTCAAAAATCCTCATTTATTAGCAGCGACAATACTAACTGTTTTGATTGTGCCGATTTGGGCTGCAATTGTGCCCAGATGGTTAGCATGACTCCTGATTGTGGTTCCCTAGATTGCGGTGCTGCTGATTGCGGTTCCCTAGATTGCAGTGGTGCTGACTGTAGCTTTCTTGATTGCGGCAGTTGCGGTAGCTAAATCTTGTTCATCCATAAATAACGATGTATGGTATATGTAAGACACAGTAATCCTACCAAGGATCTGTAGATTTAGTTGCAGAGGTACAGCAGCAGTGGGCATAGTAGTTGAGAACGTATCCAAACAATTCGGGAGTTTCAAGGCAGTTGATCAGGTCAGCCTGGAAATTAAGAGTGGTTCGCTGGTTGCATTGCTCGGGCCATCGGGATCAGGTAAATCTACGCTACTACGGTTAATCTCAGGTCTAGAAATGCCTGATAGCGGCAAAATCCTGCTTACCGGTAAGGACGCTACATACCAAAGTGTGCAACAGCGGAATATTGGGTTTGTGTTTCAGCACTATGCCCTATTCAAGCATCTAACTGTCAAGCAAAATATTGCCTTTGGCTTAGAAATTCGCAAGGCCCAGCCAAAGAAAATTAAGGGAAAGGTAGAACAATTACTAGAATTGGTGCAGTTGACTGGATTAGGCGATCGCTATCCATCACAACTTTCTGGTGGTCAAAGACAACGGGTAGCATTAGCCAGGGCATTGGCAGTAGAACCGGAAGTTTTGTTGCTAGATGAACCCTTCGGCGCACTTGATGCTAAAGTCCGCAAAGACTTACGGGCATGGTTACGCCGCCTCCATGATGAGGTTCATGTTACTACCGTTTTCGTCACCCACGACCAAGAGGAAGCAATGGAAGTCTCCGATGAGGTTGTGGTGATGAATAAAGGGCGTGTGGAACAGGTGGGGACACCAGCAGAAATTTACGATGACCCTGCCACTGCATTTGTGATGAGCTTCATCGGCCCAGTGAACGTATTACCTAGTACCTCAAAGATTTTTCAAAGTAGTGGATTTGATGCGCCACACCCACAAGTGTTTTTGCGCCCGCAAGATGTGATTTTGGAAAAGGTTGCTAACGGTACTACTACGGTTGCTACAGTGAGCCGATTGATACATTTGGGTTGGGAAATTCAGGTGGAATTAACTTTTGATGACGGGCAAGTGGTGATGGCGCATTTAACACGCGATCGCTTTAATGACTTAGAGTTAGAACCGAAACAGCGAGTGTATGTGAAGCCAAAGGATGCAAAGTCCTTCCCAGTGTCTTATTCAATTTAAAATTGCAATTCTAAATCATTCGTGAACAATGAGATCCCCGATTTATTTAAGAAGTCGGGGATCTTAATTATTGCGATTTTTACAACTCCAATCGCATTGCTATTTATCTGAGGTAATTAGTTGCCTTTGGTTACAGTATCTCCAGGGCCAGTGGTGACAATCACTAGATTTTCTGGCTTAATTAAATCTTCAATTGCCTGTTTTATGTTAGCCATAGTAACTGCTTGAATTTGCTGGGGAAACTCTCGGATTTCTGACCGTGAAAGCCCCAAGACTGCATTATCCAAAATGATGCTGGATACATCACTGGGATTCGCTAAATCCACAGGGTAGCTATTGGTAATTGAGCGTTTTGCTGTGTTGAATTCAGCTTCAGTTACTCCTTGTTCGCGCAACTGTTTGAGTAAAGCGAGAGTGCTGGCGATCGCTTTTTGGGCATCTCCAGGAGCAGTCTGCATTTGAATCAAGAATGGCCCAGGATTTATACCGGCGGCAAAACCACTATATATACCGTAGGTTAGACCTTGGCGATCGCGCACTTCTGTACCCAGGCGGCTGGCTAAGGTGTCACCACCCAAAATTTGATTTAGCACCAGCGCCGCATAATAACGTGGGTCTTTGCGAGAGATGCCGCTGTAGCCGATGTAGGTAACAGCCTCAGATTTACCGGGAATTACTTTGTTTAGACGTGTCAAAGTTTGCGGTAATGGCACAGTCTGTATTTTGAGAACAGGTGGCTTACCTGTGGCTTGCCATTTCCCAAACACCTGATTCAGTAAAGCTTTTACCTTAACTGGATCAAAGTCTCCCACTAGAGCGATCGTTGTGGTATCCGGTCGGTAGTGTGTCTGGTAGAAGCCAAGCAAATCATCACGAGTAATGCTCTTTAAACTCTCGGCTGTAGGAAAGCTGTGGAACGGATGGTTTTCAGGGTAAATTGCCTGCTGGAATACTTGTCGTCCCAGTCCTCTAGGGTCATCTAGCTGGACTTTCAGACTTGTCATTGCCCGCTGGCGACTTAGTTCTAACTGATCGGCTGGGAAAGTGGCGTTTTCTAAGACATCTGCCAGAGTTTGAATCAATATTGGCAGATTCGCTGAAAGTCCCTGACCGCTAACGTTAGTTCCCTCGCGGCTAGCACTGAAGCTCAAATCGGCTCCCCGATCTTCTAAGGTTTTTGCTAGGGTCAGAGCATTTTTAGTCTGCGTCCCATTCATTAAGTTATTTGCAGTTAGATTCGCTAATCCAGCTTTTTGATTGCCGTCAAATTCACTACCAGCGTCAATTTGTCCACTCAGGTTAATAGTGGGAAGGTTGCGATCGCTTAACAGCAGAACCTTCAAACCATTCTTTAAGGTAAACTCTTCTGGTAGTGATTGTTTGGCTGAATCTGTCGCTGATGTGGCAGGTGGTAGATATTTCGCCAGTTCTGCTGGATCTACAGGCTTACCGGGGCTGAAATTTTCCACTGTGCGTCCAGAACCAGCGTTAGAAGTCCCTGGTTTACCATCTGGTTGAGTCGGCTCAAAGAAGCCGATGGTTTGTTTAGCTGGATTTAGGTAAGTTTTTGCTGCTTTCTGGACTTGAGCAGGGGTGACTTTAGCGATCGCAGCTAGATACTTTTCAATAAAACGATAATCTCCTGCGATCGTTTGGTTATACCCCAGTTGATTAGCCTGACTAGTAATATCTTGATTTCCCAAAATATACGAGGCTTGCAATTGCGTCTTCGCCCGGTTCAACTCTTCTGAACTGACAGGCTGCTGTTGCAATTTTACTAAAGATTCTTGGAGTACCTGGGCAATTTTCCCCAACTCTTGACCGGGAGCCGCCGTAGCATCAATTTCATACCAACCTGGTTCGATGAGTTCGGCAGCACCACCACTCACTGAACTAGCGAGTCCAGATTCTACCAGAGCTTGATAAAGCCTAGAGCTACGTCCACCTGTGAGAATGGCATCCATCAAATCAATTGCCGGAACATCAGGATGTTTGATATCTGGCAGAGGATATACGGCTTGCAATAGTGCTGCACTTCCAGGTTGCTTGAGAATAATCGGTGCTTTTTTAGCAGCAACAGGGGTAGATGGGGAAGCATCGACGGGGGAAGAAGATGCCGAGGAAGTAGCAATTGCTCTCCTTGTATCATGGACTGCCGCGTCTTTTTTTGCTCGTTGCGATAATTTACCAAAAGTTTCTTTGACAACTTTGAGTGCAGGTTCTGTGGCAAAATCCCCAGTAATCACCAACGTAGCATTTTCTGGGCTGTAGTAGGTTTGGTAATAATTCCGCACCTGCTCCACCGTGAATTTCTCTACATCGGCTTTTGTTCCTCCCACCGATAAGCCATAGGCTCGATTGGGGAAAGCCGCTCGCATCACTGCCCGACCTAGACGATAGCCTGGTGAATTTTCGTACCCTTGTAACTCGGAGATTACCACCCGCTTTTCACTTGTGAGTTGCTCAGGCCCAACTAAGGAGTTTTCCATGCGATCGGCTTCCAGTGTCAGCAGTGCTTCCAATTTGTCTCGCTGTACTGTGCCAAAGTAAGCTGTTTCGTCATAACTAGTAAAGGCATTGAACTGACTACCCAAGGCACTAAACAACCGTCCAAACTGCACTGGACGGTCAGTTGTACCTTTGAACATCAAATGTTCTAGCTGGTGAGAAATACCATTCTCTCCCTTCACCTCGTTGCGTGAACCAACTTTATACCAAACTTGTACACTCACCACTGGAGCAGTATGGACTTCCTTAGTTAATACTGTTAAGCCGTTGTCCAATACCGTTTTTTGTACCCCTTGAGTGAATGAGAGAGCAGATACAGGTGTGACTGCTGTTGGTGTTGCAGCATTGGTAAAATTGCCTGACAAAGGCACGATAGTTAGGAGAAGGCTGAGGAAAAATCCTATAAGCATGTATGAGCGCCGTTTCATAAGCAATGCAAAATTTCCAATTTTTAAATAAAACCCCAAAGGGTATTTCAAAATCTAAATCTAACTCAAGTTGCTAGTTATGGAGGGATAAGACAAAAATGCAATCAAATCTCCTCAAAAGAAATATGGCAGGAGATGATATATAAACTTATTGCTGCACTACTTTTTGCCTGTACCATATCTGGGTACATTTGTTAAAACTACCCAAGGTTTATTAGGTTCACAGACAAAATTTTTACAGAATATTAGAAATTATTGCAAATAGATTAACAAGCATTGCAATGTGTTCCATTTTACACGATTGTAATAATATCTACTTTTAAAATTGATTTGATACCTGTTGTCATCCCATTCGGGTAAGTATCTCGGTCAAACTAGCAAAAACTTTTTTAGATATGCAAACAAGAAACTTAATTGGATCGTTTACATTAGGTATGCTGTTAACAGCAATACCTGTATTATCAGCTAATGCCTCAGAAGTAGTACCAAATTTATACCAGTTTCAAGGTAAAAATGTCAGCATTAGTTACTCAACAACAAGCTTTATTGGCAAGCCCCTTTTTACCTATAAAGATAAGCAACAGACATTAAACTTTCAAGGTACTGAGCAGATCCGTAGTGTAGAAACAGAAATTGGTACACTAGTAACTGTAACTATCCGTAAGACAGTAGATACTGGCAATACCGTGTTTACTTTGATCTTACCCCGTGTAAACCTTGGAAACAGTAACTCAGCCGCAGTAGAAACTAAGGGAATCACAACAACAAATCTCTTTTCTGTGATTCCTAAATTCAACCAGGGGCAAAGACAAACTTATACAACAATCCATTTGGCTGGTACAGCCCAAGCTGTCGCGTTTTAACTACACAAGAAGGATAAAGATATTAAACTTCTTGCTCGCATCGGGAAAAGTGGTAATACTGTTCGGTTAAGGCAAGACGCCATGAATCGCTGTCTCTACAATAATCATTCCTTCGTAGAGAGGGTGATTTATCGCATCTTTAATAATCTAGAATTTTCATCAAAAAACCTTAAACGAACCGTATTAAGGGTGAAGGTAAATAATTGTTTGTCTTCACCATTATCGCTTAACCCTTTGTCAAGATTGATATCGCAGTATTTATGAAATAGATGTTAATTTGAATAAAAATAAAGTTTATTTTTATTCAATCTTTAATTAAAGATTATCAATACTTTTAAGATGCATTTTAAAAATAAGTAATTTAGGCGATCGCTCTCTCCCTTATTCTCTACAATTACCGTTTAATTTGCTTAGTAAAGTTAGGAACTAACAAAGATTGCTCTAACTCCCCTTGCTCATTATAGAATCTTATTTGACCTTGTTCATTGCATAACCACACCTCCAAAGGTTGAGCTTCTAAATATAAATTTCTTTTAAATTCCATTTCTTCCAAAGTGTTACCACTAGATTTGACTTCTACACAAATTTATGGTGCAATAGATGCTGATACTTCATCTTCAATTTGAGAAAATCTTTCTTCTGAACACCAGACAACATCAGCAACTTTCACACCGTCTGATGTGTTGATAGCACATTCTGGCATTACTTCTCCTGTATTCAATAAAGATTCTAATAAACGTTGGATTCTTCCTTGATAAAAAGAATGTTTAATTTTGACTGGACTCATTACAATTTGACCCCATTTATTTAATTCAATTTTGAAGGGTAAATCTTGTAATTGTTTGTGTTCGCAAACTTCTTCCCATCTCATAGTTAATATTTGCCTAAATTGATTATTGATTCAGTTAGTTTAGCCTCCTAGATTGGGCAATGCCCACCCTACAAAGTTGCTAAACTTCAACATTCAAAGCACGTACCAAAAAAGCCCATTTGTCTGCGGCTTCTTCGATAATTTTAGCCGTGGGTTTACCCGCACCATGTCCGGCTTTAGTCTCAATTCTAATTAGTGTTGGCGCATCACCAGCGTGAGCCTCTTGCAAAGCAGCGGCAAATTTGAAACTATGAGCAGGGACAACGCGATCGTCATGATCGGCTGTGGTAATTAAGGTTGCTGGGTAAGCTGTATTTGGTTTGATGTTATGTAATGGCGAATAAGCATACAGCACCGGAAACTCTTCTGGATTATCCGCAGAACCATATTCAGAAGTCCAAGCCCAACCGATGGTAAATTTGTGGAATCGCAACATATCCATAACGCCGACGGCGGGTATTGCTGCACCAAACAAATCTGGACGTTGAGTCATGCAAGCACCCACTAATAAGCCGCCGTTACTACCACCTGCGATCGCTAGCTTTCCAGTCTTAGTATACTTGTTAGCAATCAACCACTCAGCAGCCCCAATAAAGTCATCAAAGACATTCTGCTTTTTATCCTTCATTCCTGCTTGATGCCATTCTTCGCCGTATTCTCCACCGCCGCGGATATTAGGCATAGCATAGATACCACCCATCTCCATCCACACCAACAGACTCACAGAAAAGCCAGGTGTCATTGAAGCATTAAAACCACCATAAGCATAGAGATAAGTAGGGTTGTTTCCATCTAATTTAATGCCCTTTTTGTGCGTAATAAACATTGGTACTTTAGTACCATCTTGGCTGTGATAAAAGACTTGTTTTGTCTCGTAATCATCAGGATTAAAATCTACCTGTGGTTGACGGAAAATCTCACTTTTTCCTGTCACCATATCGTAGCGATAAATAGTGCCGGGTATGGTAAAGCTGGTAAAGCTATAAAAAGTTTCAGTATCATAACGCTTACCCCCAAAGCCACCTGCTGAACCGAGTCCGGGTAATTCTACCTCTCTAATAAACGCACCTTTGAGGTCAAAAATTTTGATTTGACTGTGAGCATCTTTGAGGTAATCGGCAACGAACTGATTATTAAGTATACCGACACTTTCCAAAGTTTCCGCAGATTGGGGGATGATTTCTCGCCAATTTTCTGGCGCAGGGTTTTTCGTGTCAATCGCAATAACTTTTCCCCTTGGTGCATTTAAATCTGTGCGAAAATAAAAGACGCTATCATCATTGTCGATAAAGCTGTAATCTGCCTCAAATTGATTAATTAGTTCTATGACTTCCGCATTAGGGTTAGTTAAATCTTTGGAGAAAACCAAATTTTTAGAGTCAGTCCCTAGCCAAATTGAAATTATTAGATAACGTCCATCTTCGGTAACGCCACCACTAAAACCCCATTCTTTTTGATCGGGACGATGGTAAATTAAAACGTCTTCTGATTGAGGTTTACCTAATTGATGATAGTAAAGCTTTTGATAATAGTTAACATCTTCTAATTGAGTTTTTTCATTTGGCTCATCGTAGCGACTGTAGAAAAAACCTTGATTATCATGTGTCCAAGATGCACCAGAGAATTTAATCCACTTCAAGTGGTCTTGAAGGTCTTCACCAGTTTCAACATCGCGGACTTTCCACTCTTGCCAATCAGAACCGGAGGAAGATAGAGCATAAGCTAAAAGTTTACCATCCTCGCTAATCGATAATCCCGAAAGAGCAACAGTGCCATCTTCTGAGAGTTTATTGGGATCGAGTAAAACTTTGGGTTGGTCGTCGAGGGTTTTCAAGGTGTAAAGGACACTTTGATTTTGCAGTCCGTCATTTTTGAAATAAAAATAGCGTTCGGTGGAACCGTCTCGCAGAGATTCGCCTTCTTTAAAAGGAATACCGTATTTTTCATAATCCCAAAGTTTGGTTAGGCGCTGTTTAATTTTTTCTCTAGCAGGAATTTCACTCAGGTAGCTAAAAGTAACTTGATTTTGTGCCTCAATCCAAGTTCTTGTTTCTTCGGAGTCAGGATCTTCTAACCAACGGTAAGGATCTGCGACTAAAGTACCGTGGTAGTCATCGACTTGATTGCTCTTGTAGCTGGATGGGTAGGTGAGAGGTTTTTTAGAAGAAGGCATAGTCTTAGGTCAAAAGTGCTTCTTTACATACTACAAAATCTGCGATCGCAGCGCAGCCATTCCTAACCCGCGATTCATTCTACCCAAAAACACATTTCACACCAATTAAAAAAAAGAATGTGAAAGATACAAGCCTAGAAACCCAGATAAAATTTAGAAAGTTAAATTTTTAATTTTTACTACTATCCAATTCATAAACCAAGAATTGATTGTAGTGTGGGTCGCTCAATGAATTACAAACCAACACTAAAGCAGCAGGTTTATTATCTTGTGCAGGAATCGTATCTAAACCAGAATAGTGGAATCCTTCTGGAACACGATAAACAGTTTCTATTTGTCCCTGCTCATTCAATGCATGAACTTCGTATTCATGTAAAATAAACATGTGTTTCCCATCAAAGGCAAGCCTTGACACTTCTTCGGGTGCTGGCGCTGACCAACTTATTTCATTCTGCCAACTAACGACACCAACTTGCCCGGATTTTTCTGAGAAATCGTGGTAAAGCATTTGGGATTTATCTGCTTCTACGCGCAAAACGTTACAGTTGCTCACTGGAAGCTTATCTAATGCCCTTCGCCAACTTCTATGTGCAATTCGAGCTTGTATCCCACTCCTTTCTACAAAAATAGGAATATCACCCTGCCATTCCAGGTGAAAGAAAGTGTAAGATTTACCGCCAGTAATCCAAAATAGATTCCTCTCCCAGATGTAGCGTAAATCTATCACTCGTTGAACAGCAGGACACAGCAAGCTGTACGAGGGCAGATTGATTTCTAGGGATAACAAGCTAGCAGTTCGATGCTCCTCATTGAGAATCAAAACAGCTTGACCATCAGCACGGAAACACCACTCATTAATAATTCCAGAGTTGCTGTAACCTTCAGTAAAATCGACTTGAAGCAAATCATTGCCATTCCAAGGGTCTACCACTCTAATTCCCTGGTAGTTATTGTTGATGACAATATGACTGTGCATAGGACGCCGCTGCACTTTATAAATATCACCTGCTATTACAAATTTCGTATCTGGATTGACAATTGATTGATGAGTCATGCTTGTTTCAAAGACTATCTAAGATTATCTGGCAGAGTTCGCCCTTTGACTGGGCCATCCTTAGCCCCCCCCTCTGGCTTGAGAGTTCCAAGGTGCTTGCCCTGGGCATCATAGAATTCAACTTCACTACCTCGACCTTCATGGAAATTATCAACATGATAATAGCGACCATCACCATCCTTGTAGATTTCCCTTCCCTGGAATTTTCTGCCTGTTCTAGTGTAAGTTCCAGAGTCAGCTAAGAAAGTTTCTTCATCAAGTGGTGGTCTATTTTCTTTTACATATGGAGGATCTTCGATGCCTTTGGGAAGTTTCTTTTGAATATCAGACTCAAGCTCTTTTGCCTTTTTATTGATACTCTCAAACTCTTCCAGCGCTAAACCTTCTATGTCAGGATCACCCTTAGCGCCATCGGCTGATTCACTTGTGTCATCCCAATTTTTCTCAATTTGTCGTTGCCGTTCACCAAAAATTCCCTTGTCTTCTCCAGAAAGTTTTCCTGTATTTTCCTTGTCATTCAGTAGTTTCTTAACTGCCTCAATTGTTCCACGCGAGTCTGTTTTAGCTTTTGCTAAGTTTGCTCTGCGAACAGCAGCTAATTCTGCATCAATGTTTTTGACCTCTTCGGCGACTGCTTCAGGATCAGTTGCTTCTTTTTGTTTAGCTGTATTAAGTCTCTCTTGAAGGTCTGCTCTCTGTTTTAGCTCGTTTGGGTAAGCATTTTGTATGTCTCCACAGTTTGGGCTGCAACGAATAGTTCCCCTTTCAGTTACTTTGATTTCGTGGTGACCATCAGCCGTTGTTCGCCTAGCTCGGACTCCCGGCTCTATAGGTTTGACTTCATCTGGTTTGACTTCACCTGGTTTGACTTCACCGGGTTTAACTTCCCCAGGTTCAACTTCAACAGGCTTAACTTCCCCAGGTTTACCACCCTTCAATACTCTGCCAAGGATGAACATGAGGGCGATGGTTAGCACCCCTTCAGTGATTTTCTCTGCTCGCTGTTCTGGAGTCAGATTCAAATCATTCCCAGTGAGAATACTTATATTAAGCGCTCCCTCAAGGATTGGTGAGATGCCAACAGCATCTAAAAGGGACACAAACGGTATCGCAATACCAGCAGCAAGATAAATGTACCAGGATGGATCGTCCACACCAGCAGCATGTAATGCTTTTGCAAATTCTTCACAGCGGCTGATAAAGGAGGTGACAAAGCCATAGATTAGGAAGCCCAGACCAACGATCGCAGCAATTCCTACTATCCCTATTGCTGCTACTATTTCTTCTGGAAGCAGAAGAATAACCACAACTACAACAGCGACAAAAATTGCCAATCCCACTAAAACTTTTAAGATTCCTTCCCCAATTCCCTTAAGAACCTGAAGCCATCCAGGATCAGCAGCTTTGTCAGCAGCTGACTGAGCCACTTGGGCAAAGTCACTTGGAGCTTTACTTTCTACATCTTTATTCGATTTGATGCCTTCATCAATTTTGCTACGAATATCGTTATGAACTTTCTGCTGCTGTTGAACCCATCCCTGCTTGGATTCATCAATTTTCTGCTGAATTCCTTCACCAAATTGACTAATCAACTGTTCGTTAGCGTTCTTATTAGTTGTGATTGATTGTTGTACTTGTTGTGCTGCCTGCTCTGGAACTTGAGCTAAACCGGTATTCAAAGAGCTTGTAGCCTTATTTGCTTCACCTGTAACTTTCTGCTGTAATCCATCCAAGTGACCAGAGACAGCACCGCCTAGCTGATTCAAACTGTTATGAGCGGTACTAACCTGGGAAGAAAGTGCTGTTGACAACTGCAATCGCGTTTGTTGGAATGGTTCCTTTGTCTCTTGAACAAATTTATCAACCGCTTTATGATCAATTTTTTTCTTCTTAGGAACTTGATTCAGTTTTTCAACAACTTGATGCGCTCCTTTGTCAAGCTGGTTGAGGCTAGCAATTTTGAATTGGCTCACTTGAGTTGCAGCATTCTTCCCAGATTTTTTGGCTGCCGCTGCTGCTGAATTACCAGCTTGCTTAATTCCTGAGATAGAACTTGACTTTAAATTTTCTAAAGATGCAAGCGCTTTTGTTTGCAACGTATCTATCTTCTGTAATTGCTGAGTAATGTGGGTAATGATTTGCGAAGTTGTAGTATTGGCATTATTTCGGATAGCTTTTTCAACTTGCGCGGTATGACTCCCCACACCAGTCGCTAATTGCTGCCCAGCCGCTCGAAATTCTTGGGCGGCTTTTTGTGCAGCTTCTCTGGCATCTTTAGCTAAAGATTGCCCGCGTGAGGTTAGCTTGCCTACTACTTCAGCAGAAGCTTGTCCAGTACCCTGCCGTGCAGCAGTTTTTTCCTCTGGTTTAGTACCGTAGCGATCGCCCTGTTGCTTCGCAATCGCATTCACTGCCGTAGCCGATTCTGCTGTTGAAGTGGTAGCACGGGTAGCTTCAGTTTGTCCTGTCTGCTCCACCTGTTTAGCTTCATTCTCAGCTGTAGTGTTAGCCCCTTTGCGCTTAGTTTCTACTTCCTGCTGTAATGAATTCAACCCACGAGTAGTTTCAGTTTGGATATTTGTCTTGTGGTTCTCAATTTGACCTTTCAGGGTAGCTTTAGTTGTACTGAAGGTTTGTTGAACCTCAGCTTTTTTCGCGGCAATTTCTGCTGTAATCCCTTGAATTTTCCCTTGAGTTGCTGCCTCAATTGCTTCGACCTGTATTTCTGTTTCTTGTTGCAAAAAATTCTGTTGAGCTTCGATTGTTTGAGTCAGGACAGCTTTCTCTATCTCCTTTGTTTGGATAATTTGTTGAGCAGCCTGAGCAAGCTCTGGCGATTCCGGTATAGTTGGCTGGGGAATCTCAAGCAATTGCTGTGGTTGTTCAACCTCAGCAACAAGTATAGCTGAGGGGTCAATTGCCTTATCTAATTGGGGTGACTGTCCAGCAGAGTTGGGAAGAGATTGTTGTGATTCAGCCGCTTCTGTTTGTGGTGCATGGGTCTGAAGAGATACCACTTCATTGGCTATTCCTCCAGGCTGAGGGACGCTGGAAAGTTCAGTTGTCGCTGATTTGTCAAGAACTGCGTTACCGCTTTTCTCTGGTATGGAGTTGCTAGCGTGAGCTGCTTCTAAATTAGCCTGAGCCGGGACTGCGCTATCAGCTATTGTCGGTATTGGCTGAGTGGATAAGGCTTGTTGTTTGGTATCTACTGGAGGGATTGCTTCACTTCCACCACTCTCTGTTGAGTGAGTATTAGCCTGTGCTGAATTTGCTTCATCAGGCGCTATTCCAAATTGATCCGTTTTTGGAGAAGTTACAGGTTGACCAAATTTCTGAGTTTGTGAATCATCATCAAGTTTGTGTTGCACCATCCCCGTTTGCTGCACCACATGGGTCAATTCATGAGCAGTTAAAACATCTTTGCTAGGAGTCTTCCCAGCCCCAAAGTAAATGTCTTGTTTGTGTGTGAAGGCTTGAGCATTTAACTCTCGGTTCATCTGCACCGCGTTGCTGTCCGTATGCACCCGCACCTGCCTGAAGTCAGTACCAAAGCGCGGCTCCATAAACGATCGCACTTCATCTGGTAAAGCACTTCCCCCACCCTGACTTGCATTTAGCCGATTTTCCCAATCGGGCTGAACTTGTGAAACACCATCAGCAGCGCGTTGAATCGGTTCTTCTTGCTCACAAGTTTCACATTTTGCCTGAATCCGTTCCTCTTCTGGCAACATTTCCTGACGCTGCACCAGTGGCTTCGTCTGGATATCTTCAACTTTTTCCTCATCCACCTGGGGCTGAAGGTTGAGAGTTGCAGGAGAGGCCATCCGCATCACCTGATTTGCCATCCGATCAGCTTCTTGCTCGTACTTGTCGTTTGGTTCTCCCACCGTCAGCTTTGCCTGGGGACGACGCAACGCTATACGACTAATATCATGACCAAAAGACCGCTGTGAAATGGTTTCTGATAACAAGGATTGCTCGTCAGCAGACTGCGTTTCCTGAAGGTTGGTTGACTCCTCAGTTGCTGTTTGGATTATATTATTTTTTGGTAAACCAAAACCGCGTGTTGGTTCCGCCAGCGTCGGACTAGTTGGTGAGACAAGGGACGGATTTGAAAAAGTTGATGTACCTGCTTTCTTGCCCCCAAACGTGTTTAGATGCAAAGCAGCTTGTCTTTGGACATCGCTCATCTCACCCTTCCTTCATTGATGGGTAAAGCCTTGATTCCTGATGTTAGGCATTTTATACCAAGTAAATTTTACAATTTATCGAAATGCGATCGCTATCGACTTTTGTCTAAATTTACGGAGAATTGTACTAGTACAACACGGCGCAAATAAACCACTCATTCCAAATCAATGAAATGCTTACGCTGTATTCATTTTTAATTTTTAATTTTTAATTCCGCCTTGCGGTACTAGTACTTTACTTATGGCCCTGAAAACACAGCTTGTTCTATATCATCCCGACTCAGAGAATACTTAAATGAGCGTTGGATATCTTGTCCATTTTCCTTAGATTGGACATATCGCACTACGATTTGCTCAACATCTAACCATAATTCAGCTTGCCAACTGGGCCGCTGCACACGCCAGCAATGCCTCTGTGTTTCGTCTTGTTGACAGCCTTGGTCTTTTAGCCACTGCTCAATTTGTGGCAGGGAATGATTATATAGGGGGGTATCAGAGGGAAGAAGAGCCATAGGAATTTTAGATTTTTGATTTGGGATTTTGGATTAGGGAATTTTTTAATTTTTAATGATCATATGGGTAATTAGTTGCGACATCTGGGTAATCTGCTGTTGTACAAATGCAGTTGGTTGCAGCAAATGAGAATGGATTGCAGCCTCACCACGAGTTAAGCCAATGGCAACTGCTAATAACAGACAACCTACAAATGTTAACACCAGCATAAATAAAGCAAAGATTTCGCCAGATGATAAAGGGCGATCGCTCGCATCGAGGTAAGCTGATTTTGACCAGTCATGAGAACGCGAGACGGGATGATTCAAATCAGGGGGTGGTTGAATCACTCCAAAGCGGGAATAGCCAATTTTTAAATCGTAGCCGAAGCGCCGTTCTGGATGGCTAAGGGTAGCGTAAGCTTCGTTGATTTGCTGAAATTTGAGAGTGGCGATCGCAGTTGGCAAGTCTGTAGTATCTGGATGATAGAGTTTGCTCAGTTGCCGATAAGCGCGACGAATGTCAATTACCGATGCCCAGGGATGCAGTCCTAGCAGGGAGTAATAAGTTGGTTCACTGCTTTGTGGCATTGCCCTGTTTTGATTCACGGCTGTTTGAGTCACTTTGCTCAAAGATATTTTTTATATTTTAAATCCTTTATGAATTGGAGAAGACATCGCAGGTCTAGCATCTGATTAAGATATCTTAATAAAGCATTTAATTAGATGCGATGCAGATCAAAATTAATCTCGAAAATATTCAAACTCTTACTGACTTCAAGCGCAATGCCAAAGATTACGTAGAGCAGATCAAGGCAACAAAGTCCCCGCTTGTACTAACGGTGAATGGGAAAGCTGAAATTGTGGTGCATGAAGCACAAGCGTTTCAACAGATGATAGATGAACTCCAGCGCCTTGAGGAAGAACTGCAAAAACTCAAGTTAGAGGCGTTACGCAGTCAAATTGACATTGGTATTAAGCAACTCGATAGCGGACAGTGTACTGAATATAACGACGAGTCACTTCCAGCTTTTTTTGCAAATATTAAAGCACGAGGACAGCAAAATTTGACTAACAGCGATTCTCTATGAGTCGATATTAAGATTGATAGTTTATCCCTAACGGATTAAATCAGCACGAGGTTTAAAGGTTTCAATTTCCCTTAACTTTTCGTAAATTTCTCGTTCTTCTTGACTAATATTTTTCGGCGTAACTATTTGAATTTCTACTAATTGATCGCCACGTTTCCCGTCATCACTGGGATAGCCTTTATTCCCTAGTCGAAATTTTTGACCAGACCTAACTCCGGGAGGGGTGGTCATTTTCACAGGCCCATCAAGAGTAGGTGCTTCTACCTGTCCTCCTAAAACTGCCTCGCTAGGAGTAACTGGTACTTGACAGACGATATTTGAACCTTCTAGTTTAAATAATGGATGAGGCTCTACGGTAATTTTTAAGTATAAATCGCCACCACCAACGCCTTGGTTTCGCAAACGGATGGTTTGACCTGATACCATCCCTGGAGGCATATTAACTTCTAGCGATCGCCCATCTTCCAAACGAATGCGTTCATTACCACCTTGATAAGCTTTTTCTAGTGGGAGTGTTAATCTAGCTTCTATATCCCGACGGGTTGTGCGAGGTGGAGTGTTAACGGTATAGGCAACTTTTGTTCTGGGGGAACGAAACGGATCGCTAGTATTGCCATTACTGGAATTACTTGTCGCACTCTTATTTTTTACGCCGATAACTTGATTAATAAAGCTTTCAAAATCGGAGAATTGGCTGGGATCTACCTCCTGATTCCCGTTGCGATCGCTAGCACTACTCTGCCAAGTTTTAGCCTTTGGCGTTTGTTTATTGCCTGCAAAGCCTTTTTGCTTCCAGTAGCGGCTAAACTGGTCATACTGCGATCGCTTGGCTGGATCGGAAAGAACTTCATAAGCCTCGCCGATATCCTTAAATTTTTCCTCAGATTCTTTGTTACCCGGATTGAGATCGGGGTGATATTGCCTTGCTAACCGCCGATAAACCTTTTTAATTTCCTCACCAGAGGCATCTTTAGATACTCCTAAAATTTCATAGTAATCGCGAAAGTTCGGCAAATTTTGCATAGTCAGTTATTTAAATTTTAGATTTTAGATTTTTGATTTGGGATTAATTAAGAGTTAGGAGAGAGGAGTTACAAGTTAAAAGATTTAATTTTTAACTTCTACTCTTAACTCTTATCAGAAGTACTAATTAGGTAGACATAATTAAATATAAAATGCCAACCAGTTAAATCAGCTTCTTGAGGAGTTTTTATCTCCTGCTTTCTACTTACAACCAATCATTGTCTTCTTCTTCATCCCAGTTATCTTGGTAGCTAGGACGGGATTTGCGTGGAGGACGACTTTCATAGGAGGAAGAACGATTATCCCGGTTATAATCTCTGCCATAGTCTTTACCGTAGTCTTTACCGTAATCTTTGCCATAGTCCTGACTGTATGAGTCGCGTTCCCGATATGTATCTCTAGGAGATTCGCGTTCTCGTTCCTTATCACCGCCAGTAAAGATGTCACGGATAGTCCCAAACAAGTCGTCATCTTCATCTTCAGCATAAGTCTGGCGGACTTCGCGATTTAGCTCATAGAGAGCATCTTGCAAGTCGGCGTAGGCTTGATCAATCCCGCGATCGCTATTTTCCTTAAGACTCTCTTTTAAGTCTCGACAAATATTATCAATTCTTTGGCGGCGGCTGCGGGCAAACTGCATACCAAATTCCAGCGCGACTTCTCTAAGTTGTCGTTCTGCTTGGAAAATCAGCGCCTCAGAACGAGTCCGCTTTTCTACTCTTTCTTTACGTTCGCGATCGACATCGGCGTATTTTTGAGCGTCCTGAATCATCCGATTCACTTCCGACTCGTTCAAGGTGGAAGCGCCTTGAATGGTGATACTCTGTTCTCGCCCAGTGGTTCTATCTAAGGCTGTTACCTGTAAAATACCATTCGCATCGATATCAAATGACACCTGAACTTGGGGAATTCCTCGTGGTGCTGGCGGGATGCCATAGAGCTTGAACCGTCCTAATGATTTGTTGTTTGCTGCCATTTCCCGTTCGCCCTGGACTACGTGAATTTCCACAGTATTTTGGTTATTTTCAGACGTGGAAAAAATGTCAGAACGACGGACTGGAATGGTGGTGTTGCGGGGAATGAGTTTTTTCATCACGCCGCCGATAGTTTCCAATCCCATAGATAGGGGTGTGACATCCAAAAGCAGCACATCTTTGAGTTCGCCTGCGAGAATTCCGGCTTGAATTGCTGCGCCTACTCCCACGACTTCATCGGGGTTGACATTTTCGTTAGGTTCTGTACCAATCAAGTCCCGCACAAGCTGCTTCACCATTGGCATCCGTGTAGAACCGCCAACTAACACAACTTCTTCAATGTCTCTAGGTGAAAGTCCGGCATCTTTGAGGGCGCGTTTCACTGGTGTCCGTAAGCGCCCCACCAAATCACCACACAAACCTTCAAACTGGGAACGAGTTAAACGAGTTTCCAGATGTTTGGGGCCATCTTCCGTGGCGGTGATGAAGGGTAAATTAATATCGGTAACGCTGACAGCAGAAAGCTCAATTTTGGCTTTTTCCGCAGCTTCCATCAGACGTTGCAAAGCTTGGCGATCGCGTCTTAAGTCTACCTCTTCTGTTTCCAGAAATTGCTCTGCTAACCAATCTACGATTATTTTGTCAAAGTCATTCCCACCAAGTTGTGTATCTCCACTGGTAGCTTTGACTTCAAATATCCCATCGCCTACTTCTAAAATCGACACGTCAAAGGTGCCACCACCCAAGTCAAATACTAAGATAGTTTCCGTGTCACCCCGATCTAATCCATAAGCCAAAGATGCCGCAGTCGGTTCATTCAGAATCCGCAGCACTTCTAAACCAGCAATTCTGCCAGCATCGCGGGTTGCTTGCCGCTGAGAATCGTTAAAATAAGCGGGGACTGTAATGACTGCCCCTGTGACTGGTTCACCTAAATAGCGACTAGCATCGTCTGCCAATTTCTTCAGCACCATTGCTGAAATTTCTTCTGGTGCAAATTCCTTATTGAGACGGGGACAGGCAACTTTAATATTACCTACTTCGTCTTTGCGGATGGTGTAGGGCACACGCTTAGAATCTGCATTCAGTTCGCCATACTTCCGCCCAATGAAGCGTTTAACTGCAAAAAAGGTATTTTGGGGATTGAGGACGGTTTGTCGCCGTGCCATTTGCCCAACCACCCTTTCACCTTCTTTGCTGAAGCCAACTACGGAGGGGGTTGTTCGCATTCCTTCTGCATTGGCAATCACCACCGGCTTGCCACCCTCCATAACGGCGACTACTGAGTTGGTTGTACCCAAGTCGATGCCGACTACCTTGCCCATGCGTTACTCTTCTCCTAAAGTGTCTTATATATTTATTATGATTGGGCGGAACTACTTCTAGCTTTGTGCTATAGCATTAAAACACCTCAATGGTATAATAGTCATCATTAAAGCAGTAAGCTAAGAAGTGCAGCTAGAGGAGATAGTTGCAAGACTAGGATAGCATTGAGATGGTTGGCGTGCCCAAGCAGCCTCAATTCTTGTTATCCGCCTACTTCTGTTTAAGTTATCTGCAAGTTGGTAAATGCATATTTTGCACCAAGCCCTGGCGATTAGAAATCGCAGCTATACAAACGTACTCCTTTGGAGAACCCGTTCGCGGTAGCGTCTTTGCAGGAGAAGGGTAAGCTGCCTACGCGAACTTAGGAAAAATCAATGATTTAAACCCGCGTAGGCGGGTAAAGTCTCGTTTAGCCACGACTTCTAGTCGCCTAGTGCAAGACTTTTTTGATTACTTTAAAACTCTAATATTATTGCCACCATCTTAAAAATTTGAATTTAACAGAGCGATTACAAACTTCCCTGAGTCAGATAGCGCGAGAACGTGATCCTTACATGGCAACGGCTGGGCATTTTTTTGTCCAAGAATACATCCGCCAGGAATTTTCCCAATGGGGGAGTGTGGAAATCCACACCTTTGAAGTCAGAGGCAAAGCTTGTAATAACTTGATATTAAATTTACCTTCCCAAACTAAAGGGCAAAAAAAGGATTTGCCACCTATTTTAATTGGCGCTCATTATGATGGCGTTCCAGGAACAGTCGCAGCTGATGATAATGCTACAGGTGTGGCGGTGTTGCTGGAATTAGCGAGAAAGTTTGCTGCCCAAGCTGTCAGATATCCCTTAAGACTGGTTGCTTTCGATATGGAAGAATACGGCTTACTGGGTAGTGCTGACTATGCAGCCCTGTTGCATCAACAAAAGCAACAGCTACGCTTAATGATCTCCTTAGAAATGCTCGGTTATAAGGATTCTACACCTGGCTCCCAAAGTTACCCCCCTCCTCTGGAACGCTTCTACCCAGATAGAGGTGATTTTATTGCTTTAATTGGCAACTTGCGGACATTGCCTGACTTAATTGGGATGAGCCGTAATATTCGCAAAGCTGGCGTATCTAGTCAATGGCTACCCGTGCCGAATCGAGGTTTAATAGTTCCCCAAACCAGACTTAGCGATCATGCACCTTTCTGGGATTTGGGTTATCCGGCAATGATGGTGACAGATACGGCATTCTTGCGAAATCCACATTATCACAAAGCTAGTGATGCGATCGCTACTTTGGATTTAGATTTTCTTACTCGTGTATGTGAAGGGTTGGAAATTGCGATTCGGCGATTGTGAAAACATACTAGGAGAGGTTTATAGTTCGTCCAACCAAACTTAGCGATCGCACCTCTTTTTTAGATGTGGTTTATCTGCCATGATGATGACAAATACAACATTTTCGCGGAATCTACACTATGCACAAACTAAGTGATGCGATCGCCACTTGAATTTGTGATATTTTATATTATTTTTTATTAATCAATATTCTCAAATCTTTTCAATTAATTATACTATTATCTTTACGCTCTCGCGCATTGGGAGTCAAAGTAATTAAATCGTCAATATTACGCTTCATTGTCTCGCAAATTGCATCTAATGGTAAATCATTAGCGTCATAACCAAAGGGGTTTTCTATCTCTAAACCAATGGCTTCGATGCCAAACACAGTAAACCCAACCAAGGCAGAAATTAAACCTGTCCACCAACCGAGACTGTCTACTATTTGAAATGGCAGCAAAAAGCAATAGAGGATCAGTAATTGTTTCAAATGAATAGCGTAAGCGAGCGGCATAGGCGTTTTTAAAATCCGTTCGCAAGCACCTAAATTATCCACAAGATTATTCAATAATTCTTGCATAGATGTTAGTTGGTAGCTATTAAGGCAATTACGATTATACTGTTCTTGTAAATAATCTCCTATCCAAAAGGCAACTTCTATAGGGGGATTATTCATAATTTTCAGTTTTATATACTTAGTAGATGGCATTAAATCTTCTAATTCGCTATTGACAGCTTCTCCTCGCAAATGTAATTTAGTTGTTACAGCAAAAGCTGCCAGTAAGTTTAATGCTGTAATTTTCTTGTCTTTATCTTCTGGTGAAATTTCATCAACTGATACCCAAATTTGTCGCGCTAGATTTCGGACGTTATTTACTATAGAACCCCAGCATTTTCTCCCTTCCCAAAATCGCTCATAAGCAGTATTTGTCCGAAATACAAGTAATAAACCTAAAACAATACTAGGAATAACACTTCCTAAAATAGGTTGGGATACAGGTTTATCAAAATGGTGAAGCAGAGAAATTATAAATCCGAAAGCTCCACACCATAAAATATGTTTGAAAATTGCTTTCATTACTGAACCTTTAGGTTGTAATGCTGTGCGGAACGATTTGATTTTCTCGGCTATCATGTAGTCACCCTAATCTAATATTTCTTGAATCGATACGTTAAGCATTTGCTAGCTTACAAATAATCACTATAGAAATAGCATAATTAGCCAAGTAAATACTTTAAAAAGTAATCTTGTTAAAGAACATTATATGCTAGCGTCAATGATTGTATTCTAGCTTCTGTTATCCAATATCGAGTCTAGTTGAATATTTATCATGATGACTGGCACAAAGAGTTTTCTTGATTAGCAATTTGGCGGACATTACATAAAAGTCAAAAGCGATGCCTACGCAGCAATTGTATATAAATGCAAATATTTACCCGTGGCTGCATAAATCCTGCATTCCACTTTGATAAATCTATAGAAAAAAGGTACATGCTGATCGATGATTTTTAGATTATTCGTTATCATGTATCCCAGTCAATCAAAAAGTTCTAACCTGTACAAATCCTGCCCTGTAAATTAAACGTTTAGGCATGACTTATTTAGTTATGTCTTTTTTTGTCGTTAGTCTCGAAACGTTGAATTTCAATCAAATAACCATCAGGATCGCGGAAAAAGCAATGGTAAATGTTGTACTTTTCATTTAGTGTAGGTGGCTTTTCAAATTCGACGCCACGTTCTTTGAGATATTCAAACCACTCATCTACCTGTTGTGTTACCAGGGTAAAAATGAAACTTGATTGCTTGTCGGCTGGAGGAATTGATGTTTCGCTTGCTTGACACAATCCCAAGTATCCAGAGCTACTAACAGTATAAATTCGACAGGTTCCTTGGTCAAGCCATAACTCCAAGCCCAGTTTTTGTTCGTAGAATTCTGTAGATGCATTGAGATTATGGGTATAAAAGAAAGTAACTTGCTGGTCGATTTGCGGATGAGCAGACATAAAACACATTTGAGTATATACCCTAACGACATCGGGCGATCGCAGATGTAAAAATTGATTGATGTTAGAAACCTGTTACTGCTCCAGAATGCCTTAAGTGCACCTGGAGTTTCTTTTTGGAAAAAACGATGTCTACGACGGGCTGCGCCTACAAAATTTTCCCAATCATCCGGATATGCCAAAACATGGCTGAATAAGGATGCATACTGAATTATCTATATTTAACATGGGACATTACTGTTGATGTACCCCTCCTACGAATCAACTCTCGCAAAACAGCCTCAGTTAATTAATCTGGGGCTGTTTTGCGTTAGTTCCAATAGAGAAGGTGTGTAAACGAGAATCCTCAAACACCTTTATCTACATTTGAGTGTATACCCTGATGACGTAGGATTCTCTCAGGGGGAAAATTTGGTATAGGTAAATGCGTATCTTTCCTGACTCCAGATTTGTCACAAATATTTCTGGAGTTTTTTCATTACTAGAACTTAATGTGAAGAGTAGTTACTAAACATTGCCTAAATTGAATCTTTTTAGGCAATGTTCAATTGCTTTATAACGGAATAATAAGGGTTGTGGCTTATCCACAAAATACTGCTTAAGTTCTTTTTTAAGCAGTATTTTGTCAAGTGCGTAACTTTCTGGATAAATGCTACTAAAACCTCGACTAAGACTTTGGAACCCACACAGAAACAGAACCAGCATCGCATCGAAAATCAGCCCAGCCCTCATCATTCGTTGTCACAGGTTCGCTGATATGTTCAGTAATATCAATGTAAGTGCTGTTGGGTTGCCCAACTTCCATCCACTTAGTCCCTTCTCCTCCATTACTCAGAACAACTGCCATACCGCCAGGATGTTCTTCATCTCCTAAGCGTGTCCAGGCGATTGTATTGGCGTGATCGAAGTAATCGTATTGGTCGCCATAGGCATAGGTTTGACGAGCGTGCAAAAATTTATCAATTATCCATTGATGACTATCGAGCCAAATCTCATGCTCATTGCCATCGCTACCCGTATCCTTATAATTAGCACCATAGTAATCCGCATAGAAGATACAGGGATAACCATCACTTCGCAGTAGAATCAACGCATAAGCTAACGGTTTAAACCAGCTTTCCACTACAGATTCTAACGACTGCAAGGGTTGAGAATCATGATTGTCAACTAAGGTGACGGCTAAAGCAGGTTGCTGTTGCACCAAGGTGTTATCAAATATCTGCCGCATATCGTAGTCATTTCCTTGTTTGCTGGCAGCGCTAAAGTTATAGTGCAATGGCGCATCAAACAACATCACATCGCCACCGGTGACGCTAATGAAATGGTGCAGCGCTTCAATTTCATAAGACCAATACTCACCGACGGCAAAAAGATCGCGACCTGCCTTTTGGCGACAGTGTTGCAGCCATTCTGGGAAAAAGCCAGCTCTAACGTGTTTAACCGCATCAAAACGAAAGCCGTCTATGTCAGTGGTTTCTACAAACCACTCACCCCAGCGATTCAACTCCTCGCGAACTTCTGGACTCTCCATATCCAGATCGCATCCCATGAGATAGTCGAAAGCACCTTTTTCCAGGTCAACGTTGTCATCAAATTTTTTATCTTTAAACAGATAAACTGCGTTTTCACCTTCGTTGTAAACGTTGTAATCAACTGCGTCGAAGTGCCACCAGTGCCATTCCATATCGGAGTATTTGCCTTGGCGACCTGGAAAGGTAAAGTGAGTCCACACTTTAATTGTTTGCATCTCACCGATGGGCTGGTTGCGATCATCTGGACTATAGGGCGTTGCTTCCACCTCTTCTTCTTGATCTGCACCTAACTTGTGGTTAAGGACAACATCAGCATACACTCGAATGCCAGCAGCTTTTGCCGCCTTAACAGCAGCGATATACTCGTCTTTTGTGCCGTACTTTGTCCGAACCGAGCCTTTCTGGTCAAACTCGCCTAGATCGTACATATCATAGACTCCGTAGCCGACATCGTAGCCACCCCCTGTTCCTTTGTAAGCTGGGGGTAGCCAAACAGATGTAACACCTGCATCAGCTAACTCTTTGACTTTCTCTTTAAACTCATTCCAAAGATTGCCATCTGGAGGGATATACCAATGGAAGTACTGCATCATTACACCATTCAGTTGAGCCATGTGCATCCCTCTAGTAAAAGTTACGATAAATTGTGATTTCTGACACAAAGACTGTACATGAAGTTTTATTTTTTGTCTTTCAATAGAAACAAAAATCTACTAAAAAACTGCACTCAACTCATATTGTTTTCTTCTGTGGGTGACAGTTCTTCAGCCAGGTTTTTCTGGAGTGCTTCCAATACTGCGATCGGGTCAGCCGGTTCCTGCATCGATTTCGCTTCCAAATCATGCCGATTTATCACATCAGGCAAATCGGTACGGAGTTCTTCTAATAGAGCAATAATCTTGGCAATTTTTTGCTCGGAGAGCAGGTTAAGCTGTAGCATCAATTGCGCCCGTTGTTCGGCAAAGTTTTCCTGGCGAGTTTGTCGTACCAGTACTCCAGTTGAGATCACCAATGACGCTGCGTCTAAGCCTTGACCTGACCAGCTAAACGAGGGGAGATTGAATGGTAAAAAGCGATCAAAAAAACTGCTAAAAATCCAGATGGCCAGTATGAATAGCAAACTATACATAAATATCGATCGCCCAAAGAATGTAGCGATCGCTTCTAGTATCCGCTGGTGGACGGGAATATCTCGAACTTCCTGATTATGAAGTGAAATAATCGCTTCAATATTTTTTGCAATCGGGTCTGGTAATGGAGCCGTGATCACTTGATTTCGAGAAGCTTTCTCTTTGATTTTGTTAGTACCTGAACTGAAGTGTCTGTTCGCTGTGTAGTCTGCGTCATCGGTCATGCACCAACTCCTGAATCTGGATGTTACTCGATTATTGCTTATCTTCCACCAACGATCGCGTTTTACCCCACCGTAGGCGATCGCATCCCAATACTGCTAGATTATTTAGATTTAGAAGTGCGAATCGTTGGCTAGAAACTAAAATCCATAAGGGTTTGGAGGATTAGCCGCAAGGTACTGAACCTTCTCTCAAAGGGAGAGGCTGCGCCAAGATAACTGAATGACCATGTAGGTGAGAGTCAGTATCCTAGAACCCTCAAATCCAAACTCCTGAAAAAGCAAAAAGGGAAATGCACCCACTGCGGTTTGTTTTTCCGTGAAAGCGATGTGCTAGAAGTTGACCATAAAATCCCTAAATCGCAAGGTGGTAAGGATATTTACGATAATTTGCAACTTCTACACAGACTATTGCCACGACACAAAGACAGCCAATGATGGCAGTCTGGGCACAAAATCTGGCTGTAATAGTGCCGAGCCTAAGCCCACCAGAAAGCTTGAAAGAGTTAAGGATAAATGGGTGATGAGGTATGTATGACAAGCACCAAATCACTGAGGAGCCGTGTGAAGTGAAAGTCTCATGCACGGTTTTGAAGACCAACGGGATTGGCGACAACCTCGTTGAGTTTAATCTAAAAAAATTAAATATGATTTCCAAATAAATCAACTTTAGGGGCGTACATCTGTATGCCCCTAATAGGTATTTCGTAAAACCAAGGGTATTGAGTTCTAAGGTACTTCAATGGGAATCAAAGCATTTTCTGGTAAGTAGTTGGAAAAACGCCCTTCATCTGCAAGCACTAAAATCAGGCGCAGAGAATAATCTGGTGGAACTTGCAAGTCTGCCCACGGCACCGCCAACTCTAAACAACTATTTATTGCTACTTGAGCGCGACTGAAACGGGGATGCCATTGATGATTGTCTCCAGCTTCCCGAAACTGAATCGATTGCGTCAGTAAGTTAACTTCTAAAAGATGGTGGAAAAGGTAATTCAGTGGCGCTGCATCTGGTACATCTGCCAAGGGAACTGGGCTATTGACCATTGTTTTTTCTGGATAGAACCACAGCAGATTCAACTCTGTTGGCAAATCTTGTCTTGGTGCAGCGCCACTTTTAAAGTCCAGCCGTAAATAGAAATTCAGGTGATCTACCCCATACCAAAGTCGCTGGATGACACTGCTATTGTGCATCGTCCCGCGTGCTCCACCGATTTCTATGCGTCCAGCTTTATCCCAGTCTTGTTCATCACCTTTACCATCAATTACAGGGTGAATAAACCCTTGCGGAGCATGGTTTCCCTGTGCTTGATGGTTTTCCACTGGTTGCTTGAGATAAGGCGGTATAGGTTCATTTAATGCCTTGTAAATACCAAACAGATGTTCTCGAAACAACCGATCAAAGATGGCATCTTGATTTGAGGAGTGTCCCGCACCAAACCACCAGAACCAGTCAGAACCCTCTGCGGCATACAATGCTTCCCATGCTTCGGGGTTGTTTTCTTCTGTCGCTTCGGGATGATTTGCAAGCATTTTTCTTGCTTCTGTCAAGTAATCCCAAGCACGATTTTTGGCGGGATCGCCGATCCAAGTGGTGAAACTGCCATCTACCCAAGAACCGCTATGTAGTTGTCCTCCGGGGATGGTGGCTGTGGCTGGAAATTCTTCCAGAAACTCGGAGACAGTGACGAGTTTGAGATGGGGTTCATCGCTCAAACTTTGATACAAAGCTTCTAAGAAGGGTTTACCATCTTGGGGATAAAATTCCCAGCAATTTTCCCCATCTAAGGCGATGGTAACTAGCCAAGGTTGTTCGCTTTGACTATCTCTTTGCATTTTAGCGATCGCTTGCAAATGTCCCACTAAATCCGCTGCTGCCTTTTTTGCTGGCATTGCACTATAAGTAAAGCCAATCAAATCTGATAATCTGTGGTCACGAAACACAATTGACAAGTCACCTTCGGCGGTTTGCAGGCGATAGGGTCGATACAACAGTTCTGGTTGCTGCACATTCCCCGCCCCATCCCGATGAAAAAAGTGTTTCAGCGTCCATCCTAAGACGGCTTCATCTGAGCATATCCACTTAAATCCTTGGTCAATAATATATGGCAGTACCGCCGGACTTACTGATTGTTCCGAAGGCCACAAACCACGAGGTATCTGTCCAAAGCGTTCTTTATAAAAGTCCCAAGCTTTCCGCAAGTGGCGGGGAATATCTTCCGCCCACTCAAAGCGTTGCTTTGGTAGTGTCATATTGGGCACAGCTACCCGACCGGAGTTAGTATCAGCTAGTAAGGGTAAAATTGGGTGGGTGTAAGGCGTGGTGGTGACTTCTAGCTGCCCCGCCTCCTGCATTTTCCGATGTTGGGGGATAATCCGGCTGAGAATTTCTCGCTGTTTAGAATAAATGCGCTGGCGATCGCTTAAAGTAAAATTCCGACCCTGTTTTAACCAAGCAGCAATTTCCGGGTCATCCCAAAACAACGGATCGATCCAAGCCAAATTGTGCCAAGCTAGCAAATCACCATAATCTGGCAATTCCCAATTTGCTAAACACCAAGCTTGCCCTTTTTCCTGCCTTTGCTGATACAACTCGGCATAGCGGGGATGCGGGTCAATCAGCGTATGGTGATTGGCATCGAAAAAGTGTTGGATAATGAATTCCCGTTGTTGGTAGGTAAGTTGCTCATCCGGTGTCAAGCTGGCTGTAAGGTAAGGGTCAAAAGCAGTGCCAGCAATATAATCTTCGAGTTGTAATATCAGCGATGGAACTAAATTCACCGTTTGGTGTAACTTAGGATACCGCTCTAAGAGTAATACCAAATCCAAATAATCTTTAGTTCCATGCAAACGTACCCAAGGAAGACGGTACTGCTGACTCGGAGATAGCGAAACGCCGCTGCCAGGGGATTTGTACAGCGGCTGATGTTGATGCCAGATAAAAGCAATGTAGAGAGGATGGGACATAGTGAGTGATTAAGGGTTAGGAATAGGGGATTAGAAATTAGGGATTAGGTATTAATGATAAATTATGAATGAAAAAATCCATTCTTCCCCAGTCCCCAGTCTCCAATCCCCAGTTCCTAGACTACTTGCTCAATTTCTGCAATTTCGGGAATCATTTCCTTAAGGCGGCGCTCAATACCCATTCTCAGGGTCATAGCAGAACTGGGGCAAGAACCACAAGCACCTTGCAGCCGCAGTTTTACAACAGGCCCGTCAAGTTCTACCAGTTCCACATTGCCGCCATCAGACATGAGATAAGGGCGCATTTCATCCAAGACTGTTTCAACGTTGTCAATTGTGAGTTCCATAGTTTAGACCTGCTAAGTTAGGGATGGGGATGGGCATAGGGAATAGGTAATGGGGAATAGGGCATGGGGCATTGAATAAGAACGATCCCTGTAACCAATGCACCTTTACTCATTAACCATTATCCAAAGTTTTATTTTCCAGCTTTGTTAAATCGATCCTAAATCTAATTGCCGCTAGATTGTCAGGTGTCAATTTTCAATGACTTTTGACTAAACCACTCCTGGTTTTAGCAATTTGATATTAGATTTAGCTGAAACATTGTTTTCCTTTGAGCCTCCTACTTTACTCTAGCCTTTAGGTTCTGTTTTGCAGTGCAACGGAAGGCAGGATTTAAGGCTCCTAGGTACACTCACCGTAAAAAGGGGTCAAAAATCTATTTTCGTAGGTTGAGTAGAGCGGAGCAAAAGCCAACATTTAGACGTTTGTTGTGTTTTGTCTTTCAACCCAATCTCTAATTATACAACTTTAGTGGCTAGGGACAGAATTCTTCCCAATTTCAAATTTAGTTATTAAATAATAATTGCTCAAAAAATTTAAATTTAAAATCTCAAAACCCAGTATTGGTAATGTTGCAGATGACCAATGACCAATGACTAACTCAACATTCAGCACTACTTGTTGAGTCGCTATCATTAGACGAAACCATGACTGGTTGTTGATATAGTGGCACAGTGAATGTGACTGTTGAGCCAAGTCCTTCGCCCAAACTATAAAAATGTACCTCGCCGCCCATTGCCTCTACTAACTTCTGCGATATTACCAGTCCCAAGCCTGTGCCGCCGTACTGACGAGTGCGGGAGCCATCCACCTGAGAGAATAATTGAAAAAGCTTATCTTGTTTGTCTAAAGAAACACCGATGCCGGTGTCTGCCACACGGACTCTTACCATGCCAGGAAATTGCTGATCTTGAAAGTTCGCCTTTTTGAGTACTAAATCGGCGCTGACAGTAACGCCGCCTTCATGGGTGAACTTGATGGCGTTGTTCACCAAATTAAGCATCACTTGTAGCAACCGTTGATAGTTACTTTGGACAATGATTTCATCAGAGGTAGCAGGCATTTGCATCCGAAAGCTGAGGTTTTTCATTTGTGCTTGGGGACGCATGAAACCTTCTACATGACTGAATAGCTCATCTAGCTTGACTGGCGCATAAGTTAGCTCCATTTTGCCGGCTTCGATTTTGGCAATGTCCAAAATGTCGTTGATGATATTCAGCAAATGTATCGATAAGTGATGAGCTTCTGCTAAAAACTGGTTTTGTTCTTCTGGGTCATCTGCCATTCCTTCCAAAATCAGTTTCAAAAAGCCAATCATACCGTTGAGGGGGGTACGAATTTCATGGGACACATTAGCCAGAAACTCGCTTTTGAGGCGGGAAGCTTCTTCGGCTTTTTGACGCGCTACTTCTAATTCTTCATATAAAGTAGCATGTGCGATCGCAGTTCCCAATTGATCTGCTGCTTCTTTTGCCAGTTCTAATTCCGATTCTGTTAATGTGTAGCATTCATCCTGCCAATTCAAGGCAACCAATCCATTGGCTTGATCTTGATAGCAAGTCGCAACTACTAAAGTTTTCTGCCGCCCAGACTCTTTGTATCCAGGCACTTCCATCACAACTGGTTCTAGGGTTGCCAAGGCTTGAGCAAAAGCAGGCTCAGAAGCTATATCTATTTCTGAGCCAAGCATTGATTTGAGTTCTGGTTGGCGATACTCAGCCTTCACTTTCACTTTTGAGCTTGAGAACTGATAAGGACAAATAATGCAGCGTTCTAGCCGCAATGCTTTTCCCAAACTGTCAACTGTTTGCTGCCAAATAATATCTAAATCCAATGTCCGGCGAATATTTCTGGTAATGCGATTTACCAGTTTTTGGTGTTGCTGTGATCGTATTGCCAACTCTATTTGTGTGGGCGTTTTTGATGCCACACGCACTTGTTTTTTGTTGAGTGTTGCTTGCACTAAGCGTCCCATCACTAAAACTGTAGTGGCAGTTGTTCCCAAGCTTGGCATAATCGGACTAATCACTAAGTCCAACTCAAATAATTCCTGGTGGTAGCTAAACCAGCACTGAAACCTTTCTGGCATCAAACTTGTCAAAATTCGGTGCAATCGTTCCAAATAAGTAACCTTATCCACTGGGGCAAAGATTTGGGACTGGTTCAGCTCGTCAACTATTTTTTCAGTATTTAACCCCAGGAGTTCGCTGTGCTGCCAACAAAAGGTCAGATAGCGCCCTGCCCCATCTTGCGTATACACCAACTCCGCTCCTAGAGTTGGTAATGAGCCATCAGTCTTACTGGTAATAGATTCCAGATTTTGGGAAAATACATTTGGCAATTGGGAATTGGCAGTGATAGTCATTAATTGAGTTGGATCGACAAAGGGTATCCGACCGTAATTTTACTAAAGCCGCTCAAATTTACGCATAAATTTTTACAGCTTTTTTGCTTTTGATTGGGTATTTCTTGGTGTTCTGAAATTCAGATTGGCAAACTTTACTTTTTTTGACTTGCATTGACAGCTGACTGATGGCGTCAATCGTTCCATTCACCTCGAGGAGGAACGGGGGTACGCACAGGAGTACGCGTCAATTCATCATCTCTGAGGATTTCACCTCTCAACCACTGGCGAATTGCCACCTCAATCACTTTACTTGGGTCATTAGTGAGATGTTGAATTTGCTCTAGTAACTCGGAGTCTAGGCGGACAGCAATTTCTACCTTATCGGCTCGTGTATTTTCCGCTTCGGTAGTTTTCTCTTGCATATTCATAGGTTTATATACTCTGAATTCTCTAAATTGGTTGTGTCTAAAGCTTTGTAAAGTAGTTATATTCATCATTTGGGCTAATTCACTGAAAAAATCTTCAAGGGTACAGTTAAATAGTTCCCTGAAATAGCACCAAAGTAACAGGCTTTAAGTTTCAAATCACATTTTTCATATAACTGACTAGACAATGGCTTTAGAAGTTTTGCCGATAAATCAGTGATTCTGGGTAATTACAGGTCGTAATTGCCCATGATCCCTACATGATCCCTACATGTACTTATTTACATTTATTGTACGCTCCTAGCTGTTGAATACTAGCAGCGACAAACAGACTTTCATAATATTCTTAAAAGTCCACCTATTTAGATCGAAAGTTGAAGATGGGGTGAAGAGGAGTGCTGAGTGCTGAGTTAGGAGTTAGGAGTTAAGAGCTAAGATTTAGGAGTTAAGAGTTAAGAGTTATTCTCCCCTCTGCCCCACTCAGCACTCGGAACTCAGCACTCAGCACTAAAAGCGGAGCGTCTTGGCTAAGAAAGCATTAAAATACATTAAGTAAATTGCTCTTTTAACTTTGGTTGCTGCTAAGGCAAAGATAGTATATGACTGACGTTCCCGCAGTTCGCATTCGCAATTTTTGTATTATTGCTCACATCGACCACGGGAAATCAACCCTCGCCGATCGCTTGTTGCAAGCTACTGGCACTGTTGAAGACCGACAGATGAAGGAACAGTTTCTCGACAACATGGATCTGGAACGGGAGCGCGGCATTACGATTAAGCTGCAAGCTGCCCGGATGAACTACACAGCTAAGGATGGTCAGCAATATGTGCTGAACTTAATTGATACTCCAGGGCATGTGGATTTCTCGTATGAAGTCTCTCGCTCTCTTGTTGCTTGTGAAGGAGCGCTATTGGTAGTAGATGCGTCCCAAGGTGTGGAGGCGCAAACTTTGGCAAATGTATATCTAGCCTTAGAGAATAACCTGGAAATTATCCCGGTTTTGAATAAAATTGATTTGCCAGGGGCTGAACCAGAACGGGTAATTGGCGAAATTGAAGAAATTATCGGTCTAGATTGCAGTGGTGCAATTCTGGCTTCTGCTAAAGAAGGAATTGGTATTGATGAGATTTTAGAAGCAGTTGTTGAGCGGATACCACCGCCCCCCAATACAATAAACGAACGCTTGCGAGCGTTAATTTTTGATAGCTATTATGACAGTTACCGGGGAGTAATCGTGTATTTCCGGGTGATGGATGGCACATTGAAAAAAGGCGATCGCATCCATTTAATGGCATCCGGTAAAGAATTTGAAATTGATGAGTTAGGCGTTCTTTCTCCCACTCAAAAGCAAGTTGAAGAACTGCACGCTGGGGAAGTAGGTTATTTGGGAGCGGCAATTAGAGCGGTAGCTGATGCAAGAGTAGGAGACACAATTACCCTAAGTAAGGCGAAAGCGGAGGCAGCATTACCAGGTTACGCAGAAGCAAACCCGATGGTTTTTTGCGGGATGTTCCCCATTGATGCTGACCAATTTGAAGATTTGCGGGAAGCCTTGGAAAAGCTCGAACTCAATGATGCAGCGCTGCATTACGAACCAGAAACTTCTAGCGCGATGGGGTTTGGCTTCCGTTGCGGGTTCTTGGGTTTGCTGCACATGGAAATTGTCCAGGAACGCCTAGAGCGAGAGTATAACCTAGATTTAATCATTACAGCCCCCTCGGTGGTTTATAAGGTGATTACTCTCAAAGGTGAGGAACTGTACATCGATAATCCTAGCCGTTTACCTTCTCCTAACGATCGCGAAAAAATTGAAGAACCCTACGTCCAAGTAGAGATGATTACGCCAGAAACTTATGTCGGCAGCTTGATGGAGTTGTCACAAAATCGCCGTGGCATCTTCAAAGATATGAAATATCTCACTCAAGGACGAACCACCCTGACTTACGAACTTCCTTTAGCGGAAGTTGTGACTGACTTTTTTGACCAGATGAAATCGCGATCGCGCGGTTATGCCAGTATGGAATATCATCTCATTGGCTACCGTGAAAATCCTCTTGTAAAGCTGGATATCATGATTAACGGCGATCCTGTGGATTCCTTGGCGATGATTGTGCATCGGGATAAAGCTTACAACGTTGGGCGGGCAATGGCAGAAAAACTCAAGGAACTAATTCCTCGCCATCAATTCAAAGTGCCAATTCAGGCATCCATTGGCAGTAAAGTTATTGCCAGTGAACACATCCCTGCTTTGCGGAAAGATGTGCTAGCCAAATGCTACGGTGGTGACATCAGTCGGAAGAAAAAACTTTTGCAGAAGCAAGCAAAAGGTAAAAAGCGGATGAAATCTGTAGGGACTGTAGATGTACCGCAGGAAGCCTTTATGGCAGTACTGCGCTTGGATCAAAACTAATAAAATTCAGGAGTTAGGAGCGGAGCAAGGAAAGCTCCGCCAAAGCGTCAGAATTTAGAATGAATTTGAGTCCGAGTGGCGGATAGTGCCACCCAAAGCGAGTCCGCGTAACCCTATGGGAAAGCAAGCTAGCAAGAGCGCTTTGTAGAGAACGTGTGAATGTCCTCTTTTTAGTCCCCCAGCAAAATTTTCTTGTTCTGAATTCCGAATTATTCTTCTTCAACATTCTTTAATTTTTATTACAAAAGCTGTCAACAGCAGCCTCAAGTGTATGAGTTTCAACCTGCTGCTAGCAGGTTTAGCTTTCAGAAAGCCAGACTAATATCAAGTCCGGCTAATCACTTATCATTAAAATCTCTCCATATCCTGCGTCAACCTAAAAGCCTGAGTTGCAAAACAGGCGCTCAATAGTCCTAATTACGAATTACAACAGAAGGCAGGAGGCAGATAGCGCAGTGTTAGCGAGTCTGCGAGCGGCGGGCAGGAGAAAAGAAGTATGAATGAAAACTTTAGTTCTGGGTCTAGAGCCGCATTTTAAAAAGAAAAATTGTATTAATACATGCTCCTACGTAATAAAAAGCGTCCACAGCCTAAGTTACATAGTTGCGTGTGGGTGACTCCTGTCTCCTGCCTTGCTTCCTATCCCTAGCCCACAGTTGATAACCTTTGATAAGCTTTAACAAAATCACTGTTAAAAAATCTAAAAATTTTAGTAAAAGTACTCACTGCATTCGCCAGACTTGTATCTTTAGGTAAATGTAGTTATTTAGATATTTGTAAAGTGTCGGGGAATCTAGTAGATGAAGATATTGGTACTGAGTTGGGAGTTTCCACCAAGGATTGTTGGGGGAATTGCGCGACATGTAGCGGAGTTGTACCCGGAACTGGTAAAGCTAGGGCATGAAGTCCACCTGATTACAGCGGAGTTTGGTCAGGCGTCGATGTATGAGGTGGTTGAGGGAGTAAAGGTACATCGAGTCCCAGTGGCACATAGTAACGACTTTTTCCACTGGGTAGTCAATCTCAACCTGAGTATGGGAGATCACGGTGGTAAGTTGATCTTGGAGGAAGGGCCCTTTGATTTAATTCATGCCCATGATTGGTTAGTGGGAGATGCTGCGATCGCTCTCAAACATAATTTTAAAATACCAGTAATTGCCACAATTCACGCTACGGAATACGGACGCTACAACGGTATTAATACAGACATTCAAGGTTATATAAATGGCAAAGAAACCTTACTGGCTTACAACGCTTGGCGGATTATCGTTTGTAGCGACTATATGCGCCAAGAGGTAGAACGAGCGCTACACAGTCCTTGGGACAAAATCGATGTCATTTATAATGGTATTCGAGCCGAAAAGAAACAGCATCACGTAGATTTTCATGCTCTGGATTTTCGCCGCCAATTTGCTACAGACAATGAGAAAATAGTTTACTACCTCGGTCGCATGACCTACGAAAAGGGTGTGCCTATATTGCTCAACGCTGCACCGAAGATCCTTTCGCAAATGGGAGGTAACGTTAAATTTGTAATTGTTGGTGGCGGCAATACTGACCATCTCAAGCGCCAAGCCTGGGATTTGGGAATTTGGCATCATTGCTATTTTACAGGCTTTCTCTCAGATGAATACTTAGATAAATTCCAAACTGTCGCCGACTGTGCCGTTTTTCCCAGTCTTTACGAACCCTTTGGGATTGTGGCTTTAGAAAGCTTTGCTTCTCGTGTCCCAGTGGTAGTTTCTGATACGGGTGGTTTTCCGGAAGTGGTGCAACATACCAAAACAGGTATTGTGACTTGGGTAAACAATCCCGATTCTTTAGCTTGGGGAATTCTGGAAGTGTTGAAAAATCCCGGTTATCGCCAATGGCTGGTGGATAACGCTTATGAGGATTTAGAGAGACGCTTTAGCTGGCCGAAATTAGCCAAGCAAACCGAGGAAGTATATCAGCGAGTTGTACAAGAGCGATCGCAAATTGCCTGGTAAGACAGCTCCCCGACTTCTTGAAGAAGTCGGGGAGCTAATTGATTTTTGCAATATAACTCTGTAATGACTGTTCAATAGCGTTAAGCTAGAAAAAATCCATTTTAATATTAGTAATGCCTAATATTCAAGAACACGTAAACACTCTCGTTACGAAATTTGTTCCTGGTTATAGATTTATTCGTTTACAAGAACTCACAATTGATAAAAATAATTCCCTACAAACAAAAATTAATAGTCAATCAATTAAAGTTCTCAGCTGGAATATTGCTAAACAAAACTATAATAAAACCTGGGTAAAAGATTTTTCCCAAATAATTGAGACTTATCAACCAAACCTCATATTTTTACAAGAGTTTTCCCTAAGATTAGAAGCAGACAAATTAGAAACCTGGCTGAAAATGAACTGGAGTTTTGCACCTAACTTTGTAGATATTCATCATCAATGCTATTCGGGGATTTTAACAGCAGCGACAATCAGCCCACTCACAAAAAAAGTTATAACTACGAAACATTATGAGCCTATTGTTAGAACTCCTAAAATTTCTTTAGTTACTGAGTATCTGCTATCTGATAAAAGCACAACTCTCCTGACAATAAATAGTCACCTGATTAATTTTGTAGATTTAAATAAATTTAAAATACAACTAAATGAATTAGAGCAAGCGTTATCTACACATCGTGGACCACTAATATTTTCAGGAGATTTCAATACTTGGAGTCGAAAAAGAGCAGTTATCCTCAATCAAGTAACAACTCAATTAGGATTAACGCCTGTAATTTTCGCACCTCATGAGAAGGAGAAAATTAAACGCTTCCTGTTATCACCTCCTTTAGATCATATCTTTTATCGAGATATTAGTGTCAAGAAAGCCAGTGCTAAAGTACTAGAAAAAATTTGTTCATCCGATCACAAGCCATTGCTGGCAGAATTTACTTATACCAATACTCAAAAAAATTAAGATGCTTGTAGATGGTGGTGTTCTAGCTATTTTTAGCACAGCTACAGTTGTTGTTCATCTCGTGGGAGTTGCACATGCAATCCATGCAGTGATGAATGTGCGTTCTTCCCAAGGGGCAATTGCCTGGAGCATTTCTTTAATTACGTTTCCCTGGCTAGCTATTCCCTTGTATTGGATTTTAGGAAGAACTAAATTTCATGGATATGCTGAAACGCTGCGTTCAGTCTATGCACAACACTACAAGCTGATTCATCCAACTTTTAGTGAACTTATTAAATTTCAGGTTGCGCCACCAGATAATCTAGCCCAGTTGCAACCATTAGCAGAGGCTTTTACAGAAATTTCTTTCACATCAGGCAATGCTGCCAAATTACTGATTGATGGTCAGCAAACCTATGAAGCGATGCTGAAAAAAATTGCATTGGCGACAAATTATATTCTATTGCAATCCTATACTGTTAACGATGATCAATCAGGTAATGAGTTTAAAGAAGCGTTGATTGCTAAAGCCAAGCAAGGAATAAGCATCTATTTTCTCTACGATGAAATTGGTTCAAAGAAACTATCTCGCCCTTATATCCAGTCTCTACTGCAGCATGGAATTGCAGTGAGTGCATTTAACACCACCAAAGGTCAGGGTAATCGATTCCAATTTAATTTTCGCAATCATCGGAAAATTCTGGTAGTGGATGGAGAAATAGCATTTGTAGGTGGACTGAATATTGGTGACGAATATTTAGGAAAAAATCCTCGCTTGAGTCCCTGGCGCGACACCCACATGATGCTTGAAGGCCCAAGTGTAAAAAGCCTACAAAACTCCTTTGTGCGAGATTGGTATTGGGCAACTCGAAAACTTCTCGAAGTTAACTGGCAGGTAAAAATTAATCAGGAAACTAATCAAACTGTATTCATACTTCCTACAGGCCCCGCAGATCAGCTACCAGCTTGTAAGCTTTTTTTCGTCGAACTAATTAATCAAGCTCAAATTCACCTCTGGATTGCTAGTCCATACTTTGTGCCGGACGAGGCAACATTGTCAGCCTTAAAACTGGCAGCAATGCGAGGTGTTGATGTGCGAATTCTTTTACCAAATCGACCCGATCACTTATTTGTTTATTTATGTTCTTTCTCTTACTACACCGAAATGGAAAGAATCGGTATCAAGTTGTATCGTTACAAAAATGGGTTTATGCATCAGAAAATTATAGTCATTGATGAGAATATAGCAGGGGTAGGAACTGTTAACTTAGATAACCGCTCTTTTTCTCTAAATTTTGAAGTTATGGGTTTTGTTACTGAGCTTCGGTTTGTCCAAAGTGTGAAAAAGATGTTAGAGGATGATTTAGCTGTCTGTGTTGCTGTTAATCTTGATGAGTACGATAAAAAACCTTTTTGGTTCAAGTTAGCTGTGAGAATCTCTCGATTGCTGACTCCTTTACTTTAATCACTAACTCAACCGATATACGTTTATTCAAAAGTTTGCCGGCACGAAATTACTCTTGATCACAACGAAGGTTAAGAACCAACAAAAAAATCTTTACTCTCGCGTTTGATTAGTTTTTAAGCCCCAAAGCGATGCCTAAATTTTTAGCAATAAGCAAGCGTTAATGACATTTTTAACTCTATTGAGAATATACTTTACTTATTGGCATGATGCGGCCGCCCTGATCGCTAGGGTTATTATTATTGTTCTTGGGTGACAATCCACAACAAGTCTAACCACAATTGCGGATAAGTTTGCTTGATATTTGAGAGTCGATCACGCATCAAGTTATTGGCATTCAAGCAAACAACCTCAATTAGCCCGACGTATTCTGCTACTTCTTTGAGTAGATTTTTTTGTTCTGCTACAGCACCAATCAGTCTGTCAGGGCAGTAAATTCCAATGTATCTTGTATAGGGGATACACGTTTTTATATTCGCTCTTGTTAAATAAGGTTTAGGATTGATCACCTTCACATAACACTGGCGTAACGATTCCCATATTTGTGGGTGAGCGTGCTGGATAATTACGTTAAATTGCTGGGCTAAGTCTTCTTCGGTAATCATTATTCTCTCCATTATTATGGTGCTAAGAACAGTAATTTAATGTCATTTGTTGCAGACTTTAGTAAATATCTAATTGTGCAAAAAATTAAAACAGCAATTTTTCACTGATGCTGTGTGCATATTCACTCTCAGAAATCGGTTGGTATGTTTTCTACGGCTTGTATTACTCGCCTATCAAGCATCAAAGCCCAAATGAATTTCTAAAACTGTATTAAATACTACATATTACCAATTTAATTGGTAGCATTTTTCTGCTAGACAAATCCTCTGTTTGTTGGAATTTGGGGCTTTTTAGCGAAAATAGCAGGTAAAAAGTAACCATCCGCAAAAATAATTTGCACTTGGCAAGCAAATTGGCAATTGATGTGATAGTCTTTTTATATAGGGAATCAAGACAGCGAAAGCACAGTCATGTCGTTAAAGAGAAATGACATAAATTCAAAGACCATACTTTCGCTTTGGCAGATGCAATGTTTAAATCCGCTACGGCTTTTTGAAACCAAGAGACAAAGCCAATGAAGCAGGATAGTGACCTCCGTAATAACTTGAAGTCGATTAGAACTCGCTTAGGCATGAGCCAACAAGATTTGGCTAACATCGCTAGTGTGACTCGTCAGACTATTAGTGGTGTAGAGTCGGGACAATATGCTCCCTCAGTTGCCATAACACTTCGCTTGGCCAAGGCACTCGGCTGTCAAGTAGAGGATCTATTCTGGTTAGAGCGGGATTTACCTGAACTCGAAGCCATTCTTGCCAAACCTATTCCTAATAGTCAGCAACTGCGAGTTAGCATGGCTCGTGTGGGAGGACAATGGATAGCTTATCCCTTGATTGGTAAAGATGCTTTTCGCCAAGACATGATTCCAGCTGACGGTGAAGGTACTAGCCAAACAGGGACAAATAAAGTTCGAGTCAGGCTACTAGACGATAATCTCGACACACTCCACAACACCGTTGTGATTGCTGGTTGTGCACCTGTGATTTCACTATGGGCGAGAGCAACTGAACGTTGGCATCCCCAACTGCGAGTCCAATTTAACTTCGCCAACAGCATAGCTGCATTACATAGTTTATGCCGAGGTGAAGCGCACATTGCCGGGATGCACCTATATGATCCTGGGACTGGTGAGTATAATACTCCCTTTGTTCGAGAAGTTCTGGTTGGGAGGGAAGCAGTTCTGATTACCTTGGGAGTTTGGGAGGAGGGACTTTTGGTGAAGTCTGGCAATCCAATGGGAATCAGAACAGTTAACGACTTAGTACAAGGGGGAGCGACTATTGTCAACCGCGAAATAGGTTCCGGTAGTCGGATGCTTTTGGAACAAACACTGCAAGAGCAGCAGATACCGTTCCATGCTGTCCAAGGCTTTGAGCATATTGTCAAAAATCACCAAGATGTTGCCCAAGCTGTAGTAGGAGGAATTGCCGATGCAGGTATGAGCACGGCATCTATAGCTACCGCCTTTGGGCTGGGATTCGTTCCCCTGCATCAATCACGATACGATTTAGTGATTCTCAAGGAATATTTAGAAGAAGCACCAGTACAGCAATTGCTCAGTACTTTGGGACATCGGATGGTTCACTCACAATTTGAAATTCTCGGCGGTTACGATATCAGCAAAATCGGGGAAGTTGTAGCGACTGTTTAGAGTGGATTGCAATGGTTGGTTGTGTGGTTAAAGGAAAACTTGGCGTAAATTTAAATTACTGCTGCAACCACTCTTTAGGTATGAGCAACCTTCAGGGGATTACAACAACTAGATAATGCTGAATTCGTAATACTTGCCTCCGGGGAGAAGCAAGCTACTTAATGACGCTTCTACGGACGCTCGAGTACTCGCTACCGCAACTCTTGGAGACGCTACGCGTAGCTTGCTTCCCTGTAAGGGTACTAACGTAATTCATAATGAAGAAATTCGGATTTAATCTGGGTTTCCAGCTTGTAATCTGTAGCTTTCTTTTTTCCAATTGGTATTACTACCGCCAGAGAAATTATTTAAGTGAGTAAGTGAGCATCTGGTAATACTTGCAATATTCCTTGAGTGATCTTTTATCACTCTAGCTATTAGTCAGAAAAAACAATGACTAATGGCCAACGAAAACTGACCAAAACTTGAATATGTTCTTTCTTCAGACTCTATTTGCTGTAGAACGAGCACCTCCAACGACGTTCTATATCAGGTCACTGCTGTAACTTGACAGTGCGAGTACCTCCGGTAGGCACAAAGTGCCAACGCCTCATAAACCGACAGACCCAGCAAACAAAAAATTACAGGATCAATCATCATGTCCGACGGCAAAATTAGACAAATTGCTTTCTACGGTAAAGGCGGTATCGGTAAATCTACTACCTCCCAAAATACCCTCGCTTCTATGGCGGAAAAGGGTCAACGCATCTTGATTGTGGGTTGCGACCCCAAAGCTGACTCTACCCGATTGATTTTGCACTGTAAAGCCCAAACCACCGTGTTGCACTTAGCTGCTGAACGAGGCGCTGTGGAAGATATCGAACTCGAAGAAGTGGTAATCACTGGCTTCCGGGATATCAGATGCGTAGAATCAGGCGGGCCAGAACCGGGTGTAGGTTGCGCCGGTCGGGGCATCATCACCGCCATTAACTTCCTCGAAGAAAACGGCGCTTACTCAGACGTAGATTTCGTGTCCTACGACGTATTGGGCGACGTTGTGTGCGGTGGTTTTGCTATGCCAATTCGTGAAGGTAAAGCCCAAGAAATCTACATTGTTACCTCTGGTGAAATGATGGCGATGTTTGCTGCCAACAACATTGCTCGTGGCGTTCTCAAATATGCTCATACTGGTGGTGTGCGTTTGGGTGGGCTGATTTGTAACAGCCGTCAAACTGACCGGGAAGATGAACTGATTAGCACCCTGGCAGCCAGATTGAATACCCACATGATTCACTTCGTCCCACGTGACAATATCGTGCAACACGCCGAATTGCGCCGGATGACGGTGAACGAGTATGCGCCTGATAGTAAACAAGCTAATGAATACCGCACATTAGCAGACAAGATTATCAACAATACAAATCTTACAGTTCCCACACCCATTGAGATGGATGAGCTAGAAGATTTATTGATTGAGTTTGGTATCCTTGAAAGTGAAGAAAATGCTGCAAAAATGATTAGCCAAGCAGACGCTGCTAAGAAGCTAGAAGACGCTCAAGGCGAAGCACTAGAAGCTCTGAAAAAAGGAAACGTAGAAATAGTTTCCGGTAGCTAGAAGAAGTAAGATTCTCTTTCAGACTCAAGTGCTAAATACAAAGTAAATATTAGGTGGGCGAGAATAGCCCACTTTCTTACCAATCTTTTAAAATGGAAGTAATCGAATAGCTAATCCTAACTTCTGAGTGTTTGATCGTCACCGGACTTGATCCTGCTCAACGCTTTTTGAAAAATGCTATATATTTTCTATTGTCAAACAGTTTGCTGATTAAGTGCTTTTGGAAAATGGTATAAATAAACCGTAAAAGGTTGCCATTCTGTCTCCTGCTAGCTCAATTTTTGGTTTTCTGAAAAGCTCTGCGTCTGCGCCCATTTTCAAGCAGAGGTTTTCGCAATGGTACTACCTCAGCTTCACTACTCTCACGTGCTACCCGAATCAGCAAGCCAGCAGCTATTAAGCTGGCAATCATAGAATTACCACCATAACTAAACATGGGCAAAGGTAAGCCAGTAGTCGGTAGAGAGCCTGTAGCAACACCAATGTGGAGCAATGATTGTCCTGTCATCAAAATCGTCACGCCGATCGCTACCAATCGATGTACTGTATTTTTAGCCTTCAGCGCCACAATTAATCCAAGGGTGGCAAATGTAGCTAAAAGTGCCAACAACACCATACTGCCAACAAAGCCAAACTCTTCAGCGAACACGGCAAAAATAAAATCGGTATCCTGAATTGGTAAATAAAACAGCTTTTGTTGAGAAAGCCCATATCCAGCTCCCCAAGTTTTACCAGAACCCACAGCTAGTAGACTTTGCACCAACTGGTACCCATCTCCTGTAGCATCAGCCCAAGGATTGAGGAATGACATCACCCGCTTACGCTGATACTCTTTGATGCTAATGCTGAGTACTGCCAACATCACTCCACCAATTGCTGTTCCTCCCAGATACTTGTAAGGTAAGCCAGCTGCTAGAGCGATTAGCCAGATAGTCATGCCGCAAAGTGCTGTTGTACTCAAGTTAGGCTGGGCAAGAATTCCTAAAAGTACCAGACCGAAAATACCCAACCAAGCCAAGCGAACCCGCCAACTGATTCGTTCCCACTGACCAAAAAGCCGCGCACTTTGCAGCACTAAAAAGGGTTTAATTAATTCTGAAGGTTGAATTGGAATTGGCCCGATCGCAATCCAACGTGCTGCATCAAAAGCCTTTTTTCCCAATCCTGGAATCAGTGTGACAAAAATTAACGCCAAAAACAGCAACAAAAACCAATGGGATAGCCCCAAAATTTTCTGCAACGGCAAATTAACAATAATATTGAATCCAATTAAGGAAACTAAGACCCAAAGTAGTTGACGCTTAAAGTAGTATAATCCATCATTCTGACGGGCGTCAGCAACGGGATAGGATGCTGAAAATAGCATGATCAAGCCGACAAACAGCCAAATCAACGTTAACCAGCGCAACAACCGCGCTTCTAATGCCCAGTTGGAGACTGAACTATCAAAAATTGGAATCAGGCGGCGTAGATTCACGATCGGTACAGGTAAGAAGTTAGAAATTAGGAGTTAGAAATAAAACTCATAAATCATAACTTATAACTCATAAGTAGGCTTTACAACCATAAATCTTTGAGTTGTCGCGCTAGTCCAACATTTCTGACAAATTGTGTTGGCTATATTCCCTGTACCCCTACGGAAAAGCAAGCTACGCAAAGCGTCTGTCTGCAACACACTGCACGAACGTAGAGAAGGCATCGCTACGCAGACAATTATCAGTGCTATTTTGTATAAATTAAATCAGGATATAAAAAAATCATTCAGAGTCCTCTCTGAATCTAAAGCTTTCTCAAATCAGAAATTCGGAGAGTCAAAATAAGAAAGTGTTGAGTCCCAATCACTCACTGCAAGCATTGCTGAATTCTGAGAATTCATAAAACTTAACGATTTGATGCAATTAACTGCTTGTCTGTCCATAGATAGGGGAATTTCAATCCAAAACTCAGTTCCTTGTCCCGCTTCTGATACACATCTCAGTGTTCCCCCATGTTTTTCAACTACAATCTGATAGCTAATTGATAAACCTAATCCTGTACCCTTACCTACAGGCTTAGTTGTGAAAAATGGATCAAAGAGTCGTTCCTTAACTGCTTCTGTTATTCCTGAACCATTGTCAGCAATTCGGATCACACACTTTGTTTCGATGACTTCGGTAGTAATTGTAATTTTATTAGGATTAGCATGAATTTCTGCGATCGCGCGTTTATTATCATAGTTATCGAGCGCATCGATTGCATTACTGATAATATTCATAAATACTTGATTGAGTTGGCCAGGGTAGCAATCTACTAAAGGCAAATCTCCATAATTTTTCACTACTTTGATCCCAGGATGATCAATACTATTCTTGAAGCGACTCTGTAAAATTAGCAAAGTACTATCCAGTCCCTGATGAATATCAACTCTTTTCTTCTCTGCTTCATCAAGACGAGAGAAATTCCGCAGGGACAAGACAATTTCAGAGATCCGTTCGGCTCCTACTTCCATCGAATTTAGGATTTTTGGCAAATCATCTAGTAAAAAATCTAACTCTATTTCCTTAATGTATTCTTGAATTTCTGAGACAGGATTGGTATAAAATTGCTGGTAAAGATGCACAAGGTTCAGCAAACACTGCGTATAATCTTTTGCATATTTCAAATTACCGTAAATAAAATTAACAGGGTTGTTAATTTCGTGAGCTACTCCTGCAACTAACTGCCCCAGACTGGACATTTTCTCAGCCTGGACTAATTGGGCTTGAGTTTGCTGTAGCTCCCGAAGGGATTTTTCTAACTTTTTAGACTGAGCCTCAGCAATTTCTGCTAAATTCTCCTTGATTTGTAGCGCACTCCGTAGTTGTGCCCTTTGCTGTTTCAGTTCACTTGTCAACTTTTTGGCATCAGCCAAAGCAGTATTTTGAGCTTGTAGTAGAAACAGGAAATCAACAATGGGGTCGTGAATTGCGAAGTCTTTGAGTTTAATACCGAGAGGAGCGAGGTTAGTTGTATCTGTAATCCAGGGAGAACCTAAAAAAAATATCACCTCCTGCTCTGGTTGATACATCATCTGACCCTTAAGATGCATTCCATTGTGGAGAAACTCTAATATAAACAGGGCACGAGACTGTTTACTAATAACATCAAAATCGATCAAAATTTTTGGACGATTGATCTGGAAATGCTGCTCAATTAATTTACCAACCAATGGTTCAGGACAAATGCGCCCGAAGATATCACCAGCTTGTACAATTTCCCGATTACGACTAAAGGCAAAGTGGAAGGGAAAAGCTTTCGCCAGCAACTCTGGCGAAAGTGTAAGGTGAGGAGGAGCCATGCTACTGCACTCAATTTGGTTTATAAATCACTAAAAATTCATCATGTTCAGCACCCTCATCTCGATTTTGGGTTTGGGTAATATGAACTTCTGTATCAAACCTAGTTCCCAATCCCTTGATTAATCCAAGAATCATTGGCGTTAGCCCTTCTCTATCAGAGCGATAATGTAAGCTCAGAGAATTTTCCTCCATATCAGTACACTCAAAGGATGGGGGCTGGAGTTTGGGAAAGCTAACTCCCACACGAGCATGAAGATTATCGAGGTTTTCTAAAAACTCAGGGAGTTCATCTCCACTCATATCCATCATTTCGCCATAGCCTTCTTGGGCTGTGTACTGAACCCAGAATTCCCCAAAGGCTTGCATAATCTCTGAGGAAGATAAACCGAGAATGACACTAGCAGCTTTTACCAGCTTGTGGGTGATGTCATCGGGATAGCCTTCCATACTGAGGAAAACATCAACATCCACCTCTGCTTTGTGCTTAATTTTTTTCCAAGTCTCTTCCCCAAAGCGACTGCACACCATGTCTTGAATCGCCTTGTTCACTAATCCGTACATGGAAGCCTCCTCTTGCTGCACCTAATTTTACTTTGTGAATTTGCCCAAGACTCGACAACTAATTCCTTAAAAGGCTTGTTTAAATAACAAAATTTTCTGTAATGAAATCTTAAAATGTTTTATTACAGCTTTAAAAACCGAAAAAATGGGAAAACTGTTCGCATTCTAATGCCAAAAATCCTCATTATTACAACCGTATTTTCACTTATTACTTTTACCTAGTTAGTTTTGAAGGTTTGTAGTAGGCACTAAAGTACTTAAAAAATAAGGACTAAAGTCCTTACTACAAACTTGCTTACCCATCAATTTCAGCTTGACAGACTAATTACAGCGAATCATCAAAAGGCAGCCATGAATCAGGATATAAGCTATATTTAGAGATTTGACGCTGAATACCGTTAAAAAATTGGAGGCGTGCATCCATAGCTTCTGCAATAGCCAGCTTTACCTTGATATCTTCCTCGTTCATGCTAATCTGAGGTTCAATCACTGCTGCTAGCTTTGCTGCATGACTATCATCCACATCAATATGAACTTCAAAAAAGATCAGGGATTCTTTGGGTAAAGGAGTAGCGCCAATAATTCCTTTGTATAGTTGCGTGTACAGCGAGCTAACAATCCCTTCGGAAGCATAACAGACGGCACCGAGTGCAGCTAAATAGCCGTACTTATGTGGCATCTGCAAATAGGTTTCAATAAGGGCGCGAGTTTCAGGTGCAGTGGATAGTGCTGCCAAAGTTTCGTCGTGGATACCAAGTGCGCGGGTAAATTGACGAAACAATTCTGGGTGGGACTGAGTTATATCTCCCTGTCCCATTTCGTCAAAGAGATTTTCCAAGATGACTAACTGACTACTTTCATCTTGGCAGCAAGACAAAATACTAGCCAAAATACGATTAAATTCTTTGGAGAACTTGTACATCTGAACAGCTAGTACCTGTACATCTGGTAAAAATAAATTTCCAGCCCGACAGCGGATTAGAAACTCATGATTCCATAGAGGATGATTAAGCGTTATTTCACGGAAGGAATTTCTCACCAAAGAAGATGTCTGTGTCATCGTGATATTTGTAGGGCTAGATGGAGAGGTTGGTCAAGTAAGGGGCTAAAAAATGATTCATCTATTGCGATATGTTCTGGAGTCACACGTAATTCCTGTAAGATTGGCATCGTATTGAAGCCAGCAATTTTAAGAGCATTAAAGTAATCCTCAAGAGTTTTGTGAATCAATTGCACATTTAGCCAAGAGCCATCTCGTTTCCAAATCCGACCAGGAAACTGTTGATCTCGCTTGCTGAAATAGCCTGCACCTTCAACTTGAAAATAAAACGGATATGCTGCCTCCCGCATATATGGAAAAGATGGATGGGGAACGCTGAATACAAATCGACCGCCCGGACGAAGAATACGTGCAACTTCTGCCATACATTCTTGGGTCTGAGCAATTGTCAAATAGTTAAATAGAAACACTGCAACAACTAAGTCAATTTCGCCATCATCAAACTGCTTGAGATTGGTAGCACATCCTACTTCATAGCTAATACCTAACGCATCTTCTACTTCTTGCAATTTTGCTGCTGTAATCATGCCTTGGGAAAGGTCTATTCCATGTATCCATGCAGCGCCACGTCGGCTTAATTCTCGACTGCAATAACCTTCTCCACAACCTATATCAAGTACTCGCAACCCAGCGACAGGCTCACAAAGCTTTAGTACAAAAGGGCGGGCTGTAAAGTCTGATAAGGAAGTAGGTTCTCCTCTAATCCACTCTGATGCTGTGCGATTATATAAGTTTTTAGTTGAGTTTTTATGATTCACATTTGACATTTCTAAGTGTTTATTTATACTGAATTTATGCTTGTATTATTAGTCCGACAAGACTGAAATAGTGGATATATATGTTTTAACAATTAATATGTTTCGCTGATAATGTTGATTTTACCGATTTTAGTTTGCTTGTTACTTTTGCGTTTACAAACTATCCTTTGACAAGGATAAAAATACCATTAATATTATTATCTTGTTAGTTTCTTCAAATATAAATAGCTAAGTTGTATTTAACTTCATGAACTTGCATTATTACTTAGTTAACAGCAACTTCATATATAGAACCCATTTGATATCTTTTTTAGCTAGCTAGCAGCTAGTCTTTTGAGC
>NZ_JABXKQ010000077.1 GCF_017114945.1 Nostoc sp. JL34
ATAATAATGATGATTTGTTTGGTGGTTTAGGTAACGATAGCTTGCTAGGTAATAGCGGTAATGACCGTTTGTTTGGTGAACAGGGAGACGACAAATTATTAGGTGGTGCAGGAAATGATACCTTGTATGGTGGTGCAGGAAATGATACCTATTCTTTCCTAGCTAATACTGCCTTGGGAACCGACACAATCATAGAAAGCACAACAGATGGAACTGATACCATTAACTTTAGCGGTACTACAGTTGCCGTCAACCTAAATCTAGGTTTAACCACCTCACAAACGGTTAACAGTAATCTCAAACTCATTCTCTCTGCCAATAACGTTATCGAAAATACAACAGGTGGCACAGGTAATGACACTCTCACTGGTAATACACTGAATAACATTTTAATTGGCGGTGGCGGAAACGATCAACTCCAAGGGTTAACAGGAAATGATACCTATTCTTTCATAGCTAATAGCGCCTTGGGAACCGACACAATTATAGAAACCTCAACCGATGGTACTGATACTATTAACTTTAGCGGTACTACAGTTGCCGTCAACCTAAATCTAAGTTTAACCACCTCGCAAACGGTTAACAGTAATCTCAAACTCATTCTCTCTGCCAACAACGTGATTGAAAATGCAACGGGTGGCACAGGCAATGATATTCTCACTGGTAATACACTGAATAACACTCTGATTGGCGGTGACGGAAACGATCAACTCCAAGGGTTAACAGGAAATGATACCTATTCTTTCATAGCTAATAGCGCCTTGGGAACCGACACAATTATAGAAACCTCAACCGATGGTACTGATACTATTAACTTTAGCGGTACTACAGTTGCCGTCAACCTAAATCTAAGTTTAACCACCTCGCAAACGGTTAACAGTAATCTCAAACTCATTCTCTCTGCCAACAACGTGATTGAAAATGCAACGGGTGGCACAGGCAATGATATTCTCACTGGTAATACACTGAATAACACTCTGATTGGCGGTGACGGAAATGACACTCTTGGAGGAGGCAATGGTAATGATACTCTTACAGGTGGAGTTGGTAATGATAAATATCTGTTCCAAAGCAATGGTGTCTTTAACACAAGCTTAGGTGTTGATTACATCACCGATTTTCAAGCCGGACAAGACCAGATTGTGCTGAGTAAAACCACCTTTAATACTGTTACTAATAATGCGGGTCAGGCTTTAACTGACTTTGCAGTTGTCAGTGGTAATCAATTCGTCAACGCTAGTAATGCGCGTATTGTCTTTAGCCAAAGTAGTGGCAGCCTATTCTATAACCAAGATGGCAACGTTCTGGGTACAGGAACAGTGTTTGAATTTGCTCGTTTAGGAAATTCTGATATTACTCTCAGTAGTAGCAATTTCAGTCTGATTGCCTAGTACTCTGTCAACTTTCAATTGATAGATAATTAAGTTCGTAGTAAGGACTAAAGTCCTTATTTTTTCAGTACTAAAGTCTTTACTACAAACTCTCAAAACTAGCTTAAAAAAGTACTAGTATCACCTTGCCACAATTCTAAATTCAAAATGCTTAGGGACTTCTAATACCATTTTGGATTTACAATTTTGGATTGTTAAAGAGTTAGTGGCGATCGCTCGCTCTCAGACTCACCACCACTACGTGCTATTTAAGGTGAGGCAATCAAGGGAGTTATAGACTTGTTAGCGATGGCTAAGTTGGCTGCGCTTACGCCTTCCTTCATCAAAGCGATAGCTACGATAAGCTAGTCTAACGCATAAATATTTACGCTGATTTATTTAGCACATCAGATTTTGAGCCAAAACTCGCCTACCGAATGAATAAGTGTCTTACAATTACGAATTACGAATTATCAATTACGAATTATGTTGACACTTTCTACAAACCAGGTTTATCCCGTTATTTGGCACAACGACTCGGTGTCACTAATTGACCAAACGCGCTTACCTAACGAATATACCTTTGTGGAAATTCACCGCAGCGAAGATATGGCACGGGCGATTAAAACTATGATTGTGCGAGGTGCGCCGGCAATCGGTGTGGCTGCGGCTTATGGAATGTATCTTGGCGCCAGGGAAATTGAAACAAGCGATCGCACCGAATTTTTGCAACACTTAGATCAAGTAGCCCAGTTGTTGCGTTCTACTCGTCCAACGGCGGTAAATTTATTTTGGGCAATTAGCCGGATGATCAAAGCCGCTTATGAAACTCTGGGAACAGTAGAAGACATCAAACAAACCCTTTTCCAAACAGCCCAAGCAATCAACGTTGAAGATTTGCAAACCTGTCAAGCGATTGGTGATCATGGTTTAGCAGTTTTACCTACTACTCCACAAAAGCTAACATTGCTTACTCACTGCAACGCTGGGGCGCTAGCTACTGCTGGTTACGGAACTGCTTTGGGTGTTGTGCGTTCTGCTTGGAGGGAAGGACGTTTAGAACGTTTATTTGCCGACGAAACCCGTCCCCGCTTACAAGGCGCAAAACTCACTACTTGGGAATGTGTGCAAGAAGGTATTCCAGTGACATTAATTACTGATAATATGGCAGCCCATTGCATGAAACAGGGTTTGATTCATGCTGTAGTTGTGGGTGCTGATCGAATTGCCGCTAATGGTGACACTGCTAACAAAATTGGTACATATAGTGTTGCGATCGCAGCTAAAGCTCATAATATCCCGTTCTTTGTCGCTGCACCCCTTTCCACCGTTGATTTTGAATTAGCTGATGGCAGCAAAATTCCCATTGAAGAACGCGATCCAACAGAAATCTATCAAGTTGGTGATACCATTCTCACACCTGCTGGTGTTGATTTTTACAACCCAGCTTTTGATGTGACTCCATCTGAGTTGATTACAGCTATCATTACAGAGAATGGAGCGATCGCACCTCATAAATTAGCAAAATCACAGCTAAAGCAAGTAGTGTGAGTTCGACGAACCTCTCCCTGTTTTAAACTAAAGTTCAAGTCTGTCCCTCTCCGACTCGGAGAGGGACAGGTTTTGCGTAGTAAAACCAGGGAGAGGTCTTTTATTCGACTAATTAGCCCTAGTAGTCTGTCAAGAAAGAATTGAGGGATGAATTACCTGTAGAGACGGCGATTTATCGGGTCTCTCTAACCGTCAAAATAAATTTGACAGACTACTAGTAGACTTAACCAAAATGCTGATAGTAGACTTAACCAAAATGCTGAATAATTGCGTCGGCAAATTCAGAACATTTTAAGGGTTCAACTGGTGGTTCTAGCAACCGGGCTAAATCGTAGGTGACTTGACTACTCGCGATCGCATCGCTTAAACCTTTCTTAACTAGGTCTGCGGCTTCTTGCCAACCCATAAATTCCAGCATCATCACACCAGACAAAATCACTGAACCAGGATTAATCCGATCCAATCCAGCGTGTTTGGGTGCAGTGCCGTGGGTAGCTTCAAATATCGCACTAGAATCACCAATATTTGCCCCTGGCCCCATTCCCAATCCGCCAACAATGGCAGCAGCGGCATCAGACAAATAATCGCCGTTTAAGTTCATCGTCGCCAAAATCGAATACTCATCCGGTCTGGTTTGGATTTGTTGAAAAATACTATCCGCAATCCGGTCATTCACCAAAACTTTCTCTTTCCATTTACCCTCGCCGTGGGTTGCCCAAATTGTGTTAAGAACAGTTTCAACTTCCTTGACAACTTGCGCTTTCTTGTCTGGGGTAAGATTATCAAACCCAGGCTCAATCTGGCGGGCGTTTTCTTCCAAGGAAATATTGGGATTTTTCTCCTTGTTACTCAAAATCCAAGATTCTTGTTCAGTCACAGTTTCTTGGCGAAATTCACTGGTTGCTAATTCATAACCCCAGTCGCGAAAAGCGCCTTCGGTGTACTTCATGATGTTTCCCTTATGCACCAAAGTCACTTGTTGCTTGTTTTTGGGCAACAATAAGGCGTGTTTGATAGCACGTCTGACTAGGCGCTGGGAACCAGTTTTGCTGATGGGTTTGATGCCAATACCAGAATCAAGAGGGATGCGTTTTTTCCCATGTTCTGGGGTGGCGGGGATCAGTTCTTCGTTAAGAATCTTAATTAAGCGATCGCCAATTTCGCTACCTTGTCGCCACTCAATACCTAAATAAATATCTTCCGTATTTTCTCGATAAACAATGACATCCAGCTTTTCTGGATTTTTGTGGGGTGAGGGCGTACCTGCATAGTAACGACAAGGACGCACACAGGCATACAAGTCAAAAATTTGCCGTAATGCCACATTTAAAGAACGAATTCCCCCCCCAATGGGAGTAGTCAAAGGCCCTTTAATAGCTACACCATATTCTTCAATTGCCGTGAGAGTGTCTTGAGGTAAATACTGATAAGTACCGTATAAATCACAAGCTTCGTCTCCAGCGTAAACCTTAAACCAGCTAATTTGACGCTGACCCTTGTATGCTTTGGCTACCGCAGCATCGAGAACTTTTTGGGTAGCAGGCCAGATGTCTATACCTGTACCATCGCCACGAATAAAGGGGATAATTGGATTGTCCGATACGATTGGTTCACCATTTTTGAAGGTAATTTTTGCTCCGGCTGCGGGGGGGGTAATCTTTTCGTACATCGTTCACACACTCCTAATCGATACGCTGCTAGTTAAAAAAACCTTATGTGGGAGGCTTGTATTTTGGGTACTGGGGATTGGGTATTGGGTACTGGGGATTGGGAAGAGACACGCAGTGATTTTTTCAATAATTCACCCTTGTCCTCCATGTCCCCTCAGTCGTAGTACCCAGTTCCCAGTTCCCAGTCCCTAGTCTCCAGATTTTCCCCCTATTCCCCTTGTACATTATTTGGGGATTAAGTGTGGGATTCAGTGAAGCGATCGCAATTTTGTACGATCAAAAATAGTAAACTACTTTTCGCTATCAGTGCTTCACCTTGGAGAAGCCCAATAGCTTACCGCTCTTTCACTGACCGCTAAAACGAGAATGGCATGACAGACCCAATGATTTTATCAGGCCCTGCAAATGACATCGACTCCCTGCGACGACCGTTAATCGCTGGGTCTGAAAAAGTCCAACAACAGATAATCCCACAATTAGCTGAGTTGGGTAATGAGGGATTAGACGTGTTGATGGAATTTTTACTGAAACGACGTGAGAACCCAGCGAATTGGATTGATGGCAAAGCTTACCAAGTCCTCTACAACTCTGATGCACCTCAAGCCAAAGAATTTTTACGCTCCTGTTTTCCTGAGGGAATTGTACCTCTAAAATCAGAGTGCGGGATTAACTATAATTCTTTGCAACAGCTACTTGCTGTTCAAGACTTCCAAGCAGCCGATCGCGTCACTATCGAAAAAATGTGTGAACTATCAGGGCCAACGGCTGTACAACGAAAATGGTTATATTTTACTGAGGTAGAAAATACCTCGGCTGTTGACTTGCAAACCATTAACAACCTCTGGTTAGTCCACTCGGAAGGTAAATTTGGTTTTTCAGTGCAGCGAGAAATCTGGTTAAGTTTAGGTAAAAATTGGGAGAATTTCTGGCCGAAAATTGGCTGGAAAGCAGGTAATACCTGGACGCGATACCCTAACGAGTTTACCTGGGATTTGAATGCGCCTAGAGGTCACTTACCCCTCTCTAATCAACTTCGGGGGGTACGAGTCTTTGCTTCTTTACTCTCTCACCCAGCTTGGTCGAAGAATCCAGAAAAATGATTTTGAGCCTACGGACAAATAGATTATGATCAATCCCACTAACCGAGAATTCTACGTCATCATTGAACGGGATGAAGATGGCTACTATGTCGGAGAAGTCCCTCAGCTAAAAGCCTGTTACAGTCAGGGAGAAACAATTGATGAGTTGATGGCTAATATGAAAGAAGTAATTAAACTTTGTTTAAAGGATGTCTGAGAAGTCAAAAATATCATGTTGTAATCTGCGAGCAGAGTATGACTTAAAGAGGCTAAAAGTCAGAAATTTTGGTTCTGAACGAAAGAGCTTTAGTAAGACAACAATTCGTTTAGAACCTGATGTTGCAGAGGTTTTTCCTAATGCCGATGCTGTCAATAAGGCTCTAAGATTTCTGATTAGAGTTGTGCAGGACAATCACGTTTCTACACTTGTAAAGCAGCCTCACAGTTCCTCGGACGGTGCGGATCAAACCTCCTAGTGCTTAGTTGGAAGTGCCGCAGATCCTAAACTGAAAATATCAAATTAGATAATGGCAAATGTTCGTCTGGAAGATATTAAGCGTAGATTTAACAATGTCACCGCCATTGAGGATATTACCTTTGAAATTCCTGATGGCGAGTTTTGGGTTTTAGTCGGGCCATCGGGTTGTGGTAAATCTACAATTTTGCGGACGATCGCCGGTTTAGAAACCGCTACATCTGGCAAACTCTTTATTGGCGATCGCTTGGTGAATAATATCCCAGCTAGACAACGAGATGTGGCGATGGTGTTCCAAAACTACGCTCTCTATCCTCACATGAGCGTGGCGGAAAACATCGGCTTTGGCTTGCAGATGCGGAAGGTTGATCGAAAAATCATTCAGGAACGAGTGATGAATGTGGCGCGATCGCTTTCTCTCGATCACTTGCTGGATCGTAAACCCAAACAACTCTCTGGGGGACAACAACAACGAGTAGCATTAGGGAGAGCGATCGCTCGTGAACCACAAGTGTTTTTACTCGATGAACCTTTATCTAATTTAGATGCCCAATTGCGCGATGATACCAGGGCTGAATTGAAACAGCTACATCAAAAATTAGGTATTACAACTATTTACGTCACCCACGATCAAGTTGAAGCGATGACTTTGGCTGATAAAATTGTCGTGCTAAATCGCGGACGGATTCAACAAATCGGCGATCCCCAAACTATTTATGCAAATCCTGCTAATCAGATGGTGGCAAGTTTTTTAGGCAGTCCGCCAATGAATATTTTACCTGCAATCTATCAAAATAACGGTTTTGATGTGAGTGGACAGTTATTAGCAATTCCAGCAGTTGTGAAAGAAAAATTACACTTACGTCAGGGACACAGTTTTGATTTGGGGATTCGTCCAGAGGATATAAAAATCAACACTGACTCAGAACTCAATACTCAAAAATCAGGACTGTTATCGGTTGAAGTTAAAGTTGTGGAACCTTTAGGAAGAGAAACTTTGATTCGTGCTGGTTTACCTGGTTCGGCGGTGGTGTTGAATATTCAAGTAGGCGGTGATGTGCGTCTTCGTCCAGGCGATCGCCTTTCTCTACAACTCGATTTAAATCAATTGTTTGTATTTGATCCCAAAACTGGGGAAAAAGTCTTACCTCATAAGTGACTTAAGGTAAAGAAAAACTGGTGCGATCGCGTGGATTATTGAAATATGTGATTTAAATGATTGAATTGCTCAAAAACACGATGCCGATCGCACACAAAGCGAAGCCAGCAATACTCATTTTCCAGGATAAAATTCGGTTTATTTCTCCCATACCCATTGCAACACCAATTTCTCTGGCACTCATGGCAACTGCAAACAGAGTGAAAGTAATGCCTACTATATAAGCAACTAGTGGCATCATTTCTACCCCAATAATAGATTCAGCATTAGCGTAACCCTGAAATAAACCAGCACTGATGCCCACTAGAGCAAGTACTATAAAGTTTGGCTGATTTGGCATCATCAGCATAGTACCAAAAACGATGGTAGAAAGGGCTATGGCTGCGCCAACGCTTTCAGTGAACACTATTTCTGTGCCTGGGAAATTTAGCTGGAATAAATGAATTACAATGCCCAAAACTGTTGCTAAGACAAAGCATCCAGCGATCGCAGCGCCACGAACAAACACAGATGAGAGTAAGCCAATAGCAACAATACCAACTAAACAATCCAAGCCAATTACTGGATCTGCCAGTCCCCAGAGAAAGCCTTCCCAGCAGTTAGAGATGGTATGGTCAAATGGTGTTCCACTCAATGAACTCAGTAAGCTAATTAGAATTAAAGCTGCGATCGCCCCAATATGGCGAGACATTAACTTCGAGGTATAAAATTCTCCCCAAGCACGGGATTCTGATAATTTAGTTTTGAACATCACTATATGCCAAATTAGTTTTTTCGGTAATTTATACTACCCACCTACCCAAAAAAACTAACGTGGTAATGATGCCAGATTACACTAGCTTCATCAAGTTATGTAAAGTTAGTCTTCTGATCAAGGACTGCGTAGCCTTTCGTAGAGAAGCCCGTCGCAGACATCGTTACTAGTAACGATCAACACTTGACATTCAAGACGGGATCTCCTCAACCGCAAATGTAGTTTACAAATATAGCTGCGATTTTCTTTTCTCCTGATATTAGGGACTGACAAATAAAAAAATATCCGACTATTTATTGTGGGGTGGGCGTCTCGCCATTAGTGTCAACTTAAGGTTAAAACCCATTTGTCAACGATAGGTTTTGTTAGGAACGAAGTATAAAGGTGAACTTTTTTCTGACTTTTATACGCAAGCTGGGAGTGATGCTAATAAACAAAGCATTAATAGTCCCTGAAAAAGTTCGTTTTTTGTCCCTTTCAAACCAAATTGTTAAGCATAAATGCTTATTGACATAGGAAGTTTGAGCTTAACTTGACACCTATGGCAAGATGCCCACCCCACAAGATTGG
>NZ_JABXKQ010000082.1 GCF_017114945.1 Nostoc sp. JL34
ATGCCCCTTGAGGGTGGAGATGGGTTTCCCTGTAGCTGCATCCCAGAGTTTGACGATGTTGTCAGCACTTGCAGAAGCGATCATCTTGCCATCGGGGCTAAATGCTACGCTATATACCGCATCGCTATGCCCCTTGAGGGTGGAGATGGGTTTCCCTGTAGCTGCATCCCAGAGTTTGACGGTTTTGTCAGCACTTGCAGAAGCGATCGTCTTGCCATCGGGGCTAAATGCTACGCTATATACCGCATCGCTATGCCCCTTAAGGGTGGAGATGGGTTTCCCTGTAGCTGCATCCCAGAGTTTGACGATGTTGTCAGCACTTGCAGAAGCGATCATCTTGCCATCGGGGCTAAATGCTACGCTATATACCGCATCGCTATGCCCCTTGAGGGTGGAGATGGGTTTCCCTGTAGCTGCATCCCAGAGTTTGACGGTTTTGTCAGCACTTGCAGAAGCGATCGTCTTGCCATCGGGGCTAAATGCTACGCTATATACCGCATCGCTATGCCCCTTAAGGGTGGTGATTTCTTTACCTGTAGCCGCATCCCAGAGTTTGACGGTTTTGTCAGCACTTGCAGAAGCGATCGTCTTGCCATCGGGGCTAAATGCTACGCTATTGACCGCATTGCTATGCCCTTCCAAACTGTTCCGCTCTTGGATATTGTAAATTGCTCGCTTAAGTGCGAATACAGCTTGCTGGTTAGCCGTTTGTTCTAAATTGACATTTTTAATTGGTCTACCTAAAAGTTGTCTACCTGACTGTAGAGCTGCAACCACAGCCTCAAGATGCCTGTCGGAAAGTAGGGAAGTTTCAGAAGTTTGTGCCAGAGTAACTACACCTTGTTGTGCTACTTCCTTGGCTTTATTTTGGGCGTTCCACCATTGATATACAGCTAATCCAGCTAACCCAAACGATAGAGTAGCAAATATAGTTACAAATTGATTTCGCTGTTTCCTTTGTGCTTCTATTTCTATGCTTTCTTTTTCTTCTCGAACCAGGCGATTTTGCAGTTCTTGACTCTTCTGAATATACTCCTCGGCTACCCCATTCAGCATCTGCCAATCACCAAATCTAGCTAAATATCCCTCTGCTACTGCTAATCTGTCATCTTTTCTCAGGAATCCTGGCTTTTTATCATTCCTCTGCCATTCTTGGGCTTCCGCTTCAATCTGTCGCTCAATAGCTATTCCCAACTTATATTCCTCTTTCCAATCCCGCAACATTTGCCAATGGCGGATTAAGGCTTCGTGGACAACATCTAAAATTACATCCTGTGAATCCGGCTCATCTCTCTTTGTAATTAATCGTGCATCTCTATCGGCTAACTTCTCACTCACCTGTTGCAAAAGTTCCAGGGAATGATGGGAATTAACCAACTCGCCTAAACGCACGCGCCGCCTAACATCTGTGGTTTCTCCGATTTGCGTCAATTCCAGAAAAATCCGCCGCGCCACAGTTTTTTCTGTTGGTGAAAGATTCTCGTAAACTGCATCGGCGCGTTTTTGTAGCGTTCCTTCAACCCCGCCTAAATCCTGATAAGTTTTCAGGCTGAGAACCTCATCGCCGTGATTTTTCGACTCACGCCACAATTCTGTTAGGGTATATTGCAACAACGGCAAACTTCCGGGGTAATCCTCAACATCATTAATTAGTTGCTGTTTTAACCTTCCTTCTATGCCTAATCCTACCCAATCAGCCGGTTTAGTAATCGCTTCTTCAATTTCCTCACGGCTTAAGTGTTCGATGTTTATATAAGGTTTATGAATTCTCTCGGCAAATTTGGGATATTCTCGCCATCTCCCCCGAAAATCCGATCGCATCCCAATGAAAATATAGAGATTATCTGTACAGTCAATTAATTCCCGCAAACAGTCAAAGAATTCTTGGCGCTGGCTGTCATTGCACATAGTAAAGCATTCTTCAAACTGGTCGATAATCAAAATGACTGGTGTGTTTAATGCTTTTAACTGCTCACTGAGGATATATGCAATATTTTCCGTTGTCTTGCCTAACTTTTTAGATCCCCCTAAATCCCCCTTCAAAAGGGGGACTTTAAGAGATTCTTCGCCTCCCTTTTGAAAAGAGACTTTAAAAGATTCTTCGCCCCCCTTTTTTAAGGGGCGTTGGGGGGATCTAAGACTTTGAAAGCACACCCCAGGCAAAGAAAGTGCAAAAGCCGACTGTAAACTGTTAACAGGAGATTCTTTCGGCGTAAACGGTGTAATATAAGTCCAGCGATCGCTCCCTGGAATCTCTTGCCCTAACTTCAACTGGTAGAGTAACCCAGCCCGTAACATAGATGATTTTCCACTACCAGAAGCACCTAATACAGCAATTAGGCGATGCTTATCTCTTACCTGTTGAATTAACTGCCCAGTTAGCGCACTCCGCCCATAAAAAACCTCAGCATCTTCCTTTGTCTCGCTAAAATACGACAGAGAACGATAAGGACACTTATCCTGAAAGCTTTTTTGAGAAAACTTAGTTGTCAGCAGAATTGCTCGTGTAGAATTCTCAATTAACGGACGCTGGACTGTATTTGGCATTTGGCTGATAATGAAATCTGCCAATTTGTGGCTATTGATGATCCCATCTGCGTCATTTTCCGGGTTCAATCCTGCAAGTAACGCCTGCGTCAACAACCCCTGCGTGTGGGGAATTTCGACTCCAGTTTCGTAAGAACGGGTTGCAGTAATAAAACAGTAATCTTTATCTGCGGGAATAAACTTCAACAATTCACCGCTATAGCAGCAATCTAGCCAAACAACGACTCGTTTAGCCTGACTGCTTTGCAACTGCTCACCCAACCAACTTAAGGGTATACCATAAATTTCTGCTTCAGGTAAAACATCACTGGTAGCTAGAAATACTTCTTCTTTACCCGCTACAGTTTTGCACCATCCATGTCCTGAAAAGAAGAATAACGCTGTCTCTGGGATGGGGTTAGGAGGAGGAGGATTGAAAAGATTAGCGATCGCTTCTCTCAATTCTTGCACCTTTACCACCCCTTGGCGGTCAATTGTACTTTCTCCCTTCTGGTTTAAAGTTCTAGGTAAACACTGAGCGCGAAAAGGTCTATAACCGTATAGTTCTAATTGTTTAGCAATTTTTTCTGCATCCTCTGCTGCTGCTGTTAGCGGCTTTAGAGTAGTGTACTCTGGGTAATAATTAATTCCAATAACAATAGCCGCCCATTCCGATGCCATTTTTCTTACCTGACTGACTCTGATAACTTTTTGCTTAAACTGTAGGCAAAATCTGTCCACAGCATTCGTTTAGGTTGTATGAAAAATCACTAGGTTACAGTGCAATAAACTAGATTTATTTACACAATTAAAGGTATAATAAATAACATTTTATTTAATGAATTATTCTTTCTAGACAGATAAAATCAAAACTGAACATCAAGATATCTGCTGTAATTATCTCATTTAAATTATGTTTATACTAGTCGTAGTGAGTTTGGTATAAAAACCGATGAATACAAAGGCTGACAATACTATCATCGCTTTTCTCTTGGCGTTTCAAGACTTAAAAACCGCCCTTGGAGAACAAGAAAAACAGAATTTAAAAGAAGTTGCCAAGCAATTAGATACCCAACCCAAAGCTTGGGAAGATTATATTAAAGGACGTTTATTAGAAATAATTACCCCTAATCCTGACTTAAATAAGTCTTATCAATTTTATAAATCTCAATTAGATAATCTAGAAGATATTCCTGATGATTTACTTCCTAATTAAGCAGAAATTAATAGACTAAATACTCTTGAAAAGTCTCCAATAGCTAGAGGCTTTAAACCAAAAAATGAAGCTACAGGCTACGAAAGCCAACTTAATAATGTTGTAGTCATTGTTGGTAATTCTTCTCAACCAGAAGAAACAGTTAAACAAGCGACATTTTTAGAAAAATGGAAACAATTTTTATCTCAATCCAATCAATCAAATTAGTTTTGTCCTTGTGATGAGCGATTTAATTTATCCTACACTAGATTTGTTTTTATATGTTTTAAAAACTTCTTTAAACACAACTGATGTAGAAACGCAAAAAAACCAAGCAGCTTTTTTAGAACAATTACCCTCTGATACTCAATTCCATGATCATGACATTGAAACCGAGTATTTAGAGATTACCCATCCTCCTCAAATTAACTTTATTCCCCACAATAAAACTTTAGAAGGATACTATTATGCTGTTAGATTAAATGACACTTATGGTTTACAAGTTGATTGTTCCATTAATAATCAAACTGAAATTCAACCAACTAAGTCTTTTACAATATTAAAAACTGAAATTGAACAAAAACTAAATAAAGAACTGGCAATAATTGGCAAAACCTGGTTGCTTTCTGGTTGGCTACTAGAAAACTCGTCTCAAAATCCTGAAGATATTGCCAAAAATTGCTATTATGCTTTATTTAAAGATACTTCTTGGCAACCAGAAAAAGGTACTTTTTTAGATGGAAAAGTTTTTGAAATAGGACGATCGCAATATATAAATCAGAGCCTAAAAAACGACACAAGTTCTCTAAATAGTAATGAACATCATGTGATTATTACTATTTACAATAATCGAGAGAGTGCAGAAAAAGCTGCGGAATTTTATAAAGATTGGATGGGGTTATTTTGTTATCGAAGTAAGATTTCGTGGGCTTACTGGCAAAGTCGTTTAGTCAAAGAATCTCTGCTCAATCATTATAAACAGATTGAAGAAAATAGAAAAGTTACTAACCTAAGTAATTCTCGGCAAGAGAAGCAGAATATTACCACTTATCGCAAAAATTTAAATAATATCGATAGCATTCTTCAGCAATACACAATCGATTTACTAAACCTATCTTTTCAAAAACAAATCATTGAAATTAATTTATCTAATTATCAGCTTCGCTTGGCTTTGATTAAAGAAAAAGCAGGTCAAAATAATCAGTTAGATTTTTTAGAAAAATTCAGCGCCCTAGCGAAAAAAAAATATTTACCACAAATTAATAAAGATATCGAAAATATGCAGATTGGCTTGAAACTTTTAGAAGATACAATTAACGTTACTCGCAGTCGCATAGAAGTCGAAAAATCTGAACGAGAGCGTAGCTTTCAAGAGCTTGTAGCTGTTGCAGGTGCTGGTATAGCAACCGTAACTCTACTACAATCACCTGCTAAAGATTTTTGTAGTAAAGAAAGTATGAAAGATATCTTTCCTAAAATTCCTTATTTTTGCAACTACCCCTTCAGTTACAGTCTGATGGTTGGAATCATTGTTGGTTTTATGGTTTGGTGGCTGAGAAAACGATTGCGATAAGCGTTCGCAAAGCGTCTCGTAAAGCCTGCGGCATAGCTACGCTTAGGGCGCAGCCTCTCGTAGAGAAGAGAAGCTTAAGCCTTCTCGTTTGGAGAGGCTAGCGCAAACAGCGATCGTGACAAGATGTAATATTTTCGGTATTAGATTCCTGTTGTATTGCTCTCAGAAAAATTCCTGTAGATGCTTGCATATTCACCTACAGGATAAGTTGTATAAGTATCTTATGTGTTATACGACTTTTTTATTGTTGTACAAAAAGCACCGAATTTTTTTATAATGGAGCAGAAGTGGTTCATGCTGGTATGGGATAGGAACTTTTGGCTATCCATCTGTTCTGAGTAACTACTGGAGTATTAGAAGATCCTCTTAAGTAGTAAGAATATTGCGAACAATAGCCTACAGTGGATTGCCACTCTAACCAAAATAGTCGGCGATGACAATGAGGACAATTTTGCATAAGAGGATGTTGATGTATTAAACAAACTCTGACATCTCAAAATTTCCATCTATGGCAGCCATATTACTTCACAGTGAGGAATATGTAGACTTAACGTTTAAGCTAAGAGGCGCACCGATTCCTCTTGATAATGGTTATGTTATCTATAGTGCTTTGTCCAGTATCTGTCCTAGCCTTCACGAACTAAAGTCTATTGGGATTCATCCGATTGCTGGAATACCGACCAGAAACAATTTGCTTGAACTCACTGCTCAATCTCGTCTAAAAATTCGGATTTATCATCAACAAATTCCTTTAATTTATCCTTATTTAGCGGGTCAAGCTTTTCATATAGGTCAAAATTTTTATCAACTAGATATTCCCAACTACCAACCTTTAATTTCTTCAGAAAGCGTCTATTCGAGATTAGTGATAATTAAAGGGTTCCAAGACTCTACTAACTTTATTGAAGCTGTTCAACGGCAACTGGATAATTTAGGAATACAAGGAAAAATAGAACTTCTCACCCGACAAAATGGAACACCTCAACGAAGACAATTAACCATCAATAAAGAAGGGAAACAGTTTAAAGTTAGAGGATTTGGCGTAAAAATCAGCGAACTCAACCCAGAAGATTCCTTAATCCTGCAAGAACAGGGAATTGGCGGGAAACGAAAGATGATGTGTGGAATATTTGTCCCAGCGACTCGCTCCAAGGAAGAAGAGGAAACCTGATTATGGTTGCTACCCAACCCAAAATTTCCCTATCTCTCGATGCTGCGGATACGACAATAATGCACCGCCTCGGTATGGCTGGACTTTACATGACTTTAAAGCGATTAGAAAAGCAATATCCCTCATCTCGTCAACGGGGAGGACATATATCATGGTCTTTGACTGCTGATACTATTGAATTATTCTGGCAAGGAAGTGATTTTTTTGCCCTATCTTGGTTAATTAAGGAGTCTTTTCAATTAGATGATACAGGTTTAATTCATTTAGTAGGATTAGACAATGATCGAATAGATTTAAGGCAGAAAATCCATATTCATGAGGGAATATGCGCTGTTTTCCTGCGACTTAATAAGTTTTATCAAGCAGGAGAGATAATTAACACTGAACTAACGTTTGAAGAAAAACAAGTCGAGTATCAATATAAATCCCTAACTTGGTACGTACATCAAACCTTTGCAGAGAAGTTATGCGAGGCAGATACCCAACAACTCAGACATGATTACATTCAAATAACCAGTTGGTTGTATTTAGGGGGAATTGTTCGCCATGCTCGAACGCAGAATACTACAAAACTAGAAGAGAAACCTGAATACGCTTTAGCATTATTATTTGTACCAGTAGTTTGTCATTATTGCTTACTTCATATACCATCAGAAGACTTAAAAGAAAGGAAACCCCATCGCTACTTGGTGGTGATTCCAGAAATAAAGGATTTTGAAGACGCTTCTCAAAGGAGATGGCGATTACAGCAATTAGAAACTAAACAGTTTCATGTTAGTAGTCTTGGGGAAGCAGGATTACTTTATTACAGCTTAGACGATATTCAGCCTGAAGTGGGCTACTATCAAGCTTGTCAAGTTTGGTTATATGAAAAAACAAACAAAGCTTCTCGTCAACGGACATTGATGAGTATAGAAGAAATTAAAATTGATAAGAATATTTTAATCACTTATCAACAGGTGCAAAAATACTTTAAAACTAATTATCAGATAATTAAATATAAGCAAATTTTTATTAAGGTCAATCCGATTCGCTCCCTGATTTCTGATAATTTAGTGAAAGGAATCCATTGGTGGTCTAATTTTTGGGAAAAATTGGTGATAGAGGATTCAAAAGAATATTTATTTAACCAGTTATTTTCCAATCGAAAAGGATTCATCATAATGGCAGAGAATAGTGAAGAAGACAAGCAGTATCTTATTTTTATTAAGGTATTTCAGCAAGCTATGAAGGGCAACTTTGCTAAAATTTATGCCAAAACAGAGTCAGGTAAAGATCCTCCAATTAAGAAGAAAGTTGAACGATTAAGGGCAGAGCTAAACTATTGTTATGATGAATTGTCGTTTAAGGAATATTTGTCTGACTTTTTAGTAAGAGGTGGATTAAATAAGTATTTTAATGAGCATCAGGAAGAGATTGCACTACTAATTAAAAAATCACCTTGGCAAGAAATAAGAATTTGGTCATTGTTAGCGGTCGCCAGTTATAAACCCAAAGATAAACCCACAAATATGGATGATAGTTCATTCCCAAACAATCAAAAAGTAGAAGAAGTGAATTATGAGTCAGAAGAAGAATGACAATAATATCCCTAATTATTATCTTTACGGAACAGTCCTCACTCGTTATGGTTTAGCGTCCTTAAATCATGACATTAGACGAGGAAATAAGACTACTCTGCAAAAAGGTTATTGGAATGATGGTAAGATTCATTCTTTTGTAGGTTCAAGTGCAATCCGTTGGGCGTTACGTTTTTATCTTCAAAATCAAGGTTATTTAGTTAATAGAGTTTGGGATGAGGACGAAAATATTAATCGGTTAACAAGTGAATATTTCGATCCAGAACAATTTTATGATGATGATATTTTTGGGTTTGCTTTATTAGAGTCTGCTGAAACAGAGGAGGACACTTCAACAACAAAGAGAAAAAAGAAACAAACAAAAGCCAGCACCCCTAACGCTCTTTTATTACTCTCATGAGAGTATAATTAGTTACTAAGAGTTTAACTTAGCAAGGGTATTTAATTGGGTTCAAGAACGGCTACCT